>NZ_CP023737.1:1200000-1800000 GCF_002752655.1 Methylosinus trichosporium OB3b | reverse complement strand
TCTTGAGGGCAAGAAGGTCATGCTGTTCGTCGGCGGTCTCCGTCCGCGTCACGTGATCGGCGCCTATGAGGACCTCGGCATGGAGATCGTCGGCACGGGCTATGAGTTCGGCCACAACGACGATTATCAGCGCACGACCCATTATGTGAAGGACGGCACGCTGATCTATGACGACGTGACCGGCTACGAGTTCGAGAAGTTTGTCGAGAAGATCCAGCCGGATCTGGTCGGCTCGGGCATCAAGGAGAAGTACGTCTTCCAGAAGATGGGCGTGCCCTTCCGCCAGATGCACAGCTGGGATTACTCGGGCCCGTATCACGGTTATGACGGCTTCGCGATCTTCGCTCGCGACATGGACATGGCGATCAATTCGCCGGTCTGGAAATTCGCCAAGGCGCCTTGGGCGGCTTGATCGACTGAGAGTCAAACGCTCTCTGTGCGAACGGGGTTCGCCCCGTTCGCATTCGGGAGGGCCGATGTCGGATCGCCGACTTTGGTCTTCGAGAGCGGGCGCTCGCGGACAACGAGGGGAACCGACATGCCACAGAATGCAGAAAATGTTCTCGACCATTTCAATCTATTCCGTCAGCCGGAATACATCGAGCTGTTCGAGAGAAAGAAGAAAGAGTTCGAGAATCATGTCGCCGACTCCGAGGTCGAGCGCGTGAAGGATTGGGCCAAGACCAAGGAATATCAGGACAAAAACTTCGCTCGTGAGGCTCTGACCGTCAACCCCGCGAAGGCCTGCCAGCCGCTCGGCGCGGTTTTCGCCTCGCTCGGGTTCGAGAGCACGATTCCGTTCGTGCATGGTTCGCAGGGCTGCGTCGCTTATTATCGCTCGCACTTCTCGCGCCACTTCAAGGAGCCGACGTCTTGCGTCTCCTCCTCGATGACCGAAGACGCGGCGGTGTTCGGCGGCCTCAACAATATGATCGACGGCCTCGCCAACACCTACAATATGTATAAGCCGAAGATGATCTCCGTCTCTACCACCTGCATGGCGGAAGTCATCGGCGACGACCTGAACGCCTTCATCAAGACGTCGAAGGACAAGGGCTCCGTTCCGATGGAGTACGACGTTCCGTTCGCGCACACTCCCGCTTTCGTCGGCAGCCACGTCACCGGCTACGACAATGTGATGAAGGGCATTGTCGATCACTTCTGGAACGGCAAGGCCGGCACTGCGCCCAAGCTCGAGCGCGTTCCGAACGAGAAGATCAACTTCATCGGCGGCTTCGACGGCTATGTGGTCGGCAACATTCGCGAAGTGAAGCGCATGTTCGACTCGATGGGCGTCGAATACACGATCCTCGGCGATCCGAGCGACGTGTGGGATACGCCGACCGACGGCGAGTTCCGCATGTATGACGGCGGCACGACGCTCGAAGACGCGGCCAACGCGATCCACGCCAAGGCGACCTTCTCGATGCAGCACTTCTCCACGGAGAAGACTCTGCCGCTCATCGCCGCCAGCGGCCAGGACACCTATTCCTTCCATCATCCGATTGGCGTTCGCGGCACCGACGAGTTCCTGATGAAGGTCTCGGAGGTCACCGGCAAGCCGATCTCGAAGGAGCTGACTAAGGAGCGCGGCCGCCTGGTCGATGCGATCGCCGACTCTTCCGCGCATTTGCACGGCAAGCGTTACGCGATCTACGGCGATCCGGATCTCTGCTACGGCCTGTCCGCCTTCCTGCTCGAGCTCGGCGCCGAGCCGATCACCGTGCTGGCGTCCAACGGCGGCAAGCTCTGGGAAGAGAAGATGAACGCGCTGTTCGCCTCCTCGCCCTTCGGCAAGAACTGCAAGTGCTATCCCGGTAAGGATCTCTGGCACATGCGTTCGCTGCTGTTCACGGAGCCGGTCGACTTCCTGATCGGCAACACCTACGGCAAATATCTCGAGCGTGACACCGGCACTCCGCTGCTGCGCATCGGCTTCCCGATTTTCGATCGCCATCACTATCACCGTTATCCGGTGTGGGGCTATCAGGGCGGCCTGAATGTTCTGGTGTGGCTGCTCGACAAGGTGTTCGAGGAGACCGATCGCAACACGATCGTTCCCGCCAAGTCGGACTATAGCTTCGACATCATTCGCTGATTGCGACACTTCCGCCGGGCCGCGTTGCGTTTTGGCCCGGCGGAACAACAAGAACACGAGCCTAGTCGATCAGGTCGATCGCGGCGCCGGCGCTGATATGCGCGAGTGTGGGACGCGATGGCCGTCGCAGGAGGTGCCACATGAGCGCTGTTTCCGCAAAAATTCAGGACGTCTTCAACGAGCCCGGTTGCGACAAGAACAAGGGCAAATCCGAAAAAGAACGTAAGAAGGGCTGCACGAAGCAGCTGGCGCCCGGCGCCGCGGCCGGCGGTTGTGCTTTCGACGGCGCGAAGATCGCGCTTCAGCCGATCACCGACGTCGCCCATCTCGTTCACGGCCCCATCGCCTGCGAAGGCAATTCCTGGGACAACCGCGGGGCCAAGACCTCGGGTTCCAGCCTCTACCGAACCGGTTTCACCACCGACATTTCCGAGACGGATGTCGTCTTCGGCGGGGAGAAGCGCCTCTACAAGTCGATCAAGGAAATCATCGACAAATACAACCCGCCGGCGGTGTTCGTCTATCAGACCTGCGTGCCTGCGATGATCGGCGATGACATCGACGCCGTGTGCAAGGCCGCCAGCAAGAAATTCGACAAGCCCGTCATACCGGTCAACTCGCCTGGTTTTGTCGGTCCGAAGAACCTCGGCAATAAGCTCGCGGGTGAAGCGATCCTCGATCATGTGATCGGAACCGAGGAGCCCGAGTATACGACTCCTTACGACATCAACATCATCGGCGAATATAATCTCGCCGGCGAGTTGTGGCAGGTGAAGCCGCTGCTCGACGAGCTCGGCATTCGCATTCTCGCCTGCATTTCGGGCGACGCCAAATATAAGGAAGTCGCCTATTCCCATCGCGCCAAAGCGTCGATGATGGTCTGTTCCAAGGCGATGATCAACGTCGCCCGCAAGATGGAAGAGCGCTACGACATCCCCTTCTTCGAGGGGTCGTTCTATGGCATCGGCGATATGAGCGATTCGTTGCGCGAAATTGCGCGGCTGCTCATTGAGCGCGGGGCGCCCGCGGAACTGATGGATCGCACCAACGCGGTGATCGAGCGCGAGGAAGCGCGAGCGTGGGAGCGCATTGCGCCTTATCGGGATCGTCTGCTCGGGAAGAAAGTATTGCTCATCACCGGTGGCGTGAAGTCCTGGTCGGTGGTGGCGGCGCTGCAAGAGGCCGGCTTGGAGCTGGTGGGCACCAGCGTGAAAAAGTCCACCAAGGAAGACAAGGAGCGCATCAAGGAGCTCATGGGGCAAGACGCCCATATGATCGACGATATGACTCCGCGTGAAATGTTCAAAATGCTCCGGGACGCGCAAGCCGATATCATGCTCTCCGGCGGTCGCTCCCAGTTCATCGCGCTCAAGGCCAAAATGCCTTGGCTCGACATTAATCAGGAACGTCATCACGCCTATGCGGGCTATGAGGGCATGGTCGAGCTGGTGCAAGAGATCGACAAGGCGCTCTACAATCCCGTGTGGGAGCAGGTGAGGCGGCCCCCTCCGTGGCAGGAAAAAACGTGGGAAGAGCGGGCGAATGAGGCGATCGCGGCGGAAGCCGCCGCCCTCGCCGCGGATCCGGTCATGGCCGAGGCGGCTCGTCGTGAGAAACGCGTCTGCAAATGTCACAATGTGAACGTCGGCGCGCTCGAGGATGCGATTCGGGACGGCAAGCTGACGAGCGTCGAGGCTGTCGGCGCCGCCACTCATGCCGGAACCGGCTGCGGCGGTTGCCAAGGCACGATAGAGACGATGCTCGACGCCGCCAACGCGAGTGGCGCGGTTCCTGCTTCCTTGGCGGCGTGAGGTGCCGTCATGGCGAAGGTCGAAGTCACAAAGAAAGCTTGCGCGGTCAATCCGCTCAAGATGAGCCAGCCGATCGGAGGCGCGCTCGCCTTCATGGGTGTGCAGGGTTGCATGCCGCTGCTGCACGGTTCGCAAGGCTGCACATCATTTGGGCTGGTGCTGTTCGTTCGTCACTTCAAGGAAGCGATTCCGCTGCAGACGACCGCGATGAGCGAAGTCGCCACCGTGCTCGGCGGGCTCGAGAATGTCGAGGAGGCGATCGTCAATATCGCCAAACGCGCGAAACCCGAAGTGATCGGCATCTGCTCCACCGGCGTCACCGAAACGAAGGGCGATGACGTCGACGGCTACATTCAACTGGTTCGGCAGCGGCATCCCGAGCTCGATCACATGGGCATCGTCTATGTGTCGACGCCAGACTTCAAGGATGCGTTTCAGGACGGTTGGGAGAAGGCTGTCGCCAAGTTGATCGAAGTCTTCGTTCCGAAGAACGATGGTCCCGTTCAACGTGCGCCGCAGCGCGTCAATGTGCTGCCCGGCTGCCATCTGACGCCGGGCGATATCGACGAGCTGCGTGACATCATCGAGGCTTTTGGGTTGGAGCCCGCGTTTCTGCCGGATCTCTCGGGTTCGCTGGACGGTCACCTGCCCGAAGATTTTACCCCCACGACGCTCGGCGGGACCTCGCGCGAGACTATGGCGGCGATGGGCTCGGCCGCATGGACTATCGCCGTCGGCGAGCAGATGCGTCTCGCTGCGACAACGCTCGAAAAACGAACGGGAGTTCCGTTTGTCTTGTTCGATCGGCTGACAGGACTCGCTCCCAACGACGAGCTGATGGGCTTTCTCGCGCGCATTAGCGGTCGACCGGTTCCAACGAAGCTGAAGCGTCAAAGAGGGCAACTCGTCGACGCCATGCTCGATGGTCACTTCCATTTCGGCGGCAAGAATATCGCCGTCGGCGCGGAGCCGGATCTGCTCTATGCGATCGGGTCCTGGCTGACAGAAATGGGGGCTCATCTACAGGCGGCCGTGACGACAACGCATTCTCCCGTGCTCGAGAAATTGGCGATCGATGAAGTTCTGATCGGCGATCTCGAAGATTTGGAGATCCGCGGCAAGGGCGCCGATCTGCTGATGACGCATTCGCATGGGCGGCAGGCTTCAGAGCGTCTCGGCGTTCCGTTGTTCCGGCTCGGCCTGCCGAATTTCGATCGGCTCGGCGCGGGGCATGAGCTGACGGTCGGTTATCGTGGCACGCGCACGCTGATCTTCACCGTCGGCAATATGTTCATCGCGCAAACGCATGAACCAAATCCCGATACCTGGCGTCAATCGGAAGAAGACGTCCATCATTTCGGCGGCGAGGCCGAGCGTGAGCTCGTGCAGCTGGCGCCGGTGGCCTGACCAGTGAGGAGGGCAGCATGAAAGTCGCATTCGCCACACAGGACCTCGAACGGGTCGACGCCCATTTCGGCTGGGCCAAGAACATCGCCATCTACGAACTGACGGCCGAGGGCTACAGTCTGGTCGAGTCGATCGCCTTTACCGGCGATCTTCAGGAAGACGGCAACGAGGACAAGCTGCAGCCGAAGCTCGACGCGGTCAAAGACTGTGCGATTCTCTATGTCGCCGCAATTGGCGGTTCAGGCGCCGCGCGTGTCGTCGCTCAGGGCATTCATCCGATGAAGGTCCCGCAGCCCGAGAGCATCGTCGACCTGTTGGAGAAGCTCAAGGTCGTGCTGCAAGGCGCTCCGCCGCCGTGGCTGCGGAAGGTCATGACCAAGGGCAAAGAGAGAAGTTTCGACTTCGAGGAAGAGGCTGCAAATGGCTGAGACCGAGACCATCACCCCGAGCGACGCTGAAAATTGCGTCTTCATCAAAGAGCTGATCAAGCAGTGGCGCGCGCAGGACACGCACGGCACGTGGGACAATAAGAAAGATCTCGATCTCCTGAAGCCGTATATCGTCGACAAGGAAGCTCGCAAGCAGATTCCAATGATCGGCGATCCGGATCCGGAAACGATCTGGCGGCTCGAGCTGTTCTACAGCGCGGTGGGCCTCGCGATCGAGCGCGCTTCGGGCGTCATGGTTCAGCCGATGATGAAGATGAGCCATGAAGGTTTCGGCCGTCAGGTGCTGATCGCCGGGCGCCTGATCGTCGTCAACAAGCAGCTGCGAGACGTGCATCGCTTCGGTTTCGAGACGCTCGAGAAGCTCGCCGACGAAGGAACGAAGTTGGTCGCCGCCGGGGTCGAAATGATCGAGAAATTCCCCGACGTGGCGCGCTACTGAGACGGAAAGGGAACCGACTATGAGCTCCGTCGACGAGCTGAAGGCCGAGATCAAGAAGCTCTCCGCCAAAGCGACCAATATGAAGATGAACTTGCACGACCTTTCGGAAGAACTGCCGATCAATTGGACCAGCATTCTTTCGATCGCGCAAGAAACACATGACGCCTATGCGGCGTTGGAGGCCGCTCGGCAGAAGCTCAAGGAACTGGAGACAGCGTGATGGGAGCTTTCAAGACGAGAGGCGGCGCCGACTGGACGCCGTCTTATCTCACCGACATCAATCCTGCGACCTGCATCGGCTGTGGCCGATGCTTCAAGGTCTGCCCGCAGAACGTCATGGCGCTGTATGGCGTCGACGCCGACAGCAACATCCTCGGCATCGTCACCGATGACGACGACGATGATTTCGATGGTGAGCTCAATCGCAAGATCATGAAGGTCGAGCGGGAGCAGGATTGCATCGGCTGCTCGGCGTGCGCGAAGGTCTGTCCCAAAGACTGTCAGACGCACGTGCCGGTCGATCAGATCGGCGCCTGACACAATGGCCTTCCTCTCCGACGATCGACGTTCGGAGATCGGCGCCGCCACGCCGGAGTTGGACGCGGCCGCGCTCTACCTCAGGCTGCGCGCTCGCCCTGGTGAACGGCAGGCGCTCGACCCGTTCACGGGGCATGTCTTTGCTTGCATGCTAGCGATCTGCTTGTCGGAGACGCTGGCGCAGGGTGCGGATGTAGGGCCCGCTATGGGGCTGGCGCGGGCTGAGCTGCGCCGGCTCGTCGCCGCTTGGGCGCCGGAGGCCGAGCGCTATATAGATTTCGACTCGGAACCGGAAGCGATTGTTCTGGACGAGGAAGAGGATCAAATTCTTCAATTGTTGCAGCGCTATCGCTCCGATTCGTCCGAAGAGACGAGCTGGATCGCGGCGATCGTGACCAAACGGTCGATGTCGCCTCGTCATTTATGGCAGGATCTCGGGCTCGGCGCGCGGGAGGATCTCGGCCGCTTGATGGCCGAACGATTCCCCGGGCTGGCGGCGCGCAACTCCAATCACATGAAATGGAAGAAGTTCTTCTATCGCTCGTTATGCGAGCTGGAGGGCTTTGTCCTTTGTTCTTCGCCGACGTGTCGCGAATGCAGCGATTTCCATGATTGCTTCGGCGACGAGAGCGGCGAGAGCGCGCTTGCGAGGCTCGGGCGCCCGGGTCCGCGCGAGAACTGACCCCTTTATCTTCCCATGCGAATAGACCAGCTCGCGCTGTCTCGAGGTCGAGTGCAGCGACGTTTTTCGGCGCTCTGAGCCAATCATGTTCGATCTCGGACAATGTGGGTTAGTCGACAGCTTCGGCAGAGTGGAATCACTTGATTCTGGATGTCGAACGCGGTTGGCATAGCGGTTGCTAATTCCTTTGCAGGACATTTCCGCAAAGGGGTTCAACAGATGATCGAGCTCACAGACAGCGCCTTGAACGCGGTGCGTTCGGCCATTTCCGGCGCCGGCCAGGAGGTCGAAGGCCTTCGCATCATGGTCGAAGCCGGAGGCTGCGCGGGCTTCAAATATATGATGGGTCTCGTCAACGAGGCGAATCCCGCCGACCACTTGTTCGAGCGCGACGGCGTCAAAGTGTTCGTGGAGGAAGGCTCGCTCGCCTATCTCGACGGCACGAAGGTCGATTTCGTCAATGGGCTCGAGGGTTCCGGCTTCACTTTCGAAAATCCCCAAGCCAAATCGAGCTGCTCCTGCGGCAAGTCTTTCGGCTGACGGATCGAAAGGAGCGCGGCGATGTGGGACTATTCGGAAAAGGTCAAGGAGCATTTCTTCAATCCGAAGAATGCTGGCGTTCTTTCGACCGCCAATGCGGTCGGCGAGGTCGGCGCGCTCGCTTGCGGCGATGCGCTGAAGCTGATGCTCCACATCGACCCGGTCACCGAAATCATTCTCGACGCCCGCTTCCAGGCCTATGGGTGCGGTTCTGCGATCGCCTCCTCGTCGGCGGTGACTGAGCTGGTCATCGGTAAGACGTTGGCTCAGGCTTCGGCGATCGGAAGCCGAGACATCGCCAATCATCTGGGCGGACTGCCGGTCGAAAAGATGCATTGTGCGGTGATGGGCTATGAGGCGCTGCAATCCGCCCTCGCGGCGTTTCGCGGCGAGGCCCGGAGATTCGAGCATGAGGAGGGCGCGCTCGTTTGTCGCTGTCACGGCGTCGACGAGCGGGTGATCGAGGGCGCGATCCGCGAGCATCAGCTCACTTCGGTCGAGCAGGTGACGGCCCGCACGATGGCGGGCTCGGGCTGCACCACCTGTTACGAACGGATCGAGGATATTCTCGTTCGCGTCACTGCCGAGGCGCTCCGGATTCAGGAAGCGGCACAGATTGCCGCCGAGGCCGCCGCAGCGCAGGCCAAGGAGCCCGCGCCGGGCACGGTGACGCTGCTGGCCGCGCGTCCCCGGCCGGCTCAGCCTCGCGCCGAGACTCCGCGACCGGCTTCCGCAGTCGCTGCGTCGTCGCCGCTGACTCCGTCGTCGCCGCTTCCGCCTCCTTCGGCGGGGATGACCAATCTGAAGAAAATTCGCCTCATCGAGGAGACGATCGAAGATTTGCGCGTCTATCTGCGCAAGGACGGCGGCGATTGTGAGCTCATCGATGTCGATGGCTCCAACGTGCTCGTCAGCCTGACGGGCGCTTGCGTCGGCTGTCAGATGGCCAGCGTCACCGTTTCTGGCATTCAAGAGCGGCTCATCGCCAAACTCGGCATTCCCATGCGGGTGATCCCCGTCGGCCGCAACGCCCATGGACTTTGAGGAGCGCGCCATGACCGCGATCTATCTCGACAACAACGCCACGACCCGCACCGATCCTTCCGTGGTCGAGGCGATGCTGCCCTATTTCTCCGAGAGCTTCGGCAATGCGTCATCGGCGCATTCGTTCGGCGCCAGCGTCGGTGAAGCGGTGAAGGCGGCGCGGCAGCAGCTGCAGGCGCTGCTCGGCGCGGCGCATGATCATGAGATCATCTATACCTCTGGCGGGACCGAGAGCGACAATGCGGCGATCCTCTCGGCGCTCGAGGCGATGCCGGATCGCAACGAGATCGTGACTAGCAAGGTCGAGCATCCGGCGATCCTGTCGCTCTGCGAGCATCTCGAAAAGACCGGACGCGCGAAGGTCCATTTCATCGGCGTCGACAAATTGGGCCAGCTCGATATCGAGGCCTATCGCGCCGCGCTGTCGGACAAGGTCGCGATCGTCTCGCTGATGTGGGCGAACAATGAGACCGGGACGATCTTTCCGATCGAAGGCTTGGCCGAGCTCGCCAAGCAGCATGGCGCGTTGTTCCATACCGACGCGGTTCAGGCGGCGGGAAAGACGTCGATCGTGCTGAAGGACAGCGCCATCGACATGCTGTCGCTGTCGGGTCACAAGCTGCATGGTCCCAAGGGGATCGGCGCCCTCTATGTGAAGAAAGGCGTGCGCTTCAAGCCGCTCATTCGTGGCGGCCACCAGGAGCGCGCGCGACGGGGCGGCACCGAGAATGTGCCGGCGATCATCGGGCTCGGCAAGGCCGCCGAGCTGGCGCTCGCGCATATGGCCGAGGAACAGGGGCGCGTGAAGGAGATGCGCGATCGGCTGGAGAAGGCCGTGCTTCAGCGCGTGCCGAACTGCCTCGTCAATGGCGACCGCAACGATCGTCTGCCCAACACGCTCAATCTCGCTTTCGAATATGTGGAGAGCGAGGCGATCCTGCTGCATCTCAATCGGGCTGGCGTCGCCGCCTCGTCGGGTTCCGCCTGCACCTCGGGGTCGATGGAGCCGAGCCACGTTCTCAAGGCCATGGAGGTGCCGGAGGCGGCGTTGCATGGCGCGGTGCGTTTCTCATTCTCGCGTGACAATCAGGCGAGCGACGTCGATCGGGTGATCGAAACGCTGCCGCCGATCGTCGAGAAGCTGCGCGAGATGTCGCCCTTCTGGGCCGACGCCGAGAAGAAGACCAACGACAAGCCCGTATTCGCGTGAGTGGTGGGATCCCCCGTGAGCGAGCAGCCCCGCATCTTCATCAACGACACGACGCTCCGCGACGGTGAGCAGGCGCCGGGCGTCGCCTTCACCGCGGCGGAGAAGCTGGCGATTGCGCGTGCGCTCGCAGCCGCCGGCGTCGACGAGATCGAGGCGGGCACGCCAATCATGGGGCGCGACGAGATCGATGCGATCGGCTCGATCGCCACGGCTGGCCTTCCCTGCCGCGTGATGGCGTGGTGTCGTCTCGACGAGCGCGACGTGGACGCCGCGATCGCCGCCAATGTCGCCCATGTGAATATTTCCTCGCCGATGTCGCGGTTGCAGATCGGCGTCAAGCTGCAGGCGGATGTGGAAGGCGCGGCGGAACGCGTCCTGCGCGTCGTCTCCTACGCGCGGGACAAGGGGTTGAGCGTCGCGCTCGGCGGCGAGGATTCCTCGCGGGCCGATCCGCGCGACATCGGCAGGATCGCGCGCGCTGCGGCGAGCGCGGGCGCCATCCGGTTCCGATACGCCGACACGCTCGGCATTCTCGATCCGTTCACGACCTATGAATCGGTCAAACGTGTGCGCGAGGAGACCGATCTGGCGATCGAGTTTCACGGTCATGACGATGTCGGTCTCGCGACCGCCAACACGCTGGCCGCGGTGCGCGGCGGCGCGACCCATGCGTCGGTCACTGTGCTCGGCCTCGGCGAGCGCGCCGGCAACGCTGCGCTCGAAGAGGTGGCGACAGCGCTCGGCCATGTCGCGCATGGCTGCTCGGCCGTCGATCCGAAGCGTCTGCAAGGCCTCGCCAGGCTGGTCGCGAGCGCGGCGCGCCGCAAGATCGGCCGTAACAAAGCCATCGTCGGCTCCGACATCTTCACTCATGAGTCCGGCATTCACGTCGCGGCGCTGCTCAAGGATGTGCGCACCTATCAGGGGCTCGATCCGGCGTTGCTCGGGCGGCGCCATCGCATCGTCATCGCCAAGCATTCCGGCGTGAGCGCGATCCAGAAGAAATGCGACGAGCTCGGCGTCGACGTCGATCGTGAGACCGCTGCGCGCGTGCTCGATCACGTCAAGATGCGGGCGCTCGCGGAAAAGCGACCGGTCAAGCGCGGCGAGTTCATTCGCCTCGTCGATCGCGTGTTGGAAGAGACGGCGGCGCGTCACGCCGGCCAGACCGTGGGGAGCCCTTCATGAGCGTTATATCGGTGGGCGCCTCGCCTCGGCTCGCCTCTACGAAAGGGCTGTTCGCGCTCATTCGGGAAGACGTCGCCTGTGTTCCGCAGCGCGATCCGGCGGCGCGCAGCTCGCTCGAGGTGGTGCTGTTCTATCCGGGCGTGCATGCGCTGATCTGGCATCGGATCGCCAATCGGCTGTGGCGCTCCGGGCGCAAGTTTTCCGCGCGCGGATTGTCATGGTTCGCGCGGCTCGTCACCAATATCGACATTCACCCCGGCGCGACGATCGGCGAGCGTTTCTTCATCGATCACGGCGCGGGCGTCGTCGTCGGCGAGACCGCGGTGATCGGCGACGACGTGACGATGTATCATGGGGTCACGCTCGGCGGCACCTCCTGGTCGCCCGGGAAGCGCCACCCGACGCTCGAGGACGGCGTGCTGATCGGCGCGGGGGCGAAGATTCTCGGACCGATCACGGTCGGTCCGCGTGCACGCATCGGCGCCAATTCGGTGGTGATCGAGGACGTGCCGCCGGAAATGACCGTCGTCGGCATTCCTGGGCGCATCGTGCGCGAGCAGCGGCGGCGCTCGGGCCACGACGGCCGCATCGATCTCGAGCATCATCTCATTCCCGATCCGGTCGGCGACGCGATTTCCGTGCTCATCGACCGCATCGATTTCCTCGAAGCGCGGCTCGCGCATGTGCAATTGCGCGTCAACGAAGCCGCTCATCGACCCACCGGAGACAGCACGCCATGAGCTTTCTGGATGATCTGCGCAAACTCTCGGCCGCCGAGGAATTCTTCGACATTCTCGGCGTGGAGTACGATCCGACAGTGGTGCGGCACTCGCGCCTGCACATCCTGCGACGCATGGGCGAATATCTGCACAAGAGCGCGCCCGATGGCGCGACGGATGAGGAGATCCGCGAGAACTGCCGCGCTTTCCTCGCGCAGGCCTATCAGGACTTCCTCGTCTCGACGCCGATCGAGCAGCGCCTGTTCAAGGTCCATAAGGACGCCGTGAAGCCGGCCGAGGAGCCCAAGAAGCCGTTCGTGCCGCTCGGCAATCTCACGGTGTCGAACGGATGATCATCAATTTTGCGCGTCGGGATCGGGAAAGGATGGACAAATGAAGATACTCGTCTGCATCAAGCAAGTTCCCGACAGCGCCCAGATTCGCGTGCATCCTGTCACCAACACGATCATGCGGCAGGGCGTGCCGACGATCATCAATCCTTATGATCTGTTCTCGCTCGAGGAAGCGCTGAAGCTGCGCGACAAGTTCGGCGGCGAGGTGACGGTGTTGACCATGGGGCCGCCTATGGCGGAGAACGCGCTGCGCAAGACGCTGGCGATCGGCGCGGATCGTGCGATTCTGCTCACCGATCGCTTCTTCGCCGGCGCCGACACTCTCGCGACCACTTATGCGCTCGCTCAGGCGATCCGCAAGATTCAGAAGACATGGGGCGATCTCGATCTGGTTTTCACCGGCAAGCAGACGATCGACGGCGATACGGCGCAGGTCGGCCCAGGCGTCGCCAAGCGGCTCGATCTGTTGCAGCTGACCTATGTCTCCAAGATCGTCGAGGCCGATGCGGAGAAGCGCGAGGTGGTCATCGAGCGGCGCGCCGAAGGCGGCACGCAGGTGCTGAAGACCAAAATGCCCTGCCTCATCGCCATGCTCGAAGGCACCAATGAGGTGCGCCGCGGCTCGATTTCCGATTCGCTGCGGGCGGCGCGCGCCGAGATCATCACCTGGAGCGCCAAGGACGCGGAGATCGAAGATCTCACCAAATGCGGTTTGAAGGGGTCGCCGACCATCGTGAAGAAAGTGTTCGCGCCGACGCCGCGCACCGAGCGCGCGGCCTTCGTCGAGCCGGGAAAGACCGCGGGCGAGTCGGCGGATGCGATTCTCGAGGCGATCTTCAAGCGCCATCCGGCGCTCAAGGAAGACATGACGAAATTGGCCAGTGGGTTCTAAAGGAGAAGCGAGAATGTCCGACAAGCCCGCCCCCGCCGCGCCGCAGCAGAGCCGCGCCAGCGCGAAAAAGGAGCTCCCGGAGCATTTCCGCGGCTATAAGCATGTGTGGGTGTTCGTCGAGCTCGAGCGCGGCGTCGTCCATCCGGTCTCCTGGGAGCTGCTCGGCGCCGGTCGCAAGCTCGCCGATCAGCTGAAGGTCGATCTCGCCGCCGTCGTGCTGGGCGCGCCGGGCGAGGGCACGCGCAATGCGATTCAGGAAGCCTTCTATCACGGCGCGGATCTCGCTTATCTGGTCGAGGATCCGATCCTTTCCGACTATCGCAACGAGCCGTTCTCCAAGGCGGTCACGCAGCTCGTCAACACGCATAAGCCAGAAATTCTGCTGCTCGGCGCGACGACGCTCGGTCGCGATCTCGCCGGCTCGGTGGCGACGACGCTGCTCACCGGCCTCACCGCCGACTGCACCGAGCTCGCGGTGGATGGCGACGGCTCGTTGGCCGCGACGCGTCCGACCTTCGGGGGCTCGCTGCTGTGCACGATCTATACGCTGAACTATCGTCCGCAAATGGCGACGGTGCGTCCGCGGCAGCTGCCGACGCCGGCGCGTGATGCGACGCGCACCGGCCGGGTCGTCGAGTTCAAGCCCGATCTCGACGAGGACAAGATCATCACCAAGCTGCTGAAGTTCATTCCGGACCGCGAGTCGGCCAAGAGCAATCTCGCTTTCGCCGATGTCGTCGTCGCCGGGGGCCTCGGCCTGCAGAGCGCGGAGAATTATCAGCTCGTGCGCAATCTCGCCTCCGTTCTCGGCGCCGAGTTCGGCGGCTCGCGTCCGCTGGTGCAGAAGGGCTGGATCACCTCGGATCGGCAGATCGGCCAGACCGGCAAGACCATCCGTCCGAAGCTCTATATCGCCGCCGGAATTTCCGGCGCGATTCAGCATCGCGTCGGCGTAGAGGGGGCCGATTGCATCGTCGCGATCAACACCGACAAGAATGCGCCGATCTTCGATTTCGCGCATGTCGGCATCGTGACCGACGCCATCCGCCTGCTGCCCGCTTTGACGGAAGCCTTCCGCCAGCGGCTCTCGCCTGAAAACGCCGACCGGCTCGCCGGCTGATCCCCTCGGAGATTGATATGATCGAAGAAAAATTCGACGCGATCGTCATCGGGGCCGGCATGGCCGGCAACGCCGCCGCCTATACGATGGCCTCGCGCGGGCTGAATGTGCTGCAGCTCGAGCGCGGCGAATATGCGGGCTCGAAGAATGTGCAGGGCGGCATTCTCTACGCGGACATGCTGGAGAAGATCATCCCGGACTTCCGCGAGGAGGCGCCGCTCGAGCGGCATCTCATCGAGCAGCGCTTCTGGATGATGACCGATCGCTCGCATACGGGCATGCATTATCGCTCGGATGATTTCAACGAGGAGCGTCCGAACCGCTACACGATCATTCGCTCGCAGTTCGACCGCTGGTTCAACAAGCAGGTTCAGGCGCAGGGCGCGATCGTCATCAGCGAGACCACGGTCACCGAGCTCGTCAGCGACGCCTATGGCAAGGTGATCGGCGTGCGCACGGATCGCAGCGGCGGCACGGTGTTCGCGGATGTCGTGGTGCTCGCGGAAGGCGTCAACGGATTGCTCGGCGCGCGCGCCGGCCTGCGTCCGACGCCCAAGCCCGACCATGTCGCGTTGGCGGTGAAGGAAATGCACTTCCTGCCGCGCGAGACGCTCGAAGCGCGCTTCAACCTCCATGGCGATGAGGGCGTCGTGATCGAGGCGGCCGGCACCATCTCCAAGGGGATGACCGGCATGGGCTTCGTCTACACGAACAAAGAGAGCATTTCTGTCGGCTTTGGTTGCCTCGTGTCGGATTTCGCCGAAAACGAGGAGACGCCTTATGGAATGCTGGAGAACTTCAAATCGCATCCGTCGATCGCGCCGTTGATCGAAGGCTCCGAAGTGAAGGAATATGCCGCGCATCTCATTCCGGAAGGCGGTTTCAAGACGATTCCGGAGCTGTTCGGCGACGGCTGGGTGGTCGTCGGCGACGCGGCGCAGCTCAACAACGCCATTCATCGGGAAGGCTCGAATCTTGCTATGACCTCCGGGCGGCTCGCCGGCGAGGCGATCTTCCAGGTGAAGTCGCGCAAGGATCCGATGACGAAGCAGAATCTGGCGCTCTACAAGAAGCTGCTCGATGACAGTTTCGTGATGAAGGATCTGAAGAAATACAAAGATATGCCGGCGCTGCTGCACACGCAGGCGCATAATTTCTTCCTCGACTATCCGACCCTCGTGTCGAAGGCGATGGAGAATTTCTTGCGTGTCGACGGAACGCCGAAGATCGAGAAGGAAAAGGCGTCGGTCAGAGCCTTCCGCCAGAAGCGCTCGCTGACGGGATTGGTCGGAGATGCATGGCGCCTGGCTCGCGCCTGGCGTTGAGAGGAGGATTTGCGATGTCGACGCAAGTTGCGCGAGTCGAGGAGAAGCTGTTCCAGAACCGCTATCTCGTCGACCAAGGAAAGCCCCATATCGTCGTGCAGCCGCACACGACGCCGTCGAAGAATCTGTTGGCGATGACCAAGATCTGCCCCGCCGGCTGCTATGAGCAGACGGCCTCCGGACAGGTCGAGATCACGCCGGATGGCTGCCTCGAATGCGGCACCTGTCGCGTCCTGTGCGAGCCGCAGGGCGATATCGTGTGGAATTATCCGCGCGGCGGCTATGGCGTGCTGTTCAAATTCGGCTGAGCGTGCGTGCGCTCGGGGCAGGGCCGTCATTGCGAGAAAAGCGGCGTAGCGAGTCAGAGGCCGGGCTATGGCTCTGGGTCGCTTCGCTGCGCTCGCAATGACGGGGAGGGACGAAACGTCGCGCCCTTGTGACAGCATCGTCGTGAAACGGACATGAACGAACCGAAACGCCCCGCCGATCGGCGGGGCGTTCGCGTTTTGAGAAGAAACCGAAGCGTGTGGCGTCAGCCGAGCCGCTTCGCGGCCGCCGCCAGCTTTTCGATGCGGGCGCGCAGATCGTCGAGGCGATCGCGATTTTCCTCGATCACCTCTTCCGGAGCACGCGCCAGGAAGTCGGCGTTGGCGAGCTTGGCCTCGATCTTCTTCACATCGCCCTCGAGCTTCGCCGTCTCCTTGACGAGCCGGATCTTCTCGGCGGCGAAATCGATCATCCCTTCGAGTGGAATGGCGGCGAGCACGCCGCGCACCAACAGCTGCGCGCTGCTCTTGGGCGCTGTATCGGAAAAGCCGATCGAGGAGAGACGCGCGAGCTTGCGCGCGGTGTCGCCCCAAACGGAAATGCGCGCCTCGACCTCGGCGCCGGCGGCGACCAGCACCAGAGGCGCCTCGGCGCCGGCGGCGAGATTGAGCTCGGAACGTACCGAGCGCACCTCCGAGACGAGGTCGACCACCCAGCCGATCTCCGCTTCGGCGGCCGCGTCGCGCAGCCCCGTCAGCGCGGGCCAGGGGGCGAGCGCCAGCGGGGTCTCGCGCGGCGGGCCTTCCAGGCCCTTCACGCCCCACAGCTCCTCGGTGAGGAAGGGCATGAAAGGATGCAGCAGCGCATAGATCTGGTCGAGCGTGAAAGCGGCGGCGGCGCGCGTCTCGTCCTTGGCGGCGCCGTCCTCGCCCTGCAGCAGCGGTTTTGCCAGCTCCAGATACCAGTCGCAGAACACGTTCCAGACGAAGCGATAGGCGGCGCCGGCGGCATCGTTGAAGCGATAGGCCTCGATCGCGGCGCCGATCTCCTCCGCCGCGCGCGCGGCTTCGCTCACGATCCAGCGGTTCAGCGTGATCTCGTTGCGCGCCGGATCATAGCCGGGAACACGCGCGCAGCCGTTGATCTCGGCGAAACGGGAGGCGTTCCACAGCTTGGTCGCGAAATTGCGATAGCCTTCGACGCGCTGCGTCGCCAGCTTGATGTCGCGGCCCTGCGCGGCCATTGCCGCCAGAGTGAAGCGCAGCGCGTCGGCGCCATAGTCGTTGATGAGATGCAGCGGGTCGATGACATTGCCCTTCGACTTCGACATCTTGGCGCCCTTCTCGTCGCGGACGAGGGCGTGGATATAGACGTCGTGGAAGGGGACCTCTTTTTTGAAATAGAGGCCCATCATCATCATGCGCGCGACCCAGAAGAAGATGATGTCGAAGCCGGTGACGAGCACGTTGGTCGGATAGAAGCGCTCGAGCTCCTTCGTCTCGTCGGGCCAGCCGAGCGTCGAGAACGGCCACAGCGCGGAGGAGAACCAGGTGTCGAGGACGTCTTCGTCGCGTGTCAGCGCCACATCGCGCCCGAGCCGCGCGCGCGCCGCCGCGAGCGCTTCCTCTTCGCTCTCCTCGACAAAGACATTGCCGTCGGCGTCATACCACGCTGGAATGCGATGGCCCCACCACAGCTGGCGCGACACGCACCAGGGCTGTATGTTCTCCAGCCAATCGAAATAGGTCTTCTCCCAATTCTTCGGCACGAAATGGGTGCGGCCCTCGCGGACGGCGGCGAGCGCCGGCTGCGCCAGCGTCTTGGCGTCGACATACCATTGGTCGGTGAGGCGCGGCTCCAGCACGGCGCCGGAGCGGTCGCCATGCGGCACCATATGCTTATGCTCGGACACTTCGGCGAGCAGCTCGCGCTCCTCCATCATCGCCACCACGCGCGCGCGCGCCGCGTTGCGGTCGAGGCCGTGCAGAGCGGCGACGGTCATGTCGAGCTCGGGCGAGGGCGCCACATGCTCGAAGAAATCGTGATTGCCCTCGAGCGTCACGCAGCCTTCGGCGTCGAGCACATTGATGAGCTTCAGCCCGTGGCGGCGGCCGACCTCGAAATCGTTGAAGTCGTGCGCCGGCGTGATCTTCACCGCGCCCGTGCCCTTCTCGGGATCGGAGTATTCGTCGGCGACGATCGGGATCAGGCGTCCGACGAGAGGCAGACGCACATTACGGCCGACGAGTTTCTGATAACGTTCGTCCTCGGGATGCACGGCGACGGCGGTGTCGCCGAGCATGGTCTCGGGGCGCGTCGTCGCGACCGTGATATAGTCGCCGGTCGGCTGGCCGTCCTGATAGACGATCGGATAGCGGAAGTGCCACAGATGCCCCTTCACCTCGATCTGCTGGACCTCGAGGTCCGAGATGGCGGTGAGCAGCTTCGGGTCCCAATTGACGAGGCGCTTGTCCTTATAGATGAGCCCGTCGCGGTGCAGCTGCACGAACACTTTGGCGACGGCGCGCGAAAGTCCCTCGTCGAGCGTGAAGCGCTCGCGCGACCAGTCGCAGGAGGCGCCGAGGCGCTTCAACTGTTCGACGATGACGCCGCCCGACTCCGCCTTCCAGGCCCAGACCTCCTCGAGGAATTTCTCGCGGCCGAGCTCGCGGCGGTGCTGCTGGCGCTCCATCAGCTTGCGCTCGACCACCATTTGCGTCGCTATGCCGGCGTGATCCGTGCCCGGCTGCCAGAGCACGTCGCGGCCGCGCATGCGCTGATAGCGCGCCAGAATGTCCTGCAGCGTGTTGTTGAGCGCATGGCCCATATGCAATGAGCCGGTGACGTTCGGCGGCGGAATGACGATGGAAAAAGGCTCGGCGCCGGCGCGCTCGGGCCGGCCGGCGCGAAAGGCGCCGGTCGCCTCCCACAGCTCGCGCATCCGCGATTCGATGGCGGCGGGATCGAAGGTTTTTTCCATAGGCATGGGATAGGGCCGGTCGGTTTGGCGGCCTCTCGGGCCCCTCCCGACCCTCTCCCTTGTCGCGGGAGAGAGAGCAGTTTCGGCCCTTCACCGAGGTCGCTGCGAAGCGCTGATCGTGAGCGTCAACCCTCTCCCGCGGAGCGGGGGAGGGACGGGGAGGGGGCTAAGCCAGCCCCTTCAACGCATTGCGGCCGGCGTAGATCGCCGCCGGTCCGAGCTCCTCCTCGATGCGGATGAGCTGATTGTATTTGGCGACCCGGTCCGAGCGGGCGAGCGAGCCGGTCTTGATCTGGCCGCTGTTGGTGGCGACCGAAATATCGGCGATCGTCGAATCCTCGGTCTCGCCGGAGCGATGCGAGATCACCGTCGTATAGGCGGCGCGATGCGCCATCTCGACGGCGGCGAGCGTCTCGGTCAGCGTGCCGATCTGATTGACCTTCACCAGCAGCGAATTGGCGACATCCTCGTCGATGCCGCGCGACAGCCGATCGACATTGGTGACGAAGATGTCGTCGCCAACGAGCTGGATCTTGTCGCCGAGCGTGTCGGTCAGCAGGCGCCAGCCCTCCCAATCATCCTCGGCCATGCCGTCCTCGATCGTGACGATCGGATAGGAGTCGGCGAGCTTGGCGAGATAGGCGACCTGCTCCTCGATCGAGCGCGACAGCTTCTCGCCCTCATAGACATATTTGCCGTCCTTGAAGAACTCTGTCGCGGCGCAATCGGCGCCGAGATAGATGTCCTCGCCCGGCACGAAGCCCGCGGCTGCGATCGCCTCGACGATGATGTCGAGGGCCGCCTCGGCGGAGGGGAGGTTGGGGGCGAAGCCGCCCTCGTCGCCGACCGATGTCGAGAGGCCCGCTTTCTTCAGCGCGGCTTTCAGCGTGTGGAACACTTCCGCGCCCCAGCGCACCGCCTCGCGCAACGTCGGCGCGCCCACCGGCAGGATCATGAACTCCTGGAAATCGATCGGATTGTCGGCGTGGACGCCGCCATTGATGATGTTCATCATCGGCACCGGCAGCACGCGCGCCTGCACGCCGCCGATATAGCGGTAGAGCGGCAGCGAGGCGGCCTCGGCGGCGGCCTTGGCGACGGCGAGCGAGACGCCGAGAATGGCGTTGGCGCCGAGCCGCGATTTGTTCGGCGTGTCGTCGAGCTCGATCAGCGCCTCGTCGATCGTCGCCTGCTCCTCGGCCTCCATGCCCATCAGCTCGGAGGCGATCTCGTCGTTGACGCTCTGCACGGCGCCGAGCACGCCCTTGCCGAGAAAGCGCTTCTTGTCGCCGTCGCGCTTCTCCACCGCTTCATGCGCGCCGGTCGAGGCGCCGGAGGGAACGGCGGCGCGGCCCGAGGAGCCGTCCTCCAGCGTGACTTCGACCTCGACCGTGGGATTGCCGCGCGAATCGAGAATTTCACGGGCGTGAATATCGATGATTTCGGTCATGCCGGGCCTCATGCGTCGTTCTGACGGAATTTGGCGCGTTGTAGACCGATCTGCGCCGAGGCGAAAGCCTCGAAAGCCGCCGCCTCGAGCTTTTGCGTGAAGCTATCGGGACTGGAGCCCTTCGAGAAATGCGGTGAGATCGCTGGTCGAAAAATCGACATGGGGCTCACGGCCATGGGCGATCTCCCAGGGCTCGCGGCAGTCCTCGCCGCCTTGCTCGGGCGTCACCAGAACCGTGGTCATGCCGCGCCGATGCGGGACGACGAGATTGCGCGCGAGATCCTCGAACAGAACCGCGCGCGTCGGCTCCACCGCATGGCGGTCGAAGAAGCGCTCATAGGCTTCTTCATGCGGCTTGGCGACGAATTTTGCGGCGATGATGTCGAACACATCCTCGAACACATGGTCGAGACCGAGGCGCCGGGCCGTCTCCAGCGCGTGATGGCGCGAGCCATTGGTGAGAATGAGCTTGCGGCCGGGCAGCGCGGCGATGGCGCTCGCCAGCAGCGGGGCGGGCGGCAGCGAGGAGCGGTCGACGTCATGGACGAAGGCGAGGAAGGCGTCGGCGTCGACGCCATGCTCGGTCATCAGCCCGCGCAAGGTCGTGCCATAGCGATGGTAGTAATGCTTCTGCAGGGCGCGGCAGGAAACGCCGTCGAGCCCGAACATGCGGATCATATAGAGCGTGATCCGCTGGTCGATCTTCGGCCACAGGTCGCAGGAGGCGGGATAGAGGGTGTTGTCGAGATCGAACACCCAAGTATCGATATGAGCGAATCTGTCGGCGTCGGTCATGGCGAGCGAAGCGAAGCAATCGAGAGGCCGCCCCACGGCTATGGATTGCTTCGTCGCTTCGCTCCTCGCAATGACGCCCGCCTCGTCATTGCGAGCGGAGCGAAGCAATCCGGAGCCGCGGGGTGGTCCCTCGTCGGCGTCCTCGCTCGGCTCCACGCAATGGGTCAAATCCTCACCTCGTGATCAGCGTGCCCGCGCCATGATCGGTCAGAAGCTCTATCAGCACGGCGTGCGGCAGCTTGCCGTCGAGGATCACGACGCCCTCGACGCCGCGCTCGATCGCATACATGCAGGTCTCGACCTTGGGGATCATGCCGCCGGTGATGGTGCCGTCGGCGACGAGGCCGGGAATGTCGGAAACCTTCAGCTCCTTGATGAGCTGCTTGTTCTTGTCGAGCACGCCGGGCACGTCGGTGAGGAACAAGAGGCGCTTGGCGCCGAGCGCGCCGGCGATGGCGCCGGCGAAAGTGTCGGCGTTGATGTTGTAGGTCTCGCCGTCCTCGCCCTGCGCCACCGGCGCCAGCACCGGGATCAGCTCGCGGCCGAGCACCTGCTCGAGCACAATGGTGTCGACCTTGGCCACCTCGCCGACGAAGCCGAGATCGACCGCGCGGCCATTGTCATGCGCCGGGCGCGCCAGCTTCTCGGCCGTGACCATGCGGCCGTCCTTGCCGCACAGGCCGATGGCGCGGCCGCCCTCCGAATTGATGAAGCCGACGATCTGCTTGTTGATATAGCCGGCGAGCACCATCTCGACGATTTCCATCGTCGCCTTGTCGGTGATGCGCAATCCGTCGGCGAATTCGGATTTGATGCCGAGCTTGCCCAGCATGGCGCCGATCTGCGGCCCGCCGCCATGCACCACGACCGGATTGACGCCCGATTGCTCGAGCAGCACCATATCGCGGGAGAAGTCGCGCGCGACCCTGTCGTCGCCCATGGCGTGGCCGCCATATTTCACGACGACGATGGCCTCGTCATAGCGCAGCATATGCGGCAGCGCCTGCATCAGGATACGGGCCTGCTGGAGCGCGCTGTCGGCCGAGTCTTCGGTCATGGTCCGCCTTCGGGTGAGAGAAGCGCGAAGCCGTTTAGAACGGACGCGCTTGCAATATTCAAGCGATTCGTTCGGCCAGCAGCCGGGCGATGCCGGCGCGCAGTTCCGCTATCCCCTCGCCGTCGCGCGAGGATGTGGCGGCGACCTGCGGAAAGGCCGCGGGGCGTTTGGCCAGCGCCGCCTCCGCCGCCGCCAGCGCGGCGGCGCGCTCGGCGAGCTTCAATTCGTCGCGCTTCGTCAGCACGATCTGGTAGGAGACGGCGGATTTGTCGAGCAGATCGAGCATTTCCTCGTCCATCTCCTTGATGCCGCGGCGGCTGTCGATCAGCACGAAGACGCGCGCCAGCGACGCCCGACCGCGCAGAAAATCCTCCATCAGCCGCGTCCAGCTCGCTACCTTCTCCTTGCCGACTGCGGCATAGCCATAGCCCGGCATGTCGACGAGGCGCAGCGGCTCGGCTCCGGGCTCGGCGCCGACGGCGAAGAAATTGAGCTGCTGCGTGCGGCCGGGGGTGTTGGAGACGCGCGCCAGCGTCTTGCGGCCGGTCAGCGCGTTCAAAAGCGACGATTTGCCGACATTGGAGCGGCCGGCGAAGGCGATCTCGGGCGGGCCGATCGGCGGCAGATCCGATGATTTCGCGCTGGCGAAGATGAAGTCGCAGGGGCCGGCGAAAAGCCGCCGGCCGCTCTCGACGAAATTCGGCTCCGTGTCGCTCACGCGGCCTTCTTCTTGAAGTCGAAGGTCTTCTTCAGATTGTCCCACAGCTCGAACTTCACCCCGGCGCGACGCATGATGTACCATTGCTGCGTCACCGAGAGAATATTGTTCCAGCTCCAGTAGATGACGAGGCCGGAGGCGAAGCTGCCGAGCGAGAAGGTGAAGATCACCGGCATCCAGGCGAAGGCGATGCGCTGGATCTCGTCGGTCGGCTCCGGATTCATCTTCATCTGCATCCACATGGTGAAGCCCATGATGATCGGCCAGACGCCGAGCCACAGGAACGAGCCGAACAGGGGGATCTGTGTCGGATCGAAGGGGATGAGGCCGAAGAGGTTGAAGATGTTGGTCGGGTCGGGCGCCGAGAGGTCCTTGATCCAGCCATAGAAGGGCGCGTGGCGCATCTCGATGGTGATGACCAGCACCTTATAGAGCGAGAAGAACACCGGAATCTGCAGCAGCATCGGCAGGCAGCCGCCGGCGGGATTGATCTTCTCACGCTTGAACAGCGCCATCTGCTCGCGGCTCAGCGTCTGCTTGTCGTCGCCATATTTTTCCTTCAGCGCCTGAATCTTGGGCTGAACTTCCTTCATCTTGGCGACAGCCTGATAGCTCTTGTTGGCGAGCGGCAGGAAGGCGATCTTCACGAGCACGGTCACGGCCAGAATGGCGAGGCCGAAATTGCCGAGCACATGGAACAGATTGTCGATGAGGCGGAACATCGGCCGGGTAAGGAAGTAGAACCAGCCCCAGTCGATCAGAAGGTCGAAATGCTCGATCCCCTGCGCCTGATAGGCGTCGAGCATGTCGACGACCTTGGCGCCGGCGAAGATGCGCTGCGAGGTTTCGCCGCTCGCGCCGGGCTGAATCGTCAGCGGCGCGCCGACCGTATCGGCCTGATAGGCTTTGACCGTTCCGGCGCCGGTCGCCGAGAAGCGCGCCTCGAAGGGCTTGTCCTGCTGCGGCACCGCCACCGCGGCCCAATATTTCTCTGTGAAGCCGAGCCAGCCGCCGGTTCCGCTCAGCGTCTTGGTCGCGTGCGGCTCCTTCTCGACCTTCTCATATTTCATCTCCTGCACGCCGGACTCGCCGATGACGCCGATGAAGCCCTCGTGCAGAGCCGCATAGCCCGCGCCCGCCGGGATGCCAACGCGGGCGACGCGCATGTAGGAATAGAGCGTGACCGGCTTGTCGGCGTGGTTCTCGACGCTGTCGGCCACCGTGAACATATAGCGATCGTCGACCGCGATTTTGCGCTTGAAGACGAGGCCCTGGCCATTGTCATAGCTCAGCGTCACCGGCTGCGCGGCGGAGAGCGTCGTGCGATCGGCGGTCCACAGCGTCTGCGCATTGGGCAGCGCCGCGTCGCCCGCGGCGAGGAAGCCGGTCTCGGCGTAATAGGGATCGGGGCCGTTCTCCGGCGAGAGCAGCACGATGATCGGGCTCTTCGGATCGACGGTCTCGTGATAATTCTTGAGCGAGACGTCGTCGATGCGCCCGCCGACCAGCGCGATCGAGCCGGCGATGGAGGGCGTGTCGATGGCGATGCGCGGGCTCTCCGCCAGAGCGGCCTCGCGCGTCTTCTTCACTGGCTTCTGCGCGGCCGCCGGCTGCTGCTGCGTCGCCGTGGGCGCCTGCGCCTGCTTGGTCTCGGGGGCGGCGGGCTTGCGCGCCGCCGGGGCCTGCGCCTGCGCCGTCTTCTTGATCTGCTCGGCTTGAGTCTGCCGCTCCTGCTCGAGCTTGGGGAAGGCGTAGAAATAATCCCAGGCGCCGATGAACAGCATCGACAGGCCCGCGGCGATGATCACATTCTTGGTGTATTCGTTCATGACGCCGGAGGCCCGTTTGCTCGAGAGTTGCGCGGTTGCGGGCCGCTCGCGCGCGGCCGCAGCTTCGCCAGCGCCTCGGCCATCTGCGCTTCCAGCTCCGCGAAGGGCATGGTCAGCGCGCCGGGGCGGGCGATGAAGACATAATCATAGCCGGGAAGCGCGCCCGCCGCGCCGCAAAGGCGCAACGCTTCCCTGAGACGCCGGCGGATGCGATTGCGTCCGACGGCTCCGGCGACCTTCTTCGTCACCGTGAGCCCAAAGCGGGGCGGGGCCTCGTCATCGCCCTCGCGCGCGGCCGCCTGCAGCTTGAAGGCGGCGCCTCCGCTGCGCTGCAGCCCGCTCTTGGCGGCGCGCAGGAACTCGCGCCGTCGCCGCAGCCGCTCGGGCCGCGCTGTCGTCGTTGCGGCGGGGGCCATCGCGCCTCCGCGCGTTGCGACGATAGGGGAGATCAGGCCGAGAGGCGCTTGCGTCCCCGCGCGCGGCGCGCGTTGAGGACGTTGCGGCCGCCGACGGTGGCCATGCGGGCGCGGAAGCCGTGGCGGCGCTTGCGCACGATCTTGCTGGGTTGATAGGTTCTCTTCACTCGAGGTCTCCGCTCGCTTTGCGGCCGCCGACGTCGCGCGTCGCCGCCGTTTCGGGCGCCGAAGACGCGTTTGCGCTTCGGCTCCGCCGTGGTCTTATCGTCGCGTAATCTTCAGCTGCCGAAGGACGCCGATAATTTTAGAAACGTCCATCCGCGGCCGCGTCGTTCGTGGCGCGGACGCGACATTCCGTCGCTGGAACCGCCCTTCGCCCGACGCCGCGCGTCGCATATACGAAAAAGCTCGCGCATTAGTCAATCACGTGTGCGGACGGCGTGGGACGAAGCGGGTTCAGCGCGCCTCGGCGGTTGGCGGCACTGGCGACGTCTTTCCGGGCGCGGTCCGTCTCGCGAAGGCGGAGAAGGCCGGCAGATTGGGATGGGGCGTCGCCTCATGCGCGAATTCGACCGAATCGAAGCCGAGCGTCTCGAGCGCGCCGACGATCGACCGTCGCGGCAGCCAGCGCGCGTCGTCATAGATGCCGCCGCAAAAGGCCGGCGCGAGATTGGCGCCGACATAGCTGTGGCGATACATGACGAACTGCCGCCCGCTGAGCTCGCCGAGCTCGCGCGTCTGCCTCAGGCCTTGCGCGAGCGGGCTGTCGTCGTCGGGAATCGACAAATCGTCCATGAAATGCGTCCACAGATAGAGCGCGTCGGTCCGCGCCGCGACCGCCTGCAAGAACCGCAGCGGCTCGCGCATGTGATAGAGCACGCCGCAGGCGACGATGAGGTCGTAGCGCGTCTCGTTCTGCTCGAGGAAGAGCACGCAGTCGCCGAGATGGAAGCGCGCCCGCGGCAGGCCGACGATCTCCTTGGTGATCAGGCACTTTAAAAAGGCGTCCTTATTGGCCTCCACTGCGGTGATCTCGGCCCCGCGTCGATGCAGCAGAGAGGTGTGCGCGCCTTCCATCGGCCCGACCTCGAGCACGCGCGCGCCGTCGACCGAGCCGTAGCGGGCGATCGCCCAAGAGATGCGCGGATCGCCGAAGGCGACGCCATTGCCGGCGACGACGCCATATTCGTCGGGAAAGCGGGTGTTCCAGCCGGGAATGAGATCGATGCAATTCTGCGCGCTCGGCGCGCGCCATTCATAAGAGTCGAAAGGCTTGATCGGCGCGGGGGTCGGTTTGCGACGTAAAATTCTGTCGCGCAGGCGTGCAAATTTCACGGGGGAACTCGTCGAATCTGATCGAGGGCCGACGCGGCGTCGGCCGCCTCGCGGGGAGCGGCTCTCTGGAAGGCTCGCGTGCCGGTCGCCATTCGCACATGTTGCGCGCCGGTTCAAGTCGTCCTGCGCCCGGCTGTCGCCCTGCGCCCGGCGGCACAGGTGACGCTGACGACGGATGCCGTCGAAACCGATCCGAGACGCGCGGCTCCGTATGCGAGAAGCTCGGCTCCCCGGCTTCGGGCTTTCCCCAGGCTGTACTCGGCGCGCGGCCACGCTTCTAGGAGGCGAGGTCGAGAGGTATAAGAGGTGAGCCGCCCGATTCGCCGCGCCCGCCGACGCCCGTCGGAAGGCCGCGGCCCCCGAGCCGGCGCCGTCCGAACGACGGCCGGGGTCGAGATCAGGGTTTGTTAACCATTACCGCTTAGCGTTTCCAGAAAGGGACATTCGATCGAGCGGGCGCCTCGAAAAAAGGCGCGTCGCCGTCGCGCGGGCGCGGCGACGCCCGTACGTGGAGCTGGGGTGGGGACCTGAAGATGCGCGTTTTACTGATCGAGGATGACAGCGCGACAGCTCAAAGCATCGAGCTCATGCTCAAGTCCGAAAATTTCAACGTCTACGCGACCGATCTCGGCGAGGAAGGGATCGATCTCGGAAAGCTCTATGATTATGATATCATTTTGCTCGATCTGAACCTTCCCGACATGTCGGGCTATGAGGTGCTGCGCACGTTGCGCGTCGCCAAGGTCAAGACGCCGATCCTCATCCTCTCCGGCCTCGCCGGCATAGAGGACAAGGTGAAGGGTCTCGGCTTCGGCGCCGACGACTATCTCACCAAGCCGTTCCACAAGGACGAGCTGGTCGCGCGCATCCACGCCATCGTTCGCCGCTCGAAGGGCCATGCGCAGTCGGTCATCATCACCGGCGATCTCGTCGTCAATCTCGATCAGAAGACGGTCGAGGTCTCCGGCTCGCGCGTGCATCTGACCGGCAAGGAATATCAGATGCTCGAGCTGCTCTCGCTGCGCAAGGGCACGACGCTGACCAAGGAGATGTTCCTCAACCATCTCTACGGCGGCATGGACGAGCCGGAGCTCAAGATCATCGACGTGTTCATCTGCAAGCTGCGTAAGAAGCTCGCCAACGCCAGCGACGGCCGCAACTACATCGAGACGGTGTGGGGCCGCGGCTATGTGCTGCGCGAGCCGAGCGAGGCGGATGAGCGGATCATCGCCTGAGTGGGGGAAGCGAATACGGAGTAGGGGGCTGCTTCATCGAAAATTGGTGGGCCTCGAGAGCGAGCCTGAAGGCTCGCGGTCCAAGCACGGCGCTGGACCGCGAGCCTTCAGGTTCGCTCTTTGGACATATCGAATCGAATGACGCAAACCCGTAGCGACCCCGATCTACTCGCTACGCGCTATTCGCTCCTCCCCCTCAGCCTCCCACAGCGGCGAGACGCCGCGCGTGCGTTTTGCGGCGCAGCCGCCAACCGCATTCGGCCGCATCCGGCGTGAAGGAGCGATTGGCCGGTCCGACGTTCTCCGAGGTTCCGAGAATGAGATGGCCGTCGCTCTCGAGCGATCCCGCGAGGCGCGAGAGGACCTGCCGTTTCACGTCGCCATCGAGATACATCAGCACGTTCCGGCACAAGATCAGGTCGAACGCGCCGATCTCGCGAAAATCATCGCACAAATTGATCTTGCGGAAGACGACGCGGCCGCGCAGCCGCGCGTTCACGCGCCAGCCGCCGATCACCGGCGGCGGCTCGAAATGCCGCAGCAGCCGCGCGGTGGACAGACCGCGCTGGACCTCGAACTGGCTGTAGACGCCGCGCCGCGCCGCTTCCAGCGCCGTCTCGCTGATGTCGCTCGCCAATATTTCGACGCGCCAGCCGTCGAGCCGCTCGGCCTCCTCCTCGAACGTCATCGCCAGAGAATAGGGCTCCTGTCCGGTGGAGCAGGCGGCGGACCAGATGCGCAGCCGGCGCTGATCGCGGCGCCGCGCCATGATCTCGGGCAGCCAGTGGCGGCGCAGCCATTCGAACGGCGCGCGGTCACGGAAAAAGAAGGTCTCGTTGGTGGTCATCGCGTCGATGACCGCCTGCAGAAACTGCTCGTCGCCCGAACGCTCGATCCGGCGCATCAGCTCGGCGAGATCGATGTCGCCGTTCTCGAGCATGAGCGGCGCGAGCCGGCTCTCGGCGAGATAGAGCTTGTCGGCGTCGAGCGAGAGGCCGGCGACCGAGAGCAGCAGGCGGCGCAGCCGCGCGAAGGCGACGCTCATCGCCGGCGCTCCGCAACGCATTCGCGAGCGGAGCGCGCGAACGCGCCGGAGAGGGCGAAGGGACGCAAGTCACGCATGGGCTGTCACGATCGAACTGAGGCTCGCCGCACCTGCCAAGCCGGTTTTTGTCAGATGAAGCCGATCTCCTCGAGCTTCGACCGGACGATCTGTTGATCGAAGGGCTTCATGATATATTCGTCGGCGCCGGCGTCGATCGCCGCGGCGATATGGCCGGCCTCGTTCTCGGTCGTGCAGAACACGACCTTGGGCGTGCGACCGCCGGGCATGCGGCGCAGCTCGCGCAGGAACTCGAACCCGTCCATCTCCGGCATGTTCCAGTCGAGCAGGATCGCGTCCGGCATGGCGGCCGCGCAGGCGTCGAGCGCCTTGCGGCCGTCGGCGGCTTCGCTGGTGCTGAGCTCCAGCCCCTCGAGAATGCGTCGCGCGACCTTGCGGATCACCGCCGAATCGTCGACCACCAAAATCTGCTTCATCTCTCACCTCCTCCTGTGGCCTCTCGCTGCGAAGCGGCGTCCACCTGTCGGGACATTCGCTTCAACAGAACGTCTATGTCGAGGATCGGCAGAAATCCGTCGCCGACGCGATAGCAGGCGTTGGTCGCCTCGGCCAATTGCGGGCCGACATGGGTCGGATAGGCGATCCGGTCGCGTTCGTCGCAGGTCACGACGTCGCCCGTGTCGTCGATGAGCAGCGCATATCTCTCGCCATGCTGCTCTATGCCGACTGCGAGCGCGCCCGGCGCGCGCTCGCCGTCCGTGTCGAGCTTGAGGCAGCGGTCGAGATGCAGCGCGGTGACGATGCGGCCGCGCAGATTGGCGAGGCCGGCGACCTCCCGCGGCGCCAGCGGCACCGGCGTCAGGGCGTCGATATGGAAGATCGTCTTCACGCATTCGACCGGCAGGCCGAAAGTCTGCGCCCGCACCTTGATGGTGAAGTTGCGGCTCTGCGCGTGGCGCGCGTCGGCAGGGGATCGGTTCATGCCGCGAGCTCCGATATGATGCGCAGCTCGATGTCCTGCGGCGCCGTCTCCACGCTCTGGAGCAGGCGCGCGACGCTGTCGAGCAGCGCGCGGCGGTCGAACTTGCCGGCCACGGCGGCGATGCCGCAGGCCTCCGCCGCCGCCAGCACGCTCGGCGTCGCCTGCGCGGCCAGCGCCACCACCGGAAGCTCGGCGAGGCCGGGCAGCCGATGCAGCGCGCGGGCGAAATTATAGCCGTCCATCTCGGGCATGTCGGTGTCGGTGACGACGGCCTGCACCACCAGCCCCTTGCGCAGGAAGGACAGCGCCTCCTGCGCCGAGCCGGCGGAGGTGACGTCATAGCCGGCCGCGGCGAGAATCGGCGCCAGCATGTCGCGGAAGAAGGCCTTGTCGTCGACAAGCAGCACCTTGAGCCGCTTGTTGACGCCGCGCGCGACGGCGGCGGGGCAGGCGAGGCGCATGAAATGCGTCGCGTCGAGGAACTCGACGATGCGTCCGTCGAGCTGAATCGAGCCCAGCACATGCGGCTCGGCGCTCCCTCGCTGCAGATCGAGATATTCGTCGGTCACGTCGACGATCTCCTCGACCATCAGGCCCATCGACTGGCCGGCGCCCGAGATCACCAGGATCGGATAGGATTTGCGGTCGAGCGAAACATCCGCGGTCGCCGGCATGACCGGCAGAAGGCTGTCGCGATAGGCCATCACGAAGGCGCCGTCGGCGGCGACCAGCCGCTCGCGCTCCACCTCCTCGATGCGCAGCACCAGCGACAGCGGCAGCGCCTTCATCGAGTCGGGGCCGGCGCGCACGAGGATGATGCGGGTCTTCTCTCGCGGCGGCGCAAACACATCCGGCGCCTCCTCGGGCCGCGACAGATCTTCGGCGAGCCGCGTCAAGCCGGCGCGCTCCATCAGCGCGGAGGGGTCGAGGATCAGCACCACCGAGCCGTCGCCGAGAAGGGTCTGGCCGGAGAACACGCCGAGGCGCGCCAGCGCGCTGACCAAGGGCTCGATGACGATCTCCTGCACATCCGCGATCGCCTCGACGATGAGGCCGAAGCGCGCGAAGCCGACGCGCAGCACGACGACGAATCCCTTGTGCGGCGCCTCGCTCGTCGAGCGGCGCAGATCGAGCGTGCCGGCGAGGTCGAGCAGCGGCAGCACGTCCTGGCGCAGGCGCAGCACGGCGGCGCCGTTGATGTATTGTATCGTGTGCTCGAAGCCGGCGCCGACGCCGACCAGCTCGACGACCGTCATCTGCGGAATGGCGAAGCGCATGCCGCCGCAGGCGAGGATCAGCGCCGGCGTGATGGCGAGCGTCAGAGGAATGCGCAGCGTCACCATCGTGCCGCGGCCGCGGCGGGAGTTGAGCGTGATCGCGCCTCCGATCGATTGGATGTTCTCGCGCACGACATCCATGCCGACGCCGCGGCCCGAAACTCTGGTGACGCCGTCCGCCGTCGAAAAGCCGGGCGCGAAGATGAGCTGGAACAGGTCCTGATCGGCGAGCTTGGAGACATCCGGCTCGGAGACGAGGCCGAGCGCCAGCGCCTTGGCGTGAATGCGCTCGACGTCGAGCCCGCGGCCGTCGTCGGCGATGTCTATGGTGATCTGGCCGGCGTCATAGGCGGCGCGAACGGTGATGAGGCCGGTCTCGCTCTTGCCTGCGGCGGCGCGCACGGCCGGCGATTCGAGGCCATGATCGGCGCAATTGCGAATGATATGGGTGAGCGGCGCGCGGATGATCTCGATCACTTGGCGGTCGAGCTCGGTGTCGGCGCCTTCCGTGCTCAGCGCGATCTTCTTGCCGAGATCCTGGGCGAGGTCGCGCACGAGGCGCGGCAGAGTCGCGAACAGCCGGCCGACCGGCTGCATGCGCGCGCTCATCACCGCATCCTGAAGATCGCTGGTGATGCTCGACAGCGTCTGCACCGTGCTGGTCATCGCTTCGTCGCTGCGCGCGCTCGACAGCTCGAGCAGCCGGTTGCGCGTCGAGACGAGCTCGCTGACGATGCCCATCAGCCGGTCGAGCACGGCGACCGAGACGCGCACGGTCTCGCCGATATGGCCGCCGGTCCCGGAGGCATGCGCCTCGGAGGTTGCAGACAGCGGCGCAGGAGCCGCCGCCGCTGGCGGCGTCTCGGCCGGGGCCTCCGCTGGCTCGCGCGCATCGGCGCGCAAGCGCGCCAAGCCTGCACGGGCCGCGGCGGTCGCCTCCTCGAGCGCGCCGATGAGATCGCCGTCATCGCCGGCTGGCTCCTCCTCGGACTGGCCCATTTCGGCGAGAATGTCCTTCAGCCGATCGACGGAGGCGAAGACGAGGGTGACATGCGAGGGGGCGACCGGCGCGCCGTCGCGCAAGGCCCCGATCAGCGCCTCGGTCGCATGGGTGAGGCGGCCGACGCGCGGCAGCTTCAGAAAGCCGCTCGTGCCTTTGATCGTGTGAATATGGCGGAACAGGCTGGCGATGAGCGTCCGGTCGCCCGGCGCTTTCTCGAGCTGAACGAGCTCCATCGTCGCGGCGTCGACGTGCTCGGTCGTCTCGACAAGGAAATCGCTCAGCAGCTCGTCCATTGCGTCGCCTCTGGCCGCGCTCGCGGCTCCGACGACCTACATGACGCATAGGAGTTAAGAGACATGAAATCCGTTTCGACAGTCGCGCCAGCGCCGCGTGCGGACCGTCAGGCGTCGATCTCGACCTGCTCTTCGGCGGCGTCGCGCTCACGCGAGGCCGGGCGGGCGATGATCGTCACCTGTTCGGGAATCGTGGAAATCTCGACCTCGAGCCCGCTCGCCTCGGCGACGAGGCCGGCGTAATAGGCCTGGATCGCGCGTGCGTCGACGGCGCCGTCCTCCGGCGTTCCGGCGAGCAGGGCGGGGATCGCCGCCGCCACCCGCGCATTGGTCCCCTTGGCGACGATGGTGAAGGAGAGGTCGTCCTCCCCGCCGGCGGAGGAGACGCTGATGACGCCGCCGCGCGGGATCGTGGCGTCGGCGATCAGGCACAGATTGAGCAGCAGCTTCACCTTGTTCTTCGACATCAGCACGCGCGGCACGCTCCATTCGAGCCTGGTGCGCTCGTCGGCGAGGAGCTGGCGGGTCACATGCTCGGCGTCGCCGGTGTCGATGGCGGCGCCCTTGGAGCCGGCGGCGCCGAAGGCGAGGCGGCAGAACTGCAGCCTCGACGAGGCCTCGGCGGCGCTCGATTTGATGAGGGCGAGGGCGTGGCCGCGCATCTCGGCGTCCTTCTCCTCCTCCAGCACCTCGAGCCCGTTGACGATCGCCCCGACCGGGGAGATCACGTCATGGCAGACGCGCGAGGAGAGAAGAGCGGCGAGATCCATGGGGTCGAGCGCGAATTTGGTCATGAAGAGATCCAGCCAGGCGCGAGCGCGGAATAGGATTCGATTTGCCGGAGCCCGGCTCGTTGAAAAGCGCAGGCCGAGCGAATCGCTCGCGCGAATGGTAGCGGCGCCGGGCGGAATTGGGAAGCTGGGCTGCTGAGCCGGGGGCGGACCGGCGCGGAGGCTTCGGCTGAGCGGCCGTTCCAACGCCCGATTTTTTGACGCATCCTTCAGAAGATCGGAACCGTCACTGTGATTGTGAAAGGCGGGAGCGCTCTTCGAGCCTTCCCGGAAGGTGCGACATGACAGAGCAGGCGTCGAACGCCCCTCCCGCGACGCTCGGCGGGATCGGCTGGGTTTTCACGAGATACGCAAATCTCACCCTCGGCGGCGGCGGCGCGACGACGGCCGTCCTTCATCATGAGCTGTTGGAAAAACGGCATTGGCTGGATAATGACCGCTTTGTTCTTTGCTACGCGCTCGGTCGCCTCACGCCCGGAACCAATGTCCTCGCCTTCTGCACGGGGGTCGGCTGGCTCCTGCGCGGCCTATCGGGAGCGATCGTCGCGCTCCTCGCCGCGTCCGTTCCTTGCGCCGTCTTGGCGACGGCGCTGACGGCGGCTTTCAGTCATTGGCAGGAGAACGCCTTCGCGCAGGCGGCGGTTCATGGCGCAATCGCCGCCGCCGTGGCGATCACCGTCAAGACCTGCTGGACGATCGCCAAGCCGCACTACAAGGTCGGGGCGCGGGCCCGCGTCGCTGCCGTCGGCGCGGCGGCTTTCCTGCTCCATGTGGCCGCGGGCCTCTCCGCGATTCAAGTGCTTCTGCTCGCCGCCGTCATCGGCGCGGTCTTGCCCGCGGAGTCGAGCACATGAGCCTCGTTCTCTTGTATCTCCTTCTGCTGAAAGGCGTCGTCACGGCTTTCGCCGGCCTCGCGTCCCTGCCCGTCATTCAGGAGACTCTCGTATTTCAGCATCATCTGCTGACCGAGAAGCAGCTGAACGAAGCCGTCGTCATCACGCGCAGCACGCCCGGCCCGGTCGGGCTCTACATCGTCAGCGTCGGTTATTTCGTCGCCGGCGTTCCGGGGGCGTTCGTGGGATGGCTGGCGATGATCACGCCCGCCTTGCTCATCATTCCGCTCGTCCATTTCGCTCGGCGCAAGATCGAGCATCCGCGCATCAAGTCTGTGCTGCAATGCGTCGTGATCGCCAGCGCCGGCCTGCTGCTCGCCGCGGCGATTCCGCTCGCGCGCGACGCGCTCACCGATCCGGCGACGATGGCGATCGCCGCCGTGAGCCTGATCGTTCTGCTGACGACGGAGCTCGACACGCTCTGGCTCATTCTCGGCTCCGCCTCTGTGTCTCTTTCCGTCTCGTCGCTCGGCGTTCTGACGAAAATGTAGAGCTGCGGAGAGTTCACCGGTTCGACCGCCCCACGCGCAAAGCTTCCGTCGACCATGTCTCGGCGAATAGCCGCGGCGCCGGGCGGGAATCGAAAGCAGAGCGCGCGAGCGGGATTTCAGGCGCCGGCGGTCCAGGGGTCGATCACAGCGCTGGGGACGCAGAGTCGAGAACAGGTCTCTGGCGAAGCGTTCTCGACGCGGCCGACGGCTCAACCTCCCGTTAACCACGTCTCTCGACCGCGCATTAACGCTCCTCGCGCATTGTCGCGGCCATGGCGCCTCGCATTTCCCCTTATGCGCTCCTCCTCCTGACCCCGCTCGCCGTGGCGGCGCTGTCGGGCTGCTCCTTCCTGGCCAAGCCGGAGCGGCCGGCCTGGCGCACGCAGGCGGAGAACGCCTGTCTCGCCGCCGGCCGCGCGCAGCCCACAGCTTACGCCCGCATCGTCGAGGAGATCGACGGCCCCGGCATTTGCGGCCTCACCAAGCCGTTCAAGGTCACAGCGCTACAGGGCGGGGCGGTGACGTTCAACGCCACGGCGACGCTCGACTGCTCCATGGTCGCCGAGCTCGACCAATGGCTCGCCGACGTCGTGCAGCCGGCGGCGCAGGCGCGCTTCGGCCAGAATGTCGCGCGCATAAATTCCATGGGCTCGTTTTCCTGCCGCGGCATGAATGGGCAGAGCGGCGCGCCCTTGTCGGAACATTCCTTCGGCAATGCGCTCGACATCGGCGGCTTCGTGCTCGCCGACGGGCGCGAGATCTCGATCGTGCGCGACTGGACGCGCGGCGACGAGCCGACGAAGGATTTTCTCGCCGAAATTCACGGCGGCTCCTGCCGGCATTTCACCACCGTGCTGTCGCCCGGCTCGAACCCGTTCCACTACAATCACATTCACGTCGATCTCGCGATGCATGGCCGCGGCGGGACGCGCCGCATCTGCAAGCCGATCCCGCGCGACGTCGCGCCGCCGCAGGGCGAGCCGCTCATCGCCTCGCATGGACCGATCGACATCGACACCGATCTGCCCGGCCCGCCACCGCGCGCCGCCTTCGACATTCACGCCTCGCGCGGCGGCGGCGACGGCCTCGCCATAGCGGCGCCGCTGCCGCCGCCGCGCCCGCCGGCGCGCGCCTTCGCGCCCGAGCCGGGCGCTCGCGATCCCGAGATCACGTCGAGCATTCCGCCACGCCGCTGAAGGCTGCTTTCAAGGGTCGCGAGACAGCGCTCTAGAACTCTTTCGTTTGAGCGAATTCTGATCGATCGAACGATTCCGTTCGATGGGAAATCGCTCTATTGCGCGAATGACGGAACTTCTCGAAACGGTGACGCTCGTCTCCGCCCGCCGGGCCGCCGCGGGGCTCGCAGAAATTCTCGCCGGCCTCGACGAACGCTCTCCGAGAGGCGCCCATCGGATCAAGCTTCGCATTCAGCAAGTGACCGGCTGATATCGCAGCATCCCGTCGCAGATTCGCCGACGGGAGGGCGTTGATTCGACGAGCGCAGCGAGGGTTCCTCCGCGCGCTGACAGGAGTCGGCTGCATCTCTGCGGCCACCTCGAGATGAAACCGTAATACTTCTTTGCAAACGCAACAGATGCTGTGGCTGTATTCGATCATGACGGCGCCAACGACCGCGCGCCGCTCGAAGAAAAAGTCTCTTTACGCGCCCCGAGGGTGCATAATAAGCTGGCGTCGCGACACTCCTTCGAGGAATTGTTGACATGGCCCATGCCGCATTGGTAGAGGCTCGCTTATTGCGTTAGAATGAGAGAAGGAACAACTATGAAGTCACTTCGCATTGTCGGCGCGTTTGTGTTGATGGCCGGAACGACCCCGCAAGTCGCCTCCGCGGAAGAAAATCCCGTTGCTCGGGCCGAGCAGCAGAAGCTGCTGCTGCTCATGGAAAAGCTCAATAAGTCGATCGAGGAGAAATCGACCGACGCGACCACGGCGGCGGCCGTGGCCGGTCAGTTCGTGGTCAATTTCACGGTCAAGCTCAAAGCGCCGGTCAGCGATCCGATCACTTGCGCGGTGACCGTGGCGCATTTCGGCTCGGCCGGGGCGACCTATCTCCACATGCGATCCGCTTCCGCCACCAAGTCCGGACTGACGGCGACCTGCAAGATCGTCATTCCCTACGACTGGAAAAAGGCCAATTCGGCCATTCCGGTCAGCATTTCGCCGTCGCTGGCGGCGACGCAATGCGCCTGTCCGGGGAACTATTACCAAATCTCGCTTCCCAGTCAGGACATCCCGCTTCCGAGCGCGACGACGGCGACGACCACGGTCAATGTCTCGGCCGTGATGTGACGAGACCGTCCGGCGCGGCGACATAGAGCGATTGCCGGTCCGTCTCATAGACCTCGTCGAGCGCGTCGGCGACGGCTGCGGGATTGATGCGGGAAGGATCTCGTCGTCGCCGGCCATCACGGCCGCGGGCCTGAGATCGAGCCCTTGGCGAACTGCGTCACGCGGATCGAGACGCGCGCTGCACGGTTGCGGGTTTTCGCGAGGGCGATGGTCAGCTTGCGTCTGACCATCGCCGCGAGCGCCGCGGCGATCTGCTCCAGCGCGATTTGCGACGCGCTCGTGAACGTCGCCTTTTTCGGCGAGCAATTTCCAATCGATCGAGGTGCTGAAAGGCCCCGCGGCGATGGAGTTCGGCAGAGGCGAGCCGGGCGGCACGATCCTGACCGGAACGCCGCGCACCTTCTTGGGTTCGACGCGGGTGGCGTTCTGAGCGCCCCGCAAGCCTTTGGTATTACGCCATCCCGTGATCTCGTACGGGTGGGGCCAGGCGACCGTTTCGCCCCCGCTCCCTGCGCCAGAATATGTCATCGAAGTTCCGCCTGGATGCAGGCGGCGGCGAACGGGAGCAGAAATTCGGAAGTCGGGAGCATCGACACTCCGACCCGCCGAATGATGGCGTTCACGTTCCTGATACGTTCGGAAATGTAGCGGTCGACAGTCATGTCGTCGAGGCGGCGCCGAAGGTCGATCTGTTCCTGGCAGAGCTTATTGTTGGACCAGAGGTCCGAAGATCGCGCCGCGTCGCCGAGGTGGACGCGGCCGGAATAGCGCGGCAGGCGACGCTCCAGATTGTCCTGGATCAACCGGGCTTCGAACCATTGGGCGACCTCCCGCCAAGCGCTCGATGTCCAGCCGGACATGTCCTGAAGCGAGACGGCGAAACCGTCCTTGGCGCGCGGCTCCTCGAATTGCCGCTCGACGGCGGCATTGATCTGGGTCGCTTCCGAGAAGGCCGCGCTTTGATGACTGTCCGCAGCGACCGCTGGATGCGTGGCCGGCCGCCGAAAGCGGCTGCCAGACCGTCGGGGATCCGGCGGACGTAATAGAACCTATCGCCACGCCTTGTGACATGGGTCGGGGAGGGGCATTTCATCGTCCATGTTATGCACACGGCTTGCTTTCAAGCCGATGGGACGACGATGCGCGTTGATTTTGCTTGGAGTTTTGCCGTTTGGGGCTGTGCTGGCGCTCCCTAGGGGACTCGAACCCCTGTTTTCGCCGTGAGAGAGGGAAAATAAGGGAAAATCGGAACGTCCGCGAACGCGACTTTCGCGAGGATTTCTCTATTATCTAGTGGCTTATTGTTCGCCCATGTTCGCGATTGTCCGCGCCCGCCTTTTCCGTATAAGTTCCGCATACGGAAAACTCCTCGGGGGACGGCATGGCCAGGACGGTCAAGAACGCGAAGCTGGACACGCGCACGGCCCGCTCGAAGCTCCCCGAGCGCCGCGAGCCATTCTGGACCGTCCTCGTCAAAGGACGCGCGATCGGCTATCGCCGGGGCGCAAAGGGCGGGACATGGATCGCGCGTTTTCGCGACGATGCGGGGAAACAGCATTACGAAGCTCTCGGCGCGGCAGATGACGCTGTAGACGCGGACGGCGCATCTATCCTCGATTGGGCGCAAGCCCAGGCGAAGGCGAGGGCATGGTTCAGCCGAATCGCCAACGGGGGCGAGCAGCAAGGCGGGGTCTATTCGGTCGGGAACGCGCTCGACGACTATTTCGCCGATCGCGAGCGGCGCGGCTCCAAAGGGCTGGCGAAGGATAAGGCCGCAGGGAACCTGCGTATTCGGCCGGACCTCGGCGACGTCGATCTTTCGAAGTTGACGACGAAGAAGATAAGGGACTGGCACTCGGCCCTTGCCTCGGCGCCGAGGCTCGCGCGCGCAGGCCGCTCGGCCGAACCAAGGAAGGAAACCGCAATCGATACCGGGGACCACGACGAGGTTCGCGCCCGGCGCGCGACGGCGAATCGGACGCTCACGGTGCTAAAGGCCGCGCTCAACTTCGCCTTTCACGAAGGCCGCGCCGCGACGGATGATGCTTGGCGCAAGGTGAAGCCGTTCAAGGAAGTCGACGCGGCCGTTGTGCGCTTCCTATCGGACGATGAATGCCGTCGTGTCGTCAATGCCTGTGCGGGAGAGTTCCGTCATATCGTGCGCGGCGCGCTCCTAACCGGTTGCCGTTATGGCGAGCTGACGAGAATGATCGTCGCTGATTACACGCCGGAGTCGGGAATGATCGCTGTCCGCCTCTCGAAAGCCGGCAAGCCGCGTCACGTCGCGCTCAATGACGAGGGCCGCGCTCTATTCGACGAGCTGACGAGTGGGAAGCCCGGCGACGGGCTAATCTTTACCCGCGACGATGGCGGGGCGTGGGGCGACTCGCATCAACAGCGCCCGCTTGAAGCCGCTTGCGCGCGCGCCAACATCGAACCGGCGGCGACCTTCCACGTCTTGCGCCACACATACGCCAGCGCGCTCGCGATGCGCGGCGTTCCCATGGGCGTGATCGCCGCGCAGCTCGGCCACGCGGACACGCGCATCACAGAAAAGCATTACGCGCACCTCGCGCCGTCTTATGTCGCCGACACCATTCGCGCGGCACTGCCAGCGCTCGGTATTGTCGAGACGAGCAACGTCGAGCGCATCGGCAGGAGAACGGCTTGACACCAAACCCCGATGTTGCGCGCGGACCTTTTCAAACGCGCGTGTCCGCGGGAACGCTGTGGAACATGGTGCATTGACTTCGCGAGTTGCTCGGGCTTCATTACGTATCGTCAGATGAGCGCTCGCGTGCGGAGGACGCCCACGGTGGCACGCTCAAACGCCGATTTCGGCCCTCTGGCGCCTCTCCATTTTGCACACGCAAGAGCGCCCCATGTCGCATGAATCTGCCCGTCGTCGTCGTAAGTCGGCCGCCGCCCCGACCATCGCCGCATTGACCTTTTCGCCAGAAACAATAGACGCCATCGCCGATGCGGTTGCGGAGCGCATCGTCGAGAAATCGAAGACTGCCAAAGCTCCGCCCCCCACGACGAGCGAACTGCTCACCATCAAGCAATTCTGCGAGGTGACGAAGCTGTCGCGGACTCGCGTTTACACGCTCGGGAAGTCTGGCGCGCTCGAAATGGCCCGCGTCGGCCATCGCGTTCGCATCCCTGCGTCGGAAGTCGAGCGCGTCCTGCGGGGGGAAATGGCGGCGTAAGCCGCTCCTTCGCCGGATGGCCCGCCAATCGCGACGCCGCGCGCATCGATCGCCGCGCCGCATAGACCAAAAGAAAACGCCCCCGCGACTAAGACCGCAGGGGCGCTTATTCGTTTCTTCGAGATTGGTCGCCACCGCTCTCGAAGGAAGGAAAAATCCGCGTAGGAGCGCGGCGAACCTGCATTTTATGCACGTTTGGCGCTCCGCGTGTCAATGGAAAAATCCGTAGGAGCGGACATGAAAAATCGAACATTCACGATTGCTCAGTGGACGGGCGCTGCGGCACTCGATGTCAATCTGTCGCCGCTGGCGCTTCGTTTCGCCTGCCTCTACGGATCATGGGCGGCGGAGAAACCGGGCGAGGCGATCGGCATAAACTACGCCTTTGCAGCGCAGAAATTCAGAGCCCCTGAAAGCGCCATTTTTCGCGCGTTGTCGGAACTCGTCGCTCGAGGATATCTCGTCGCGACGATCGACGATGGGAGGCCTCGCTATCGGATGGCCGATCCCGATGTTCCCGGCGGCCCGATCCCGTGGGAGGAGTCTCCCGAGGACGCAAAGCGCCATCGGAAGCGACGTCGCGCGCTCAAGAAGCAAATCCTCGAGGCGCTTCCCGACGCGACGCAGCAAGAGCTATTCGCGTTCGGCGCCGACCTCGTTTTGCAGAGAAAGGCCTCGCTCTTCGATCTTGCTGCGCTGGTCGAGACGCCAGCGAGCGCGATCATTTCTGATTTTCAGCGCCTCGCCGATCGCCAAGTCACGGCGAACGATTTCTTCTCCGACGATGAGCCGTTCTGATGGCTGACCTTCAACGCAAGATCGCCCCAGGCGCTCCGCCGCGCGAGCATGTCGTAAACTTCACGCGCCAGCGTTTCCAATGGATTGACGCTGTAGCAGGCGAGCCCCGTCTCCCTGCTGCTGCGAAGGCCATCGCCGTGAAACTCTTCGTGCGGCATTTCAACGCCGAGTATGGCGGTTGCGCATGGCCCTCGGCCACGAAGCTCGCCGAAGAAATCGGAGCGAGCGAAAGGACCGCGCGCGCCGCCCTGCAACAGCTCGCGGAACTCGGCTTCCTAGAAGTCACGCCACGCGCCAGAGCGACGAGCATTTATCGAATGATGCTTCCCGCCTCGACGGCGGCAGAAATCACGCCACGGGCCGAAAATGCTGATATCGCGACGAGAGGAAAGACGGTGAAGAACCAGAGCGTTAGCGAAGCGTTGCCCGGAAGCGCATTTCCGCCAAATTGCCCGGAAGCCGATTTCTGGCCATTGCCCGGAGACGCGGCCGAAGGTTGCCCGGAAGTCCAGCGCACTTTTAGCCGGAAGCCGGCTTCCCATGATTCTAATATAGGGATTCAATCTAGAGATCGTTCTCATTCTTCGAACGATCATATGCGCAGCGACGAGCACGCCGACGACGAGCACGTTCTCGACGATCGGCAGGCCGAGCCGACGAGCACGCTCATGGCGGCGGCCCTTCGCCGGCTCGACGAGCAGCACCTCGACCTGGACAAGCCCGCCCTCGACGAGCCGCAAACCGGCGAGATCGCGGCAGCGGCGCCGAGAGGCTTGGCGGAAGCGAGCGTCGAGACCGCGCCCTCGCCGGCGAGCATGACGGCGGCGGAACGGGCCGAGGCTCGGAAGCGCCTCCTCGAGCGGCTTGCGGCGCTGGACGCCGCCGAGCCGGACTCGTCCCGCTCCACGGCGGAATGCGGCAGCGGAAACGGGGCAGAGGGAAGCGAAACCGATCCAGCCGCTACCGTGACAGCAGAGTGGGACGAAAACGTGCCAGCAGCCTCCGCAGACGATCTTCGCGAGCCGGCGGAGCCGAGCGCCGGAGTCGAGCGGGTTGCAAAGGCGAAGGGGAAGGCGAAGGCCGCGAAGTCCCCGGCCGGGGCGTTCGATCGCTTGTGGGCCTGCTACGGTCGGAAGGTCGGGAAGCTCGCCGCAGAGCGGGCTTTCGAGGCGGCTCTGCGCCGGGGCGTCGATCCTGAAACGATCATCGTAGCGGCCGAGCGTTACGCTGTGGCATTCGACGCGAGCGGTAAGGAAGCGCAGTTCCGCCCGCACCTGTCGACCTGGCTCAACGGCGGGCGCTATCTCGACGAGGATTTGCCGACGTCGCCGAGCGCAGGCTCCGGGATGATACCGGCGGACTATCAGCCGACGCAGGACGATATCGCGGCCGCTTTTCAACGCGGAATAGACGTCCCGATGATGCGCGTCGCTTGGCCCCGATTCCGCGACGCTGTTCGTAGCCGCAGCGCTCCGCCTGCCGATATCTCCGCAGCTTGGCGGAACTACTGCGATCGGTTGGCGGAAAACATGGAACGCCAGCGCCAGCGTGACGCGAACCGTCCCGGATCGATCGTGACCGCGGTGAACGAGCTTTGTGCCGAGATCGAAGGAAGGAAGCTGAAAGAGGTCGCCCCCTCGGCTTTCGGCAATCCCGGCGGCGGCTTGGAAAATCTCGACTTCACCGGCGGCGAGGCTGACATGGGAAAGCTCGATTTCTCCGCCGGCGCGATCGATCTGAACGCGACCGAATATCGCGATGAAACGAGGCATTGACGATTCGCGCGCCGGAAATTCCCGGAACGGCGCGCACGTCTCTCGCATCGCGTGAGATGGATTGAGCTTGACGCGGGATCCGCCGCACGACAAAATTGTATAGCCTGTCCAAAGTGGGTTTGAGATCGCTCTCGCCCCCTTCGGGCTCTTCAACACAGCACGATCGAAGCCCGCGCGCCGCTCCGGCACGTCGGGCTTTTTTCGTCTGTCCGAACGGAGAAACCATGGCCCGAAAGCCTCAACACGCGCCAGATCCTCGCTGGACGCCTGTCGACGATTGTGTCGCCGCCTATCGCCTGTCGCGCAGCACGCTCTATCGCCGAGCCCGCGAAGGCTCTGTCCGCCGCACGCGACGCGGAAGCGACGTGTTTTTCAGCGCCGCCGACTTGGACAGCCTGCTTGATCGCAACGCGACGGAGCTCGCGGCCCGCTAAAATCTCGGGCCGCCGATCGACCTTGCCTCTCGTCCTCGATGGCCTGACCCAGACAAGCGAGAACAACCGCGTCGTGATGACGCGCGCATTCGAAAGGATCGAACAGAATGGGGAATTTGCCTGAAAACCCGGGGTATGTGTCTGGCGTTGCGGGAGACTACACGTTCAACGCCAGAACCTACGGATTGCTCGGCGAGTCGTCCAGCATTGCCCGCGCGAGCCTTCTCGACCAGACGAGCGTGTTCGACGACATAATCGCCGCTGTGAAATACATGCAGGACAATGCCGCGACAATCCTGACATCGCAGAGCATGGCGCCGCTCACGACAATCGTCGACCTTCCTCCCGGCGTTATCGGCGTCACCGCAACAAATTTGGCGTGGCAGGAGCCTGACACATTCGTTGCCGGCGCCAGCATAAATAACTACGCCGCAGTCATGCTGACTTGCGACAACATCGTCATTCGAGGCAACGGAACGACGATCATTCATAAGAACCCTGGCGCGCTCTCCGGCTATTTCTACATATTCGGCACGGGCTATCAGCGCGCGCTGACCACGGGCTTGAATCCATTACGCGTATGGAACGGACTGCGCCGCGTCTATGTCACCTGCTCTGCTCCTCACCGCCTCACGAAAGGCGATGTCATCAAGATCGGCGGATCGATGACGACCACGAGCGGCGTCAGCTTTTCGGCGATCTCTGGCTATCAGACGGTCTCGGCCTATCCTATCTCGTCGACTCAATTCTATTTCTTCTACGACGACGCATTTGCGGCCGCGTCGGCCGATAATAGCGCGATGGGCGGAAGCTCGCTCACCTTCACGGCGTTGCGGAGTGTGAGCAATATCTCGTTCGATGGTGATCTCACATTCGATGTTTCCCATCCGACAACGATGTCGGGCGGCAGCGACACGGCGGCAATCTTTCTCAACGGCGCGAACAACGTCTACATCGATGCGAAATTCAAATCGTCGACTCTGCCGGAGGTGGATTTTGGCGGCAGGGGCGTGCGTGGCTACAATTCCAAATACATTCGCTTCAGCGATCGATGCACATTCGACACGATGAGCCAAGGCGCGCTGTTCTCTTATTGCGGCGAGCTGAGCTTCGGCGATCTGTCGTTCCGCAATGTGAACGAGGCGATCGATATTCAGCTTGCGTGCTGGAATCTCCGGTTCGGAAAAATCTACGGCAAATTCGACGCCGACTTTCAGCCGACCGATGCGACGCGCTCGCAGGAGCGCCAGCTCATTGATATCTCGGACGCACATAATGTGCATATCGAAAGCATCATCACGGAGCGCTACTACGAGCCGATCTTCATCTATCCGAAGAACGAGTGGAGCACCTATACCTCGTTCCTCGACAATGCCGGAACGATCAACAATCTCAACCCCTGGGGCGTGCAGGATATCTATGTCGGCAGCGTGATCGCGACGAACGACGACGGCTATTCGAGCGATTGCCGGATGGGGTTGTTCGGTTGGCACATGGAATCGTCGCTCGATTTGACGCCCGTCACCAATCCATTCACGACGCAGAACGGATCAAGCACGGTGACCTATACGAACGCGGTCGCGCATCGCGTGAAGGTTGGCGATGCGGTCATTTTCAGCGGCACGATTTCGAGCGTCGGTGGACTGACGAGCGGCAATATCTCCGGCAGCAGGACCGTGCTTGCCGTCCCGACGCCAACGACGTTCACCTTCACAGCCGGTGCCAGTGCGACGAGCGGCGCGACCGGCGGCGGGTCTGGGGTCGCGGCTCAAATGCCTAACCATGGCGTCGCGAATGTGCCGGAACCTAAGAATATTCGTATCGGCAGCTACACGTCGCGGGGTGGTGGCTATGTCACCATCGAGGCTGGCGATATCGCGTTCGGGAACCTCGTCCTAGAGGGGACGCCCGGCCCTGGAGCTGCGCTGCGCATCGGCTCGCAAACCGTGACCGACCCCGACATGGGCTTTGTCACGAAGAACGGCTCGGTTTCAATCGACCGTCTCGCGATTTCGGATTGCGCCGTCGGGCTCACGATCACAGGATCGCCGACCGTGCGCTTCGGCGATGTCGTCATTCCATCGACTGTCACCACGCCGATGTCGTCGATCTCGACCAGCGCAGACATAGACAAATACTCCACCCGCCTCGGCGCTGTCGATGTTGCGGCGGCGGCGACGGTGGACGAGCCGCTACTCGCCATCGGCGCGAACGAGGGCGCCTATGTGGTTCAGGGCTGGTTGTCGAGTGTCGGGGCGATCACTGCGAACGGAACCGATTATGCGACGGCGCAGCTAGTCAAAGTGTCGTCGGGAGCCGTCGCCACGATCGGCGGAAGCGCGGTCAACTACGGCAGTAGCGCAATCAATGCTGGCGTCATGACCGCGCTGAACGGCAACGGGACCGATTCTGTCGGGCTGATCGGCCCTGACAATGTGGTCGCCGTGCGCTTCACGAAGGCCGGCTCGGGAAAGACCTATCCGAGCCTTTCCGCGAAGCTCTCAGCGATCAAGTGGCGAACCGCGTAACCGACGAGACTCCTGCCCGCCTGACCCTGCGCCGGCCTCGGCCGCGCCTCTCGAAAGCTCATTCACCATGCAGACCGAAATTCACGACGGCGCCGATGCGCTGGTGGACGCCTCGCCTTGTCCGAAATCGGCCGAGGAGCAGCGCGCCGCCCTCGCCGATCTTGTCGAGCGGGGCGAGATCGCGACCCGCACGCGCGCCAATGCAGCCGAGACGTTCTCGCGCATCATGCAAATTCCGCACGAAAACCGTGACCTCGTTCTGGCGCGGCAGTTCGGCGAGCACATCGGCGCCGAGACCTTGCGCCTTCGAGCGGCACTTGCGAGCAATCCCGCCGTCGAAATCGTGCGGGAGATCATCGAAGAGATTTGGAGAGAGACTTACGACGAAGCCGAGCGCACCTTCGATCAAGATCCGATCGCCATCGCCGTAGCTCTCGACGCGAACGCCGCCGCATGGCGCACGCTGGAAAGCCTCATCTCCGAGCACGCGCAAGACGCTCATGACGAAATGCGAGCGGTCGAGCGCATCGAAAAAGCACGCGGCGTTGACGGCCCCGCATGTGTCGCTTTCGTTCGCGGCCGAGCGCTCGGCCGAATGCTCGGAACCATCCGCGCGACGTTCGACCCGTCCGGCCCGATCGCCTTCGATGCGCTCGAGGAAGCTGTGACCTCAAGTTTCAACGAACATATCTCCGCGCTCGAATCGCTCGCCGCCGCCGCGCCGGCCGGCGCGGCCTGATAGCCCTTCGCCTCAAAAGGAAAAACCCATGCGTTTCGTCGAGTCCGCGGAACTTCGCATCGTCGATAACTCGACGAAGCAGCTGAACCAAATTGACCGAAAACTTCGGGCGCTTGGCGTCACGGCCCGCGCGCTCAAAGGCACCCTCGCCGGCCTCACCATGCCGACCGTTCCCACGAAGGGCGTCGCAGCCGTCACGGCGGCGTTGACGGCGCAGAGCCGCGCGGCCGCGGCGGCCGCGCGCTCGATGGAGCGCCTCGGCGCTTCCTATGCAGGCGCCGGGCGTGGCGCAGATCGCTTCGCCGCCGCGGCGTCTCATGCCGACGCCGAGGCGCGCCGGCTCGGGATATCTCGAGTCGGCGTTACCGTCTCGACGGCGCAGGGCGTCGCCGAACTGCGGAAGCTCGGCGCCGCGGCCCAAGCGCTGAAACGCGACCTCTCCTCTCTCGCGCTGCCGCAGCTGCGCATGGCCGGCGCCGATGGCCTGCGGAAGTTCCATTCCGACGTGCGGACGCTCAAATCCGACCTCGCGTCGCTCGCTGTGCCGCAGCTGCGCGCGCCTGCGCTGGCGGGAATGGCGACGCTGCGAGCCGAGCTGCGCGCGGCGAAAGCGGAACTCGCATCGCTCGAGCTGCCGCAGCTGCGCGCGCCTGCCCTCGACGGATTTAAGACATTCCGAGCGGAAATCCGCGCGGCGAAAGCGGACATAGCCGGGCTCGTGCTGCCGCAGCTGCGCGCGCCGAACCTCTCCCCACTTCGCCAGCTCGAAACCGAGGCGAGGAAGGCGAAGAGCGCGCTCGACGCGCTCATGTTCCCGCCGCTGCATGTGCCGAGCCCTGGCGGCATAAAGAAGCTCGGCGTCGAGGCGCGCGCGTTGAAGGCGACGCTGGACGCCATCGCATTCCCCGCGCTGCATGTGCCGGGGACCGCGGATCTGCGGAAGTTTCGCGCCGAAGCCTTGGTGCTGCAAAGGGAACTCGCGGGCCTCTTCATCCCGCAGCTGCGCACGCCGAGCACGGCCGGCTTGAAGAAGATCGCGACCGCGGCGCGGAATGCGAGCGCGGAACTGTCGTGGCTCGTCATTCCCAAACTGCACGCGCCGAGCCTCGCCCCGCTCAAAAAGATCCGCGACGAGGCGCGCAAGGCGCGGGGCGAACTCGACGGGCTCGCCATTCCCCCGCTTCGCGCGCCGAGCCTCGCGGGCTTGAAGAAGGTCGGCGCGGAGGCGCGCAAGGTCAGCGCGGAACTCGCCGGCATTCACATTCCCGCGCTGCATGTGCCGAGCGCGGCGGGGCTCAAAAGCCTCGGCGCAGCGGCCCGCACGCTCAAAGCGGAGCTCGGCAGCCTCACCATGCCGGCGCTGCACGCACCGAGCGTCGCCCCCATTTCGTCCGTGACCCGCGCTATGCGCGAGCAGCGCGACGCGGCCCGGGCGGCGGCTGACGCCGTGCATCGGCTCTCGGACGCCTATAGTGTGCTCTCCCGGAGCGCCCCGCGGCTCGGCGGCGTCGTGCGGCACACGACGACGAACATGGCGGGCCTCACTGCGGCGGCGACGGGCGGCGATTGGCTCCTCGAGCAGGGGCGCGCGGCGCGCGCGGCGGCGCGCGGGCTCGACCGGCTGGGGACCGCTTACGCGAGCGCCGCGACGAAGGCGCAGCGGTTCGGCTCCTCGGCCGCGAGCGTGACGCAACAGCTCCACGCGCTCATCGGCGCGGTCGGGCAGGCGAAGGCGCTCGGGAAGATCAGCCTCGGCAACAATCTCCTGCCGGGGCAGGGCGGCGGCCGGCGCGGGCAGGGGAAGGAAAAGACCTATTCCGCGCACCTCTATGCGAACCCAGCGCATTCGATCGGCAACGCCGCGCTCTCTGGCGCCTTTGGGCACGATTTGAGCCTCGCGCAAGCGCTCACGATCTCGGCGATGGGCTCTGTCGTCGTGAAGGCGTCCCATGTCGCGCTCGAAGGCGCGAAAGAAATGTCGACCGCGCACGAGCGTCTCTTTCAGAAGGGCGCGACGCCCGAATATCAGGATTGGGCGGATCGTGAGGCGCATCGCGTCGCGGCGAAATACAAGGACACGTCCGTCCAGGACAATCTCGAAACCTTGAACGACATCGGCGCCGCCGTTCACGATCGCGGCGGCCAAGCGCAATTGATGGAGCTGCTCGCCAAGCGCCAGCAGCTTATGGTCGGGCAGGGGCAGGACTCGAAAGAGGTTCGCGACTCCAACGTCCGGCTCATCAAGACGCTGGAAATGTCGGGCTCGCTCGTCGATCAGAACGGCCATTTCAACGCCGCCCGCACAGAGGCGATGTTGCAGATGATCCAAGGCGTCGAAGCGGTCGAAGGCCGCAACATCGACGCCCGTCAAGTCCAGATGGCGTTCAAATATCTGCGCGAGAACGCTCTCTCGCAGACGATGGGGAACCTCCGCAATTCGCTCTTCATGGCGGCCGAGGTCGGCGGCTCGTCGGCGGGAACGAATATCGGGCAGGCGATCAATAACCTATCGGGCCATGCGACGAAGGAAGTCCTCGCCAACGCGGCGCAGCTCGGCCTCGGAACGGCTAAATGGGAGACGAGCAGGAGCGGCAAGCGCAAGCTCGTCGACTATCAGGTCAATGACGAGGAGCTTCTGCGCAGCGACTTCGGCGGATGGATCGAAAAGCAGCTCATGCCGAAGATCCACGACGCCGGGATTGATCCGAAAACCGACGTGGCCGAACTGTCGAAGTTCCTCAGCAAGATCGTGTCGCGCCAGACGTCCAAAGACGCCTTGATGAAGTGGATTACGCAGCATCAAGAAAGCGCCAACAAGGCCGAGGCGGCGGGGAAGGTCAAAACCGACGAGGAGACGGCGGAGCGCGTCCCGGAGCGCGACTATACCGCGGCGTTCGTCGCGCTCGAAAAGCAGATGTCCTCGGCCGCTGGCGACGTCGGCAAGAAGCTCAATGGCCTCATCCTCCCCTCGGTCAACGGCGCGGCGACGCTCTTTTCCGACCTCGCTCGCGTGGTTTCCGGCACGGCGACGGAAGCCGAGAAGTCGTCGCTCGTTACCGGCGGCATCAAAGCGACCGGGGCCGGGGGCCTGGCTCTCTTCCTCGGAAGCAAGCTGCTCCCGATGCTCAACCCGCTCAACGGCTCGGCCGTCGCGCTCACGGGCTCGGCAACGGCGCTCGGCGGCTCGGCGGCGGCGCTCACGGGCGCGGCGGCGACGCTCGGCGGCGCTGGCGCTCTCGGCGGCGCCGGTGGCCTCGCCGGAGCGGCGGGCGCGGCGGGCGCGGGCGGGCTCCTCTCGAGAAGCATCTGGCAAGTCGCCGGACGGGCCTTCGGCACGGTCGCCGTAGGCTATATCGCTGAACGCCTTGGCGAGGCGTGGCTCGAAAAGCTTTCTCCCGACACCGGGAAGAAGGTCCGGCAGTTTCGAGAGAAAACCGAAGACGAACTCGCCGCGAAGTCTGTCGACGCGTTTACGGTTGTCATGGGCGGCTCGCTTCCCGAAACAAAGCCGGCGGCGATCACCACGGACGATCGCTTGCGGCTCCTCGGCGACGAGGCGACGCGCTTGCAAAAACGCCTCGTCGACCTCGGCGAGGCCTATAGCCGCGACAAGGGAGGGGCCGCGTCCAGGGCGATGGAGGACGAGACGGCCGATATCGTGAAGCGGTTGGAGCGCAATGCGCGCGCCGCCGTGGCCGTGGCGCCAGCCGTCAAGTCGGATGTCGAGCCGCCGATCGCGCGCGTCGCGCAAAAGGAAACGGCGGAGCCGGCCGATATCGTCAAGCGGTTGGAGCGTGACGGGCGCGCGGTCGCGGCCATCGCCCCGGGTGTCGTGAAGCCGCCCGAGCGCGTTGGGCGCGACGATGCGCCAAATGCTGCCGATATTGTGAAGCGGCTCGAACGCGATGCGGCGGCAGCGGCCGGGGCCAGAAAGGCGCTCGGGAATTTCGGCGGCGACTACGGGAAGATCGGCGGCGGTGCTGGCGTCGGCGAGCCAGACGGCCCCACGATCCCGCCCGGCGGCTTTCTCGGCGGCGCGACATTCGAAGCGGCGCTTTCGAAGTTCTCCGAGGCGGGGCTGACGACGATCTCGGGGCTGAAAGAGGCCGCGAGCCAATTCGAGAGGATTGGCGGGACGGTGGGCTCGGATATCGCCTCGGCGGCGAAGGAAGGGCTCGCCGGCGCTTGGGGCGACGCGACACAAGCTCTAAAGGCTGGAGGCGACGCAGTTGCAGCGTCGATCCGAGGCGCGCTCGCGGGCGGCGTCGCGGTGCATTTGCAACAGGCTGGACCTTCGACCGGCTCCGCGAGCCCGTCGAAACAATGAAGGGTGATGCGCAATGACAACCATCCACGACGATAAAATCTCCTCGGCGGATATTGCCGCCTATCAGGCGAAAAAGGATGACGTGCGGCGTGCTGTGGTGCGCCTGCGCGCCGACGATATCGCGCGGCGGGTCGAGCGCTCGCTGATTGCGGCGCATGAGATTTTCGGCGACGCCACGAAGTTCCGCACGATCGAAAGCATGAACCCAGAACAGCTCATTTGGAGCATAGGGCCGAAGGTGAAGGCCGCGCAGCAATGATCGACTTGCGCAATTTGGCAAACTGACCGGAGTGCTTGACTATGGCCGATCCTTTCGAAGTGAGAGTCGGCGGGCAAAAGCTCGTCGGCTGGACCAGTGCGAAGCTCTCTCGCAGGCGCAAAGACCTCACCGGCTCTCTGACGCTCGAATGCTTCTACGGCTCCATCCCCGAGACACCTGTGTTGCGGAACGTGAAAGCAGGCGCCGAAATCCAAGCGCTTGTCGGCGGCTCGGTCGCCTTCACCGGCAAGATCGACATGCGCAATGGTCGAGGGAAGAAGCGCAAGACGGCGGACGCCACCGGCGATAAGAGCGACGAGACATTCCAGCGCAGCGTCAGCATCGGCCGCGACGCCTACTCGGTCACGATCACAGCGCGCGGCGAGACCAAGCGCCTGATCGACTCCTCGCACGACCACCCGACCGGGACGATGAAACAGGTATCGCCGGGCGACGTCGTGCGCGGCCTTGTGAAGAATTTCGGCGTCAAATTCGTCGATGCGAGCGGCGCGAACATCAAGCTCGAAAAGGCACGCTTCCGCGACGGCGCCCCGGTCGTGGGGGAAATCCATCGGTTCACCAAAGAGCACAATCTTATCGTGAACGAGACGCGCGACGGGACCCTGCAAATGACGAAGCCGGGGAACGAGCCGCGCGGCGTCGATTTGATCCTCGGACAGAACATCCTCGAGTTCTCGGCCGAGCAATCGGAGGACGTGGCGAACTCGTCGATCACGGTAAAGGGCCAGCGCACGGGCTCGGCGCAATATGGTTCCGCTGCGGTAAATCGCAGCGTCACGGCGAAGCAGTCGGGCTCGTCATCGGACTATTCGCCCTTCATGGTCCAGATTACGGGCGACGCGACGGACGAACGGCTGAAGGCGCGCCTTCAGATCGAGAACCGGGAGCGGCAGGAGCAATCGAAGAACATCACGGTCGACGTGTTCCACGTCCAGGACGCCGCCGGCGCGCCCTGGGATATCGGCGTGAAGCATTATGTCGAGGTCGCCCCCGAGGGGATCTATGACGACTTCGTGGTCGACGAACTGGAATATGAGGTCGACGCGAGCGGAACGCTCAAAACGACACTGACGCTCGTCGCCGCGGCGAACGATGGCGACGGGCAGGCGAGGAGCGACTCGCGCGCGAAAGGCGATGCTCGGCGCGCGGCCGCAGGGATAAGCGCCTCACCGGGCCTCTATCCTGACCCGTGGACAATCGGGAAGATGATTTTCGAATAAGTTTCAGCGCTTTCCAAAAACACCGAGGCGAGCCGCGGCTTCGGCCTCGATATGCTGGCGACGCATGGCTTCTTGAACTTCGGCCTCATGCTTGTCGCGCTTATAATCGGCGACGATCTTATCTTGGCGTGCTTGGAAGTTAGGGTCTTTCTCCTGCTCCTTTCCAATTACCCAAAGCTCAATAACGCAATATATCAGCAGCGATATTATCGCAGTCCATTTCACCATGACGAAGACTCTCTCTGCCAGCGAATAGAGCAACGGAAAATTCGCCAAGCGCTGCGAAATGTCAACGGAAAAACCCGGAGCGAGAATGTCGAGCCTTAAGGACTTTTCGGATGCTGTTCGCGATGGGCAGGACTCGACCGAGCGGCACACGTTCAACGAAATGACGTTCGGCTCGGGCGGCGCGACGGTCGCCGTGAAGGGGAACGGGACCGAGGACGATGACTGTGTTGTCCTCGCGCTCGGCGGCGCCATCATGCATCTGCCGAAAGGCACGAATGCCGAGGTCATTCTCCTCTCGGGCGGCGGCGACAACAACGCAAAATTCGCTCTCGTCGTCGGGCCTCGCGACAAGCAATACGCCTCGCAACCGGGCGAGGCGTGGACGCAAGACCCGATGGACCCGAACAAACGGATCGGCTTCACGGCGAACGGCGTTCGCATCGTCGGGACGCAGAGCGGAACCATCGCGATCGGCGACAATGGTGCGGTCGAGGTCGACAAAGACGGCAATGTGTGGCTGCGCGGACAGGTCTATGTCGAGCGGCCCATAATCCAACAGACGAAGGCATTCACAAGCTGAAAGGAAGAAACCAATGGGTTTGAAGGCGCTTCCTCGCCTAGAAACGGTCAATCCAAACGTTGCCGCTAAGCGCCTCGGCCGTGCGCTTCACTCCCCCGCCGGAACGGTCCCGATCGTTCGTCGAGACGACGTTGAAGCCCTCTACTGGGCGCTCGGCCCGCGCACCTACACCGAGGCCGATCGGCTCGCGATCGAAGCCACGCTCCATGCCGCGCGTTTTGCCGGCTCGCGAACACTCGACCTTCCGAACGAGATCATCCGCGCGCTGATCGCGCCCTTGGCAGAACCCTGACCGGCGGCGCCGAAGTCCCCAACCGAAAAACGTCGACGCCGCCCTTGCCGCTCGGCGCGATGCGCAAACGCCAAGCGAAACCTTCCCCTGCGCAACCTCCTACAGAGAATTTCCCCATGTCGAAACCCAGTTCCACGCCGACACCGCCCCAGACGATCGCTCCGCCGCCGGGGCCGAGCCTTACCGAAGCTCTGCGCCGCCTCGCCGACGAGTTCGAAGACTCGCGCCGCAGCGCTTCGCCCGACGTCGCGGCTCGCCGCGACGACCTCGAAGCCGTCGCCCAGGCCATCGCCGACGCCGACGACCTCGGCGCCATCGGCCCCGGCGAGCGACTGCAAATCGACTCCGCTCTTGCCGACGTCCGCGAACGCGGCGGCTCCCACGCCGTTCTCAGCAAGACCACTCTCGCCGCGATCTTCGCGACATTCCCCCTACCGCTCGCGGCCTGATCTATCGAAAGGAAAATCCCAAATGTCGACTGACGCCAATGTCGCCGCCGCCGCTCCGGCTCCCTACGTTCTGACGAGCGAGATTTCGTTCTCGGACGCGCAGCTCCTCGAGCGCTATCAAGAATTTTCGAGCGAAGTGAAGGCCTCCCGCACGAATCCGGTTCACGCGCTCGGCGTTCACCACGACTTCGCGCGGGTCCTCCTGAATGGCGCGGGCCTCTCGGCGAACGAAACCGCGACGATGCGGCTGAAATTCCGCGACATGGCAGAGCGCGGAGGCCATATCGTCGCCATCCCGTTCCCGATCGCCGACCGGCTCGAGGCCGAGCGCCGACCGTTTTTCTCGGCGATCGAAAAGCGTCTCGCCGATGAAGCGGCCGAGCGCGAGTTCGCAGCGTAACGATCCTCATCATCACCATGACGAAAGGCCGGGCCGCACGCTCGGCCTTTCGTCGTTTCCGAGCCCTCGACGCCCCGGCGCCGGGGTTTTTCCTTTGGAGCCCATTATGCCGAAACCCGCTCCTCTTCCGCCGATCGAGCGCCTTCAAGCCCTGTTCGAATGCGACTGCACACGCGGAAAGCTCATCTTTCGACCTCGCGCGGTTGACGAGTTCAAATCCTCGCCTCGCATGTCGGCGGAGAACGCCGCCAAAGCGTTCAACGCCCTTCGCTCCGGCAAGCCCGCGGGCCATCCGGACGGCGGTCGCGTGCGGCTCTATGTCGACGGCCGCCGCTACTGGCTTGCGCGCGTCCTGTGGCGAATGTGCAAAAACGAGGACCCTGGCGATGCGCTGATAGATCACGCGGACGGCGCGACCGGAAACAACTGCGAATTGAACCTTCGAAAAGCCTCGGGCGCGCAAAATGCCCATAACCGCGGCCTCTCGGCCCGAAACACGTCTGGTTTCGCAGGTGTCCATTTCGAGAAGTTCACGGGTCGCTGGAAAGCGCAGCTCGGAAACGGCTACCGCAATATTAACCTCGGCCGCTTCGACACCCCCGAGGAAGCGCATCAAGCTTATCTGAACGCGAAATCCGAGGTCGCCGGCGAGTTCTTCCCGAGCCTACGCCCGCTTTCTCGACCGACCGCCGCGCCGCAGAGCGTCGAGCCCGCCGCACAGGAACAGACATGACGAAACCGCCCAAACCCGCACCCTCGAAAAAATCGCCCTCGAAATCGAAGCGCGGCGGGGCGCAGGCAAGCAAATCGAAGAGGGGCGCTGCCAGTGTAGCCCAAAACTCGAAGCGCGCTCCTGTGGCCTCCGCTCGGGCGAAGACGGCGGAGTCCACGGGAAAGATCATTGTCGTTGACGGCGAAGAGTTCTTCGATGCGCTCCCGTCCGACGTCGCCCCGGCAAGCCTGCAACTACCGGCTCTACCTGGACGCCCGACGCTCTACCGCCCGACCTTCGCCCAAATAGCCGTGCGCCTCGGTGCCAATGGCCACACGATTGCCGGAATAGCCGGCCGGCTCGGCGTGACGAGAGAAACCGTCTACGAATGGGCGCGCCGTCACCCCGAATTTTCTGACGCGCTCCAAAGGTCGAAAGCCGCGGCCGTGGCGTTCTATGAAAGCCGATTGATCCACATAGCGCAGCACGGCGGCGGCGTCGGCTCGGCGGCGGCTTGCATTTTCGCCCTTAAGGCGCGCGCCTCTCACGAATGGTTGCCGCCCCGAGCGCCGGATATCAGCGAACTTCCCGACGATTCCTCGCAAATGCGCGACGTGACGCCCGACCCCGAGGCGACCGAAGAGCAAATCTCCGTCGTCCAGCGCGCTCTTGCGCTTCATGTGGCGATGGACGAGCGCGAGATTACCGACGAGTTGCTTCACGACGTAGCAGTCGCGCCGATCGCCGCAGACCACGGCCCGGAATATGCCCACCCCGGAACGTCCGTCGGCAAGGCGCTCGAATGGCTCAAAGCAAAGAGCGGCGGCCGCGGCAATGTTTTCTCGGCCGTGGACGCCTCGATTGAGGCGCATCGCCGCAAGAACGCCACCGCGCCAGCGGCAGCGCCCGCCGCAGCGCCGGCGCCGCCCGCCCAGCCGATTGCTGATGACGCGCTCGAAATCCTGCCGCCGAAGTCCCGCGTCGGGCGCATCATCGACATTTGAGGAAATCGCCATGTCCGACCTCGCCGCCCTCATAGTCGCCCTTGCCGAGGAAGGGGCGACGCTTCGCCTTTCCGACAATGGCGCAGGCCTGCGTCTCGAGTTGCGCGACGATGCGCCCGACCTTCCGGCCGAATTGCTCGCCGCCGTGAAGGCCCGCAAGCCCGAGATCATCGCGCACCTTCGCGCCGCCGCAGGGCGGCCGGCCGAGCCGATCGGCGATGCGCCCGTCGTCGAGTCGATCACCGCCGAGCCGCCGCCGATCTTCGTCACGATCGCCGGCAAGCGCCAGCTCCTCGAGCCCGCGACGATCACCATCGGGAAGCAGACCGCACCCGAGCGTCCGCAGGCGGTTCACGTCGCAGACGTCGAGCCCTCGGATTTGACGGACGACGAGCGGGCTCGTTTCGACCGAGCGCGGGAACGGCGAGCCGGCATGTCTCACGGTGACGCTGTGCTTTTCGAGGCAAAATTGGCCTTCAATGATCCGATCGCTTGGGCCGAGTTCTATCGAAACGCCCGATGACGAACGCTCAAATCGCCCCGTTCGGCCTCACCGGCCGGGCGGGGCTTTTTTTGTGCCTTGCGTCCGCCTGCGCTATCAAGATGTTGTCGCGCGTTCCCCTGTCTTTCCCCGATCGCCTTGGAGCCCGCCGCCATGCCGCCTCGCAAGCCGCCCAAAGTGTCCTTGGCCCCGATCGGCGAGCGACGAGCCGTGGCCGAGTCCGCCATCCGCAAATTCGAAGCGCAGGGCTCGCGCCGATCGGAAGCGCCGACGCCCGAGCGATTGCTCAAAGCAGGCGGAGCGGCGAGGGTGGAGCGGATCATAGATACGACCGTCGTCATGGACGGCTCGCGAACGGCCGAGGTCGAAATCGAGGCCGTTCGCGTCCGAGTCGACGACGACCCTTTCGCGCGACTCTGCAACGGGAAGATCATAGATCGCCGCCCGGCGCGCAATCTGGCGCTTTGCAACGCGGGCTTGCGCTATCGACAGGCATGGCAAAGCGCCACGGCGGGAAACATTCGAGGCGCCCGGTTCGCCGAGCATGTTGACGGCGGGAAGGGCGCTGGCCTCTTCGGAACCGAGTCCGCAGCCGGCGCTCTGCAAGCCTTCCGCAAGATGCGCGCCGCTGTCCGCCCCCGCGCACTCGCCGTGCTGGACGCGATCGTTCTTCGCGAGGCCGATCTTGTCGACGCGGGCCGGCAATTCACCGGCTATAAGGCCGAAATTCAGGCGCGAACGTGCGCCCTCACGCTTCTATCGATCGCGCTCGAAAGCGTCGCCGAGGCGATCGGCATAATCGAGCCGGAGCCCGCGCCGGAGCCGCCGGCCCTCCCGATCGCGGCCGAGTAGGGCTCATGCGACGCGGGGCGATACCCGGCGCTCGGGCTCTTTTCGATCGGCAGGCCGGGCCGCAGGCGCCGCAAGAGCGCGCGCCGCAGCCTCGGGAGTCACGAAGCGCCGCTCGCCATTGGAGCCGCAGCCGACGCAAGCGCCTCCCGAGACTGCGAAAACGTGAACGTCTTTCATTCGCCTCCCCTTCAATCGTCAAACTCTCGGCCGAACGGAACGCGCTTCGGCTGCGGCGGCTCGAAATCGTCATCACCGGGCAGCGGTTCGCGTTGCGGCTTCCTCCCGACCAGTGCCGCGGGATCGACACGCGCTCCCGTCATTCCCGAGCGCCGCTCGGCCTCAGCGAGCGCCGTGAATGCGCCCGATAGCTTCCTGCGATCAGCGTGAATGCGCGCCTCGCCGGGCCTCCTATCGCTGATCCGCTCGGATTTTTCCAGCAGCGCGGCAGGCACGGCGGGCGCAGTCGGCGGCGGAGCGCGGCGGGGCGACGCTTCGTCGATCGCGGCGATAATCTCCCGCTCGACGACGTTCTTCAACGCCAAGACCAGGGGCCGAAGATCGCGCTCCGCAAGCCGGCTGTAGACGCCCTCGATGAACTCCGGCGACACTTCGTCCTCTTCGTCCTGCCGCCGGCTCTTCTCGACGAGCGCCTGATAGAGCGCCGCCGCCAACGCCTCGACGTCGGGCGGCGCTGCGACCTGGACGGGCGCGACGGCCGGCTGTTGCAGCGCAACGACGGCCTGTTGTGACCTCTCGTCCTGGACAGGCACGGCCGGCGCAGCGATCAGCGAGGCCGGCGAGGGCAGGGCGGCCGCAGGCGCAGCGCCATGCGTTGGGAGAGTCCTCGTCCCCACCGGAGCGCCGGCCGTCCCCTTTGCCGAGGCGATTACCTTGCGACCTTCGCGAACAGTCACCGCTTCGCCCGATCGCACGCGCCCGAGAATTTCGTCTCGCGCGAACTCTGGCGCTTTACTGCTAACAATTTCAAGCAATAAGCTCGGCGACAAATCCCCGACGTCGGCGGTTTTGCCCTTCATAACCTCGGCGACGCGCATGTAATTTTGCGCCGTCCGGTCATTCAATCCGAGTTCGACTTCGAGCCATTCTGTCCAGCCGCCATGCGGAAGAGACCGCTTCGCCTTCGCGAGCGTCCTTCCGATTTCTATGCACGATTTGAGCGATTCCGCGTGCAATCGCCGAATGCGCGCCGCCGCCTCTTTGAGCGCGGTCGCCTTGCGCCCGTCCAGCGCCTCATAAGCGAAACCGATCACGTCGCCTGCAGCCGGCTCGACCTGCCGGGCCATCTTGCCGGCCCGCGCCGGAGCCCGCTTCGATAGATCCTTCGCCACGTCCTCACCTCCGCTTGCTGTTCGCCCTGCCGATGACGAGCGGCTTCTCCGCAGGCTCGGTAAGGGCCGTTTTGCGGGGCGCGCGGGGCTTGCGCGGCATTGGCGGCTCTTTGGGCGCAGGCTCGCGCATCCTCACGCCAGCGCCTCCGCCGTTCTCCGCAATGAACTGGACACCTGCGGCCTCGAAAGCGTCTCGAAGCGCGTCGAGCGTCCGCGTCTGCGCCGAGATCGGCCCGGCTTTGATTTCCAAGCCCTTAATCGTCTGCAACGGGACGCCAGAGGCTTCCGACAAATGGCGCTGTTCCCACCGCAAGAGCATTCTCGCCGCGCGGATTTGCTCGCTCGTTATTCGCATATTTCGAAGCCTTTTGTATTTTTCCATACCTGACGTATTGACTATGTGGGAGGGTATGGCTTAGAAAAATTCATACCTCAGGTTTCAGCGTGAAAGCAACCCGCCCATGTCCGCCAAGCCCTTCGATCGCTGCGCCATCATGAGAGCCGCCCATGGCGTCGCCCGCGTCCGCGTCGCGACAGTCGGCGGCGAATACCGGGCTTGGTTGTCGAAGGCGCTGGCGTTCGAATGGCGCAAGGCGCGAGAGGCCCGCGCCGCAGCCGTCGCCCGCGCCGAGCGCAAGGCTGTCGCCGAGATCGCCCGGCGCGAAAGTAATATCGGCCTCCCGATCCGCTCTTGCCCTGCCGATGCTGCGGCTCGCCCGCGCTCCTACAAGATCGGCAGCGTGACGATTTTCGCCGGTCCCGGCGCGCATCAAGCGGCGATCGGGTGCATGGCCGCGCGCGTTGGCGGCGGTTTCCAGCGCTCTCACAACCTCGGCCGTCGCGCCGCGGATTGGTCCTGAGCTGCCGCCATAAAGGTCGCCAAAGCGGGCCGGCGATTGAGGCTCGCGACAACCAAAAAAGGATAACTGCAATGCTGACAGACGTTCCCTCACTCGCCGCCGTCGAGCCTCACGATTCGACGATGGCGATTCTCGATATAGAAACCCATGTGCGTCGCACGTCTCATTTGGCCCGCGCCCTGTTCCTGCTGACGCGCTCTGATCTTGATTTCTCCGATAAAAGAGACCGATCCGCGCTCGACGCCCTGGCCGACGAAATCGCGTCGCACGCGAGTGCCGCCGAGCATTTACTCGACGTTCCGACCCATTTGAACGTCGTCGCTTTGGAAGAGCATGTCCGAGACGCCTCGCACTTGGCGCGCGTGCTGTTCCAGTTCACACGCTCGCTTGTAAATTACTCTGACACCCGAGATTTTGACGGGCTTCGCACCCTGGCCGACAAAACATTCGACGACGCCATCGCCGCCGAGCAATTGCTCGACGGCCGCCGCGTCGCTTGAAATTCCCGCCGGCCGCGCGCCGGGCGCGCAATCCGCGCCTGGAGGCAGCCCCCTTTTTCCCGAGGGAATATTCCACCAACGAACGATCACATTTCACTTAAGCGCGTCGCGCTATAGCCGACGGATTTCCTCTTCTCGCACCGGATTTTTTCCTTTGCGGGACGGAAATCCCTCGGTTTCCATAGATTGCGCGCCGCTGGTTTTTTCTTGATTTGTAAGGGCTTGACGCAAGCAAAACCAGGAAATCGCGATGGCCCTTACAGAAGCAAGGCTCCGCGCGGCACGCCCGGCCGACAAGCTCGTGAAGCTCTCGGACGCCCATGGGCTACAATTTTGGCTCTACCCGAGCGGAGCCCGATCGTGGCGGCTCGCCTATATGTTCGGCGGGAAGCAGCGGTCCATGACGCTCGGCCCCTATCCGGAAATGAGCCTGCGCGCGGCCCGGATAGCGGCCGAGGATGCTCGCAGAGCGGTTCGGGGCGGGATTGACCCTGGCCCCCGGAAAAACGCGCCAGCAGTCTCCGCTCGCCCCGCAGCAACGACCTTCGGGGAAATCCGAGAAATGTGGTTGGCGAAAGAGGCCCGAATGGAGAGGTGCGCCTCGACCGTTACCAGGAACGCTCGGCTCGCCCAAATCGCCGGAGAGTTGGACGCCCGGCCTATAGCGGAAATCAGGGCGTCCGAAATCTTCACCCTCCTGCAACGCCTAGAGGCGGACGGCAAATTCGAGACCGGCAAGCGCGTGCGGGCGATGATCTCGCATGTGTTCCGATTCGCAATCGCCCTCGACCACACCGCGGCGGACCCGGCCTCCCACCTCAAAGGAATGATCGCCACCCCGCCGGCGCGCGCCCGCGCGGCCGTGACCGATCGGAAGGGGTTCGCCGCCCTCATGCGGGCGATCTCGGCCTATGAGGCGCGCTCATGCGCCCGCGATGCGCTCATGCTCTTGGCGCTCACGGCGGCCCGGCCGGGCGAGCTGCGGCTCGCCGAATGGTCCGGCGAGTTCGACCTCGAGGAGGGCGTGTGGACGATCCCGGCGGCGCGCGCGAAGATGCGCAGGGCTCACCGGGTCCCGCTATCCAAGCAGGCGCTCGCCATTCTGGGGCGAATGCAGGAGCAGAGCAGGGCGCTCGAAACGCGCTTCGTCTGCCCTTCGCCGCGGCCCGGGCGCCCGCTCTCCGAGAACGCCTTCAACTGCGCTCTGCGGTCGATGGGCGTCGAGGCGGATGTTGCGACGGCGCACGGCTTCCGCTCGTCGTTCTCGACGATCGCGAACGACTCGGGGCTCTGGCGGCCGGAGACGATCGAAATGGCGCTCGCGCATGTCGATTCGTCCGTGCGCGGTATCTATCAGCGTGGCGACTTGTTTTCTGAGCGAACGCGCCTCATGCAGTGGTGGGCTGACGAAATCGACGCGATGATCTCAGTCCGACCCGCTGCGCGTTCTCCGGACGCTATGCCGATGCACGGGAGCGCGTGGTAAATGGCGGCCCCGTCACTCTCCCGAGCGGGAAGCTCTCGCCCGAGCGGCCGTCGCGGCCGCGCCGAGTTCGCACAAGACGAACCTTCCTACAAGCTTCGCTACAAGGCGGGCGACGGGCGTCAGGTCGAGCAGTGGTGGGGGCAGAGCGCGTTGCGCGGCTAGGGCGCTATAGGCTAGCGCGCATCATCGAAAAACCTACACACGGGCCGCGCTGGCGATTGCGCGGCCCCTTTTGAAGCGGCGTCAAACGATCTCCAACGTTGGAATGGCGCTCACGTCGATCTCGCGTTCAGCGTGCCACGTATCATAGGCGGCCTGCATCCTGATCCAGACGCCAGGACCGTCGCCGAATAGCTTTCCGAGACGGACGGCGACCGCAGGCGTGACGGGCTGCTTCTGATTGAGGATGTCGTAGAGCGTCTGCCTGGAAATGCCGAGCAAGCGCGCGATCTCCGCCTTGCTCTTTCCGGTGGCCGGGATCGTGACTTCGGCCAGCATTTCGCCGGGATGCGCCGGCTCGATAGAGTGGTGACGCAGGGTGTCATTCGCCATGATAGTCCTCCATATCGACGTCCGCAGCGTTCTCGCCTTTCCAGCCGAATGTGATCCGCCAATTGCGAGAGACTGAGACCGCGTAGCGGCTGGCTTGATCGCCTTTCAGCTGGTGAAACCCGAGGCCGGGGGTGTTCATTTCTTCCGGCACCCGAACGACATCGAGCCGGGACAGGATGATGCGGACCTTTTTGCGCCAATCGGCGCGGACGCCGGTCTCGTCCCCTTTGGTCCAGTAGCGCTTGAGCGCCTTGCTCTTGAAGCTCTCAATCATGACGATAGTTGTAAGGCGCTGCCTTGCGTGCGTCAAGCATCGCCTTACGTTATACCATTCGTTGCTTCGAGCCCTCGACGCCCGCGCGCTGCCTGACGTCTCCCGAATCGTCGGCGTTTCGCCGATCGGCATCAACCGCGCCGGCCGATCCGATCCGGAGCCCCAGGGGGCGGCAGGGTGGCAACCGGCGGCCATTCGACCGGCAACCGACGCCCATTCCCTGACGCTCGCTCCTTCGACCGAAATCCGTTCCGGGCGAGGACGTTAGGCGCGGCCGAGGGTGGCAATGGATTGCAGGCGATCTATTCCAAGATCATCCTTCCACGCGCTGCCGCGGGCGTTCTTGAGATTTGGAGGGGAGGGGGCGCGTTTGACGACCGCGTAACGCTGGCCCCATAAAAGGGGCGAGCCGCCGGCCCCTGGCAGGGCGCGGCGGCTCTTTCACCTTTGAACCGAATGGACCTCGGCTCGCGATGAACACTGAATATCAGACCGGGCGCGCGCCCGGCAACCGGCCGCGTGCGCGCGGCTCTTGGCTTCCCCCGTCGATTGCTGGACTGCGCCGCAAGGAAGCGATGCGCCTTCGATCCGAGGGCAAGATCACGGACGGCGCTCAAGCCTTCTTCGTCTATCTCTTGGAATACGCCAGCGCCGACGGGACATGCGGCCACGCGCTCGCGACGATTTGCGCCAAGATCGCCAAGCGCGAGCGCATGGTCCGCTATTACGCCGCCGCGCTCGCCGAAGTGGGACTGATCCGCGTCACGAAAACGGCGGGCCGATACGGGCGCCGCATATTCGAGGTCATTGGCGCCGCCGAGGCCGAGCAGCCCGCTGCCGATCGCCGCGCGCCCGAGCCGCCTCTCAATCCCGGTCGAGAAACCGGAAGCGCCGATCGGCAGGCCGAGCATCCTCGCCCTGCGGCCTCCCGCTGGCGCAACGCTCCGGCGCCTGGACGCAACGGCGAGCCGTCCGAGCGCAACGCTTCGACGAGCCGACCCGCGCCGGCCGAGACGTTCATCCCGCGAGAGGCGGCGATCTTCCCGGCCTTGGTCGCCAAGCTGGCCCGGTTCACGAATCGCCGGATCGACCCGCTCGCCCTCGGGCTCCATTTCGCGCCGGCTTGGATCGAAGCGGCGCGGGCTGCGCTCGAGGCAGGGTGACGGGATGGGGCGGTTAAGAGCCATCGCTTGCGACCATCTCGGAGGCGGGTTTTCCGCAGAATTTCCGTATGTCGACCGTTTAGGCGAGGCTCACTCGCGTAACGAACTGATTTGTTTGGCGCTCCCTAGGGGACTCGAACCCCTGTTTTCGCCGTGAGAGGGCGACGTCCTAGACCGCTAGACGAAGGGAGCGACGAGCGGGTCTATAGCCCGCAAACTTCGACCCGGCAAGAGTCGACGTCGAAAGAAATTCGTCGACATACGATTGACAGCGCCGAGGGCTGCGTGTAACCACCGCGCTGACCGGGGCTGTAGCTCAGATGGGAGAGCGCTGCAATCGCACTGCAGAGGTCCGGGGTTCGATTCCCCGCAGCTCCACCAAAGAAATCAGGTGGTTAGGTCAATAACGAAAAGAGGCGACAGGGACGTAGCTACCAGCGGCCTCCCCAAACGCCCCTACGGGATTCACGGAAACGCTTTGGCTGTTGCGATGGCGTATCCGGCGAGCATGGAGGCGAGGCGGTTCCATCCGTCTCGCATCGTCTTGGGGCCGGGCGGCTTGTAGTAGCAGTTCCAGCCTCCCAAACGGGCTGTGATCCAAGCGAGCCATGCGAGCGAGCCCTTCTCATGCGGGTTCTTCTGCCGTTCCGTCTTGCCCTCCAAGGTCTTGCCGATCGCCTCGAGCGGCTCGACCAGGGCCTCGTCGACGACGTCGCCGCAGGAGCGCGGGCCGCCGTCGCGCGCGTCGACCAGTTGAATGATGCGAGCCGCCGCTCCGAGGGCCACCGCCGAGAGCCGCATCAACCGCTCGGCGTCGACGATCTGGCTGTCCTCGAGCGCGAGCCCGTCGCTTTCGAGGGTGCGGAACAATTGCTCGATCCGCCAGCGCAAGCGATAGCAACGCACGATCTCGCGCGCCTGTTCGGCGGTTTCGGCCGCATGGGTGGTCAGGAGCCGCCACAGCAGCGAAGCGACGCCTTCCGGCGGCTCGATTTCGCGCGCCTCCACCAGCGTCAGCTCGACAGCCGGCGCGCCCGTCTTTTCCTTCGCGGAGAGGGAGGCCGGGGCGAGGAGGCGGACGCGGACCGCGCGCAGCTCGACCCTGGCGAGGCGCCCTTTGTCGCCCGGCCCGCGCGGCGCGACCTTGGTCATTGTCGTCGTCAGCGGCGCGGCCGCGGCGGCCGCCTCGAAGAGAGAGCCGCCTTCGATACGGCGATCCTGGGCGGCGCGCACGACGAGATGGACGCCCTCGGGACGCCGCGCGAAAAGCTGGAAGATGTCGCTCTCGCGGTCGCCGACGACGGTGACTTCGGCGGCCGCGCCGAGCTGCTCTGCGGCGCTCGCGCAGCCTTCGAGCCAGCGCGCCGATTCCTTGTCCTCGAAAGCGCGGCCGCGCCGCGCCGGCGCCTTCGTCTGCGGACGCGTCCAGATCCGCGCGTCGACGAGGCCGACCACGGCCTCGTCATCGGCGTCTATGGCCAGCACCGGATGGATGAAGAAGCCAGGATCGCATCCATTGCCGGCGGGCCCCAGGCCGCGACGCTTGGCCGAGCGGCCGGCGAAATTGATCTCGCTCGTATCCTGTGCGGCCACCACCCGGCGACCGGCGCAGCGCTCCGCGGTGCGCGCGCCCAGCGTCTCCATGATCGCCTCGACCGAGGCGAAGCCGGACGACAGGAAGCGATGGGCGCGCATCTCGCCGCTGCGCGAGGCCCCGACCTTACGCAAGGTCAGCGACCCCGTCGCCGCGATCTGCTCCATCAGCCAGTCGCCGCTGCGCTCGACACGAATGTCGCCGACCCCAAACCCCATGACCCGCCTCCGATCCGATTCGCTCGGACCTGTGAAGCGCAAATGCAACGCTTTGGGAATCGCTACCGTGAACTCCGTAGCCAAACGCCCAACGCGCTGAACCAGTCGACGCATTCGAGCGTGGCGAACTCGACCGCCTCGAAGTTCCGCCACGGCCCGCGTCGCCAGATCAGCTCGGCCCTGTAGAGCCCGTTGCTCGTCTCGGCGAGCGCGTTGTCGTAGCTGTCGCCGATGCCGCAATGCCTCGCCCGTGCAGCCGATCTTCGCCGCAATCGAGGCGATCGCAGCCCATTGCGAGGCATGATCGGTATAACGTATCATTTCCATCGCCCAATCCTCTTGAAGACGCCGATGTCGCCGTAGCTTGCGATACTGTCGCGCAAATCGTTGAATGTCAGAAAGAGGACCGGCGTCGTGTAGAGCGTCAGCAGCTGGCTGAGGAGAAGCCCGCCGACGATCGTGATCCCCAGCGGGCGACGGATCTCGGAGCCGGCGCCGACGCTCGCCATCAGCGGGAGGGCGCCGAGCAGAGCCGCCGCCGTCGTCATCATGATCGGGCGGAAGCGCAGCCGGCACGCCTCGACGATCGCGTCGTAGTCGCTCAGCCCTCGTGAGCGCCGCGCGTCGAGCGCGAAGTCGATCATCATGATGGCGTTCTTCTTGACGATGCCGATGAGCAGGAACAGGCCGATCAGCGCGATGACGCCGAACTCTGAGCCGAAGGCGAACAGCGCGAGCAGCGCGCCGACGCCGGCCGACGGCAGTGTCGACAGAATGGTGATCGGATGCACATAGCTCTCGCAGAGCATGCCGAGAACGATATAGACGGTGACGATCGCCATGACGATCAGCAGCGGCTGTTTGTCGCTCGACTCCTGAAACGTCCGCGCCGTGCCCTGCATACCGCCATGCACCGACGCCGGCATGCGGATCTCGGCGACCGCATGGTCGAATTCGGCGACGGCGTCGCTCAATGATGCGCCGATGGCGAGATTGAAGGCGATCGTCGAAGCGACGAAGGAGCCCTGGTGATTGATCGCGAGCGGCGTCGCGCCGCGCCTGAAGCGCGCGAAGGCGACGAGCGGCGTCATGGTCTCGAAGGAGGTAATGACCGCCGCGCCGCCGCGGCCGGAATTGGCGATCGCATTGGTCGCGGCGTTGCGCGCCGCATCGAGCGCCGCGCTCGTCGTCGCAGAGGATGCGGAGCCGGCGGCCGTCACCGCGCCGGTGGGAGGGATAGAAGCGGCGGATCCGCTCACGGGCGCGACCGCCGCGCTCACATAGATTTCGCGCAGGATCTGCGGGTCCTGCTGGTAGCGCGGCGCGGCTTCCATCACGACGTGATATTGGTCGAGATCGCTATAGATCGTCGAGACCTGCCGCTGTCCGAAGGCGTCGTACAGCGTATCGTCGACCTGCACGGGCGTGAGGCCCAGTCGCGACATCGTATCGCGGTCGATGTCGATGTAGGTTTCGACGCCATTTTGCTGCTCATCGGAGTTCAGGTCGACCACGACTCTGCTCTCCTGCAACGCCGCCGTGAGTTTGCGAGTCCATTCGACGAGCTCCGCCGAGCTGTCGGCGAAAAGCGTGTATTGATAGAGAGCGTCGCTCTGTCGTCCGCCGCTGCGCAATTCTTGAACCGGAGACAGGAACAGCCGCGCGCCGGCGATCTCACCGAGCTTCGGCCGCAGCCGCTCGACCACTTGCGCAGCGCTCGCGTTCCGCTCGGAGAGCGGCTTCAGAGAGACCGAGACGGAGCCGGTGTTCGCGGAGCCGCCGCCGCCCGCGCCGGTCGAGCCCGTGACGACATCGACGGCGGGATCGCTCTGAACGATGGCGACGAACTGCGCGAGCTTCGCGCTCATCGCCTGGAACGAAATGCCTTGATCCGCTTGGATCGAGCCTCGCAGCCGGCCAGTGTCCTGCTCAGGGAAAAAGCCCTTCGGAATGACGGCGAAGAGCCCGATCGTCAGCGCGATCGAGCCGACGAGAGCCGCCATGATCAGACCGCGATGATAGAGCGCCCATATCAGGCTTCGCTCATAGGCTGTCGCCAGCTTCGAGAACGGCCGCGTCCAGCGCCGCTCGCGGCGCCGCTTCGCTCTCAGGACGATCGAACAGAGCATCGGCGTCGTCGTCAGCGAGACGACCAGCGACACGAGGATCGTTATGGACAGCGTCACCGCGAACTCGCGGAACATACGACCGAGCATGCCGCCCATCAGCAGCAGCGGGATGAACACGGCGATGAGCGATAGGCTGATCGACAGGACGGTGAATCCGACCTCGCGCGCGCCCTTCAGCGCCGCCTCGCGCCGCGGTGTTCCCGCCTCGATATGGCGCTCGATCGTCTCGAGCACGACGATCGCGTCGTCGACGACGAAGCCCGTCGCGATCGTCAACGCCATCAGCGACAGAATGTCCAGGCTGTAGCCGAGAAAATACATGCCTGTAAACGCGCCGATGATGGACACCGGGACGGCGATCGCCGGCACGAACGCCGCGCGCCATTCGCCGATGAACAGGAACACGACCAGAATGACGAGGGCGATGGCGATGACGAGGGTCAGTTCCGTGTCGTGAAGCGAGGCGCGGATCGTCGTGCTGCGGTCGGAGGCCAGAATGATCTCGACGTCGCTCGGCAGGCCCGCCGCGAGCTTGGGAAGCTCCGCTTTGATCCGGTCGACGGTCTCGATGATATTCGCGCCCGGCTGCCGCGAGATCGTCACCAATATCGCGGGCTTTCCCTGCACGAGCGCCGCGTTGCGCAGATCAGCGACGGAATCCACCACTTCGCCGAGGTCCGAAAGGCGCACGGAATTGCCGTTGCGATAGGCGACGACGAGATTTCGATAATCGGCGGCGCGGCTGGCCTGATCGTTGGCGTAGATTTGCCATTTGTCTTCGCCGCGCGACAGATCACCCTTGGGGCTATTCGCGTTGGCCGAGGCCAGAGCCGCGCGCACATCCTCGAGGCCGACGCCGTATTTGAATAGCGCCGCGGGAATGAGCTCCACGCGCACGGCCGGCGCGGCGCCGCCGCTGACCGATACCTGCCCGACGCCCGGGAGTTGCGACAAGCGTTGCTGGAGCACATTGCTCGCCGCCTCGAAGAGCTGCGCGCGGGTGAGCAAATTCGACGTCAGGGCGAGAATCAGGACCGGCGTGTCCGCGGGATTGAACTTGTGATAGGTCGGGTTGGACGACAGGCCGCTCGGCAGGTCGGCCGCCGCAGCGTTGATCGCCGCCTGCACGTCGCGAACGGCGCCGTCGATGTCGCGGTCGAGGCCGAATTGCAGCACGATGTTGGTCTGGCCCGCGCTGCTCGAGGAGGTCATCTCCGCGACGTCGGCGATCGCGCCGAGGCGGCGTTCGAGAGGACCCGCGACGCTGGTCGCAACCGTCTCGGGCGAGGCGCCGGGCAATGACGCGGAAACTGCGACCGTCGGCGAATCGATCTGCGGCAGCGGCGCGACCGGCAGCCTCATGAAGGCGAGCGCGCCGGCGAGAGTGAGGGCGATGGTGAGCAGCGTCGTCGCGACGGGCCGCAGGATGAACGGCGCGGAAATGTTCATTCCATCGCCCCTTCCTGCGCGCGTGCTTCGGCCTCGCCGAAGCGGCGCAGGCGCCGCGCCAAGCGATCGAAGGCGAGATAGACGACCGGCGTCGAGAACAGGGTCAGCAGCTGGCTGACCAGCAGGCCGCCGACGATGGAGACGCCGAGCGGCTGGCGCAGCTCCGATCCGACGCCGGAGCCGAGCATGAGCGGCACGGCGCCGAGCATGGCGGCCATCGTCGTCATCAGAATCGGGCGAAAGCGCAACAGGCAGGCGCGGGTGATCGCCTCGCGGGGCGAGAGCCCGTCGACGCGCTCCGCCTCGAGCGCGAAGTCGATCATCATGATGGCGTTCTTCTTCACGATGCCGATGAGCAGAATAATTCCGATGAGCCCCATGACGTCGAGATCGTGACCGGTGACGATGAGCGCGAGCAGCGCGCCGATTCCGGCGGAGGGCAGCGTCGACAATATGGTGATCGGATGAACGAAGCTTTCATAGAGTACGCCGAGGACGATATACATCGTCGCGATCGCAGCGAGGATCAGCAACAGCTCGCTTTTCGATGTGGCGGTGAACGCGGACGCCGCCCCCTGCATGGCGAGCGTGAAGCTCTCCGGCAGCGCGATGTTCGCCTCGGCGTCCGCTATCGCCCGCACCGCGTCGCCGAGCGATGAACCGGGGGCGACGTCGAAGGAGATCGTCGTCGCCGGAAATTGACCGAGATGGGTGATCTGGAGCGGCCCGTCGCGCTCTTCGAGACGCATGATCGCCGTCAGGGGAACCTGGCCATTCGTCGCCGCCGACGACGGCAGATAGAGGCCGGCGAGCGCCGCGCCCGAGGCTTGGCGCTCGGGATCGAGCTCGAGAATGACGCGATATTGGTTCGACTGCGTGTAGATCGTCGAGACGATGCGCTGCCCGAAGGCGTCGTAGAGCACATTGTCGATGGCCGCCATGGTGATGCCGAAGCGCGCCGCCGTCGCACGATCGACGACGATGTCGAGCGCCTTGCCGCTGCTCTGGAGATCGCTCGCGACATTGGCGAGCTCGGGGGATTGGCGTAGTCGCTCCACGAACCGCGGCGTCCATTCTCTCAGCAGAGCGGCGTTCACATTTTCGAGCACGAAGTGATAGGCCGCCTTGCTCGATGTGGAGTCGATGGTCAAATCCTGAACCGGCCGCATGGAGAGCCGCACGCCGGGGACGTTCTCCGCCGCATCCTGCAGCCTCTCGATGACATCGGTGACGCGCGACCTGCGCTCGGAGAACGGCTTCAGGCTGATATAGAAGCGTCCACTGTTCAGCGTCGTGTTCTGGCCGTCGACCCCGACAAAGGAGCTGACCTCGGCGACATCCGGATCGCGCAAGATCGCTTCGGCCAGCGCGCGCTGCTTCGCGACCATGCCCGCAAAGGATATGTCTTGCCTCGCCTCGGTGAAGGCCTCGATGGCGCCCGTGTCCTGCAACGGAAAGAAACCCTTCGGTATGACCGCATAGAGCAGGCAGGTGAGAGCGACAGTCGCGACGGTCGCTGTGAGCACGAGCTTCTGGCGTTCGAGAACGATGTCGAGCGCCTGCCCATAGGCGCGGATCATGCGCTCGACGATGCGCTCGGATACGATGTCGAAGCGGCTGCGCTGCGCGATGGTCCGATGGCGCAGGAGCTTGGCGCAGAGCATCGGCACGAGCGACAGCGAGACGAAGGCGGAAATAACGATGGTCACGGCCAGCGTGACAGCGAATTCGTGAAACAGCCGCCCGACGACGTCGCCCATGAACAGAAGCGGAATCAGCACCGCTATGAGAGATAGTGTGAGCGAGACGATGGTGAAGGCGATCTGCGCGGAGCCGCGCAGCGCCGCCTGCAACGGCGTCATGCCGGCTTCGATATAGCGGGCGATATTCTCGATCACGACGATGGCGTCGTCGACGACGAAGCCGGTCGAGATGGTGAGCGCCATCAGCGAGAGATTGTCGAGGCTGAAGCCGAGGAGATACATCGCGACGAAGGCGCCGACGAGCGACAGCGGGACCGAGAGGCTCGGAATGATCGTCGCCGGCAGATTACGCAGGAAGACAAAAATGACCAGAACGACGAGGGCGACGGCGAGGACGAGCTCGCGCTCGACGTCCTCGACCGAGGCGCGGATCGTCGTCGTGCGGTCGCTGAGCACGGCGACGTCGAGCGCCGAGGGGAGCGAAGCGCGCAGCTTCGGCAGCATCGCTTTCACACTCTCGACGACCTCGATGACATTGGTGCCCGGCTGGCGGCGGATTTCGAGGACGATCGCCGGCGTCGCATTGGCGAAGGAGGCGATTCTGTCGTTCTCGGGACCGTGCCGCACCTCCGCCACATCCGAGAGCCGGATCGCATTGCCGTTGCGAAAAGCGAGGATGACGTTGCGGAATTGCGCCGGATCGTCGATCTGGTCATTGGCGTTGATCGTTGAGGATTGCGTCGGCCCGTCGAAGCCGCCTTTCGGCGCATTCGCATTCGCATTGGCGACGATGGTGCGCAGATCGTCGATTTGGAGCCCGTATTTGGCGAGCGCAGTCGGATTGAAGCGGATGCGGATCGCCCGGCGCTGGCCATGTCCGACGCCGACATAGCCGACGCCCGGCAGCTGTGCGAGCTTCTGAGCGAGCCGCGTCTCGATGAAATCCTCCACATCGACCAAAGGCAGCGATTTGGACGTGACGGCGAGCGTCAGGATCGGCGCGTCGGCCGGATTGATCTTGGCGTAGATCGGCGGCGTCGGCAGATCCTGCGGCAGCAGACTGCCGCCGGCGTTGATCGCCGCTTGCACCTGCTGCTCGGCGACGTCGAGCGTCAGGCTAAGATCGAATTGCAATGTGATGAGCGACGCGCCGGCCGAGCTCGACGAGGTCATCTGGGCGAGGCCCGGCATCTGCCCGAATTGCCGCTCGAGCGGCGCCGTCACCGCCGTGGTCATGACTTCGGGGCTCGCGCCTGGATAGAAGGTCTGCACCTCTATCGTCGGATAATCCACCGCCGGCAGAGCGGAGAGCGGCAGAAACCGATAGGCGAAGCCGCCGGCGATCATGATCGCCGCCATCAGCAGCGTCGTGGCGACCGGGCGCAGGATGAAAATCTTCGAGGGGTTCATGTCGTAGCCTGCCCTCGCATCACTGCGTCTCGCTTTGTCGCGGTCGCTTTTGTCGACGCCGTTCTCGCGCCGGTTCGTCCGCCGTGCCGATTTTGACCTCCGCCCCTTCGCGCAGGCGATCGGCTCCGTCGACGACGACGCGATCGCCCTCGCTCAATCCCTCCGTCACCTCGACCATGCCGTTATTGTATCCGGCGTAATCGTCGTAGCGCTCGCCGCTGGCGGGAAGGATTCGCTGCATGACGACGCGGTTCTCCTCCGTGACCTTGTAGACGAAGAGGCTAGAAGCGCCCGACCGGATCGCCGTTTTCGGGATCACCAGCGCCTTCTCGCGCAGCTCGACGAGGAGATGAATATTCACGAATTGATTGGGGTAGAGCGCTTCGTTCGTGTTCTCGAACTCGGCTCGGCCGCTGACCATTCCGGTCGTCGTGTCGACGGTGTTGTCGAGCGTCCGCAGCCGTCCGACCGCGAGCTGTTTCGTGTCGGCGCGGTCGAAGGCGGCGACTTCCAGCGCGCCTTTCTTCTGCGCGCTCAGAATGTCCGGAATATAATCTTCCGGCACGCCGAAGATGACGGAGATCGGATCGATCTGCGCGACGAGGACAAGCGCGTCTCCCGCCGACACATAGCTTCCTGCGTCGACCTTTCTCAATCCCACGCGTCCCGCGACCGGCGACAGGATGCGCGCATAGGTCAGATTGAGGTTCTGGCCGTCGACCAGCGCGGCATCGGCTTTGACGGCGCCTTCATATTGCTTGACGATCCAGGCTTGGTTCTCGGCCTGCTGGCGCGCGATCGAATCGAGCTTCTTCAAGGATTCGTAGCGGCGAAGGTCGTCGCGCGCCTGACCGAGAAGGGCCTGGTCGCGCAGCAACTGGCCCTCGGATTGCGCCTTCTGCGCCTCATAGGGACGGGGATCGATCTGGGCCAGGAAATCGCCCTTGCGAACATATTGGCCTTCGGTGAAGCCGACCTCCGTCAGCTCGCCGGCGAGCCGTGTCTTGACGGAGACATTGGCGATCGGCGTGACGGTTCCGAGAAGGCCGTGCCGGACGATTTTGATATCGCCGCGCGTCGCCGTCGCGACGGCGACCGGCTGAGGGCCGCCGGACGCGGCGCGCTGTCCGGCCCGTTGCGTCGGCTGTTCCTTGGCGGCGATCGCGCGATAGCCGACGTAGCAACCCAAAGCGACGACGAGCGCGGCGACGCCGAACGCCGAGGGTTTACGCCACGCGCCGCCGTGCAGGCCCTCGCCGGAAGACGCGGCCGCGACATCAGGCTCTCGGAAAATGGCCCTTTCGTCCGCTTCGGTCTCGTCGGCGTGATCGATCCGCATCGCTCTTCCTATGGGTTCGCAGCTTCGACGGCGGCCGAAAGCGCGCTCACGGGAACCGGCGCGGGCGGCGCCGCGATCTCTGCGAGTTCGTCGATCGCGGGAAGCGTCGATGCGTCCCAGCCGCCGCCGAGCGCGCCGATCAGCGTCACGGTCGCGACGAACAGACTCTGACGCGCCGCGAGATCGGCTTGGAAGTTCGCGAGCAGCCGCTGTTCCGCCGTCACCACGGAAGTGAAGCTGAATGTTCCGACGCGATATTGATTGAGATAGATGGTCACCGCCTGGCGCGCTTCTTCCACCGCCTGATCCAGACGCTGGACCTGCTGCCGCAGCAATCGGATCGCCGCGAGCTCGTCCTCGACCTCCTGGAACGCGGCGAGCACGGTCTGGCGATAGTCGGCGAGCCCCTGACGGTAATTGGCTTCCGAGGCGCGAAGCTGCGCGTCGAGCAGCCCGCCGGCGTAGAGCGTCTGCGTGGCGCCGCCGACCAGCGACCACGCTTCATGCGCCAGAGTCACCGGCCAGGGCCGCGACAAGGCCATGGTCTATCGGCGCGACGCGGCACGTCGTCAGCGCTCCGGCGACGACGCTCTGGAGCACAATTAGTGCAATGACTAACCAGCCGCACCGCTTCATTGACCGCTCGCCTCAGGTTCGGGGCGACTCCACAAGTGAAGCGCCACGGTCCCGCCACCGATATATTGTTTTGTATAACTTGAGCATAACTTGGACGATGAGGGCGCGGATTTTCGGCGCTGTTGCGGAAATGCAACATAATGCTTGAAGCTTCGCTCCCGATGCGAAATGCTATGTGAGTGGCGGCAGGCCGCATCGACGCGTTTTTTCGAGGAACGACGTTCGCCTTGCGGTGCTGAGGTGATGCGGGAAACGAACATGCGAATTCTCGTGGTCGAAGATCAGCTCGACGTGGCGGCGCTGATCACCGACAGCGTCAATCGTGCGGGCTTCGACGTGGATCGTGTCGGGCGACTCGTCGAGGTAAAGCCGGCATTGTTGTCTCACGATTATCCTCTCATGCTGCTGGACAGACGCTTGCCCGACGGCGACGGGCTGCGCGCTTTGTCCGAATTTCGACGCGCTCGACCCGGCATTCGGGTCATCATCGTCAGCGCATTGAACGGGACCGGCGACAAAGTCGACGGACTGGAATCCGGCGCCGATGATTATCTCGCGAAGCCTTTCGACGCCGATGAGCTGCTGGCGCGCATTCGTGCGTGCCTGCGACGTGCGAGCGACGTCGAATTGCCGCGGGTGGTGATGGGGCGCCTGTCCTTCGATTTCGCAGCGCATCAAGCTTTCGTCTCGGATCGCCCGTTCGAGCTGCATCGTAAAGAGGCGTTGTTGCTCGAGAGCTTGATGCGCCGTGCAGAACGCTTCGTCAATCATCGGACGATCATGAAAGAGATCAACAGTCCAGGGGAGAGCGCATCGATCGACGCGCTACGCATGCTCGCTTTGCGCCTGCGGCAAAAGCTGAAGAGCGAGCGGCTCGACGTGGAATTGGCCTCATCCAGAGGCGTGGGCTACATGTTGAGGAGAGCGCGCACATGATTTTCAAACGCTCCCTGCTCTCGAGGCTGATCCTGTTCTCGCTCTTCGGCGGCGTCATCGTCATGACGACGATGCCATTCACCTACATCATGCCTATGACTTACTTCGAACTCTGGCCTTTCGCCAATCGATCGATCAACCGTTATGCGAGTGAACGCGCTCGCGCCGTGGTCTTCGACTCTCTGCGCAGACATAGCGATGGCGAGTTGTTCATCGAAGACACGCCCGCTCTGCGCGCGCTAAAAGTGCAGACGCCTCGCTTTCGATTCGCCGTCATCGACGAAGCGACCGACACTTACGTCGATGGCTCCTCCCCGGAATTGGCGGAATTGCTGGATGTTGAGACGTTCAAGAAGCGCTTGCGGCATATCGAAATCCCCGACACAGTTTTCAGAATGAAGGAAGATGGTGACCTACGATTTCTCGCAGGGTTCGAACGATTCGGAACTGTAAAACTAGTCACATACGGCGAGCAGTTTTCCGTCGTCGATTTGCTTTATGAAGTAAGGTCGCTGTTCGGCATCGGAGGATATTGGAAATATTCTCCGGTACTTTTGGGCGTCGTTGCCATTTCCGCCGTCACTCTGCGCCGAGGTCTTGGCCCTCTGCGGAAAGTCGCAGCGACGGTTGCCGCGATTGATCTGAATTCGCTGAACAAGCGCGTGCCGACAGCCGATGTTCCCTCGGAAATATTGCCTCTCGTCGATGCGCTGAACCAGATGTTGGCGCGCGTCGACTCCGGCGTCGCGAGCCAAAAGCGCTTTGCGGCGAATTCGGCGCATGAATTGCGCACTCCCCTCACGATTCTGCGGGGGCGGGTCGATCGGATGACGAATTCGACGACGAAGTTCGAGTTGAAACGGGACATTCAACGCCTCCAGACGCTCGTCGAGCAGCTTCTCGTCATCGCGCGCGATGAAGGCAGAGGGCCCATGCTCCAAGCTGAGGTGGTTGATTTGGAAGAGGTCGCCTGCGCGGTCGTCGCGGATTATTTGCCAATCTCGCTGGATCTGGGACGAGGGATCGAGTTCGAGACGGACGTCTCCGACGCGGTGCATATCGCTGCTTCCGATTGGGCCGTGCAATGCGTCATCAGAAATCTCGTCGAGAACGCAGTGCGCGCCGAACCCGAGGGAGGAACCGTCGTCGTTCGCGTTCTTTCACCTGGGATGGTCGAAGTCGTCGATCATGGCAGCGGCGTGGACGCAGAGGACAGGGACGCGATATTTGATCCCTTCTGGCGTAAGACCGACCATACGCTCGGGTCGGGGCTCGGCCTCGCTATCACGAGGGAATTGATCGGTAGATATGGTGGCAAGATATGGGTGGAGGACACCCCCGGCGGCGGCGCGACCTTCAAGATCGCGCTATGCCCCGCCGAGGCGTCGGCCATCGCAGATCAAGACGGTTCGAGACCGCTTGGCTCGCTATCGAGCGAGGCCTCTCTACCGACGTAATGCGGGGAGGCCGAGGAGAAGGGGAAAAGCTGTCGGCGCTGTTGGCCCAATTCTGATTGTCGGCTTCATGGCGTCGAAAGGCCCGAGGCGCCCGAGAGTGTTTCATTACGTAACCTTTTCGCTCCAAAATCGCAGAAGCAAAGGATGGGCAGAGAAAACTCAAACGAATTCAGTGTTGGCGGAAACGGGCCTCCGCTACCAATCGTCCGCCGAACGGAATTCCTGAGTCGAAATCAACAGCTTGCGTCAGGGTAGCGAGTTTGAGCCTTGACTCGTGACCGGGGCCGTCTCTCATCGACGGGAGACTGGATTTTGGCGCGAACCAGCTTCCTCCATCGCCGCGACGGGCGCTACTACCTCCAGGTGCGCATGCCCGTCCACGGCGGCGGCTCTCCTTATGCGTAGCGTGGATCGTGGCTCTCAAGGATAATCAACCTCCCCCGGCGCGGCGCGTTCCTGCTGGCGCGACAGCGGTCGAAGCTCATTCAGTCTCGTGAACAGACGCTCGAAAGCGGCGGCGATCGGAACCGATAAATTAACTGGGCTGCGCTGACCGTTAGATGTTTAGTCTTGGCATTTGATGGAGCGGAACGAATGTGAATCGTTCCGGCTCTTTTGTCCAGAGCTTGCGGATGAATTTGCAGATGAATTCGTATGGCGAGAGGCCTTTGTGGGTCTTGAGCCTTCGAGCGAAATTGTAGGCGGGGACGAAGTCGGCGAGATGTGATCGCAGTTCGTCATGCGATTCGTAGCGACCCAGCGGTTGAGCGTGGAGTGATCCACTTCGACGCCGCGCTCTTCCATCACTTCGTCGAGCTGACGATAGCTCATCGGATACGCCACATACCAGCGGACGCCCACAGGATCACCTCGCGTTCAAATGGCTGCCCTTGTAATCGATCATTGGACTATTCCGCCTGTCCCACGCCCGGTGATCATAGCCCCAACCGACCCGCGATAAAAAATTCGCGACAGAACCCACGGGATCGCGGAAGGCTATTTCGTCCGAGTCACGAGCCATCACGGCGCGCGCGTCGAGTGTAAGCGGTGCGAGCGTCCCACCTCGAAAAAATTAGAGCGGCGCGTGATCCCTTTCATATGGCCGAGCAATTCGGCGATGCGCTCGTGAAGCGAACGGGAGAGCACAATGTCGAAGTGGTCAGTCGACGCAGCGACGTCGACATGAGCCTGCGACGCCAGCTCGCGCCAATCGATGATCGGCTTATGCTCCGCGATCGATCTCTCGGCTTGGAAGGAGAAAATGATCACATCGAGCGGCTGCAGGGTCAGAGCTCGCATCTGCAGTGCGTGATCGATCAAGGTGTGCAGCACGCGCTCGCGGCTGCCGACGAGTGGTCCGTCGACCGGCAAGGGCTGCGGTTCGGTGGACAGGAAGCGCAGGAAGCAATCCTCTGTTTCCGCGTCCATTCGCGCGCGCAGTGTCTCCCAGCGCGCGCGCATCGGCGAACCGACCAGCCAAGCGTCGATCCTCTCGCGATGACGTCCACGCTCGTCCGCTTCGAGCGGCGGCGTGGAACCCTGCGCGAAAGGCGGTTCAAGCGCGCAGACATCGGCCATGGCGATGAAATGGACGCGAACGCGGCCTATGAGACGCCGCGCCGTCTCATAGGCGAGCACGCCGCCCCAGGACCAGCCGAGCATCGCGCAGCCTCGCCCGCCGACCTCGCATTCGATCGCGTCGGCATAGCTCTGCGCGAGGCTGTCGATCTCGGGAAGCGGCTCCGGCTCCTCGGTCAGCGACGCGCAAGCGAAACCGAAGGCGGGCTGATCGGACGGGAGGCGTCGGACCAGCGGCTCATATTCGCGAAGGCTTACCAGTAGGCCGGGAAACAACACCAGCGGCGGCTGTCCTCCGCCTTTTCGGAGATGAATGATCCGCGCCGGCCCGTCGTCGCCATTCACTCCCGAGTCGAGCCGTTCGGCGAGCGTGGCGACGGTCGGATCGCCGAGGAGATCGGCCACGCCGAGTCTTCGGCCGGGAAAAGCGAGCCGCAGCCGCGCGAGCAGGCGCAGCGCCGAGAGTGAATCGCCGCCGAGATCGAAGAAGGGGCTGTCGACGCCGACCTCGGGAAGATCGAGAACCGCGCCCCACAGCGCTGCGACGCGCCGCTCCGTCTCCGTGCTCGGCGCCCGAGGCGGCGGACCAACGGCGCCGGGCTCCGGCAGCGAAGCGCGATCGACCTTGCCATTGGGCAAGAGCGGCAAGCGCTCGAGCGCCATGATGCGCGAAGGGACGAGCGGGGCCGGCAAGGCGCCGGCGAGACGGGCGCGCAGCCGGCCGGGCTCGGGCGTGCGCCCCGGCCTCGGCGTGACATAGGCGGCGAGGGTCGGCCCGGCGCGGCCCTCGCGCCGCACGACCACCGCCTCGGCGACGGTCGGCTCCTCGCGCAGCCGCGCCTCGATCTCGCCGAGCTCGACGCGAAAGCCTCTGATCTTCACCTGCCCGTCCTCGCGGCCGACGAAGGCGATGGCGCCGTCCGGCCGCCGGCGCGCGAGATCGCCGGTGCGATACATGCGCCCGCAAGTCTTTGCATAGGGATCCGGCAGGAAGCGCTGGGCCGTCGACGCCGGACGGTTCAGATAGCCGCGCGCGAGGCCCGAGCCGCCTATCCACAATTCGCCGGTCTCGCCGTCGGCGACCGGCGACAGGTCGGTCGCGAGAATATGCGCCGTGCGGTCGCCGACCGGGCCGCCGATCGGCGCATAGGGCTCGTCGAAGCCGACATTCGCTTCGACCTTCCAGATCAAAGGCGAGATCACCGTCTCGGTCGGGCCATAGCCATTGATGAGAAAGCGCGGCCTCAGAGCGCGGCCGGTGCGCTCGAATGTGGCGCGTGCCATCGCCTCGCCGCCGAAGGAATAGCATTGGACCGCGGGCGGGTCGCCCATCGTCTCCGCCCAGGCGGCGAGCGCCGCCATATAGCTCGTCGGAAAGCCGGCATGCGTCACGCCGCCGGCGCGGATCGCGATCAGCGTTTCGGCCGGCGTCCAGAGCGCGTCGCCGCGTAGCACGATCGATCCGCCGACGAACAGCGGCGTCATCCAGCGCTCATGTGCGCCGTCGAATGCGAAGGAGAGAAAATGCAACTCGCGCGAGCGCTCGCTCATTTCATAGGCCTGCGCCGTCGTCTCGATATGCATGGCGAGCGGACCGTGCTCGACGGCGACGCCTTTGGGACGGCCGGTCGAGCCCGAAGTGTAGATCACATAGGCGAGGCGATCTGCTTCGAGCGTGTCGGGCGCGCGAGCGGCGCCGGCAGGAAGCCAATCGAGCGTGATCATCGTCAACCCGTCTGTCGGCGGTAGACGCTCGCGATGCGCGGCGTCGGTCACCAGCGCATGAGCGCCGGAATCGTCGAGACGAAAGGCGATCGCTTCCTGCGGATAAGCGGGATCGATCGGCAGAAAGGCGGCGCCGGCGCGCATGACGCCGAGAAAGGCCGCGATCGCTTCGGGGCTGCGTCCGAGCGCGACGGCGACGATCGTCTCGGCTCCAGCTCCAGCGTCCGTGAGCGCTGCAGCGATGCGCGCCGCGAGACGATCGAGCTCGCCGCGCGTGACGACGCGATCGTCGAAGTAGATCGCAGCTCGGTCGGGCCCGTCACTCGCGAGAGCGGCCAGCCGTCCTGGAATCGAGCGATCGGCGAGCGGCGCGCCGCGTCTTTCGCATGGAGGAGACACGCGCTCGAGAAACGCCAGCGCCGCCGCGCGATCGCATGCCGGAGCCGCCGCTCTCCAGCCTTGCGGAATCGGCATTCCGGCGGGCCATAGCGCGCCATGGCCGTTTTCGTCGAACACCACCGACACCACATCCGCGTCCGCGCCCAGATTCATCTCGACATCCTTCTTCCCGACGCCGTGCGCCGAAAGGAAGACGAATGACGAAATCGGCAATTCATTTTCGACAACGGTGAATTTCGACGCGGCTCGATCGTCATCACCTCGAACGCTCGTCGGGTCGAGGAGGACAGAAATGACGGCTCAGCTGTTGCGGCAATCGACAGGCGCCATCGATATCGCGCCCGCTACCGGCGACGCGCGCTTCACAATTCTCGACGCGCACGAGACCAAGCTCGAAGCGCGGCTCGACGGCGGGCGATGCGACGAGCCTGCTCGGCTCGTGCGCGAGACGATCGCTTTCGTCGAGCGCACGACGGCGCAGAATGCCGCGATCGAGACGATTCGTCTCCACGCGGATGCGCCGACCGCAGAGACGCTCATCGCCCATGCTGGCGCGCAGCGCGTTCCAGGCGCCACGGCGTCGATCGATCTTCTACCCTCGCTCGTCTGGCAATTGCCCGATCTCTGGCTCACCGACGCGCGGCTCCGCCCCTTCCCTCAGCTGCGCGTGACGACGGGCGGTCGCGGCCATCCGCTGCGGCCGCCCAAGCCGCGTGGAATGGTCTATCGGCGCCGCATTCCCTGGCTCGATCGCGAGATCGCCTTCCGAATCGCGACCATCGACGACGCCGAGCTGCTGAACGCATGGATGAACACGCCGCGCATCGCGCAAATCTGGGAAGAGGCCGGGCCGATCGACCGTCATCGCGCCTATATCGAGACGCTCCTTTCCGATCCGCATATGTTGCCGTTGATCGGGGAGTTCGACGAAGCGCCCTTCGGCTGGTTCGAGGTCTATCACGCGGCCGAGAACCGGCTCGGCCCGCTCTACGCCTGCGAGGATTTCGATCGCGGCTGGCATGTCGCGATCGGCGACGAGAACTCCCGCGGCGCGGCCTATGTGTCGGCCTGGCTGCCGTCGCTGACGCATTTCATGTTTCTGGACGATCCGCGCACCCAGCGCATCGTCGGCGAGCCGCGCGCCGATCATTGTCGGCAGTTGCGCAATCTCGAGCGCTCGGGCTTCGCGACGATCGGCACGGTCGAGTTTCCGCATAAGCGCGCCGCGCTGGTGATGCTGACCCGCGATCGTTTCTTTCACGACCATCTCTGGGCGCCGGGCGCGGCGGAGGCGTCGCTCTCCGGCGCGCCGCGCCGTCCCTGACCAAAGCTTCCCGCTTTCGCTCTGCAAAGGATCGGCTCGATGATTGACGCTTCCTGCTATGACATCCTCGGTATCGGCTTCGGCCCTTCGAATCTCGCGCTCGCCATCGCGCTCGACGAATCGGGACGGCGACGGCGCGAGCCGTGGCGCACGGTCTTTCTCGAGCGACAGAAGTCGTTCGCTTGGCATGTCGACATGCTGCTGCCGGGAACCGACATGCAGATCGCCTTCGTCAAGGATCTCGTCACGCTGCGCGATCCGACGAGCCCGTTCAGCTTTCTCAATTATCTGCACGAGAAGGGGCGGCTCACCGCCTTCCTCAATCTGAAGACGTTCAATCCGAGCCGCATCGAGTTCAACGACTATCTGCGCTGGGCGGCGATGAGGCTCGACGGACATGTCTGTTATGGCGAGACTGTCGATCACATCGCGCCGGTGCTGAGCGAGGGACGCATCGTCGCATTGGAAGCCGTCTCACGGGACGCGACGGGACGAAAATGCCTGCGACGCGCGCGCCATCTCGTCGTCGCGACGGGCGGGCGCCCCGTCATCCCGGCTCCTTTCGACACGGTCGCCGACCGCCGGGTGCTGCATTCCTCGCGCTATCTCTCGGGGATCGACGCGGCGCTCGCCGGCAAGGCGGAGCCCCGCGTCGCGGTGATAGGCGGCGGGCAGAGCGGCGCCGAGATCGCCGTCGACCTCGGCGAGCGCTTTCCGAACGCATGCGTCGATCTCGTCATTCGCAATTTTGCGCTGCGGCCCGCCGACGACACGGCGTTCGCCAATGAGATCTTCGACCCGGAAGCGGTCGATCTCATGTTCGAGCTCGAGAGCGATCGCCGCGCCGATGTGCTCGAAGAATTGCGACACACCAATTATGCGTCCGTCGACGCCAAGCTGATCGCACGGCTTCACGCCATTCTCTATGAGGACTGCGTGCTCGGCATCCGCCGCCGCCGGCTGCTGCGCGAAACGGAGCCCGACGCGATCGCGGTCGTCGACGGAGCGGTCTTGTTGCGTCTGCACGATCGTCTCCATGGCGGCTTCGAGGACGCGCGTTATGACGCGGTGGTGCTCGCCACGGGCTATGAGCGTCGCGGGCTACCCGACATGGTCGAGCCATTGCGGCCGTTCATGCAGCGTCAGGATGTCGATCGGCGCTATCGTCTGCCGCTTGCGTCTTCCGCGGCGAGCCTGCAGCAAATTCTCGCAGATGTGCAAGGCTGGTCGGAGGAGACCCATGGCCTCTCCGACACACTTCTCTTGGTGATCTCGGTGCGCGCCGGCGAGATCGTCGGCTCGATCGAGGCGATCGACGCCGCCGCCGCGGCGCTTGCACAGGCGGTCTGCGCATGAGCGCCACGGTCGAGGATACGGCGGGTCCGCCGAGTGAGGCGCTGGCAGGCGCCGTCGCCACATCGATGCGCTGCCCGCGCGCTCGCGAGATCTGTTGCGGCGGATGCGGCGCGGGACGTCGCGCGATCGCGCGTCGATGTGAAGCGCTCTGCGGCACGGCGTGGCGTTGCGCGACCCTCGGAGTCTCGCGCGGCGCGTCGATGGCGACCGCGGGAAGAGTCGTGACATTGGACTGCGCGCCGGCGGGAGTGATGGCGCCAGCCACGAGCAGAGCGGCGAAGCTCGCCATCGTCGAGCCGATCGCGCGCCGGTGCGCGAATGCACAAAATCGCGCGCTGGACGCGCGAAGCATGAAGGTAGGCATCATGATTCCCATTTCGAAAGGACGATGAGTCGCGGCCTGCCGATATTCTTCCGTCATGCTAGCCAGAAACAACTCGAAGTCTCAAGTGTCGGTGAGGCCAATAAGAATACTTCTCATCTATAGTCTGATTGGAATATTTCCAATAATCTTCGTCCGGCTTGTATTCGATCGACGATCATTCGCTCGAGGATAAAAATTGCCGGCTCTGTCGCGAATGTTTCTCGCGGACGGATTGGGGCCATGATCGCCGGGCGTGGGGCAGGCGGAAGGCTTTGTCGCAAATTTTTATCGCAGGCCGGAACGGGCTACGATTGTCGGCGGCAGCGCGGCGGGCGGAACAGAGCGATGATCTATTTCAAGGGCAGCCATTTTGAGCGCCAGGTCATTCTTTGGGGCGTCCGCTGGTATGTGTCGTATCCCATGAGCTATCGCCAGCTCGAAGCGACCTCGCCGGCTCGAGCCAGCAGAAGATCCCCGACCGCGACATCTTCGATCCGTATGTCCTCGATCCGTTCGTCGATCCGGCGATGAACGATGCGCGGCGCGCGATCGATCAGCGCTTTCAGATCCCGTTCGGCGCGACCGACTGCGTCGGACTCATCCTCGCTCCGCTCGCGACGCCATCGACGCGCGAGAAGAGGCGGCGAGGTTCGGTCTTCGGTCAATGATCGTGTCGGTGATGCATGTCGGGCATATGAGGATGCGCGTGCAGCAGCGGCTCGTGCGCGTGCCAATGTACGTGCGGCTGGCCGTTCTCATGGTCGGAGTGGTCTCCATGCCGATGATGTTCGTCATGAACATGCGAATGCGAGTGCTCGACGGCGTGGTGCAAATGCTCGTGCTCGTGGCATTCGGTCAGATGCAGCCAGACGCCCGCGCCCATCAGCGCCGCTCCGGCGGCGAGTTCCATCGTTAAGGGCTCGCCGAGCGCCGCGACGGAGACCGCGGCGCCGAGAAAGGGAGCCGTGGAGAAATAGGCGCCGGTGCGCGCCGTGCCGAGATGGCGGAGGGCCAGAACGAACAGCGCCAGGCTGACGCCATAGCCGAGAAAGCCGACGACGCTCGCCGCGCCGACCAGCGGGATGGAGGGCATGAAAGCGCCGGCGAATAGCCCAAGTCCGAGATTGACCGCGCCGGCGACCATTCCCTTGATCTCGACGATTTGCAGCGGATCGGAGAGCGAGACACGACGTGTGAGGTTGTTGTCGACGGCCCAGGCGAGGCAGGCCGCGGCGATCGCGACAGGCCCGAGCGCGCCAGAAAGGCTGGGCGCTCCCGACCAGGCGAGGCAGAGCGACCCAGCGACGATGAGGGCCATGCCGAGGGCGATGCGACGATCGAAAGGCTCGCGAAACACGAACCATGCGATGGCTGCGGTGAAGACGCCCTCGAGCGTGAGCAGCAACGAGGCCGTCGCGGCTTCCGCACGGGCGAGGCCGAACATCAGCAGCAGAGGGGCGGCGACGCCGCCAGCCAGCGTCGCCGCGCCCGTCCACACCCAATCCGTCCCGCCGAGCTTCGCCTCTTCAGCGCGGATGGCGAGGCCGAGCCGAAGCGGGAGACGGCGCAGCAGAGCGACGCCGACGCCGGCGCCGCAATAGAGCAGGCCGGCGAGGATGCGCTGATCTATGTCCGCGAGAAGCAGCTTGGCGGCCGGCGTCGAGACCCCGAACAGAGCCGCCGAGAGCAGCGCATAGGAGATGGCTTTCGCTTTCATGTTCGGCGCAGACATTCAGTGTGTGACAGCGAGCGCGACGATCCGCGCGAGAACGAGTCCTCCGGCAAGCAGAAGATAGCAGCGTAGCACGCTCATCCATATGCGGCTCGCCATGGAGAGCTTCGCCGGCGGCAGCGCGTGAAGCGGCGGCATGCGCCAGCTGTCGCGGGCGTGACGGCCGATCGCGCCGTGCGCCGTACGCCGACCCGTGCGGAGAGCGCCCGTCGCAACAGCGATGGCGATAGTTGCAATCGAGCCGCCGCCGAGGATCGACAGAATGACCGTCTCGTTCGTCTGCTCCGGAAACAAGACGGAAGCGGTCAATATGATCGACAACATCACGAGAACCGCAACGATCGCGCCGGTGAAGAGATTCATGCCCCGGCCATTGACCCAGGGGCCGAGGACCGCCTCGTCATTGCAGAGAAGCAGCAGAAACACGGTCGCGCTCGGCAGCAGCACGCCGGCGAGCGTCTGCACGGCGTTGGTCAGCAGGCCGAGCGGCGCGCCCGGCGTCAGCACGAGGCCCGCCGAAACGACGATGAGCGCGAAATAGACGCCATAGAAGCCTTTCGCATCGGACGGCTTGCGATGCAGCGAATGCTTCAACGACAGCACGTCGCCGAGGGCATAGGCCGTGGATAGCGAAACCGCCGCGGCGCCTATGACGCTCGCGTCGATCAACGCCAGAGCGAATAAAATGCCCGGCAGGCGCCCGGCGTATCGGCCCAAGCCTTCCGCCACGGCGCCGGCGTCGGCGAAGTTGCCGGCTTCCGGACGTCCGGCGAAGACCGCCGCCGTGAAGGCCATCATCGCCGCCGCGCCGATGACGACGAGCGCTATGCCGAGCCAGAGATCGACGCGCTCATAGCGAATGAAGCGTGGCGTGATGCGCTTGTCGATCACATAGCTCTGCTGGAAGAAGAGCTGCCAGGGCGCGATGGTCGTGCCCACGATCGCTATGACCAGCAGCATCACTTCGCTGAGCTTGCCGTCCTTCGGCATCTGCACGAGGAACATGTCGCGCGCGACATCCGCTATGGGGGGATGAATCATCACGAAGATCGGAATGAGAACGAGGCTACCCGCGCAGAGCATCAGAGCGAAGCGCTCGAAGCGGCGGAAGTCGCCCGTGCCGACCGCCACCATGATGACGACGGCCGACAGCGCCACGCCGAGCTCCCGCGAGACGCCCAGATGGGAGAGCGCGAGAGATATGCCGATGAATTCGGTGACGATGGTCAGCGCGTTGAGCAGGAAGAGATCGATGACGCTGAACGCGCCCCAAAATTTGCCGAAACGCTCGACGATGAGCCTCGCGTGTCCAACGCCGGTGACGGCGCCGAGCCGCAACACCATCTCCTGATTGACGTAGAGCACGGGAACGAGCAGCAGCAGCGTCCACAGCAGGCTCGTGCCGTAGTTCTGGCCCGCCTGAGTGTAAGTTCCGAATGCGCCCGCGTCATTGTCGCCGACCATGACGATGAGGCCGGGACCGAGAATGGCGAGAAGCGTCTGGAGACGGCGCTTGAAGCCGATGCGCGGGCCGTGATCGGCATGATGGATGGTCCCCAGCGCACCGCGAATATGGCCGATATGGGCCTCGTCGAGAACCGCGCTCTTTTTGGTCTCGGATGGGTTGAGATGCAGCGTCATGGCTCGCCTCTTCTCCGGCGGCAGGCGAGCCTTCGCGAGAGCTCACGCCCTCTCGATCGCTCGCGCTCTCGCGCCCGGGCAAATTCGGATCGGGATGGATTTCAAAGCGCCCGCCGGGTCGAGCTCGCGCTCGCCGGTGGGCGTGGTTGGGCGGGGGTTCATTCGATCCCTCCGGTCAGGCGGCGAGGCGCGAAGGGGGCGGCTCGCCATTGTCCTGCGCGAGGCGAGGGTCGGCCTCCGTCTCGTCGGTCCACACGCACAGAAGACCTCCCGAGGCGGCGTCGAGCCTCCAGACGCAAAGCGGAGTCCGTCGCGCGCGACGGCGAAACGCGACGATCTGCGCCTCGGCATAGAACGACGCCGCGCTCCGAGCGAACGGGCGCGCGAATGCGATTGCGGTGAGCTTGTTCATCGCTCATCTCCCTTTTGGCCGTTGTGATCCACGGCGCGGAGCATGAGCGGCAGGCAGGAGCCCCTAGGCCCTCGTGACGCCTCTCACGCGGTCTCCGAAACCGCGGATGGTTTTGATGTCGAGTGGCGTCGCGAGCGCAGACGAGGCTGCGGGCGCGGCGCCGAAGCGGCTACTGCCCATGTTTCCTTCTTGGGTTGTCGGAGTCGACGGCGGGAGCGAAGCCCCGCTATCCGAGGGCGATATCGGTCCCGAAGCCGTGGTTGTCAAGCACAAATCGCAGGATAGCGCGACAGCCATTACCGATCGGTGAAGCGAATTTCCGAAGGAGCGCGTTCAGGAGAGATTCGAGGCTCGCGCGTGAAGGCGCCGTTTCAGTCACATTGGTCTTCCTCGGAACGCTCCTCTCCCTCGTCGCGGCAATTTGTCTCGGTCGCTTTCGCCGAACGAAGAGAGATCTTCCGCTCACCCGAATGCGCGAGCCGGATTTGTTTCTTAACGCGACGACCATTTGAGAATGACGCCGATCACGAGGCGAGCGCTATAGAACGGCCGCGCCAGACCGATGCTATCCGGAGCAGGACTGAGCCTCCGGGCCGGGGCCGCGCACGATGGCTCCGTCGACCTGCGCCTCGCCGGCGGTGGGGCGGACGAAGCTGGCGATCACATTGAACGCGGTGGATTTGCCGCAGCCGGAGGGGCCGAGCAGACAGAGGAACTCGCCCGGCCGGACGGCGAGGCGAAGCTCGGCGAGCGCGAGCTGCGTCCCATAACCGACTGTGACGTCGTGCAGTTCGACGAGCCCGCGCAGGGTCTGCGCCGGCGGCGGCCCCGCGGCTTCGGCCGGCGTGCGAAGGCGGCTGGCAAATAGCATATCATTCATATAGGCTAACAGTGATAACAAAGGCAACAGGCCGCGCGGAGATCGACGCGCCGGCGGGAGCGATCAGTGACCGATATCGACGACGCCGCCATCCGATTCGACGCCGATGTGCTGGTGATCGGCGGCGGAACCGCAGGCCCGCTCGCGGCCTACAAGGCCAAGGCGGCCAATCCGGCGCTCAAGGTCGTGCTGCTGGAAAAAGTCAATGTGAAGCGCTCGGGCGCGATCGCCGTCGGCATGGACGGGCTCAACAACGCCGTCGTGCCGGGCTTCGCCACGCCCGAGCAATATGTGCGCGAGATCACCATCGCCAATGACGGAATCGTCGACCAAAAGCCGATCCTCGCCTATGCGGAGCGCTCCTTCGACATGATCAGGGAGCTCGACCGCTGGGGCGTCGAGTTCCTGAAGGACGAGAACGGCGATTGTGCGCTTTTCGAGATTTTCGACCCGCTTGCGAATGCCGGGATAGATGAGATCGAAGCCGGCGTCGCCGATTTCCTTGCGTAGCCGGATGGCGCGCTCGGCGTTGATCCTGTCGATGATCGCGGACGGATCCGAAAAGCCGGGATCGACCTCCTCGACGACGACGCCGAGTTCTCCGAGCCGGGCGACGGCCTTGTCGACGATCGTCAGGATCGCGGGATCGACGTCGAGATAGCCGAGCGTGCGGTTATAGGCGACCCGCAATCCCTTGACGCTGTCGTCGAGGCCCGCCGTCCAGTCGCGGCCGTCGCTCGGCAGGCTGGTCCAATCGCGCGGATCGGGGTGCGCGATCACATTGAGGAGCAGGGCGGCGTCCGTGACCGTGCGCGTCAGCGGGCCGATGTGGAACAATGTTCCATTGTGCGGATAGCCGGCGACGCGGCCGAAGGTCGGCTTGAATCCGACGACGCCATTGACCGCCGGCGCGATCGGCGACAGCGATCAATTCGCCTACCGCCTGTCGGGCTTCACCTCGGACCGCGAAGGATATGTCTACAACACCGTGCAGGCGGGCCAGAAATATTACGATTGGCACGACAAAGGCGTGCGCGCGCAACTCCTCTGGCAGCCTACGGCCGATCTCAGCGTGCGCGGCGTCTTCGATTACTCGCATGTCAATCAGGCCTGCTGCAGCGAGTTGTTCAACGGCGCGATCCCGAATTCGGGCTTCTATGAAGCCGCCGCGAGGCTCGGCTGGACTGCGCCGAGCAAGAGCCAGCTGCAGAGCCTCACCACCGACATCCTCGGCTACAAGCAGACCGCGGTCGAAAGCGAAGGCGCTGCGATCATCGTCGATTACGTCATCAACGGCTATCGCTTGAACTGGACGACCTCCTATCGCGGCTGGGACTTCCATCCGAACAATCGCGACGGCGGCATAATCTCGCCGGTGATCTACACCAATGCCAACGGCCATGTGTCGCCGGAGCGGACGGTGACCAGCGAGGCCAAGATCACCATGCCGGTCGGAGAGCCCGTAGAAGGCGCGGCCGGTCTGTTCTACCTGCACGAAAACCTCTACAATCACGGTCTCACCACGACCAGCAACCTCGCCGCTCTGTTCTACTATGGCGCGAGTCCGACGGCCGCGCAGCTGCAAGGCGTGAACAATGCGGGCCAGCAAAGCTACGACAACCCGCGCACCGACGAGATCGCGCCCTATGCGCGCGGCGCCTGGCATGTGACGCCGGACCTCGATCTGACCGGCGGCCTGCGCTATTCCTATTATGACAAATCGGCCACATGGCGGCGCTACATCTACGCCTACGACAATTCGGGAACCCCGGCGCAGGCGGCGGCTGCTTACGCGGAGGCGCAGGGATTCTTCGGCGCCGACCGACAATATTCCGCGCATACCCACCAGGGCTTCCTCTCGGCCCTCGGTTCCGTGCAATACAAGATCAGTCCCGAGGTCACCGCTTACGCGACCTATCCCCTCTTATTCGTGACGGTCCGATTTTTTGCATCGTCGGGCCGTTCGGCTCGCGGGCCGCGCGGGGGCGTTCGGCTTTTTCACCGCTTCGAGGATCGCACTTTCGGGAACGCGTTGGGAGGAATGGGAGAGACGAGAGGGGGCGCGCCGCCCCGTCGATCATGGTCCTGCGGGCATGAGCAGCGCCGCCGGCATGGAGCAGAAGAGATCGGCCTCGGGGCAGGCGGCGGCGAAGGCGAGGCGCACGCGGCTCGCGGTCTCGATCACGCGCGCGGCGATCTTCAGCAATCGCAGGCGCAGAGTCGAGAACTCGGCTTTGGCGAGGTCGCGCGGGCGCGGGATCGCGTCGCGCACGCCGAGCATCAGCCAATAGGCGGCGGTGTGCAGGACGAGGCGCACCTGATTGGCGAGCGCCGAACGACACGAGGTTCGATCGGAGCAAAGCTGCGTCTTGTGCAGCTTGATGAGATTCTCCGCCTGTCCGCGCGCGCAGTAGAGACTCTCATAGAGCCATTGCGGCGCGCCATGCGCGCGATTGGTGACGATGAAGCGAATGTCGAGGCCGAGCCGCGTCGCCTCGATGCGGGCGATCGCGCGGCGCTCTCTGTCCCAGGACTTGGCCCGGTGACGCGTCTCGGCATAGCCTCGCACGACGTCCTTGTCGTCGAGGGCGCGCTCGACGCGGACGGCGTCCGCCGTCTCCTCGACCTTCTTGGACAGCGGCTTGGTTCCGGGAAGGCCGAAGACGTAATCGACGCCGTGATCCTCGCACCAGGCCATCGCCTCGGGCCGCGCATAATGCCCGTCGCCGCGAAACAGGATGCCCGTCGTCGGCCAAGACTTGCGGATATGCCGCACGAGCCGGCGCAGATGCGCTCTCACCTCGACGCCGGACGGCGTCTTGCCCGGGCGCAGGATCATAACGACGGGACGGCTCTGCTCGGTGTCATAGACATGGATCGGCAGAAAGCAGCGCTCGTCATAATGGGCGTTGAACAACGACAATTGCTGATGGCCATGCGCGATGTCGCAGGTGTCGTCGATGTCGAGTGTGACCGAAGATGGCGGCTTCTCGTAGGAGGCCATCCATTGGTCGACGAGCGCATAGGTCAGGCGGATCACGTCGCGCAGGGCCGGCGCGTTCTCGAGCCGCGACAGCGTCGGCTGCGAAGCGAGATCGCGGCCCGTGTCGGGCAGGCGCCCGCAGGCGAGCTTGAACGCCGGATCGGAGCGCAGAAAATCGAGATCGTCGGCGTCCTCATAGCCGCAGCCGATCGCGAAGATGCGGGCGCGGATCATATCGGCGAGCGTGTGGGTGATGCGCGCAGGATCGCGGCGATCGGGAAAGCAGCGCGCCAGCCGTTCGGCGACGCCGAGCCGGCGCTCCGCCATGGCGAGCAGCATGACGCCGCCGTCCGAGGAGATGCGGCCGCCGTCGAAAGCGGCTGTGATTTTCTTGCCCTGGACGGCTGGAAACGAGAAGGCGGGGAACGTATCGTCTGTCATGGCGGGCGTGGCAGGCCGGTGCAGCGGGAAAGGGTTGGTGTCAACAACCAAATCCTACGCCGTTTCAGTGATCTATGCTACGCTCGCCACCCTTCCAACAGCGCCTTCATGAATAAGACGGGCTATGCACGCGGCGGCCGCGCCGGCGGTCCGTCGCTCTCCTTCGCCAAGAATGCTCCCCTCGTCGTGAAGCCGGAGGAGATCGACAGCTATGAAGTCGGCCTGAAGAGCTCCTTCTTCGATGATCGTCTGATCGCGAATTTCGCCGCCTTCTGGGCCAATGACCACAATTACATCACGCGGGCGAAGGACAACTCAAACGCCGTTCTCGTCGATGTGATGAGCAACGCCAAGCTGGCCACATCGAAGGGCTTCGAGCTCGATCTGCGCGCCAAGCCGTTCGAAGGCTTCGACACATTCGCCTCCTTTGTCTACGACGACGCGCGCTACGCCGACTTCAAGAACGGCGTGTGCCCGCCCGAATTGAGCTTTCCGAGCTGCGACATGACCGGCAAGCGTCTCGCGCTCGTCCCGAAGTTCGCGTTCTCGGCCGGCGCCGAATACGCATGGAAGGTCGGAACAATCGCCCCGATCAGCAGCTCGGTCCCCCTGGTCGCCTATGTCGGAACCGACGTCTCCTATCAGAGCAGCACCTATTCGACGCCCGACAACTCGGCCTATGCGGTCGTCAGCCCCTATGCTCTGTTGAACTTCCACCTCGGCGTGAAGCTCGAGGATGACAGCTATGATCTGCAAGGATGGGTCAAGAACGCGCTGAACCATCGCTATTGGCAGGCGCTCTGGGCCAGCTGGGACCTCGGCTCGGGCGAGATTGGCGGCCAGCCGGGTGAGCCACTCTTCGCGGGCATCACCTTGCGCGCGAAATTTCCGTCGGCCGCGGGCGCGCCCGCCTTCCTGGCGTCGGCATTGCCGTCGTCGGATCTTCCCTCCAAGAAGGGTCCGCCCGGCTCGCGATACGATTGGCGCGGCGTCTATGTCGGCTTTGACGTCGGACACGCCTGGGGCCATGATCGTTTCGTCCCGTATTATTCCGTGCCCAATGTCGGCGCACCGCAGTCCTTCGATCTCACCGGCGTCATCGGCGGCCTGCATGCGGGCTATAATTGGCAGCTCGCTTCGGTCGTGCTCGGCGTCGAGACCGAGTTCGACGCGACGAGCCTCAATCGCACGGTTCAGCAGGACGCCGTCACGACGCTGCGTTCGTCCTCGGCTCTGCAGGGCTCGATTCGCGCTCGCTTCGGCTGGGCTTTCGATCGCCTGCTGGTGTTCGGAACGGGCGGCAGCCAATGGGCCGGGGTGCAGAACGCCTATCATATTCGCGGCCTCGGCGACAGCTACTCCACCAATCATCACAGCTGGGTCGTCGGCGGCGGCATCGAATATGCGCTGACCGATCATTGGCTGGGGCGGGCCGAATATCGCTTCTCCGACTTCGGCAAAAATCTGGACGGAAACGGCCCGATCATCTGGCCGCTCTCTTTCCAGAGCCACCATTGGAAGGAAGACCGGCTGACGGCGGGCCTCAGCTGGAAGTTCGCGGACAATTGATGGCTTTGTCGCAAATCTCTATCGCAGGCCGGAATGGGCTACGATCGTCGGCGGCGCGGCGGGCGGAACAGAGCGATGATCGATTTCAAAGGCGGCCATTTTGAGCGTCAGGTCGTTCTTTGGGGCGTCCGCTGGTATGTGGCGTATCCGATGAGCTATCGCCAACTCGAAGAAATGATGGAAGAGCGCGGCGTCGATGTCGATTCGACGCTCAAACCGTTGGGTCGTCAAATACGCCCCTTTGCTGGAGAAGCGGCCTTGCGCTTTTTGCGCAAGGCGATGGGCCAGCATGGCGAGCCGGAGAAGATCACGATCGCGACAAGAGCGGCGCCAACACGGCGGCGATCGAAAGCTACAATGCGGAGCATGAAGCGGACATCGAAATCCGCCGCATCGAATATCTCGATAATATCGTCGAGCAGGACCATCGAGCGGTGAAGCGCGTGACGCGGCCGATGTTGGGCTTCAAATCATTTCGATCGGCTGCTGCGACGCTTTTTGGTATCGAGCTCATGCACATGATCCGAAAGGGGCAACTGTGAACGACAGGCGAATTGCGTCCAGCACAGCAGTTCTACGCCCTCGCCGCGTGACCGGCGTCGTTCTCACCCGCTCATCGCGTCTGTAAACAAAAACTGCGACAAAGCCCGATAGCTCATTGGATACGCCACATACCACCGGACGCCCCACAGGGTCACGTCGCGTTCAAAATGGCTGCCCTGGAAATCGATCATTGGGCGATTCCGCCTGCCCCAGCCCGGTGATCATAGCCCCAACCGACCCACGAAAAAAAATTCGCGACAAAACCGCTTCGTGAGCCTCTGGCCGAGACGAAGGCGAGGCGCTTGTCGAATCGCTCCGCCCGCAGCGAATCACGCGGCCGAGCCGAATTAAGTCCTGGTCCCGCTCGACTCCAAGGTCCGTTCGAGTCGCGGCTTGTTTTCGAAAAAACGCCCCATTATAAAATCGATATTTATTGGCGTGCCGAGGGCGCAAGGTTTCGCCCTTCGTCGAAGCTTTAGCTTAAGCAATTGCTTTCACATGGGAGCGAGACTCATGAATAATGCGGCCGCAGTGTTTTTCAGCTCGGCTCCCGATCGCGCCAAATTGCTCGATGACGCCAAAGCGCTGGCCTGCGATATTTCCGTGCCGCTCGTTCTGGATCTCGACGGGACACTGATTGCGACGGATACGCTTCACGAAGCGGTGTTTCTGCTCCTGAAGAGAGAATGGGCGCAGGCTTGGCGGGTGCCGCTGTGGACGCTCCAAGGCCGCGCTGTCGTCAAGGAGAGGCTGGGCGCGCTCATGACCGACGAGGACGTCTCCCGCTTTCCAATCAATTCCGACTTGCTCGCTTTTGCGGAGCGCGAGGCCCGGCTCGGCCGAAAGATCGTTCTGGCCACCGCCGCCGACCGCGGCGTCGCGGACAAGGTCGCCCGGCGCTTTCCCATCATTTCGAAGGTGATAGCGTCGAACGGGCGCGAAAATTTGCGCGGCCGCGCCAAAGCGGAGGCGCTCGGCGCGGCTTATCCGAACGGCTTCGTTTATGCGGGCGACTCCTATCCCGACGTCCATGTCTGGCGTCGCTCCTGCGGCGCGGTGTTCGCCGGCGCTTCGCCTCGCCTCGTCGAGAAGGCCCGTGAGGCGACGAATCTGCTCGCCTCTTTTCCGCGCCGCGCGCTCGGGCTCCATGGCCTGCGCCGAGCGCTTCGCCTGCATCAGTGGGCGAAGAACGCTCTGGTTTTCGTGCCGCTGATTCTCGGCGGCAAAGCGTTCGACCTTCCCTCGTGGATAAGCGCGATCGAAGGTTTCTTCGCCATCAGCCTGCTTGCATCGACGACCTATCTGTTGAACGATCTTTGGGATCTGCATGAGGATCGACAACACTGGTCGAAGAAAAACCGTCCACTCGCCAGCGGTGAGCTGCAGATCGCTCTGAGCATCGGACTCATCGTCCTTTGCGGGCTCGCCGCGCTGGGGCTCGCCCTCGCGGCAGGATCCGGATGCGTGGCGATGCTCGTCCTCTATTTCGTCGTGAGCCTCTCCTACTCCTTGCGCCTCAAGCGCGAACCCATCATCGACGTCCTGCTGCTGGCGGCGCTCTTCACGATGCGGCTGGGATTGGGGGTCGTCATCACCGAGGCCGCCTTCTCGCCCTGGCTGCTGGTCTTTTCCATGTTCATTTTCCTGTCCCTGTCGCTCGCCAAGCGTCAGACGGAGATCACGCGCATGGTCGCGCACGGGCAGGAAACGACGCCGGGCCGCGGTTACAAGGCCAGCGACGCACCTTTCGTGCTCACGACCGGCATCGCGGCCATGATGGCCACGGTGCTCGTCATGGCGCTCTACCTCATCGAGGACGCCTTTCCGACGGGCTTCTACAAGCATCCGGATTTTCTCTGGGGCTTCACCGTCGTCATCTTCCTTTGGCTCGCCCGCGTCTGGTTGCTCTGCCATCGCGGAGAATTGCACGACGACCCGGTCGCCTTCGCGCTCGAGGATAAAGCTAGTCTCTTCTACGCCGCGGCGATGGGCGCGACCTTTCTCGCCGCCGTGCTGTGACACAGGGAAAGGGAAGCGATTTGGCCGCGACCAGTTTTCGAGCGCGCCGCGACGTCTATTCCTGGGGCAGGGTCGTGCGACGCACGCAGCGCGTCGCCGAGCCGAAATTTCGCGACGAGCTGCCGGGGCTCGTCGCGGCCGCGCGAGGTCCGTTGCTCGCTACGGGGCGCCGTCGCTCTTATGGCGACTCTTGCCTGAATTCCGAAGGGATGACGATCGATATGCGCGGCGTCGATCGTCTCCTGGCCTTCGACGCCGGAACGGGCGTCCTGCAAGCGGAAGCGGGCGTTTCCTTGTCCCAGATCATCGCCTTCGCCGCGCCGCGCGGCTGGTTTCTCCCGACCACTCCGGGCACGCGCTTCGTCACGCTGGGCGGCGCCGTCGCCAATGACGTGCACGGCAAGAACCACCACCGGGCAGGCTCCTTCGGCAATCATGTCGTCTCTTTCGATCTGTTGCGCCGGGACGGCTTTCAGGCGCGCGTGACGAAGAAAAGCGATCCCGATCTCTTCGCCGCTACGATCGGCGGACTAGGGTTGACCGGAGTCATTTGCACAGTGGAGCTTCAGCTCGAGCGAATACGAGGCGGTTTTCTCGACGTCGAAACGATTCCTCACGCGAATCTCGCCGAGTTCTGGGAGCTCGCCGAGGAGAGCGCCGCGGGATTCGAGCATACCGTGTCGTGGATCGACGCCGTCGCACGAGGGGCGAATTTCGGCCGCGGCGTGTTTTCTCGCGCCAATTGGCGGCCGGACGACGTCATCGAGATCCATGGCGACGACCGGACGTGGAAGACCTTGCCGTTCGATGCGCCGTCGCGTCTCTTGAACCGTTACACCGTCGGCGGTTTCAATGAACTCTATTTCCGCAAATGCCGGGCCGGGGCCGGCAAGAGCGTGCAACATTACGCGCCATTCTTTTATCCGCTGGACGCCATCCACGACTGGAACAGGCTTTATGGAAGCCGCGGCATGTTCCAATATCAGTGCGTGGTCCCGCCCGGCGCCGCGCGAGCCGCGATCGCGACGTTGCTCCGCGAGATCGTCGGCGAGGGACAGGCGTCGTTCCTCGCAGTGCTCAAGACTTTCGGCGACAAGACCTCTCCCGGCTTTCTCTCCTTCCCGCGCCCCGGCGCCACTCTGGCGCTCGATTTTCCCAACAGCGGCCAGGATACGCTGGCCCTGATGTCGCGTCTCGACTCCATCGTCATGGAGGCGGGCGGCGCCCTCTATCCCGCGAAGGACGGTCGTCTCGCACCCGAGACGTTCCGCCGTTCTTTCCCGAAATTGCAGGAATTCCTTCGACATAAGGACGAGCGCATGGAATCCGACTTTTGGCGCAGGGTGGCCGGATGAGCGCGGCAGGCAAGCGCATCGTGATTTTGGGAGCGACGTCGGCGATCGCCGAGGCGACCGCGCGACGGTGGGCCATCGAAGGAGCGCGACTGGCGTTGGTCGCACGCGACAGGGATCGCCTCGAGGCGGTCGCCGCCAATCTGACGATTGTCGGCGCCGCCGAGGCGCGAATCATCCCGCTCGACTGCGCCACGGCCGACGCTCGAAGCCGACTGATGCAAATCGCCGAGGGGCTCGGCGGGCTCGACATTCTGCTGCTCGCCTATGGCGCGCTCGGCGATCAACGAATGCTGGAGAAAGATCCAGCCGCCGCGCAACAACTGATCGCGACGAATTTCACCAGCGCCGTCGCCTGGTGTCTCGCGGCGAGCGAAATTCTGGAGCGTCAACGTGCGGGCGTTCTGCTCGTGGTCGGCTCCGTCGCCGGCGACCGCGGACGGCGGTCGAACTACATCTACGGCGCCTGCAAGGGCGGTTTGGCGCGGCTCGTGGAGGGGATCGCGCACAAGCTCGCTCCCCTCGGCGCGCGCGCCGTGGTGATAAAACCGGGCTTCGTCGATACGCCGATGACGGCCGCCATCGAAAACAAGGGCGTGCTTTGGGCGAAGCCGGATGCGGTGGCGGCGATCATCGTCAAAGCCGCCGACCAGGGGGGGCCGGTCGTCTACGCTCCCGCATTCTGGCGCTTCGTGATGCTGGTCATCCGAAACATTCCCGCCCCGATTTTTCATAGAACCAAGCTGTAGAGGCTCCATGCGGGGCTCGGGATCCGTTCATCAGAGGACACTGCATTGCCGAACCAGAGAAAGATTGTCGTCACCGGCGCGGCCGGCCTGCTCGGACAGAATCTCATTCCGCGCCTGAAGGCGAAGAAGCTCGGCCGGATCGTCGGCCTGGACAAGCATAGGGTGAATAACAAGACGCTCGTGAAGTTGCACCCGGACGTGGACGTGATCGATGCCGATTTGGCGAGGCCCGGCTCCTGGGAACGGGCTTTCGAAGGTCTCGACGTGCTCGTCATCGGCCATGCGCAAATCGGCGGCCTCGACGAGAAGCCTTTCATCGACAACAACATCACCGCGACGCAGAACGTCCTCGATGCAGCGACACGGTACGGCGTTCGGCAGATCGTGCATATCAGCTCGTCGGTGGTGAACTCTCGAGCGCAGGATTTCTACACAAAATCGAAGAAGGCGCAGGAAAGCCTCGTCGTGGACCGGGGGCTGCCGACCACCGTGCTGAGACCGACTCTCATGTTCGGCTGGTTCGACCGCAAACACCTCGGGTGGCTTGCGCGCTTCATGCAACGGACCCCCGTGTTCCCGATACCGGGAAACGGCCGGTATCTGCGTCAGCCGCTGTACGTCGGCGATTTTTGCGACGTCATCACCGCTTGCGTCGAAACGCCGCGACCGCATCAATCCTTCAACATCAGCGGACAGGAGAAGATCGATTATATCGAACTGATCCGCGCCATCAAAGCCGCGACCGGCGCTAAGACGCGGATCATGAAAATTCCGTATTTCGCATTCTGGCTGCTTCTGAAAGCCTATGGGCTCATCGACAGGAGTCCGCCCTTCACCACCCACCAGCTCGAAGCTCTCGTCACGCCCGACGTCTTCGAGGTCACGAAATGGCCGACGATTTTCGGCGTGCGCGCGACGCCGCTGGCGGAGGCGCTCGCTGAAACCTTCCAGGATCCGGTTTTCTCGCATATCGTTCTGGAGTTTTGAAATGGCGCGAGTCGCAATCGTCGGCGCAGGCGCGATGGGATTGGCCAGCGCCTATCACGCCGCCAAGGCGGGCCATGAGGTCACGGTTTACGAGGCCGACATCGTTCCCGGCGGCATGGCGGCGCATTTCGATTTTGGCGGCGTGTCGTTGGAGCGCTACTATCATTTCGTCTGCAAAGCGGATCAGCCCACCTTCGACCTGATGGCCGAACTCGGCATGAGCGACAAAATGCGCTGGAAGCCGACCTCGATGGGCTATTTTTTCGAAGGGCGCTCGAGTGACTGGGGCGATCCCGTCGCGCTGCTGAGGTTTCCGGGCCTCGATCCGATCGAGAAGCTGCGTTACGGCGTCATGATGTTCCTCGCCACCAAGCGAAACTCCCCCGGCGCGCTGGAAAATTATTCAGCGAAACAATGGATCGAAGCCTGGTGCGGCAAGAGCGTCTACGAAAAGCTGTGGCGCAGGCTATTCGATCTGAAATTCTATCAATATGCCGATCCGATTTCCGCGGCCTGGATATGGACCCGCATCAAACGCATCGGCACGTCGCGCCGCTCGCTGATGCAGGAGGAACTGGGCTATATCGAAGGCGGCTCGCAGACGCTGATCGCGGCGTTGGTGAAAGCTATCGAAGCGCATGGCGGCGCGATTCGTCTCGGCGCGCGAGTGGAAAAAATCGCTATCGAAAAAGGCAGGCTGCGAGGCGTCGTCGTCGGCGGCGAGGAAACGTCCTACGACGCCGCCATCGTCACCGTGCCGGCGCCGCTGATCCCGGCTATGGTTCCCGATCTGCCCTTCGAAGAGAAGCAGCGCTATGCCGAGATTCTCAATATCGGCGTCGTTTGCCTCGTCTTCAAATTGCGGAAGCAGGTGACGCCGCATTTTTGGGTCAATGTCGTCGATCCTCGAATGGACATCCCCGGCTTTGTCGAATTTTCCAATCTGCGGCCGACAGGCGACGTCATTGTCTATGTGCCTTATTATATGCCGGTCGATCATTCGAAATGGGCGCGCTCCGACGCCGACCTGCTCGATGAGGCCTTTTCCTATCTCAAGCGCGTCAATCCGGCGCTTTCGGATGAAGATCGCATCGACGGGCGCGCGAGCCGGCTACGATACGCTCAGCCTGTCTGTCCCCCCGGATTCGCCAAAAAAATTCCGCCCATTCAAACCAGTGTGAAGGGTCTTCAGATCGCCGACACCAGTTTTTATTATCCCGAGGATCGCGGAGTGTCGGAAGGAGCACGCTATGGCAAAATGATGGCTGTCGCAATTGGATAAAGGGCTTATGAGGCGCATCGATGAATGATTTGAGCATAATTTACCAGGAAAGATTTTCGAACACCGGAATTGAACGACGGAAAACCGTCTGGCGCGCTTTGTGCCGGTATTTTTTTAGTCGATACATTCGACCTTCCGACCGTGTTCTCGATATCGCATGCGGCTATGGGGAGTTTATAAATAACATCGTCGCCAGAGAAAAATTTGCTATCGACCTCAATCCTGATAGTGCGAGCCGACTTGATCATTCAGTGCATTTTATTAATAAAGAGGCAACAAATCTAAGCAGTTTCGCCGATTCGTGTATCGATGTAGCCTTCAGCTCTAATTTTCTTGAGCATCTCCCGGCGAAGAGCGATATCGTCGTTTTACTTAGGGATGTCTATCGTGTTTTGACTCCCGGCGGCAAGCTCATTTTGCTAGGCCCGAATATTAAATATGCATTTCGAGAGTATTGGGATTTTTTTGACCACCATATTCCACTATCGGATGCGTCTATTGGAGAGGCTCTACAACTAGCAGGCTTTAAAGTAGAAATTACCGTACCACGTTTTTTGCCTTTTACAATGAATAATACTATACCTGTGCACGATATATTGATCAGATTATATTTATCATTTCCATTTGTTTGGAGTTTGTTTGGGAAGCAGTTCCTGATCGTAGCAGGGAAGGCTCAATGACGGTGCTCCAGATGGCGATCGGAAACGCGCTTTTCACTTCTCGCTTCAGCAAATTCGTGCTGACGAGCGGGATAGCCGCTATTGTGAACATTGCGTCGCGATGGGTGATTAACCATTATACCTCCTTCGAGCTTGCGATTGTGCTATCCTTCTGTTTTGGCGTTTCGACGGCCTATTTCCTCGGACGTCAGTTTGTATTCGAGCGATCGAGACGTAATATGATTGAAGAGTTTGCGAGATTCATAACTGTAAATTTGCTCGCTCTCGTCTTCGCGTTTGCAATCAGCGTCGGTTTCGCTAAACGGATTTTCCCTTTGATCGGATTCAATTGGCACGTCGAAGACCTATCCCACCTGATTGGAGTCGCCGCTCCCGCGGTGACCAGCTACTTCGGGCATCGCATTTACACTTTCAGACCTTCGTCAGCGACATCAGGACAGGCGGGTTGATTGAAAACAAACCTATACAAAAGTCTATTTTTCTCGAGAATAGACCAGTCGGGCGTTCCGCGATCGGGGTCCACCGATCTCTTCGGCTTCTTCAGCTCGCCGATCAGCTCAGACCGACGCTCTCGCCCGCTCTCGACGCCTATATCGGAGTGAGTGATGAAGAATATTCGCTATATACTTATATCATCAATATTTGTAATGTCTCTATTGCTCGTCATGATCGTCCAATGGGAGCTTATGGAGTTCGAGCAAATATCGAGCGGCGTAGACCCGTCTTGGATAGCTGTGCTCGGCGAGGCAAATACGCGTGGGTGGCGTTTCGGGCAGGATATCATTTTCACGGGCGGCCCATTGAATTTCGTTTATACACATTATTATTTGAAATCGCATATTGCAATATACGTGATTTGTAGTCTGCTATTTATAGCGACATTGTTGATAATGTGGACAGAGTTTGTCGTCGAAAATAAGTTTTCTTTTGTTGCGGTCGCTCTCGTTTTCTTGTTGTGCTTTGGCTGGGGCGTCCGAGACTATCTATTTCTTTCGTTGCCTCTGTCGTGCGTCTACTTTTTTGTGCGTTTACCGTCGGGGGCCCGCTTTAAGATGTATTACGGCCTTGGGGTGCTCTCGAGCGCGTTGGCGACGTTGGCTAAATTCACGGTTTTCCCAATGTCGGTATTGATTTTTTTACTAAATGATCTATTGTTTGTCAAGGAGCGACGATTTCCCGTCTCGACGATTTTGTATATGTCGTTCCTATACATTGCTTTCATAGCAACTAGTGCGACAGGAAGCGATTTTTTGCTGTATATCATTGGGAGTTGGAAATTATCGTCGGCATATACGATGGCAATGTCCGCAGAATATGCTTCTAGGCGTGAAAATATTGATTATGTTTTATTTATTTTAGTCATTTCACCGATAATTGCGTTTCTTTGCATTCGATCATTGAAGGTGGGTGATAAGTCGAGTCATGTCCAAAGAGCAGTGGTTTGTGTTACTGTATTCGCTTTTACATGGGTTTGTTTCAAGCAGGGGTTTGTCAGACATAGCAGTGGACGGTCCGCGTCCACTTTGATAGGGGGCTGCTTTGCAGGCATGCTCTTACTTATGACGAGCAAGCCTTTATATTTATCACGCGTTCAGCAGGGTGTGTTGATTGCTGTTTTTTCGATCGTCACCCTTTACACGGTCTATATAAAAATAAATAATACGGCTGGCGGCGAGGTCGCATTCGGCGAAAGGGCAATGAAAATAGCGGATAGATTTTCCCAAATTTCGGAAGTAGCGAGATTTATGTCTGATCCAGATGGGTATATTTCTAATTTGGAAATCAAACGTAAATCCCGTCTAGCCGATGTGTCCAGCGATGGGCCGGTCAGCTCATTGCCGGGGTCGGTCGATATTATCGACTCACGTCAGTCTTCGCTCATTGCTGCTGGTGTTAGATATGTTCCAAGGCCTACAATACAAGAATATGCAACATACTCAGCTGATCTTATCGGTTTGAACGCGGAGTTCTACAACAGTGATAAAGCTCCAGACTTTGTTTTGATCAAGCCAGGGTCAATCGACGATCGGTTGCCCGCGTCGGTGGAGGGATCGTTATGGCCTGTGCTTTTTGCAAACTATTTTCCATCGAATATTTCAAATAATGATCTTATATTGCAACGGAGGCGGGTTGTTATCGCTAACATTCTGAGAAAAAAAACGGTGAAAGCCTATATGTGGGGGCAAAATATTTCGTTAGATAGGTCCGTGTTATTTGTTAGTGCCAAAATAAAACCTAGTTTTGTAGGAGCTGTAGCCGCGCTAATTTACAAGATACCTAGTGTATATCTAGCATGTTATGTTGACGATGGCTCCAGTGTCGTATATAGAATCGTACCTGAGCAAGCTCTGGCGGGGTTTTTCCTTAATCCCGTTGTGAATACCGCGGAGGAACTGCACGCGCTCGCGTCTGGCAAGCTGCCTCGGCAGCCTATATTTTTAAATTCTTGCAAGTTGCGTTCACTCGCGTCGAGCCTGTTTTTCGAGAGCAAAATCGATGTGACGATTCAAGAGCTCGATCTAGAAAGGCTTGCATCTGGGTCGCCGTAATACGCCGGCGCGTCTTCGATGCGAACTTTCAAGTCTACGGCGTCCGAAAAGTGTGGAGCCAGCTGGACCGCGAAGGAGAGAAGGTGGCGTGCTGCACCGTGGCGCGGCTGATGCGGAGCATGGTGGTGCAAGGCGTGGTGCGTTGGCCTGTCAAAACGACATTGAGTGACGGCAAAGCTTCATGCCCGCTCGACAAGGCGAACCGAAATTTCTAGGCGCCTCGCCCGAATGCTCTGTGGCTTTCGGATTTCATTTATGTCTCCATTTGGCAAGGCTTCGTCTATGAGGCTTTCGTGATCGACGCCTTCGCGCGGCGGATCGTCGAATGGCGCGCCTCTCGCACGGTGCATGCGGGCTTCGTGCTCGACGCGCTCGAGCAAGCGCTGCATGTTATTCGGCGTGACTGTTGAGCCGTTTCTCATTCGCGGGTTGGATACCGCATACGGAGCTTTCGTCGTAGGGGAGCCTCGGTCTGACCCGCGGAGATCTCCGGCGCGGGACAAGCGCGCCAACATGACAGCGTCGCGTCGATCGGTTTTGACGTGATCGCCAGTGCGTCTCGGCGTGTGCGCCGGCGAGACGACTTCGCAGGCATGGCCGGCCGTGACGATCTGCCGGTAGAGACCATAGCCGCAGGGGCCGGCCTCGTAGACGAAGTGCAGCTTGCCATGCCGACCGCCGAGCTTCTTCAATAAGCTGCCAACCGCGTCGGGCGTGTTGGCGATCTCGCCGTAGAAACGGACTTCGCCGTCTCGGCCGGCGTCCGCGATGGCGACGGCAATCGTTTCCTTATGTACATCGAGCCCAATGTAGCTGTTAAACTCCATGGCGGTCCGTCTCCCTGTGCATGAGGATAGGCGCTTATGGCGCAACCCTCGCTGCTTGCACATTGTGGAGACGGGCCACCCCGTCCGCCCCCAAAACGGTCATATCGTCTGACCCCCTCTGGTGAAGGCCGGACAGTCCGCCCGCTTTGGTTGCAAGGGCGGGTGGTGGGGGATGTTGATTGTGGAGACGATCGGGCGAATCCGTCGCGAGCATTTCTTCAAGGGCAAGACGATCAAGGAGATCGTCCGCGATCTGGGCATTTCACGGAACACGGTCCGCAAGGCGTTGCGCTCGGAGGCGACCTCCTTCGCCTATGAGCGCGACAATCAGCCTTTGCCCAAGCTCGGACCTTGGTCGGAGAAGCTCGACGGGCTGCTGGCGGAGAATGAGAAGAAGGCGGCGCGCGAGCGGCTGACCCTGATCCGCGTTTTCGAAGATCTGAGCGGGCTGGGCTATGCAGGCGGTTATGACGCCGTGCGTCGCTACGCGCGCAAATGGCGCAGCGAGCAAGGCGCGGCGACGGCCGCCGCCTATGTGCCGCTGAGCTTTGCGCCGGGCGAAGCCTATCAGTTCGACTGGAGCCACGAGATCGTTGTGCTCGACGGGCGTGACGACGACCGTGAAGGTCGCGCACATGCGTCTGTGCCACAGCCGCATGCTGTTCGTTCGCGCCTATCCGCGCGAGACGCAGGAGATGGTTTTCGACGCGCATGATCGCGCCTTTACCTTCTTCAGGGGCGCCTGCACGCGCGGCATCTACGACAATATGAAGACGGCGGTGGAGTCGATCTTCGTCGGCAAGGAGCGCAAGTTCAATCGACGCTTCGCGCAAATGTGCAGCCATCATCTCGTCGAGCCGGTCGCCTGCACGCCGGCCTCCGGCTGGGAGAAGGGCCAGGTCGAAAATCAAGTCGGCCTGGCGCGGGAGCGGTTCTTCACGCCGCGCCTGCGGTTCAAGACCTATGAGGATATGAACGCGTGGCTTCTCGATAAATGCGTCGGTTACGCCAAGGCGCATCCGCATCCCGAGATGCCGGACAAGACGATTTGGCAGGTTTTCGAGGAAGAGCGACCGAAGCTCGTCCCGCTGCGCGGGCGGTTCGACGGATTCCACGAGCTGACGGCGTCGGTGTCGAAGACCTGCCGCGCAAGCAAGTGTACGCAGCTTGCGCAAGCGCAACTGCTATGCGCTTCGACAACAACAAATATTCGGTCAATGCGAGCGCTGTCGGCGCCCCGGTCGAGATTCACGCCTACGCCGACCGCATCGTGTTCCGGCAAAAAGGACGCGTCGTCGCCGAACATGCGCGCGCTTTCGGGCGTGGCGCGACGATCTTCGATCCCTGGCATTATATACCGGTTCTCGCGCGCAAGCCCGGTGCGCTGCGGAACGGCGCGCCATTCAAGGATTGGGTGCTGCCGGGCGCGATCGAACGCGTGCGACGCAAGCTCACCGGCGACGACGGCGATCGACAAATGGTCAAGATTCTGGCCGCCGTCGTCGACGATGGATTGACCGCTGTCGAGGCAGCCTGCGCGGAGGCGCTCGGCCAAGGCGTCCATTCCGCCGACGTCATTCTCAACATTCTCGCCCGCCGGCGCGAGCCGCCGCCACCTCCGGCGATCCCCACACCCCAGTCGTTGACGCTGCTGCACATGCCGCTCGCCGACTGCGCCCGCTATGATCAATTGAGGAGAACGGCCTGATGGAACGCACGCAGCTCTTCGATCTCATGGGAGAGCTCAAGCTCTTCGGCATGAGGAGCGCCTATGACGAGGTGATGTCGACGGGCATAAAGCGGCAGCATGAGCCGCCGCGCATCGTCGGCGATCTTCTCCAGGCGGAAATCGCCGAAAAACATGCGCGCTCGATCAAATATCAGATGACGGTCGCGAAGCTGCCATTGGCGAAGGACGTCGAGGACTTCCAGTTCGAGGGCGCGCCGATCAATGAAGCTCTGGCGCGCGATCTCGCAGGCGGCGGCTTCCTCGACCAACAACGTAATTGCGTTCTCGTCGGCGGAACCGGCACGGGGAAGACTCATCTTTCGATAGCGATCGCCAGAAGCTGTATTCGCGCTGGAAAACGTGGCCGATTCTTCAACACCGTCGAGCTCGTCAACCGGCTCGAGAGCGAAGCGCGAGGCGGTCGTCAGGGACGCTTTGCGGACTATCTCACGAGAATGGACTTCATCATACTCGATGAGCTCGGCTACTTGCCGTTCGCGCAGTCGGGCGGACAATTGCTCTTCCATCTGATCAGTCGGCTCTACGAACGAACCTCGATCATCGTCACCACCAATCTCGCTTTCGGCGAATGGCCGAGCGTGTTCGGCGATGCGAAAATGACCAGCGCGCTGCTCGATCGCCTCACCCACCATTGCGACATCGTCGAAACCGGCAACGAAAGCTGGCGCTTCAAGAACCGCGCCTGATCCTCCCGATCACATCGCGAACCGAAACGCACTCGCCCCGGCTGCGCAATCCCGCCAGCTCCGCCGGGGCGAGCGCTCGCGTTCCGCCCTACGCCAAATGGGGGTCAATTTTGAACGCCGATCGGGGGTCAATTTTGGATGCCGATTGACACAGCGGTTCCCAGCATACACTTCGCTTGTTGCAGTCCGGACACACCTCTTCAAAAAGTTTTCGAGGCGGCCAAGTTGGGCGTCCAGCTCCACGCAATCGGCGCATTTCCCGTCGCAGGATCGCGTCTCGCGCATGGACGCGGCGTGTCATGCGATACGCTGAGCCTCTCGCAGATCGGAAAGGAGTTTGAATGATCGGTGTCGTAACGGATCGATTCTCCATGAAACGGCTCGTTCTCATCGTCGCGCTGGCGGGCGCGCTGCCGCTCGCGGGTTGCTATACGCCCGGCGAACGCGCTGCGGGCGGCGCGATCATCGGCGGCCTCGGAGGCGCGGGAATCGGCGCACTCGCCTCGGGAGGTCTCGCGGGCCCGACTTTGGCGGGCGCCGCCGTGGGAGCGGCGGGCGGCGCCATAATTGGAGCAGTCACGGCGCCGCATCCCCGCGGCTGGCGTCATCGGGGCCGCGCTCGTCATCATAACCGATATTTTTGACGGCGACGCGCGCGAAAAATTGGGGCCGTCGGCTCGGCCGACGGGCCGTTTGCGTGGGATTGGATGCGGCCGCTATGGAGCGGCAATCTGGATGAGAAGACTCTCACCTTGTTTGACGCGCGGCAGCACGCCGCCTGACAGGGGGCTGTCGCGAATTTTGATGAGGCGCGGCAGCTCTATTTGAAGTGGCGCGGCGAACTGGGCAGTGCCGATATCGGAAATCTCGTCTTCTTGGCGCCGACGTGGGAGCAGACAATTCGCGAGGAATTCATGAATTCTGTGAGGTGGGGCTCCATCATCCCTTGATGGATGAAATCGCCGCTATTTTCCTCGATCCAGCGAGTTGACCTGGTTCAGTGGCGCGGAGGACGATGGTCTGCTGATCGTGCAACACACGCGGATCAAAAGTCCGCCGATCGGCCGCTACGGGCCTCATCTCAGCCCAATCGGAGCCATGACAATGGCGAGGATGCGCCACGAGCGGACATTCGTCGCGGGCGACTCGAGGGACCGCTTTCCCTGGATTTCGCGGACGTTCGCGAAACGGATCGGCTGGCTATAGACACTCGAAGCCTGCGCGGTCCGGCTGAAGGTCGCTTGGCGACTTTCTGTCCCCCGCACACAAGATTCCTGACGGTCCCGGAAGAAGCGCAAGGAGCCGAAGAGGCGAAGGCCGATCTCGCCGCATGCGCCAGCTCGCGTTCATTCACCAACCACACGCGCAATGAATTCCAACATGACCGCGTTGAAGGTCGCCGGCCGCTGAAGCGGCGCGAAATGACTGACCTCCGGCAATACCTGTAGAGTCGCATCGGGTAGCGCGCGCGCCAAGTATGCCATGTGCTCGAGCTTGATGAACTCGTCGCGCTCTCCGATGACGACCAATACCGGCACGTTGATGCGTCCAAGATCGTCGGCCGTGTATTCGGGCTGCGTCCGTTGCATCGCCTCCAGCGCCTCTGACATCGCCTTAAAACCGTCGGGCGTCGGAGACAGGGCGGTGTAGTCGTCGACGTGGCGTTGGAATATCCGACCAATGACCGGAGTGAACTCGAAGGGCTTGGTCCCGCTCGAATCCACGTTGCAGGCGAAGAACAGAATACCGTTTACACGGTCCGGCGTTCCCTCGGCCAAGGCAAGGGCGGTATCCGCCCCGTCGCTCCAGCCGATGAATACGGCCCGATCGATCTCCAGACGATCCATGACCGCGCGAACGTCCGCAGCCATCCTATAGTAACTATAGGGCCGATCATCTCGGCCGCTTCGTCCTTGGCCTCTGCTGTCGACCACGACGGTGCGGTAGCCGGCGGCCAGGAGGGCCGGCACCTGGTAGCTCCAGTTACCACTGTTACCGAGACCGCCGTGGAGCAGAATGACTGTCCGCCCCGAGCCTGCCACGGCGAACCAAATACGCGCCTGATCGTGTGTGACGAAGTCCTCTATCATGGTCGCAGGGAGATCGGGCAGCCCGTGTTCCTCAAGGTAGGTCAGGTCGTCGTCCCGAAATGTCATGAGATGTTCCTGCATCCTCTTGCTACGGATTCCGACTAAGCCGGTCGCCTTCAAGTCGGCTTACCCGGCCGGCCTAAATCGGAATCCGCGCTCTTGCACCGAACCGCTTCAAGAACCGATGACATCTCCGCCGTCGAATAGGCCGTAACTGCCAGCCGTCCTGGCGGTGCAGGCGCAGCAAGCCGCAAATAGCGTGGACCTGCGCGTCGTAGTCTGGCGAGCCCAAGCCAAACGATGCGAGGAACCCCTGCCGTCTGGCTCTATTTTCGATTCCCACTCAGCCTGCGGCTCGTAGAGGAAAAGGCTTGACCGCGCTTACTTTCGGCCGGGTGGGAATGTCGGCTTTCCGGCGGAACGGGGCTGCAATGGGTCAACAGCGGTCCGGTTCGCCCTTTATTTTTCTCGTCCGCCTGCGTCCCGGACCCGCGCCATCCGCCTCCTTCCGCTTCCGCGAGAACGGCGGCGGCAGCTTTGCCTCCACCCAAGGCAACAGGCGGATCGGCTGCGGCTGTAGATGCGTCGTCACGATCGGAATCTTCATGATGCTCGGCAGCATGTCGGCGAGCGCGATCGCGTCGCAGTAGATTTCCTCGGTCTGGGTGGCGCCCGAATGCCCCATGATGTCGCTCCGAATCTCGCTATGAATGGTCGTGCCCCTGGAGATGGTGTAGCTCAGGTCGGTCCCGTTCGAGGGACTCCGGCAGCAGCCGGTTTGATCAGGCGGCCACGGCGGGCAGCTTGACGATGGGATCATCGCTCAGAGCGGCGATGGTTTCCAGTGTCATGTAGCGGCCACGCTGCACGGCCCATTCGTCATTCTGCTCCAGCAGGATGGCGCCGACGAGGCGCTTGATCGCCTTCTCGTCGGGGAAGATGCCGACGACTTCAGTTCGGCGCTTGATCTCGCCGTTGAGCCGTTCGATGCCGTTGGTGGACTGGATTTTCGGCCAGTGATCCTTGGGAAAGCTCGCATAGGCGAGACATCGCATTCGGCGTCGTCCATGAAGGCGGCGAGCTTTGGAAGCGTCGACCGGAGCTGATCGGCGACCTTGCGCCATTGCGTCTTGGCGGCGCTCTCGTCCTCCTGCGCGAAGGCGGTGGCGATCAGCGCCGAGACGACGCGCCTTCCGCTCTTGCCGGCATGGGCGAGCGCGTTGCGCATGAAGTGCACGCGGCAGCGCTGCCAGGAGGCGTTCATCACTTTGGCGACGGCGGCCTTCAGCCCCTCATGCGCGTCGGAGACGACGAGCTTGACGCCGCGCAGTCCCCGCCGGCGCAGGCCGCGCAGGAACTCGGTCCAGAAGGTCTCGGCCTCCGAGGGGCCTGTATCCATTCCGAGAACTTCACGACGTCCATCGGCGTTGACGCCGACGGCGACGATCGTCGCCACCGAGACGATGCGGCCGTTCTGGCGCGCCTTCACATAGGTGGCGTCGATCCACAGATAGGGCCAGTCGCCCTCGAGCGGTCGCTCGAGAAAGGCGTCGAACCTTCTCGTCGATCTCCTGGCAGAGCCGGCTGACCTGGCTCTTCGAGACGCCAGAGCCGCCCATGGCTTTGACGAGATCGTCGACGGAACGTGTCGAGACGCCATGCACATAGGCTTCCTGAATGACAGCGGCGAGCGCCTTTTTCCGCCATGCGGCGCGGCTCGAGGAAGCAGGGGAAATAAGAGCCTTTTCTCAGCTTGGGGGTGCGCAGCTCGACGGTCCCGGCGCGCGTCTCCCAATCGCGGTCGCGATAGCCGTTGCGCTGGACGCGGCGGTCCGCCGAGCGCTCACCATGGGCGGCGCCGGTCAGGGCGCCGACTTCGAGCTCCATCAGCCGCTCGGCGGCGAAGCCGATCATCTCACGCAGGAAATCCGCGTCCGGGGACTTTTCCAGCAGGGCGCGAAGGTTCATCATCTCGTCGGTCATCGGTGTTCCTCGGTTGCGTTCGAATCGCAAACCGATGCTACCGGAGAACCGCCGATGACCGCCCAGCGGCGCTTGGGCGCGCTGCGCGTCGGCCTACGGCCTCCGCTCCGCGCGCCCGAGCGCCGCCGCTACACCTCTCCAAGGGGCACGATCCTATGAATCCCCTCCTGCTTCAATGAATTGCCGAAAGACTTGCGCATCGAATGGATGACTTTCTTGCGCTCCTTGGCGTCGGGAATGGCTTGGTGCAGCCCGTCGAGCAGTTTGTCGCAGAGCCGATCGCACAGAGACGCCGAGGATGTCAGCGACGTCAGATCGGGGACGGCCTCTCACAGAGCGCGGGATAGCCGCGAGTTCGTTCCTTGGCTCGTGGCCTCGGTGATGCGGGCGCTGGTCGAACAGATCGACGATTCGAAATTTCAGACGATCGGCGCCGGCGTGAGTTCGCCATATTCGGCTTTCAGCTTGGCCGTGAGCAAAATATTGGCGATATCGAATTGGACCTTCAGCTCGGTCCCGAGTGCCGCTCTCGCCTCGTCGAGCGTCAGGTCGATCGGACCGTAATTGCCGGGCACGCCTTGGGCCGCGTGTCCGAAAAGCCGATCGCGAATCCGTTGCGGCAATTTCATGGCGTCATACCACCCGGCCAGCGTGTGCCTGCCGCTGTAGAGGGTGAGGAAATCGCGGTTGAACTCATGTGCGCGTGCAACATATTGCCATGACTTGCTGAGGTAATGCCCCCACATTTCGCGTCCGCTCTGCGGGTGGCGATAGACGTGCCAATCCAGAAAGAGCCGCGTCTCCCCGCGCATCTCGAGCGCGACTTTCAGATCGATGAGCCCGAGGTCGACGACGAGGTTCGGAATTGGAACGCGTCGATAGGCGTTTTCCGTCTTCAGCTTGCGGGTCTTCTTCCCTTTGGCTTTTTTGCTTTCCTGTTTGTCTCGGCGCATGTCGATGAACTGGAACTCTCCGTCTCGAACGATGTCGGCCGTGCGCAGCTTGCCGATCTCCGAAGGGCGCAGGCCCATGAAAATATGCAGGATGTATCCCCAATAGAGGCCGTTCTGCACGAAGCATTTTCCGGGCTGCCAGATATGAGCCGCCGAGGCGCATCCGGTGAACAGGGGAAGCCCGAAGAATCGCATCAACTCGTCGTCGCGGAACGCGTCGCGCTGCTGAGGTTCGGCGAGCTTCTCGCATTTCGCATTGAAGATGAAGGCGGGCGGCGTCCAATCGGTTTTAGATTTGGCCCAAGTGAGGAACGCGTTCATCGTCCCGAAATAGGTATTCTCGACCGTCGTCGAGCTGATCCGCGTGAGATTGTCGATGCCCTCGAGCTGGCCGTAGAGGTAGCGGGAGTACAGCGATTTTCGATGCTCGCCGGGGATATCTTTTCGGCCCGGAATTTCCGTCAGGGCCTGCTCGAGACGCCGCAGGTCGCGCGCGCTGATCTCCGCGAGGCGCTTGTCGCCGAGGAACTCGAGCGCGAATTTCAGCACGCGGCCATGAGACTCGTCGCCGCGCCGATCGCCATATTGCTGGGCGAGGGCGGCGAGCCGATCATCGATCGCTTGCGCGAGCGTATCGTGATGGGCGAGGTCGTCTTTCTCCTCGTGCGGCGCCTCGGTGATGGACGCGGGCACCGGCGCGGCAGGGGGAGCTTCTGCGATGGGTGGAGCGGCAGCCCGAGCTCCGAATCCGTCGCCGAATTCGACAAAACTCTCGTCGCGCCCCCATTCCGAGACGATCCGTGTGACCGTCGTGCCGTTGTCCAGCTCCGGACGGCTTCTGAGCGTGGCGGAATAGTCCGGCCCGCGGCCCTTCGTCAGGCCGAACTTCGCTTTTATTTCGGGGGTCATTTCGATGGCCCCGGACAGGTCCACTTCAAGCGGCTCTCGCGGCGGCAGAGCCCGGTTCTTCTCTTTTTTCCCACGGAGCGCTTCGTCGATCATGATGTTTCGCTCGACGAAGCTCTTCCAGACCGGCCAGAATTCCGGCGAATGGATGCCGATCGGATGGCCGATCGCCCGGGTGGCGGCGATGAGGCAGAGGCCGGCGCGCTCGAGCATCTCCCATTCGACCCGCTGGTCCTCGGTATAGGGGCCGGGAACTCGCATGGCCTCGATGAACGCCGAGCCGGGCCCGTGGCGCACTGCGCGCGTCCCCTATCTGCGCGAGATCATGGATTGCCTCTCGACCTCGTCGCCCGTCGAGCGCATCGCGTTCATGAAGGGCGCGCAGACGGGCGGAACCGAGGCGGGGCTCGACGCGATCGGCTATTGGATCGCGCATGCGCCGGGAATCATCCTCTGCGTCTGGCCCTCGCTCGACATGGTTCGGCGCAATTCGCGCACGCGCATCGAGCCGCTGATCGACGGAACGCCGGCGCTGCGCTCCAAGATCGCGCCGGCGCGCGCCAAGGACCCCGGCAACACGGTTTCACAGAAGGAATTCACCGGCGGCGCGCTCGTCATGACCGGCGCCAATTCGGCGACGGGCTTGCGCTCGCTTCCGGCGCGCTATCTCGTTCTCGACGAGGTCGACCTTTCCCCGCCGACGCGGACGAAGAGGGCGATCCCGTGGCGCTGGCCATTCAGCGCACTGTGACCTTCCGCGGCCGGCGCAAGATTCTGATGATTTCGACGCCGACCGAAGCCGGCGTCTCGCGCATCGAGAAGGCATTCGTCGAGAGCGACCAGCGCCGCTACTTCGTCCCGTGCCCGCATTGCGGCGCCATGCAGACGCTGAAATGGGCCGGTGTGACATGGCCAGATGGCGAGCCGTTGAAGGCGTTTTACGGTTGCGAATCCTGCGGCGGCGTCATCGAGGAGCGCGACAAGCCGGCGATGCTCGCCGCCGGCGAATGGCGCGCGACGGCCAAGAGCGACGGCCGTACGGCCGGCTTTCACCTTTCGGCGCTCTACAGCCCCTTTGAAAGCTGGGGCGAGATCGCCGCGGAATTCGTCGCTGTTCACAAGGTCCCGCTCCGACTGAAGCCCTGGACCAACACCAAGCTCGGTGAGCCCTTCGAAGACCGCGACGCCGCGGCGCTCGACCCCGCCGGCTTCCTCGGCCGTCTCGAGGATTGGAGCGAGGGCCTGCCGGAGGGAGTTCTCGTCATCACCGCCGGCGTCGACGTGCAAAATGATCGCCTCGCGCTCGAGGTCGTCGGCTGGGGCGTCGGCGAGGAGTCGTGGAGCCTCGATTATTCGGAGATTTGGGGCGATCCTGCGAAGCCGGACTTGTGGGCGACGCTCGACGGCGAGCTGACGCGCCTGTTCGACCATTCGCGGGCGTGCTCGCTGCCGGTTCGCGCCTCTTGCGTCGATTCGGGTGGCCATCACACACAGACGGTCTACCGATACGCCAGAGATCGAGCCACGCGGGCCGTGTGGGCGATAAAGGGGCGCGGCGGTAGGGTATTCCAGTCTGGCCGAGAAGGCCTCCCAGAACCCGCGACAAGGCATTCACACCATACGTCATCGGCGTGGACGCGGCGAAGGAGATCATCACCGCGCGGCTGCGCTCCCCCGAACCCGGCCCGGGCTGTTGCCATTTCCCAATCGGCCGCGATCTCGATTATTTTCGCCAGCTCGGCGCCGAGCGGCTGATTCGCACCTATCGCAAGGGCGTTGCGATGCTGGAATGGCGGAAAGACCCGGCGCTTCGTAATGAGGCGTTGGATTGCCGCGTCTACGCCTATGCGGCGCTGCAAAGCCTCGTCGCGCGCGGCCTGCGGCTCGGCGACGAGGCGAAGCGAGTCGCGGACCTGCCGAAGCGTGAACCGAAAGGCTCGCCCGCGGCCGCCCCGGCGGCACCGAAGAAGATGGTTTTCAAATCGAGCTGGATGGAGCGGTGAGGCCGCGCGTTCAGCTCGCGAGCGCCAGATGGCGGGAGGGCTCGGGCACGGCATGGCCGAGGTCTCGCGCCGCCTCGATCCAAGCGAGAATCGCGTCCTGGACGTTGGCGACCGCCTCCTGGGGCGTCTCACCGTCCGACATGCAGCCGGGGAGGTCCGGAACGATCGCGACGAAGCCGCCGCCGTCCTCCGGCGAGAGCGGCTCGACGACGAGCGGGTAATCCGTGGTCTTGACCGTCATGGCAGTGCCCTTACCGCGTCCACGAAGGCGACGAGCTTGCGGACATATACCGCCTTGATCGGCCGTTTGGAAGGAATCGTCAGCTTTTGGGCGAGCCGAGCGTGGCCGATCTTGTAGTGGGAGCCGCCGCCGCGAGGCGGCCCGCAGAAAATTCCGAACTCGCCGCACAGCGCCGCCACATCATCGATGCGCCAGTCGGCTGCGGGGTTCCGTCGCATATCCTCGAGCCGCCGGCTCATTGGAGAGGCTTCCTCAGCCGCACGCCCGGCCCGCCGCCGTTCTCGGCGATGAACTCGACGCCGGCCGATTCGAGGGCGGTGCGCATCTTCTCGACACTGCTCATCCGCGCATCCTGCCCAGCCTCAAAGCGGTTGACCGTGTTCACGCCGACCCCTGCATGGCGTGCGAGGTCTTGCGTGCTCCACCCTAAAGCTGCGCGGGCCATTCGGCATTGAATTGCTTTCATACGGTGTGATTATCACCAAAATGAGTTGACTTCAAACCAAAGTGAAATTATCACTAATGGTGTGTTTATCACCATAAGAGGCGATTATGTCAGCCATCCGGACCCTCATCATCCCCCGCCGCGACTTCCTCGTTCGCGCGCTAGGCTTCACGGCCGCTGGCGCCGCCGTCGCCGTTCCCGTCCTTGCGTTGGAAACGCCGGAAGAGCGGATCGAGAGCCTCCTCGGAGAACTTCTCAAAGAGTTTTATGAACTCTTCCCCGATGCGGAGCTGCATTCATCGTGTAACGGTGGGACCGCCAAGAGCGTCGCCGCAGTAAATCACGCCTGCGCGATGGTTTTCGCTGCGCCGAAACGCGCGTGAGGGAGGGCGAGACAATGAACGATATCGAAATCGCCGAGGAGCTGCTGGGCGAAATCTACCAAAGAAGTTGTCGCGCCTTAAATCTGCTTCAGGCGCTCGTCACTCTATCTAATCGGCAGGTCGCCGAGCTCGGCCTCGATGATCTCCAGGCGGTCAATGAAGTCGCTGAGGTCACGCGTGATATCGTCGCCGAGATCATAGCGGCGACCGATATACCGAACCCGATCGGACGCGCACGGTCACAAGCCGAACGGCAATAACGATACGCTTGCATCGAATTTGAAAAAGCGATAAGCATGTATCGCTATGTCAGATCAGCTCGACCAAAAATGTCACCTCGCCAGCACGGTTGTCGCCGTCGCAGGGTGTTCTCCTGTGACGTTTCGAGCTTGGCGAAACCGCAACGGATTGTTCCCGGAAACGAAAGACGCGGGCGGTTGGAACCTGTTTTCTAAGTCCGACATCGCAGTCGTGCGTATGGTCGTCGTGCTCACCGGCCTGGGCGTCTCCGCTAACTTAGCCACGAGCGCGGCGATGCAGGCCGCTCCCGTCTTTCGCAAGCTATTTACTCTCGATGAATCGAAGTTTCCGTTGATCGCGGTTATCGATCGCGACGAAGACGAGCCTGAGATGGACGTTCTGTTTGTATCGGGAAATGAGGTCGTCGGTCACGTTCTTCAACGTGTGGCTCACGGCGCCGCTGTTGTGGTCGACCTGCTGACGATTGCCTCTCACGTGTCGACGGAGCTTCTCAAAGGAGAATATCCGACGGTTCTCAGTCACAAAGAAACTTTGGCGCGGGTTCTCGAAGGCTTTGCCAAGGCGTTCGAGAACAGGCTTTCGGACGAGAAGCCGCAAAACTCTCCGAAAAAGACGGGGCGTTCTCAGTCGAGAAAGAAAAGCAAATGATCGCCACTCCCGCCGCCCTCATCGCTCGCGCTCTTCGCGGTCTCGGCCTGTCCAGGCCGGCGGCGCGCATTGCGACCCGCGCCCTCGGCTATGACGGCGCGGCCGGCGGGCGGCGCGGCCGGGCTATGGGCGATATGCCGCTCGCGATCCCGGCGCAGCTCGCCGCGCGCCAGCCGCTCGCGCGCCGGGCGCGCTATCTCGCCGCGAACAACGGGCATGCCTCGGCAGGGACGGAAGCCTGGGTCAGCGCGCTCGTCGGGACTGGCGTCAAGCCGCAATCGGCGCATCCCGAGCCGGAAATCCGCAAGGCGCTCGACGCCGCATTCTGCCGCTGGACCGATACTGCCGACGCTGACGGCTTGACAGATTTCTTCGGAATGCAAGCGCTCATTGCTCGACGCCTCGTCGTCGACGGCGAATGCTTTACGGCCTTCGTCCATGACGAACGCGGAGCCTTGCTGCTGCGCCTGATGGACGGCGAACAAGTGAGCGGCGCCTATCACACAGAACTCACGGGCGGCGCGCGCATCGTCGCCGGCGTCGAATTCGACGCGCTCGGCCGCCGCGCAGCCTATCATTGCTGGAGGCAGCGGCCGGGCCTGCCGATCGCGTCGAGCCTGGAGCTCGTCCGCCTGTCCAGCGACGACGTTTGCCATGTCTTTCGTCCCGAAACGCCGGGACAGGTCCGCGGCGTCTCATGGTTCGCGCCCGTGCTGTTGCGTCTCGCCGACCTCGACAGCGCGCATGACGCCCAGCTCATGCGGCAAAAGATCGCCGCCCTTCTCACCGGCTTCGTCATCGATCCGAACGGCGAGGCCGGCGGCTTCGAGGGGCGAGACGATGGCGCCGGAAATCTCGATGGAGGCCTCGAGCCGGGAACGCTGAAAGTGTTGCAGCCGGGGCAGGACATCCGATTTTCAGACCCGGCTGCGATCGGGCAAGAAGCTGTCGATTTCTTGAAGGTGACGGCGCGTGAGATCGCCGCCGGCCTCGGCGTGCCCTATGAGCAACTCACCGGCGATCTGTCGGGCGTGAATTACAGCTCGATCCGCGCGGGCCTCGTCGAGTTCCGTCGCCGCGTCGAGGCGATACAACATAATATTTTAGTCTATCAATTCTGCCGCCCTGTCTGGCGGCGCTTCGTCACGACAGAAATCCTCGCCGGCCGGCTCGACGCCCCCGGTTTCGAGCGCGATCCCGAGCCGTATCTGAGCGCGAATTGGCTCCCCCCGAAATGCGATTGGGTGGACCCGCTCAAAGACGCGCAGGCAGAAATCGCCGCCATCAATGCCGGCCTCATGTCGCGCCGCCAGGCTGTCGCCGCGAGAGGCTACGACCTCGAGCAGCTCGACGCCGAGATCGCCGCCGATCGCGCCGCAGCCCAGGCGCTCGGCCTGTCCTTCGCGCCGCCGCCTTCCGCGCCTTCTCCGGCGCAACAGGGAGCGGCGGAATGAACGATCAAGTCTTGATCCTCACACGCTCCGCGCCGCTCGCTCCCGCATCCTGGAATGCGCAAGAGCGCAGTTTCGATGTCGTGTTCGCGACCGATGCGCCGATTCCGCGCCGCGACGCGCGCGGCGCATATTTCGAAGTGCTGTCCTTGGCGGGAATGGAGCCGGCTTCGCCGACCTTTCCCGTGCTGGACAGCCACGCCCGCGGGAGCCTGGAACGCCAGATCGGGAGCGCCAATGACATCCGCGTCATCGGCGGGGAAGCTCGCGCTCTGGTCCGGCTCTCGCGGGCGAACCCGATCGCCGATCGCGTTGCGATCGATCTCGACGCCGGTCAGACATTCGGCGTTTCGACCGGCTATGTCATCCTGCAGGCGAAGGAGTCGACGCGTGACGGCGCGCGCTACCTCGTCGCGACGCGCTGGACGGTCGTCGAGATTTCGCTGACACCTATCCCCGCCGATCCGCGGACAGGCATTCGAGGCCTTTCCATGCCGATCGAAAACACCCCGGCCGCCACGCCGGCCCCTTCTTCTCCGGCGGCTGTGGAACGGGCCGCCTCAACCCAGACGCCGGCGATCATCGATCGAGCGGCGGTCAATGCAGAAATCCGCTCGATCGCGCGCGTCGCCTCGCTCGATCAATCATGGATCGATTCGCAGATCGACGCCGGCGCGACGATCGACGACGCGCGCGCCGCGGCTTTCGAGGCGCTGCGCACGCGCAGCGCGCCGGCTTCCGAAGTTCGCACGACTGCGGTCGTCGGAACCGACCACACGGACCCGGAAATCCGCGCCCGTGCGCTGGGCGCGGCGCTGTTCACGCGCATCTCGCCGTCGCACACTCCGTCCGAAGCGTCGCGCGTTTATATCGGACTGAGCATCCCGGAAATCGCCCGCGACTGCCTGCGCACACGCGGACTTCAGACGACGGGCCTGTCTTCGGCGCGCGTGGTCGAGCGCGCATTGCAGACGACATCCGATTTCCCGCTGCTGCTCGCTGACACCGTCAATCGCACTTTGCGGCAGGCCTATGAGAGCGCGCCGGCGGGCGTGCGTATGCTCGCGCGAGAGACGACGGCGAAAGACTTTTGCGCCAAGCATCGCCTGCAATTCTCGACCGCGCCGACGCTGGCGCCGGTGAATGAGCACGGCGAGTTCCAGTCGGGCGCGATAGCCGAGGCCAAAGAGTCCTATTCGGTGTCGACCTTCGGCCGCATCATCGGCTTCTCGCGGCAGGCGATGGTCAATGACCATCTCGGCGCTTTCGCCGACGTGACGCGCCGCATGGGGCAAGCGGCAGCGGCCTTCGAAGCCGGCTTCCTCGCCGATCTCGTCGTCTCGAATCCTGTCATGGGCGACGGCAAGACGCTCTTCCATGCCGATCATGGCAATGTCGGAACGGGCGGGACCTCGGCGAGCGGACCATCCGCAGCGATCAATGTCGAGAGCTTGAATGAAAGCCGTATGGCGATGCGCCTGCAAACCGGCCTGCAGGGCGAGCTGATCTCGGTCACGCCGAAATATCTCCTCGTCGGCGCCGACCGCGAGACGGAGGCAGAAAAGGCGATCTCGACAATCTCCCCCGTGCAGTCGCAAGAGGTCAATCCGTTTCAGAACAAGCTCGCGGTCGTCGTCGACCCGCGCATCAGCAACGCTTGGTATGTCGTCGCCGCTCCGGCGGAAATCGACGGGCTCGAATTCGCCTATCTCAAGGGCAACGCCGGGCCGCAGGTGACGTCCGAAGTCGGCTTCGACGTCGGCGTTCGCTTCCGCGTGCGGCTCGATTTCGGCGCCGGCTTCGTCGACTGGCGCTCATGGTTCAAGAACCCCGGGGAGTGACCATGACGGAGGCGGAAAAGCTGGCTGATGCAGAGGCGGCGCTTCACAAGCTGCTGACGACCGGCGGCGTCGTCGAAGTCACTCACAACGGGAAAACGGTCAAATATGCGCGCGCGAACATCGGCGAATTGAAGGCCTATGTCGCGCAGCTGCGCGGCGGACGGATCAACTCCGTCCGCGTCACTTCTTCGAAAGGACTCTGACATGAAAAATTTCGTTCAGCTGGCGGAGATCGTCACGGTGACGGCGCCGTCCGGCGGCGTCGCCTCCGGCGATCCTGTTCTCATCGGCGCGCTGTTCGGCGTCGCCAGCAAATCGGCGGCAGCCGGCGAGTCGGTCGAAATCATGACCGAAGGCGGCTTCGATCTCGCGAAGCATGCCGGCGATACATTCTCCGTCGGCGACAAGGTCTATTTCAATGCGAGCGAGAAAAAGCTCACCAGCGCGGCCCCGAGCAACCCCCGGATTGGAGTGGCGATGAAGGCCGCCGTTGGAAGCGCGACGAGTGTGCTCGTGAGGCTCAACGGACTCCCTATTTCCTGAGACAGGGGCGATCGTCGACGCCGCAATCTGCAACACAGGAGAGACGTCGTGACGAGCGCGACGGTTCAACTCAGCTTCATTCCGAAAAGGATGCTGACCAAGGCCGAGGCCGCGCATCATTGCGGCCGGCCGGTGAAGCGCTTCGAGGTCGAATGTAAGGTCGCGCCCGTGAAGTTTCCGAACGGCGACACGCGATACGACGTCCGCGATCTGGACGCTTGGATTGACGCGCTGAAGGGCGGCGCGGCCGCGGACGCCGACGACATCGTGAGGCGTCTCGGATGACGAAAATCAAACTGCGCGGCTTTCAAATCTTCAAAGACCGTCACGGTAAATGGCGCGCCTATCATCGCAAGACGCGGACGGCCGTCGACCTCGAAAAGACGCCGCTCGGCCGGCCGAGTTCTTCGCCGAATGCACGCGCATCGCGGCGCTCGCCGAGGCGAAGGCCGCGAAAGAGAAGCCGGGCACGCTCGGCCTGCTGATCCGCGACTACCGGTCGCGCTCGTCGTTTCAGACCCTCGCGCCGCAAACGCAGAGCGACTATCAGAAGACATTCGATTATTTGCGACCGATCGCCGACACGGCGCTCGTGCGATTCGATCGGCCGCTCGTGGTTCGTATCCGGGACAAGGCGGCGGGGAGCAAGGGGCGACGCGCGGCAATTATGTGAAGGCGGTTCTTTCGATCATTTTCGGCTGGGGCGCGGAACGCGGTTATCTGGCGGACAACCCGGCGACAGGCATCAAGGATATTCGTCGACCGAGGGGCGCCGCCGAGCCGAACCGCCCCTGGACGGACTCGGAGCGCCACGCAGTGCTCGACGCGGCGCCGGCGCACATGCGGCCGGCTATCGCGCTCATGATGATGACTGGCCTCGGGCCGAAGGATGCGCTGACACTCCCGCGCAATTACTGGCGCGACGGCGAGATTGCGACGCGCCGGGCAAAAACAGGTGAGCCGGTGTTCTGGCCGGTTCCCTCGCCGCTGGACGATGTGCTGAAAGCCGCGCCGCGACATGACGCACTCACCCTATGCGCCAACTCGGCGGGCCGCCCCTGGACGCTCGACGGCTTTCGAGCCTCATGGCGGACGCTGCGGATCAAGCTCGAGGAAAAGGACGCGATCGGGCTCGGCCTCACGCTCTATGGGCTGCGGCATACTGTCGCGGTCATCCTGCGGGAGGCGGGACACGACGAACGCACGATCGCCGACGCGCTCGGGCAACGGACGATCGAGATGGCGCGGCACTACTCCAAGGGTGCAGACCTCCGCCGGAAGATGGGCGGCGTCGCGGTGTCATTCGGCGACGAGCTGAACAGGCGGCGAACAAAGTCTGTCAAACCGGACTGAGTTTTTTGTCAAACCTCGACGCGGGCGGAAAACGGCGCTGGAAAATGACAAGAGAAATCAACATGTTGAATGGTAGCGGAGGAGCGATACCGGCTTTCCCCACAACACCCAAATATACGCTATTGCCTCCGATCGCGCGCATCACCCGCGAGCACCGTTGCGGAACTCGTTTGACGATCGGCAATGTGCAGGGCGTCCACCCCCGTTGCTATTCCCCGTGACTTTCTCACAGGCGCGGAGCGCCCGAGAAGTGCTGCGTGTCTCAGCGAGGCAATACCATCGCCGCGTTTGCGTTAGCCACTGCTGCACCTATGCGCAATGCAGCTTGGTTGTCGTCCATTTCCCTGGAAGGAGTGCGCACCAATTTGACCTTTGGTCTCTCCTTCTCGCGCCGCGCGATGACCTCCTTCGTGGACGCAGAGCCGAGCGTAATGATCAGAGTGCTCGTATCCGTTCTGTTGACATTGAACAATGCGGCTGACAGCGGAGCATCGATGCGGACGAAATTCCAGCTCGGTGAAGCGCTCGCGCCGATCGTCAGTCGAAACGAGACATTGTGCGCGAATATCTTGATCGGATTGTCCTTGCCCTTTCCGAACTCCCGAAGCTCCTCCTCGTTGCAACTCGACTCTCCCGAAGCTCCTTCCCCTATGCCGACAAGCGCGCCCGAGCGTCCGGTGCCCGCAGAGCCGACAAAAGCGCACTGTTTGAACGGCTCCAATACGTCGTCCAGCCAATCTCGTAATTTCAAGTCGCCCACGATGTAGAATGATTGCGCGTGATAGCAGGGAAGCTCTCGATCCTCTCTTTCGTTACGATTCCCGAAATTGTCGAAAGGATAAAAATACTCGATCGTTTCCGTACGGCTCCGATCGCCGTCGAGGCGTCCTCCCACTCCGAATAGAGTTGTGGCAACGTGCGAGTCGTGCCGTCCGCTCTCCAAACGATCGCGTCCGGTAGATTTGGGGTCTTCAAAGTGACTCCCGGGTTGAAAGCGAGCGCTTCATCGAAAGTCAGCTGTAGATTGATGAGCGCCGACCAATCCTTCAGCCAAGCCACGCGACCGCCATAAACAGGATCATCGAGTTGCTCAATCACGGCGCGCCTAATCTCGCACTGAACACCTCTGATCACGGCGGTGAACAGCGCTTTCTTTTCCTTGTGACCCAGCAATGGAAAAGCGTCGGGAATAATCCCGCAGCCACAAAGCGTAGCGCTCGTTACGCAGATCGTAACGCAAGTCGAAAGAAATTTGAAAAACGGCTCTCTCCGTCGATTCATGACAGACGCTCCGATGGCGGGACGACCTAATTCGGAACCGGAGCATATCCGCTGAGGTCGAGCAATTCGTGGAGGGCCAGTCCGCCCCCTAGAATTCGCAATTGTCCATTGAATTCTTGACCCTCGAGCGTCAAATCACGACCGTGATCTCGAGGAATTGCCAAATCGTGCCCCGCCGGCCCCAATCGCTCTACCGCAGGGCAGAGATCTCGCAACCCCATGTTCTGAAGCGCAAGTGCCGCACCACCGATCACGCTCGCCTGCGGCGGGTGAGATAGCACTGCGATGACCTGCCCGCCCGCTTGCAGATTGTTTAGCCGCCTCTATATGCGGCTGCGGCTCATCGACAGGCCTATGCCGAACGATTCGAATTCTAAATGAAACTCAGAAAATTCTCAGCATTCGGCAAGATAGCCCGAATTCAAAATGCCGACAGCCCCTCCAAGGAGGCCCGAGATGCCAAAATACGCGGTTCTCAGAAACTTGGCGGCCGGCCAGAAAAGGTCCACTTCGTTCGAGTCGAACAGACCGAACATATCGACGATCGCTCCTCCAGAGCCTCGGCTCGATGTTCATGAGTTCGACATGAACGACGTCGGCTCTGTCGCAACCGATCCTCATGTCGAGGCGATAGCCCCGATCATGCCGATCACGCTGATCCGGCCGATGGCGGTCGCCGAGAGCGGAGGGAGCAACGCGGATGACGCAGCCTGGGGCGTCACCGCAGTGGGCGCCGACGCATCGTCATGTTCGGGAAAAGGCGTCGTCGTTTGCATTTTGGATACGGGCATCGATAAAGCTCATCCTGCCTTTGACGGCGTAGACCTCGTGGAAATGGATTTCTCTGGATTTGGTAATGGTGATCGCCAGGGACATGGAAGCCATTGCGCCGGGACTATTTTTGGTCGAAACGTCGATGGACTGCGAATCGGTGTCGCGCGTGGCGTCGAAAAGGCGCTCATAGGCAAGGTTCTCCGCGATGACGGATCTGGCGAATCCGACATGATTTTTCGCGGTCTCCAGTGGGCTCTCGAAAATGGCGCGCAAGTCGTTTCCATGTCGCTCGGCTTCGATTTTCCGGGATTGGTGAAGCAGCGTATAGAAAATGGCTGGCCGGCGGATCTCGCCACATCTAATGCGTTAGAGGCCTATAGAGGCAATCTGCGGATGTTTGATGCGGTGATGCGCATGGCGGCGGCCATGACGGCGTTTCGTCCCGGACCGGTCATCGTCGCCGCCGCAGGAAACGAGAGCCGCACGAACGAAAACCCTGAATTCAAAATCGCAGCGTCGCTTCCCGCCGCCGCAGAAGGGGTCGTTTCTGTCGGAGCCCTGGAGCGGCGACCGGACAAAAAGCTCAGTGTCGCCTTTTTCTCGAACACCTTCCCGCAAATAGCGGCTCCCGGTGTCAACATTCTTTCAGTCAAGGCCGGTGGAGGTCTGCGGAAGCTGAACGGGACCAGCATGGCTTGTCCGCATGTCGCCGGCGTAGCGGCGCTATGGTGGGAATCGCTGCGCAAATCCGGGGCCGTCAATCCCAGCGCTCAGCAGGTCCTGGCGCAAATGCTCGCGTCGGCCCGCACAGACTGTTTCGCTTCCGGCGTCACCATCGCTGACCGCGGCGCGGGGCTCATCGCCTCTCCGCCCTAATCGCTCTCGAAGGGGGCCGCCGAAGGGCCCGTGGCCGAAGTCGGAAAGACCGCAAAAAAATGATGCCAGGCGTCGAATTTCGCGAATTTCAACGGGCGCTCGTCGACGCGTTCGACGCGTTCGACCTCACGGCGTTGGCGCGCTTTCACTTGAACCTCAATCTGAGGGAAATCGTCGCGGCGGGGCCGACCAACCAGATGGCTTTCGAACTTCTCGAATGGGCGGAGCGCCAAGGATCGCCGATCGTGGTGGATCTTGCGCGTGGCGTTTATCTCGAACGCCCCCGCAATCGGAAGGTGCGGCAAATATATGAAAAACTCGGTCTGTCGCCGCAGCTCGCGTATCAGCGAGCCGGCGTCGCCGTCGCGGACTCGCCCGAATGGACCACGTCCAGTAGCCTCGAGGCGCTCGTGTCGCCGCGGCTCCATTTCATCGATATGGGCATATGGCACGAAAACATGGCGCGAATAGAACGCCAAGTGTGCCGCATAGAGCTGGACGGCGAGCCGACGGGAACTGGCTTTCTCGTCGGCCCTGAACTCGTGCTCACGAACTATCATGTGCTGGAGCCGCTGATCGAAGGAAATGCCTCGCCGTCACGGACAGTGTGTCGATTCGACTACAAAGTTCTCTCTGACGGCTCGGTGCTCGAAGGCGTCGCTATTCGACTGCACGATTCCGCATGGCGCGTCGACCTGAGCCGGTACAGTCGAGCCGAGGCCAACGGCGACCCGGACCGCGAGCTCCCCGCCGCGGACGAACTCGACTATGCATTGATAAGACTGGCGGCTCCAGTGGGGGCGGCTCCCGTCGGCAAGAGCTCGGGCTCGCCGCGCCGTGGATGGATCACGATCCCCGAGGCGTCGGCGACGATCGAGCCGGGCCAGCCCCTGGCGATCGTTCAACATCCGAATGGCGCGCCGATCAAGCTTGCGCTCGACACGAATGGCGTCATCGGTCTCAATGCAAACGGCACGCGCCTGCGCTATGCCACCAACACCGATCGCGGTTCGTCGGGCTCGCCCTGTTTCAACATAGATTGGCGTTTGATGGCGCTTCACCATATGGGCGACCCTGCCTGGAAGAGTCCGAAGTTCAATCAAGGGATCCCCATCGCCGCCATCCGACAGCGCCTCGTCGGAAACGTCGAATTACGAAGTCGATGAAACGATGATTTCCCGATGTCATGGGCAGGTCGAGCCATGAACGCCACCGACGTCATGGACGTCGAACAAGATCGTAATCCTCTGAGCAAAGCGCTGCACGATTGTATCGCCGCTCATTTCGACGTCGAGACGATAGAGCGGGTGGTCGCACAGGGCATGGGCGTCGGTTTCCGCGACGAAATCGCTTGGGGAAACTCCAAAAACCAAGTGGTTTACGAGCTTCTCGATAAAGCCCACGAACGCGACGTGACCACCGATCTGCTCGTCTGCTTTCTCCAAGAAAGCGACGCGCCGGAGCTGCACAAGATGATCGCCGACAACTGGCCTCCGGCGCTCCAGCAACTCGATGCGCGCAATTCGGCGAGAGCTCTCGTGAACACCCAGCACCGAATGAAATCCGAGCCTTCGGTGCGGGCCGTCATAGCGCCGTCACGCGAGATGCTGGAGGAGCTACGAAAGGACATCAACGTCCTGTTCAATTATAAGACGTTGCATGACTGCCTGCATGATATTCAGGTGAAGCTCTATGATGTGATCTACGTCGCCGCCAATCAGCTCCCCGACATACAGGCGGAAGCGGAACTATATGCCTATATCGACGAGCTCGACGACATTTGCCGCGACGCACGCGCCGCAGCCGAAGGTTTGCCGGACGACGCCGCCGTTCGTGACCAGGAAACGGAGTGGGTGACAGCGCTCGAATCGGCCGTCGCCGAGCTGGGGGCCTCGTTGCAGCATCCAGACGACCGTCTTTTTCGCAAGCCCCTCCTCTGCATAAAAGCCACGCTTCGGGGTGAGCCGAAACGCATCAACAGACTTTTGACCATCGTCGCACGCAAACTTCCGCTCGACGAACTGGCGAAGACGATAGAAAGAGTGATCGAAGAGACCGGCGCGAACGCAGCTCGCCCGCGGCAACTCTCCGAATCGCTTGACTCGATACGGCGACTGTCGTCCCGGCTCGAGGAGAAGGTCCGGGAGCACAGGGACTGGCAGGACGTCGAGAAAAACCTATGGGAGGCGGAGGATTGTCTCGCGCAGAAGACACGCGATTCGATCGCGAATTTCACGATCGTTTGGGACTTGATAAAGGAAGGCGTTCGTCCTCTCGCGGCAAAGGCGGGAGACGACGGTTGGGCGAAGACGAGCGCAATCCATGTCGCTTCGATCGATCAGCGGCTCGAGAACGATCCTCGGACCGTCAGGGCGGCGTTCGGAGAATTCAGCAAAAATATTCGCAATCATTTTTCCCGGGTCGATAAATCGCTCAAAAGCCTTTGCAGCGACATCACCACCAACATTCGCGAACCGCTGCGATTGCTCGTCGAGGAGCTCGACCATGCCGAAAGAATTTGAGAGCCCGGCCGCACCCTACGAATCGCTGGAGAAGCTGCGGGCCGATCACATCACGATGATGCAGGTCGTCGGCCGCAAAGGACACTGGCGTGATCTCGTTCCCGAGATCCGCAAGCTCATCGATCGAGTCAAAGCGACCGGCCGGCGTCTCTATGATCCCTCTGATCGAGAAGTCGCGCAGAACGTCATCTCCTATTGGGCCTCGGATCTGTTCGAAGGAGACGAGCCGGGAGCGCTCTCCGCGGCCTTGCCGCAGCTCGACGCATTCGACTCCGCGAGCGCGCCCGACGTCAGCACAGCGCCAAATCCATATAAAGGATTGAGCGCCTTCGGTGAAGCCGACGCCGAGCAGTTCCACGGTCGGGAGGGGGCCGCGAACCGGCTCGTCGAAACATTGCGCGAGAAGCCGATCGTTCTCGTCGTCGGACAAATGGGCTGCGGCAAGACCTCCTTCGTCATGGCCGGCGTCGTGCCGCAGCTCAAATCGGCCATGCGCCGGGAACAGAAGAATCCAGTTCTTCTCTCCTTCTCGCCCGGCGCCGACCCATTCGCGACATTGCTGGCCCGCTTGCACGAAGCGGCGGGCGACGATGCGTCGAACGAACGGATTTTTCAGCAGAAGAAGATCGTGGAACACGCTCCCGAGCGTCTCCATGATCTGCTCGACGCCCTCTTTCCGGCGCGCCCCGTCATTTTCGTCGTCGATCAGTTCGAAGAGATATTCACCCTCGGTGCCGATGAGCAGACCCGCGCGAAGTTCGCCTCGGCCTTATCGAAGGCCTGCCCTGGAGGCGACGATGCGAACAGAGCGATCGTGATCGTCGACAAGCGTAGCGAGCAGTCTGCTCTTCAATTGCCAGCGCTCGCGCCGCTCGCCAGCGGCGTCGACGCGCGCTTCGTATTGCCGCCGCTCACCGCCGATGAGACGCGTCGCATTATCGAGCTTCCGGCGCGGGCGATCGGTCTCCGTTTCGCCGATGGCGTCGTCGACGACATCGTCAAGGATATCGCTGGCGATGTGACGGCGTTGCCGGCTCTGCAATTCACCCTCGGAAAGCTCTGGAACGATCACGGCCGGAATATCGTGACCTGGGACGACTATGACAAGGTCGGCCGACCGCACGAGGCTCTCCAGCGCACCGCCGAAGCGATATTCGGAGCGCTTCCACCCGATGAGAAGGAGGCGGCGAAATGCCTTTTTCTCGAGCTGGTGCGACCGAACTTGGACGGCACTTTTATCCGGCGCCGCGTAACGCGCGATGCCCTGACGCAGAGCGCTCGGGCGAAGGAGATGTCTTCTGTTCTTGAGCGCCTCGTCGAGGCAGGGCTTCTTCGTTTCACTCCAGGCGCTTCTCCGCAAGAGGATCGATTCGACCTCGCGCATGAGGCGCTCATCGATGCTTGGCCGCGCTTACGCGCTTGGCTGCAGGACGATCGCGTCGCATCGGAAAAGAAGCTCCAATTCGTCGCAATGGCGAGGCGATGGCGGGAGTCGGGCGCCGCGGCGAGCTATCTCTTGACGGGAGACGCGCTTGACGAAGCGGAAGCGATTGCGGGAGCGGCACCGGAGTTGAAAGAGTTCGTCAAGGTGAGCAAAGCGACGGCTCGGGACCGGGAGTACCGGAAACTCCGTACATGGAGAGACGTCGCTTTGGGGATGCTCGCGTTGGTGATCATTGCGACTATATTCGCCATCCTTGCGATTATAAATGGGCACCAAGCTAGTCACGAAAGACAGGCCGCGCTCGCGAGCGCCACGAAAGCTCTTCATTCTGTCGAAGAGACGTTGAAAGTCGTCTCCAGCGAGCGACTGAGAGGGACTATTACCGTCGCCACCGCAAAGGACCTCTTGACGCCCACGAAAGAGATTTTTGCTGCCGTCGAAGATCGGCCGGAGCTCGACGCCCTTCGAGCAGATGTCCTGCTCGAATTTTCCAATGTCTATTACACGATCGGAGATTACGAGGAAGCGCTCACCCTGGCGGAGAAGGCGAAGGATCTAGCGCAACGCCATTTGAACGCCGACCCAAAGAGCGACGAGTGGCGCGGGAAACGCTACAAGGCGCTCTACAGAGCTGGCGATAATTTGGCGCAACGCAAAACGGATAAGGACGATCACGAGGCGCTGCAGCGCTATAGGTCCGCGCTCGACGTCGCTCGGGTACAGTCTTCGCGCGAGAACCTCTCGCGCGCCGCTTTCATCGAAAACAAGATGGCGGACTTGTATTTCAAGAAGAGCGCGTTCAAGTTGGCGCAACAGCATTACACGGAGTCGCTTTCCCTGGGAGAAAGATTTTTGGCGGAAGAGCCGTCGGATCCTGAGGCTTCCAAAATGATCGGCGACGCGCACGAGAGGCTCGCAGAATTCTTTGCAAAAAGCGGGCGCAGGTCGGAGGCGACGGACGAATTCAAACGCGCACTTGAAATCAGAGAACGGCTGGTCGAGACGAATCGGGAGAACGCTGTCTATCGATCCAATCTCGCAAGAACCCGGCACGAGTTCGGGAAACTCTATCAGGGCATCGAGAAATACGACGAAGCACTGCAGCAGTTTGAAAAAGCTCTCTACCTGAGAAGGGGTCTCGTCCAGGCGGACCCGCACGACAAAACATCCAGAGATGGGCTCGGCAACGTGATCGAATCGATCGGCGCCGTCACGAAATTCGTCGACCCGGAACATGCGCGGACGGCGCTGAATATTTGGAGCGCGGTGGTCAACGAGCACCCTGAACAAGACGATTGGCGTCGCTCGCTCGTTGCTGCGTTCATTGTTTTCGGCGACAGATGGGCCGACCAACAAGATTTTTCACGCGCATCGTCGAGCTACGGAGAGGCTCTAGAAGTGGTGAATGCGGCGACAGACAGACGTCGTTCGGCCGACGACTTTAAGCTGGCGGCGACCGCCCATGAAAAATTGGCGACGATCGAAATGAAGCGAAAAGAAGCGAACGCCGCAGTCAATGATGCTTTCGCGGCTGTCAGAATTCGCGTTTCTCTTCTCGGTCAAGCGAAGGACAACCAGGAGCGGACTCGAGAGGCCGCGGAGACCTATGAAATCTATGGCGACGCGTTGAAACTTCTGGCTGCGAGCCGCTCGAAACGGCGCGACGAGGAGCCGGCGTCCGCCTATCGAAATGGACTTCGCCTCGTCGAGGATTTCATGAGCGCGCATCCGGACAGCCGGCTCGAATCGATCGAGATTGATCTGCGGCGAAAGCTGCGCGGAATCGAGCGAAGCGACGAACGACGTTGATGTCGAATGCTCGTTCCGATGTCGTTCATCGAACGACATCGGATCGTCTCACCCTCGCCGCGCCGGAATCATTCGTCATATACCGCGGAATAGGAAACGCGGCGCATTCCGGCGGGTGTCGGGTCGCCGCTATGCGCGACGCGCGGGCGCGAGGCGGCCGGATGCGCGGTCGCCAGATTGTCCCAGTCGTAATCGTAAATTTCGGCGAGATATTGTGCGATCTCCTCGTCGTCGAAAACGAGACTCGCGTCGCGATTCGTCTTCACGCCCTCGTTGGACCAATTATGGCTGCCGAACATGACACGCTTGCCGTCGACGATGATCGTCTTGTTGTGACAAGCCGGTTGAAAGCGAAATGTCTCTTTTGGAAAGCCGAGCGCGATGAGAATATCGAGGCTCTCCTGCTTCATGAGATCGCGGCAGATGATCCGCACGTCGACGCTGGCGTCGATCTTGCTTTTCAACGCCCCGACGAGCAGCTTGAACTCGGCGAAATCCTCGTTCGTTCCGCGAAAATTGATATATTGATTTTGGAATCTGACGCTCTCGCGCGCCGAGCGGATCAGTTCGAGCGCATGTTCGGCGTAATTGTCGGGCGTCAGCAGCGGCTGCACCGAGACTTCGCGATCGAGGCGCAAAGGCTCGAAATAGCGCGGCGGCCGCGCGAAGGCGGCCGGCGCTTCGGGCTCTTCGGGAACGAAGAGATCGGGTTCGGCGCTTGGTTGTGCCGCCGCCGCCTGCGCCGCGGCGAGATCGTGGTCGCGCGCGATATAGCCCTCGAAGATCGACGCGATCTTCGGATCGACGATGATCGCGTGATAGTCGCGATTGTATTTGCGTTGGAATCCGACCGGCGGCCGGTCGCGTTGCGGGCCGAAGAGGCGGATGTTCGGCTGGTTCGACGATTGCCAATTTCCGCTTGAGCACCACACCGCGTCGCCATCCCGCACGGCGACTTTGATGTGATAGGCGGAGGCCCACAGGCCGTCCGGATTGGCGCGCGAATGCAGCGTCGCCCAGGCGAGCTCGAAACGCGACTTCAGCGTCTCCGACAGAGGGTCGACGACGCCGGCGACCTCCTCGAGATCATCTGCCTTGACGCCGGAAGACGGCGGCTTCTCGGGCACCGGATGGAGCACGAGCTCGAACTCGCGCCCCGCCGGCGCGACAGCGGCCTTCACGGCGTCGAAAATATGCGGCGCAGTGAATTGATACATGGCGACGGTGAGGCGCCTACGGGTCTCGCCGAGAAAGCTCTCCAGCTCGCTCCAGCCGGCCTCCGGACTGACGCAGACAGTGAGCTGCATGCGCTCTTTCACGAGCGGAAGATTCGGCGGTTCCGGCGGAGTGTAGGCGCCGGTCTTCGGCGGCGCGAATGCGAGCGCCTCGTCGCCGACGATGAGACGCTCGAAAGCGGAAGTCGGCGCTCCCGGCGCGCCGAAAGACGGCGCGGAAGGCTCTTCCTTCGCGAGCTGCTCTTCGACCGTCGCATCCGCGATCACGACCGGAACGCCGAGTTCCGCCGCGAGCGCGGAGGCGGGCTGCGTCGCCGTTCCGGGCTGAACGGCGACGACGACGGCAGGAATCGGTGCGCCCGTCGCCGGATAGGCGTAGCCGGGGCGCACGGCGATCACCGTCGCATCGGCAGAGAGCTTCGCTCGCGCGGCGGCGACCGCCGGCAGGACCGGCGCGAAGGCGTTGCGGACGGCGTCGGAAATTTTCTCGAGAACAGCTTCGCTCATGACGATCGGCTCCGTCGATGCTCAAGTCAATGCGTCGACCCGCAGCCGCGCCGCAGGATCGCCCAATGTCACATAATTCTGCGCGTCGTTGCGTTGCAGCCAATAGGCGACGAGGTCCTTGTCGCTCATTCGCGACGCCGCCGCGGCGGTGGGCGACACCGCGCTGAGCAGCGTCGTCGACAGCGACGCGAAATGGCCGCCGAACTGGTCCTTCACCGCATGTCCCACCGGCTCGCCGCGCATCACATAATTGAGGCTCTCGCGGAACGGCCCGATCTGCGCGGCCGTGGATTTGGGCGGTCGGATCGAATAGCCCCAGGCGCGATCGACATGGGCGACGACGGCCAATGCGCCGCCCGCCGGATGCGCCAGCAGCCGTTGCGGCAGCGCGGCGATGAAGGGCTGCGGCGCCAGCGGCTGCAGCCGGCCCGCCTGATCGGGGTCGAGCAGAAATTGGTCCAGGTCCGGCGTGCCGCCGCCGAAGCAGGCGAAGAAAAAGGCCATCAGGCCATGCACATTGGCGTCGTCCGGCACATCGGCGGCGGCCATATAGGCGTCCGGGCCGATGCGGCCGAAGCCTTGCCAATCCTGGCACAACAGTGCTCCCTGGATTTCGCGCTGGTGCGGCCGGCCGCTGCCCACCTCCATTCCATGCGAGGCGGTGAACAGAAGAGCCGGCGGCTTGGGGCCGCGTAACGTCGCGACGAGGGCCGCTTTGGTCGCGTTGTCGCCGAGGAGAAGGCGCTCCGCGAAGGCGCATTCCTCATTCACTGGCTTTGCGAGGCGGGGCGTCGCGCCGGCGACGCCGCGGGCGAGCGGCGTCACCAGCTCGGTCGCGCTGAGGTCCGTCGCCTCGTCGCCCGGATGACGCGTGCCCCAATAGACGACTTCCTTGCCATTGATCGGAGCCGAGCCCGGCTGCTCATAGGCGACGATCGAGGCCGCATAGCGTTCATAGTCGGCGATCTGGTCGAAGGCGAGCCGTCCGACCGCGAAGTCGACGCCGAGCAGATATTGGAATTCGAAGGGGATCTGATCGGGCGGCCCGACGATGAGCAGATAATAGGGAACCGCCTGCGGGTCGAGCGAGCCGGGCGTCACATTGTAGCGGCGACGCCACTCTCGAGTCTCCTCTCCGCGCTTGTAGGACAAAGTCTTGAACAGCGCGCCTGCCTGCGCCTTGCGCCGATCGAGCAGGGGCTTCAGCGCGTCCGCCACGTCTAGGGAGGCGGCTTCGAAGAAGATGACGCCCCAGCCCGCCTCCTCGATTTTCCCATAGTCGACACCGGGCGGCAGGCCGAAGCTGCGCGCCTGCTCGCCGCGCGTGACAGCGAAAGCCCCGACATTGGGACGGGCGCGCGCGATCTTGCCGAGCTCGGCGACAGACATCGGCGCGACGGCGTAGCGGCCGGTTTCGGCGTCGACGCCGTTGAAATAGACGAGCTCGGCGCCTTCGTCGCCCTCTCCTCGCCCTTCGCCGGCGGAAGCCTCCGCCGCGACGGCGGCGGCGACGCTTTCTCCCGGCGGCTCCGCCTCTCGGTCGGAACTCGGATGTGGCGCGCCGGCGCGCGCCAGAAGCCGGTCCTGCGCGCGTCCGTAATGCTGATAGGCGGCCCAGGTCGCGCAATCGTCGCCGCTCATCTGAAAGGTCGTTCTGCGAGCGCCGAGCAGAGCTTTGCCGATCGTGTCCGGCTCGCGCGCGGCGGCGCCGGCCTTCGTCGACAGGCCGAGCGCGCGCGCGTAGAATTGCTCGGCGAAAACGCGCCCCCAATAATCGTCGACCGCCCAGCCGGCGCCGATATAGTTCGGAATCCCCCGAGCGAAGAACGCCTGCGCGGCGCCGACGAGGCGGCTGCGCTGGCCGGCGCCGTCGGACGGCTCGACCGCGTTTTCGGGCACGACGGAGGAATAGCAGGCGTTGGCGAAGACGAGCCGCGGCACCTGCCGCACACAGAAAAGGTCTCGCGCCGTCACGCGATAGCCGCGGTCGAGCACCCATCCCGCCGCTCGCCGCGCCTCGTCGAAAAATCCATGCCCCGCGTAATGCACCAGATCGAATTGCTCATCGACCAGCAGCATCGCGATCTCGACCGGCTCGCAAGCCGCGGCGCTCTGGACGAAGCGCCCGTCCAGGGCGGCGTATCGGCCGAGGCGGCGCTCGAGCTCGGGATCGCCGTCCTGCGCTGAGCCGACACGTATCGTCACGCGAAAATCATAGACCCCCTCCCAGGCCCGACAGGCGCGCTCGATCATGTCCACGACCGCCCATCCCTCCTCGCGCGCCTTGGGCAACGCCAGCTCGCCCGAGGCCGGGTCGGCGACGACGAGGATGCGGAGCTGACGGTTCAGCGGCGGCGGCGAGCTCGGCGGCGGCCCGGCGGCCGTGCGCATCTGGCGCGAGATCAAAATCTGTCCGCCAAGATATCTGGTGCGTCCGCTCTGCGTGCGATGCGCCATCATTTCCCATGGGATGCGCGCCGCGGCCTCGTCGACCTCGACCGTGACGCAGTCGGCCGCGGTGAGCAGGCCTTCGAAATCGCGCGGCGCGACGAGGGCCTGCAGAAATCTCGCGAGCCGATCGCGCAATCCGGGATTCCTCGCCGTGATCAGACGTTCTGGAATCCTTTGGAGGAGAAAGCGGCTGACCTCATGCTCGCGTAGCGCGACGACGGCGCGGTCGCATGCGGCCGAGAATTCGTAAATGTCGAACTCCGGCCGCGAGCCGGGAATGGCCGGCCCGCTCCGCCGCGTCACCCGTAGCAGCGTGACCAGCTCTTCCTCGTCACGCTCCTCGGCGTCGTCACCCACCTCGCCGGGGCCGGGCGCCAGCGGCTCGCCACGCCGCGTCGTCACCAGCAATTCAGCCGCGACATCCTCGGCGGTGCGGCCGAACGCCTCCTCGATCTCCGCGAATTTGCGCTCGTCGTCGATGACGAGCGTGACCGAGAGAACCCGCTTCGCCGTCGTCGCGAGCCGCTCCCCCTTCCGCGGCGATTGCGCGGCGATGGCGACGAGGCGCTGATGGCCGTCGATAACCCCTTCGACGAAGGCGCGCACCGCCGTGTCGATGGAGAACTCCTTGCGGCGCGTGCCCACGAGCGCCGAGGCGAAGCTCTTCCCGCCCATCGCCTCGACGGCGATCGTCACATTGGAGAACAGAAATCGTAAATCATCGGCCGTCATCGCGCCGGGCTCGCCCATGCCGACGAGCAACAGCATTTCGACCGGAAGCGGCTCGGCGACGAATTGCTTCAGCGTGATCGGAAAGATGCGCCCGAGCGTCAGGCTGATCATGCCGAGCTCGAGCGCGCGCGCCAGCCAGGAATCGGCCAGCCTGTCGAACGCCTTGGCGGCGCCCGCGAGCGGCAGTCCCTCATAATGCGGGCAGACGACGAAAGGCGTCGCGACTTTCGCTATGTCGCCGCTGCGTAAGACGATCTCAAGCTCGATGCGCTCCGGCTCAGTCATCACGACGCTCCGATTGCGAGGCCGCTCGGTCGCTGTGGACCTCAGGCGGAATGCACGAGGAAAATATCGTTGGCACGCGCCGGCCCGCTGTGGAAATCGGCGACGACAGCCACGCGATACGCTCCCGGCTCGAGGCGGGTCCGCCCCACGTAGACGCCGTCCTGCGGCGTGAGAGGGAGATCGACGGCAGGTCCGCCCGCCGAAGCCGGAACGATCCTGGCGCTGACAGGAACGTCGATGGAGGGCGTCGCGCGAATCGTGACCTCCTCGACAGGATAGACGTCGTCTATGTCCAGAGAGACGGTGTTCGCGGCGAAGCGATAATGGCCGAGATCGATGTCGAGCCCCGTCAGCGCGCCGACGAGCTGGACCAGCGCCGCCTCGAAATTCTGCAAGGAGCCATGCGTCTCGGCTACGAATGTTTCCTTATGCCCATGATCGAGCTCCAACGGCACGGCGGAAACGCGCGGCACGGTGCCGTCGCCGCTCTCATCCTTGCCTCCGATAGTCCGCGAGAGCGTCACTCCCTGATCGGAGACGATCGCCGACTGAAAGGTTGGCTGAGCGATACCGACTATGGGAAAGATCTCGTATTTCCCATCGACATAGTCCTGTGTTCGGGCGTTCGCCTCCTGCGCCTCTCGCATCTTGCGATAGAACTCCAGCGCCTCGGCGGCGCGCGCTGCGTCGACGCCCGGCAGGCCGACGATTTCGCCGACCCGCTCGAGCCGCCCGCCGCCGCGGTCCACACATTCGAACGCCGGCAGCAATTGATAGACAGAGCTGAAGGATTTCAGAGTGTCGGTGAGATCGAGCGAGAGCGGCCCGACGCTCTGCGCATAGCCGTTGGCAAGATAGCCGAGGGCGTTGAGCGATCCGCGATAGGGCGTGCCGAAGCTCACCAGCGCGCGGGCGACCCTCCAGCCGCCGAGGACCTCGAGGAACCAGCGCGCGACGAGCCCGCCCATCGAGTGGACGACGAAGACGATTTTGGCGTCGCGATTTCCCGAGGCCTTGCGCCAGGCGTCGAGCTTCTCATTGGCGAAGCGCTCGAGCCGTCGCGCGGATACGCGATTGTCGCGCCGCCAATCATAGGGAAAGGTCAGCAGATTCTTGTCGGGCTCGAGGCCGAGCTCCTCCCGCAGCCGTCGCACGAGCCCGCTATAGCCGTCGATTTTCCAAAGACCGGGGATGATGTGCAGATCGGGCGCGAGGCCGGTCGCCGTGACGCCGTCGCCGAGATCGTCGACGTTCGGGTCGTCGGGCGCGGGAAGCCGAAGCTGCCGAATGCTGTCTCCGCCCGTGGTGACAGCGCGCCAGATCGCCTCCGCCGAAGACCCCCAGATTTCCTTTCCGTCCTTAGCGAGAACGCTGCCGCTGATTCCCGGAAGAACAATGACGAGATGTTCGAAAGCCATTCGGAAATCCTTTGAAAAGAAATGCTGTAGCCCGTGGTCGACGGCTGTAACAGGAAGAGAATTCCAATTAATTTTGTTAGAGTCAATCGCGATCGGCGCTCGGCCAGAAGGATCGATTCAGATCGAGGCTTGGCGAAGCCGCGGACGCTTTTAGCAGACGCTCGTCGCTCGATCCGTGAAGTTCTCGTGGACGACGCTCGCGACCTCGAAATGAACAGGAACCCATCTATTCGGCAAAAGCCAATGGATACGTGATTGTTTAAAAATCGAGACCAAGTTTCGAGACCGGAAACAAGCGTAAGCGTACACCCGGCGCCGTTCACTCGGTGGGCTTGAAATTCCAGGGCATGAGCGCCTCGATGTTCTTGTTGGGCCATCGGTCGGCGATTCGTTCGAGGGTCTGCTGGGCCCAGGCGTAGGGATCGACGCCGTTCATTTTGCAAGTCTGAAGCATGGTGGCGATGGAGGCCCACGTCCGTCCTCCGCCAGCGGACCCGGCGAAGAGCGAGTTCTTGCGCGTGATGGCCTGGGGCCGGATCGCCCGCTCGACAATGTTGGAGTCGATTTCGACGCGGCCATCGTCGAGGAAGAGTCCGAGAACCGCTCGATGCGAACGGGCATAGCGGATCGCCTCGGCCAATTTCGATTTGCCGGAGATGCGCGGCAGCTCGCGCTCCCAGAGATCGAACAAGGCCTGCACGATGTCGGCCGACGTCGCCCTTCGCGCCGCCAGGCGCGCCTGCGGACCTCTTCCTCGACGGCCCACAGCAGCCTCATCTGCTCGACCGTGGCCGTCGCGACGGCCGACTCGCCGTTCGCCTGGAGCTCGAAGAACCGGCGGCGCAGATGGGCCCAGCATCCGGCCAGACGCAGCCCGTTGGCATGCGGAGCGCCCGCGAGCTTGCGATATCCCGCATAGCCGTCGCATTGCAGGATGCCGCGGTAATCACCCAGGTGGCGCGCCGCGCAATCGCCGGATCGGCTCTCCTCGAACCGGTAGGCGACCATCGGCGGTCCCGCGCCTCCGAACGGCCGATCATCCCGCGCATAGGCCCACAACCAAGACGTCTTGGTCTTCCCGGCGCCGGGGCTCAGCGTGGGCAGCGTCGTTTCGTCAGCGAAGATCCGCTCGCCCTCGCGGATGCGCGCGAGCACATGCGCCGCCAGCGGCTCGAGGTGGAAGCCGACCGCGCCCATCCATTGCGCCATCAGCGAACGTCCCAGCTCGACGCCGTCGCGAAGGTAGATGGCCTCCTGGCGGTAGAGCGGCAGCCCGTCGGCGTATTTCGACACCGCGACTTGCGCGAGCAGCGCTTCCGTCGGCAGGCCGGCTTCCACGATGTGCTCGGGCGCCGGCGCTTGCAGGATCGCGGCGGGATCCTTGTAGGCGTATTTCGGCCGGATCGTCACGATCAGCCGGAAGCGCGCGCGCACGACATCGAGCCTGACACTCTCCTCCCGCCCGATCTCGACCCGTTCCTTGCCCTGGAGCTCCTCGGGAATCTCGGGCTCCAGGATTTCCTCGACCCGCTCCAGATGCGCGGGAAACCGCGGCTTTTCGCGAGGCGTCTTGCGCGGCTTGGAATCCACCTTCGCCGCCAGCCGCGTCTCGATCGCCGCGAGCCCGGTTTCGACTTCCTCGAACACGAAGCTCTGCTGCTCGGCGGCGTCGGCGCCGAGCTTTTCGGAGCGCTTCCCGAAGCGGTCGCGATGAAGCGTCTTGATGATCGAGGTCAGCCGATCGATCTCGGCTTTCGCCGCCGCATTCGTTTGCGTGAGATCCTCGACCTTCGCCGTCAGGCTCGATGTTTGGGAGCGTAAAGTCTTCGCGTCGGTCTCTGAACGATCGACGCGCGCCAAGGCGTCGAGCGCCAGCGCCTTCAGCTCGTCGACATCGTCAGGAAGCTCGCCGAAGCGCTCGATCATGCTGCGCAAGGTACCGCTTTCGTCGCGGAAAGTCCTGCGTTTTCTTGACTTTTCAACGCTTCCGGCGCGTCTTTTCCAAGGTCAGCCGGCGCTCTGCGGCGCCCGGACGTCCACCGACCGAACCCGCCGCCAATCGAGCCCTTCGACCAGCGCCATGACTTGCGCGTAGCTCAGACGGATCTCGTGGCTCCCCGCTGTCGGCCAGCAGAAATGCGAATGCTCGAGGCGCTTGGCGAAAAGACAAAGACCCGAACCGTCCCACCACACGATCTTGATCCGGTCGGCTCTTTTCGCTCGGAAAACATAGAGGGAGCCGTCGAACGGATCCGCCCCGGCGTCCCGAACCAAGGAAACCAGTCCTTCCGGACCTTTCCGGAAATCCACGGCCGTCGCCCGCAACAGCACCCGTGCGCCCGGCGGGATCATGCCTCGCGCACCGCGCGCAGCAGGCGGCGAAGGTCGGCTTCCGAAATATCCGCGTTCACCCGCACGACCGCCCCGCCGAGTTCTATCTCCACGCGCCGCGTCTTTGCCGCACGCGGCTCCGCCGGCGCCTGGCGCTCGATCTTTTCCGCGCGGAGAGCGGCGGCGCGTCGCCACCCGAAAAGTTGCGACGGCGTGATATCGAGCGAACGCGCCAGCGCCGAGACATTCGTGCCGGGCTCCAGCGACGCGGTGATCGCCCGGTCCTTGAAGTCCTCCGACCAACGTCGACGTTCTCCGACCGGCGCTCCTTCGAGACGTTCAGCTCGGACCTCGATGAACTGGTTCGTGTCAGTTCTGCGCATAGGCGTAGACATAGATGTTGCTATCCATGTCCAACCGCTACCACTTCCACGCCACGCGCCGCCAGAATGGCGCCGGGTGAACGCTTACAAACAAGCTGCCTTGTTGCGACAAAGAGCGCGGCCGTGAGCGAAGGGATTCACCAGCTTTCATCTTGGCGGCGCATCCTTTCGACGATCTTGCGAACGAACTCGCATTGTTCTGGCGAGAGTGTGTCCGGAATGATGGTAGCGGCTCGATGGCGGAATCCACGATGTAAGACAACACATTGATTGTAATTAATTACCTGCGGATTAGTAGCGGAGGAGCGATGCCGGCTTTCCCCACAACACTCAAACATACGCTATGAGGCTTATCCCGTTGGCTCAGGTTCGTCTACATATAGTGGTCGGGACGATTTTCGCGGGTTGTCGCGGTTGATAATGTCCCAGTAGCTCATGGGCGCGCCATGGGCGGCGAGACCGAGGAGCTTCTCGAACGAAATGTGCCGGTGAAAGGTATCCCTACGCCGTGGGCCGCCTTTTCAAAATCGATGGAATAGAGCGAAGCTGCGCAGCTAAGTCGGCTTTATGAGCGAGGCAAGCTGCACAGCATGGGTCGGATGACATTGATCACGGGCGGCGAACGACGGCGCCGATGGAGAAACGAAGACCGGACGCGGATATTGGCGGCGATCGCCGAGCCGGGCGCGGTGGTCGCCGATGTGGCGCGGCGCGAGGATGTTTGCACGAGCCTCGTCTACAAATGGCGGCGCGCGGCGCAGCGGGAGGCGAGCGCCGCTGTGTGCGGATTTTCGCCGGTGATCATCGAGCCCGCTCCGCGAGTGGCGACGTCACAGGAACAGCCGCTGCAAGAATCCGCGGCCGGCGTCGTCGAAGTCGAGCTGAACGACGTGCGTGTGAAGATCAGCGCCACGGCGCCGTCTTCCGTGATCGCTGCGACCTTGAAGGCGCTGCGCTCATGATTCCCTTGCCTGCGGGTTGCCGGGTCTGGATCGCCACCGGCCATACGGATATGCGACGCGGCATGCAGGGCCTGGCGCTTCAGGTTCAAGAGCAGTTGCAACGCGATCCTCACGCCGGTGACCTCTACATTTTCCGCGGGCGCCGCGGCGATCTCGCAAAAATCCTCTGGCACGACGGGCTCGGCCTGTCGTTATACGCCAAGCGGCTCGACCGTGGAAAGTTCATCTGGCCCTCGGCGAGCGCGGGCGCGGTGTCGATTTCGGCCGCCCAGATGGCCTATATGCTCGAGGGAATTGATTGGCGAAATCCGCAATCGACATGGCGTCCAGCAAGCGCGGGATGAGCGAAAAAGCTGGGGTCGGACGCATTTTGGGGCGCCACAAATCGAAAGATTTGTGATTCACTCGCTATATGGACGCCATCGGCAAAGCCCTGTTGGACGAAAACGCCGCGCTGAGAGCCGAGCTCGCCGTCGCGCGCGCGAAGGCGTCGGAAGACATGGCGCTGATCGCCGCGCAGAAGCTTCAGATCGCCAAGCTGGAGCGCCAGATATACGGGCAGAAATCGGAGCGGTCGGCGCGTCTTCTCGAGCAATTGGCGCTCATGTTCGAAGAGCTGGAAGCGAGCGCGACGGAAGACGAGATCGCCGCGGAACAGGCGGTCGCGAAGACGACGGCGGTCGCCGGCTTCGCGCGCAAACGGCCGGAGCGCAACACCTTCCCGGAACACCTGCCGCGCGAGCGCGTCGTGATCGAGGCGCCGACGAGCTGCGCCTGCTGTGGCGGCCAGCGCCTGCGCAAGCTCGGCGAGGATGTGACGCAGACATTGGAGACGACGCCGCGTCAGTGGAAAGTGATCGAGACCGTGCGGGAAAAGTTCTCCTGCCGGGACTGCGAGAAGATCACGCAGCCGCCGGCGCCATTCCATGTCGTTCCGCGCGGCTGGGCGGGGCCGAGCCTTTTGGCGATGATCGCTTTCGAGAAGTTCGGCCAGCATCAGCCGCTGAACCGTCAGGCGGATCGTTATGCGCTCGAAGGCGCGCCGATCGCTTTGTCGACCATGGCCGATGCGATCGGCTCCATTTGCGCCGCGCTCGAGCCACTGCGCCTTCTCATAGAAGAGCATGTTCTCTCTGCCGAGCGCCTGCATGGCGACGATACGATCGTGCCCGTGCTGGCGAAGGGCAAAACCGACACCGGCCGCTGCTGGGTCTATGTGCGCGACGATGCGCCCTTCGACGGCGCCGGACCGCCCGCTGCGATTTTCTATTACTCGCGTGATCGCAAAGGCGAACATCCGCAGACCCATTTGGCGAACTACTCCGGCATTCTGCAAGCGGACGCCTATGACGGCTACAACAAGCTGTATGCAGCGGAGCGCAAGCCTGGTCCGATTCTCGAAGCGGCGTGTTGGGCGCACGCGCGGCGCCCGTTCTTCGTCATGGCCGACATCGATGCGAACGTCCGTCGCAAGGCGGCGGGGAAAAAGGAGATTCCTTTGTCGCCGATCGCGATAGAGATCGTGCGCCGCATCGATGCGCTGTTCGAGATCGAGAGGTCGATCAACGGCAAGAGCGCGCAAGAACGCCTCGCCGTTCGCCGAGCGTCGAGCCGACCTCTCGTCGACGCGCTCGAGAGCTATATGCGCGAACAGGTCGCCAAGCTCTCGCGTGGACATGATCTTGCCAAAGCGATGCAATATATGCTGAAGCGATGGCCGGCCTTCACGCTGTTCCTCGACGACGGGCGCGTTTGCGTCTCGAACAATGCAGCCGAGCGTGGACTGCGGGGAATTGCTCTGGGACGAAAATCATGGCAGTTCTGCGGGTCTGACCGTGGAGGCGAGCGCGCCGCCGCTATGTATGGGCTCATCGTCACAGCGAAGATGAACGGCGTCGATCCGCAGGCCTGGCTCGCCGACGTCCTCGCGCGCATCGCCGCGCATCCGGCGCATCGGCTCGATGAATTGCTGCCGTGGAACTGGCGCCAGAAGGATAAAGCTGCGCCGGCGCTGGCGGCCTGACCATGCACGTCAACAAGGTCTCTCACGTCACGACCATCGATCGTATCGCTGCGCAGCTCAGCGAAAGCGTCGACTTCCTCCATGACGTCGCCAATGAAATGGAGCCCGAGGATGGCGTGATCTGGGTCTATGGCCTCGGCGACCTCGAGATCCTGGCATTCACCGACTTCGGCATCGAAAACCTCGTCGAACTCATCAAAATCCACAAAGAGATGAAGTTGCCTCGAGAGCGCTGACGCGACGGTCCTGCGGCCCACGGCGAATGCTTACCGATCGAACGCGTGCGACGCAAGCTCACCGGCGACGACGGCGATCGACAAATGGTCAAGATTCTGGCCGCCGTCGTCGACGATGGATTGACCGCTGTCGAGGCAGCCTGCGCGGAGGCGCTCGGCCAAGGCGTCCATTCCGCCGACGTCATTCTCAACATTCTCGCCCGCCGGCGCGAGCCGCCGCCACCGCCGGCGATTCCCACACCCCAGTCGTTGACGCTGCTGCACATGCCGCTCGCCGACTGCGCCCGCTATGATCAATTGAGGAGAACGGCCTGATGGAACGCACACAGTTCTTCGATCTCATGGGAGAGCTCAAGCTCTTCGGCATGAGGAGCGCCTATGACGAGGTGATGTCGACGGGCATAAAGCGGCAGCATGAGCCGCCGCGCATCGTCGGCGATCTTCTCCAGGCGGAAATCGCCGAAAAACATGCGCGCTCGATCAAATATCAGATGACGGTCGCGAAGCTGCCATTGGCGAAGGACGTCGAGGACTTCCAGTTCGAGGGCGCGCCGATCAATGAAGCTCTGGCGCGCGATCTCGCAGGCGGCGGCTTCCTCGACCAACAACGTAATTGCGTTCTCGTCGGCGGAACCGGCACGGGGAAGACTCATCTTTCGATAGCGATCGCCAGAAGCTGTATTCGCGCTGGAAAACGTGGCCGATTCTTCAACACCGTCGAGCTCGTCAACCGGCTCGAGAGCGAAGCGCGAGGCGGTCGTCAGGGACGCTTTGCGGACTATCTCACGAGAATGGACTTCATCATACTCGATGAGCTCGGCTACTTGCCGTTCGCGCAGTCGGGCGGACAATTGCTCTTCCATCTGATCAGTCGGCTCTACGAACGAACCTCGATCATCGTCACCACCAATCTCGCTTTCGGCGAATGGCCGAGCGTGTTCGGCGATGCGAAAATGACCAGCGCGCTGCTCGACCGCCTCACTCACCATTGCGACATCGTCGAGACCGGCAACGAAAGCTGGCGCTTCAAGAACCGCGCCTGACGCTCCCGATCACATCCCGAACCGAAACGCACTCGCCCCGGCTGCGCTATCCCGCCAGCTCCGCAGGGGCGAGCGCTCACGTTCCGCCCTACGACAAATGGGGGTCAATTTTGAACGCCGATCGGGGGTCAATTTTGGATGCCGATTGACAAGGGTGAGTGAAAATGCGAATGTAAAACAATAGGTTAAGTTGTAGCGGAGGAACGATACCGACTTTCCCCACAACACCCAAATATACGCTATTGCCTCCGTTGCTGCGCTTGAACGCGCAGCCTCGATAGGGTGACCTTCGAAGGCGTCGATTGGAAATGGGCCGCTCCCGACTCGATAAGGGTCAAGCCGCAGAGAGGCGAACGTGAAACTTGCTCCCCGTCGCCTCGGCGAAGCGCAAAAGAGTCTTCGTGCTCGGCAACGTTTGCCCGCTCTCCAGCCGAGCAATCGCCGACTGGCTCGTGCCCATGCGTGTCGCCAATTCGGCCTGAGAGAGGCCGGCACGAAGGCGAGCTTTGACCAGCTCTGCGGAAATCTCGAATTCGGGAGCGAGCGCGTCGTATTCGGCCTTGACCGCGGGGTTGGTCATAAGGCGAGCTTTGATCTTTTCGAATGGAATCGTCATATCACCTCCTTTGCTCGACGTAACGCAAGCTCGATTTCGGCGCGTGGCGTTTTTTGGGTCTTCTTCACAAAGGCCCTGAGCACCACGACCTTGCGGCCGACCGTCGTGACGTAAAGCGCTCGGGCTATTCCGTCTCGGCCCGTTAGGCGTAATTCCCACAGTTTCCCTTCTAGGTGCTTTACGTGTGGCTCGCTCAGACTTTCGAGACCGGCCGAGTTTATGCGCTCGGCAAGCCGGAGAAACCGCGCCTGCATGTCCGCCGGAAGGGCGGCGATTTCCGCGACGACTGTCTCGTTCAGGATTTCGACGCGCCAAGCCATGATCGCTATTATCTCATTTTTGAGATGATGGAAAGATCCTTCGCAAAATGCGCGGAGAGCCGGAGGCTCCGGTTGGTTCCGTGAGCAGCTTCCCGGAAGCCAGCCAGGACCGGCGCGTCCACTCTGGGCCTAGATATCGGAAGCGTATGAGGCCGCCTGGCCAGCATCGGATCCACAGCCCGCAAACAAATCCTGTGTATCCGCGGGCGCAATCTATTGCGGAGGACATGCGAGGGGGACCATAGATGGACGAGATCGTAGACGGTCGACACAGCGGAGCGGTTATGCCCGAGCGTCGTGCGTTTTAGCAACCGAGTGACAGAGACTCGAAATGTCGAGACGGACGAAAGCCGAGAACCTTTCACCGCGCAAGGAGGCGGGCAAGGCCGCCCGAAAGAGGAAAGCCGCCGCCGTGCTCGAACGCAAACCCGCTCTCGGTTGGCGCACGAGCGACGAGGACGAGATCGATCTGCGGCGCTGGCGGGGCAGCACCGAAATCCTCGATGTCGTCGCGCACGATTCGAGCCAGGAATTTTTCGGTGATTTCCGGGTCCGCTCGACGAGTGGCGCCGATTACGAGGTGGAGATAAGAAGCCTCGACGGCCTCACGAATTCCTGCGGTTGCATCGACCACCGGGTCAACGCGCTCGGTACCTGCAAGCACATAGAAGGCGCGCTGGCGGCGCTCCGGCGTGGACGGGCGCGGGTTTTTCGCGCGGCGGCGGCGCAAGGCGGGCCGAGGATCGAGATATTTCTCGATCGTCGCGGCGAGGCGACGCCGGCCATCGCCTGGCCGACGACGGCGGAGGCGAAATCGCTGGCGAAGGCGCGCGAATGGCTGCGCCCATGGCTCGATGAAGACGGGACGTTCGCCGCATCGCCGCAGCGGATCGAGGAGCTGACGGCGGCTTTGGCGAAGGCGCAGCCCGCCATGCGCGCGACCATCCGAATCTCCCGCCATTTCGCTCCCTGGCTGGAGCGGGCGAGACGCCGGCGCGAACGTGTCGAAGCGGCCGCCGCCTTCTCCGCCGATGTTGCCGCTGGCCGCGCGACGCTCGACGTCCTGACCCATCCGCTATTGCCGTATCAGCGAGAGGGAGCGATGCATCTCGCCTTCGGCGAGCGCGTGCTACTCGCCGACGACATGGGGCTCGGCAAGACCATTCAGGCCATCGCCGGCTGCGAGCTGCTGGCGCGGCGCAAGGGCGTCGAGCGGGTGGTCGTCGTCTGCCCGGCGTCGCTGAAGGCGGAATGGGAAGAGCAGATTGCCTGCTTCAGCGCTCGCGCGACCGGGCTCGTGTTCGGACCGCGCGCCCAGCGCCTCGCGGCCTATCGCGCGCCGGCCTTCTTCACCATCGTCAATTACGAGCAGGTGCTGAGCGACGCCCCCGACATCAACGAGATATTGAAGCCGGACATCGTCGTGCTCGACGAGGCGCAGCGCATCAAGAACTGGCAGACGAAAACGGCGCGCCGCGTGAAGTCGCTCCGCTCCCCCTACGCCTTCGTTCTGACCGGCACGCCGATCGAGAACCGGATCGACGAGCTCTATTCGATCGTCCAATATCTCGATCCGGAGCTGCTCGGCCCGCTGTTCCGCTTCAACCGCGAATTCTACGAGCTCGACGAGCGCGGACGTCCGATAGAGTACAAAAATCTCGCCGCGCTGCGCGACCGCATCGCTTCGCTGATGCTGCGCCGGCGCAAGGCCGATGTCGAGAAGGAGCTGCCCGGCCGCACGGTCAAGACCTATTTCGTTCCCATGGCGGAGGAGCAGAAGCTTCGTTACGAGGATTACCGCGCGCCAGCGGCGCGTTTGATCGCCGAAGCGCAGCGGCGTCCGCTGCGGCAGGATGAGTTCGATCGACTGCAGCAATTGCTCGCCTGCATGCGCATGGTTTGCGACACGCCGGCGATTCTCGATCCGACCTGCCGCATCAGCCCCAAGCTTGAGGAGCTGGAGAAAATCCTCGCCGATCTTCTCGACGAGCCGGAACGGAAAGTCATCGTCTTCTCCGAATGGGAACGGATGCTGACGATGGTGCGTGAACTCGCCGGCGAGATGGGAGTCGAAGCGGCGTGGCACACGGGCTCGCTGCCGCAGGAACGCCGCCGCGCCGAGATCAACCGGTTCAAGCGCGATCCCGCCTGCCGGCTGTTCTTCTCCACCGACAGCGGCAGCGTCGGGCTCAATCTGCAGGTGGCGAGCGCCGTCGTGAACGTCGATCTGCCCTGGAATCCGGCCAAGCTCGAGCAGCGCATCGCCAGGGCCTGGCGCAAGAACCAGCCCCGCTCCGTGTCGGTCGTCAATCTCGTCACGGAAGGCAGCATCGAGCACAGCATTCTTCACCTCATCGGCCAGAAGCAGGCGCTCGCCGATGGCGTGCTCGACGGCGCCGGCGATATTTCGGCGCTGAAAATGCCGTCCGGGCGCGGCGCCTTCATCGAGCGGATGCAAGCGATGATGGGCGAGCCCGCGCGCGGCGGACCGCGGATGGCTTCGGCGCAGGACGCATTCGTCGGGGATCTCGTCGAACGTCTCGGTGAAAAGGCCTTGCTCGTCGAAGAGCGCCGCGGCGCCGATGGAAGGCCGCATCTGCTCGTCGTTCTCGACACGGATGACGAGGGATTGGCGGCCGAAGCCGCGCGCGCGGCGGAAGCCGACGCCTTCACCGCAGAATTCGTGGACGCGGCCGCATGGCGCGCCATGCGGCGCTTGGCCGCCGCGGGTCTGCTTCAATTCGCCTTCGAAGCGCGGGAGCTCCATCGAGCGCGCGGTCTGCCTGCGGAATCGCCCGTCGCCGCGAGCGCTGGGCCCCGAGAGGCCGAAGCCATGGCCGAGGCCGATCGCGCGCTGCGGATGGCGAAGACCTTGGCCGACGGAGGGTTTCCGGAGGAGGCGCCGGCGCTGCTCGCCAAATCGCTGCGCGCCATGGCGACGGCGTTGCTGGCGACGCGGGGAGAGGCGCCCGTCCACGGCCAGAGCGCTGCCGATAGCGACATCCGCCGCTTGGTCGATTGCGGGGCGCTGCCGTCGGAAGCCATGGCCCTTCTCGAAGAGATGCAATCGCTTTCGAGTGGCGCCGCGATCGACGGCGTGGCGCCGGCTCTCGCCGGGGCGGCGCGAATCCTCGCGGCGATCACGCGCAACGAACCGCGTCTGACCACGCAAACGGTGTAGTCGTAGCGGCGCGAACGTCGGATCGGGAGCAGGTTGCGCTAGTGAAATCGCGCAGCTCGGCGTCGGCCGAGCACCTCGACGAGTAGCGCGCCATCTTGCGGTCGATGGCGACGATCCGGCAGGCCCGATGTTCCGACACGCCCATCACGACCCGAAGGTGCGCGACGGCGTCGCGTTTGACGGCAGGCCCTACCACTTTTTGCCAAGAGTTGGCGAAGCGCCGCCGCGTCAAGCATCTGATCGGCCATGAGCTTCTTCAGACGTGCGTTTTCGGCCGTATCTGCCTCCGAACGTCAATGCCGTCGAACTTGGCCTTCCAATAGTAGAACGTCGTTTCCGAAACCACGTATTTGCGCGCCGTGTCCGTCCTGCATCCGCGGAGGCGTTTCTCAGGCTAATATACCAACGCTACAAATATAATGGGCACGAAATTCGTCTCCAAATCAGTGAGATCATTGCAGATATCCACAGCGCCGTTGGCGAGGCGGGAAGTCGGCTAGACCAGCGCCATTACAATGTTCCATTCACGTCTTGTCGGATCGATCGCGGATTCCTGACTGCGTAACAGTCGCCTACCGTAGGCATCTCGCGCGCCCTTGCTCGCGAGTTTTTAGGAGATCGACCATGACAATTCAGAAACGCATTTGCATGCCCAATGATGTACGCACTTGGGCTAACAATGGCGCCCCGATACCTGACTGGGTGCGTGCACACATGGCCGGTAAAGTCGCGTCTAACGGCACTTTCCTCATCTCTACGCCAGTTGGAACCGCCCGGGTTCATGTCGGCAATGTAGTGATCCAACATTGCGGCGAACTATCATCCCGAACTCCTGATGAGGTAATCGAATTCATAGAAGGGCTCAAAGCGGAAACTGCGTCCGTAGTGACCGCGATCGGACCCGGAAAGTCCGCCCAATTCGGAACCAGAACCAAATCTGGGAGAGGCAAGAAACGCGGCGTCGCGCGCAAAATCGCCTTTCGCCCAGCGATAGGCTCCATGCCGAGCATCGAATGGGTGCACACACTCGAGCTAACCCGTCTTATTCATGAAGGCGCTGTTGGAAGGGTGGCGAGCGTAGCATAGATCACTGAAACGGCGTAGGATTTGGTTGTTGACACCAACCCTTTCCCGCTGCACCGGCCTGCCACGCCCGCCATGACAGACGATACGTTCCCCGCCTTCTCGTTTCCAGCCGTCCAGGGCAAGAAAATCACAGCCGCTTTCGACGGCGGCCGCATCTCCTCGGACGGCGGCGTCATGCTGCTCGCCATGGCGGAGCGCCGGCTCGGCGTCGCCGAACGGCTGGCGCGCTGCTTTCCCGATCGCCGCGATCCTGCGCGCATCACCCACACGCTCGCCGATATGATCCGCGCCCGCATCTTCGCGATCGGCTGCGGCTATGAGGACGCCGACGATCTCGATTTTCTGCGCTCCGATCCGGCGTTCAAGCTCGCCTGCGGGCGCCTGCCCGACACGGGCCGCGATCTCGCTTCGCAGCCGACGCTGTCGCGGCTCGAGAACGCGCCGGCCCTGCGCGACGTGATCCGCCTGACCTATGCGCTCGTCGACCAATGGATGGCCTCCTACGAGAAGCCGCCATCTTCGGTCACACTCGACATCGACGACACCTGCGACATCGCGCATGGCCATCAGCAATTGTCGTTGTTCAACGCCCATTATGACGAGCGCTGCTTTCTGCCGATCCATGTCTATGACACCGAGCAGAGCCGTCCCGTCGTTATGATCCTGCGCCCGGGCAAGACGCCGTCCGGCGTCGAGGTGAGAGCGCATCTGCGCCGGCTCGTGCGGCATATCCGCAAGTCTTGGCCGACGACGGGCATCCTGTTTCGCGGCGACGGGCATTATGCGCGGCCCGAGGCGATGGCCTGGTGCGAGGATCACGGCGTCGATTACGTCTTCGGCCTTCCCGGAACCAAGCCGCTGTCCAAGAAGGTCGAGGAGACGGCGGACGCCGTCCGCGTCGAGCGCGCCCTCGACGACAAGGACGTCGTGCGAGGCTATGCCGAGACGCGTCACCGGGCCAAGTCCTGGGACAGAGAGCGCCGCGCGATCGCCCGCATCGAGGCGACGCGGCTCGGCCTCGACATTCGCTTCATCGTCACCAATCGCGCGCATGGCGCGCCGCAATGGCTCTATGAGAGTCTCTACTGCGCGCGCGGACAGGCGGAGAATCTCATCAAGCTGCACAAGACGCAGCTTTGCTCCGATCGAACCTCGTGTCGTTCGGCGCTCGCCAATCAGGTGCGCCTCGTCCTGCACACCGCCGCCTATTGGCTGATGCTCGGCGTGCGCGACGCGATCCCGCGCCCGCGCGACCTCGCCAAAGCCGAGTTCTCGACTCTGCGCCTGCGATTGCTGAAGATCGCCGCGCGCGTGATCGAGACCGCGAGCCGCGTGCGCCTCGCCTTCGCCGCCGCCTGCCCCGAGGCCGATCTCTTCTGCTCCATGCCGGCGGCGCTGCTCATGCCCGCAGGACCATGATCGACGGGGCGGCGCGCCCCCTCTCGTCTCTCCCATTCCTCCCAACGCGTTCCCGAAAGTGCGATCCTCGAAGCGGTGAAAAAGCCGAACGCCCCCGCGCGGCCCGCGAGCCGAACGGCCCGACGATGCAAAAAATCGGACCGTCACGAATAAGAGGGGCTAACCGTTGATCAATCCTATCAGCGCTCGATCGACAACGAAGGATCGCGGCGGCTGATTACCAGCATAGCAGCCAACTTCGATTGGCGGCTCTGCGCGCCGCTCGTCGTCTCGCGGCGTGCGGACAGTTCAAAAGTTATCATAGATGGGCAACATCGTTGGGCTGCGGCTGTTCGCCGTGGCGATCTGCCTCAGCTACCGTGCTGCCTTTTCACTTATGACAGCCCCGAGGACGAGGCCCGCATGTTCATCGTTGCGAACAGGGCGCGCAAACCGATGAATCGTTTAGACGACTTTCGTGCGGCGCCGGCTGTGGGCGATGAGGATGCATTGAGTATCTTGCGCTTGGTGACAGAGGCTAAGCTAAAGATCGCGCGGAACACTTCCTCAACGGCCTGGACACCAGGAGAGGTAGCCTTCACTTCATCCATTGCGATCGCGCTCAACCGGCACGGTGACGCGGTGGTCTCGGCCGCGTTGACATGCATGGCCGAGGCATTCGAGGGGCAACCCCTGACGCATGGCGCGTCGGTGTTTGGAGCCCTAATCCGGATCTTCGCTAATCCACCTGAGGGCTTCGACCCAGACACCCTCGTGCCCGCGTTGCGTAGGTTCAACATGGCGAGCTTGGGCGAAATCGTTCAGAATCAGAAAGGAGGGAACGCACGGACAACTGCCGTATACGCGGCTATTGTCGACAGCATTGGTGTCTTGATCGAGAACTCTGCGCAAAGAAGATAGACAAGGCGCCGTGTCCTGGCGTTGTCCGGGGCACGGCATTCACGAATGCGCCATGACGACGACGTCGCCGTTCGAGAACGTGGGAACGGAGGTATTTTTCTACCCATTCCTCGAACAGAGCGGCGTGATAATATATACCTTCACCACGACGAGCCCGCCAACAGCGGATGCCGGCCATCAAAGTGGCCGTCTTGCGATGGCCGTTCGGCACGGCGACGCACAGCCGTCGCCCGCGGCAACGACAACCGCCTTCCTGCTTACGCCTGAAAGTCCGCCAGCTTGAGGAGGCGGTAGGGCATCGGGGCTGTTGCTGTCGCGATGACGGCAAGGCGCGGGATCATGTTGGCGAGATCGTATCGCCGATTGAAGCGGTATTCGAATTCGGCGAGGTAGCGCGGGACATGTTTTTCCCCGACGGCTCGATAGGTTCCGACGATCGCCGCCTTGATATTGCCGAGGGCGGTGTTGACCCATTTGAAGGCTGGGGTTTTCGCGGCTTTTGCTCCCGACCCGGTGACGATCGCGCTGTGCGTGTCGGAGACGACAGCCGCGCCACTCTCGAGCGCGGCGCCGGCGAGCTTGCGCAACTCCGCCTTGCTGAACGCTTTCACGCGCCGCAGGATGATCTTGTGCGGCTTGTCGTCATCCGTCGTCTCGACGGCGGCGACGAAGGGCGTCTTGCCCTCGGCTCCGCGCCCCACGGCGCCCGAGCGTTCGCCGCCGAGATAGGCGTCGTCCATCTGGACCTTGCCCTTCAGCCGCTTCGTCGCGTTGCGCTCGAGCATGACCTGCGCCAGCTTGTGCTTCAACTTCCACGCGGCATTGTAGGTGATCCCGAGACGCCGCGACAATTCGAGGCCAGAGATTCCCTGCTTGGATTGCGTGAGGTGATACATCGCTTTGAACCACACGCGCAGCGGCAATTTGCTCGATGCGAAAATGGTCCCGGCGCGCACCGACGTTTGCTTTCGGCAGGCGTCGCACTGAAACAGCTTGCGCGCGCCGCGCGTCACCACGCAATGCGCCTTGCCACCGCAATCGGGGCATTCGAAGCCATCGGGCCAACGCCAGGCGACGAGCGCCGCGTGGCATTGCTCTTCGCTTCCATAGGCCGCCTCGAATGCACTTTCGCTGAGGCCTTTCTGAAATTGCACTTTGTTGCGCGCCATCGCCTCGTCCTCGCCAAATCAGTATGTTCCTTGTTTGTTCTAACCTCTAAAACTTGGCTGATCAACAGGCGTAAGCAGGACCGCCTTTGTTCATCAGATTGGCCGAGATCAGCGTGTCGGTCTACCAGCTGCTCAAGCCTGGGCCGGTCGTCCGGGCGCTGCGCTTTTGCAAACTCCGACGAAAGAGGTCTCCATCGGCGAACTCGCATTATTCTGCGAGCGCGTACGCCACAATAAGAAAAGTGGTAGCGGCTTGGTGGTGGAATCGGCGGCGCGCCATCTAGCAATATATTGATTATATTGCAATATTTATGAATTGGTAGCGGAGGCCCGCTATCTCGAAATCCCCCACGAAAAAACGTCGTTGTTTCCAGTGTGTTGGGCGTCATGATACGGGGGGTGCTGGGTAACAGTGGCCCGTGCAGGCGTATTAGGCTGAAGGCCATCTCGCGTTCTTCCATTATGCGCGGTTTTGCCTCCGCCCGTCCCTTCGTGTGGCACGAGATCGATATAATCCTTGAGCATACCCGGGAGAGCGGCCTCCGCGCCGCATCGCAATCTGAAGGCGATAACGGGCGCCGTGAACGCAAAAAGCCCGGCCGGCGTGACATGCCGACATTTTCCCTTCTCCATCAAAACTGTTCCGAAAAGTGATGCCATAAATTGAGATGGTCTTTGCAATGCCGGTAGATGGGCTTCCGGAACGTGAGGAGGCCGAGTCCGCGCCGCAAGGAGCCGTCTTTCCTGTTTTCTTGGCAGCCTGCAACCGAACCGTTGTGAGCGGCGATGCGGAAAGGGAGGGAGACGTGAAGAGGAGCTGCCGCAGTCGGTCAAGAAGCGCCCATCTGACCTCATGCTCTGCCACCAATAGGAATCCCCCCGCCACATTTCTGTGACGAGGGTAATCCTTCAGTGATTTCTATGAAACCACCTTGCCGTGGCTTCCCTTCCGATTTCCCATACTCATAGAAGCAGCTTGGCCTCAGCGCGTCAATCGGCTTTTATGGCGGAGCTGGTCTTTCGAAGGAACCAAATTTATGCGAGTCTTGGGGCTTGACGCTGGCATTGCCTCCCTCGGTTGGGCGTTAATCGAGATTGAAGAAAGCAATCGGGGAGAGCTTTCGCAAGGCACTATCATTGGCGCGGGCACTTGGATGTTCGACGCGCCGGAGGAAAAGACCCAGGCTGGAGCAAAGCTAAAGTCCGAACAGCGCCGCACCTTTCGGGGACAACGGCGCGTTGTTCGACGTCGACGCCAAAGGATGAACGAGGTCCGCCGAATTCTTCATAGTCATGGACTGCTGCCATCGTCCGACCGCGACGCGTTGAAACAGCCTGGATTAGACCCCTGGCGCATCAGAGCCGAGGCGCTCGACCGATTGCTGGGACCTGTCGAACTGGCCGTCGCGCTAGGACATATTGCACGCCATCGCGGCTTCAAATCGAATTCCAAGGGCGCAAAGACAAACGATCCCGCCGACGACACGTCGAAGATGAAGAGGGCCGTGAACGAAACGCGCGAAAAGCTTGCGCGGTTCGGTTCGGCCGCAAAAATGCTGGTCGAAGACGAAAGCTTCGTCCTAAGACAGACACCTACGAAGAATGGTGCCTCCGAGATCGTACGCCGCTTCCGAAATCGTGAGGGTGATTATTCGCGCTCGCTCTTGCGCGATGATCTTGCGGCCGAAATGCGGGCGCTTTTCACGGCGCAGGCGCGGTTTCAGTCTGCCATCGCGACAGCGGATCTCCAAACCGCCTTCACGAAGGCAGCCTTCTTCCAGCGGCCTTTGCAGGACAGTGAAAAGCTTGTTGGCCCCTGTCCATTCGAGGTAGACGAAAAGCGCGCGCCGAAACGCGGCTATTCCTTCGAACTATTTAGATTCCTATCGCGATTGAATCATGTGACGCTACGTGACGGCAAGCAAGAGCGGACGCTCACGCGGGATGAACTGGCATTAGCGGCGGCCGATTTCGGCGCCGCCGCGAAAGTTTCCTTCACCGCGCTACGCAAAAAGCTAAAGCTGCCGGAGACGACCGTCTTCGTGGGCGTCAAGGCCGACGAAGAAAGCAAGCTCGATGTCGTCGCGCGTTCGGGCAAGGCCGCTGAAGGAACCGCCAGACTACGGAGCGTAATCGTCGATGCGCTTGGCGAACTCGCCTGGGGGGCGCTCCTCTGCTCGCCCGAAAAGCTTGACAAGATCGCCGAAGTCATCTCCTTCCGCAGCGATATCGGCCGCATAAGCGAGGGCCTCGCACAGGCGGGCTGCAACGCGCCGCTCGTCGACGCGCTCACGGCGGCGGCCTCCGACGGCCGGTTCGATCCCTTCACCGGCGCCGGCCACATTTCCTCGAAGGCCGCGCGCAATATTCTCTCGGGCCTGCGGCAAGGCATGACTTATGACAAGGCTTGCTGCGCGGCGGACTACGACCACACCGCGAGCCGCGAGCGCGGAGCCTTCGATGTCGGAGGTCATGGCCGGGAAGCGCTGAAGCGAATACTTCAGGAAGAGCGCATCTCCCGTGAACTCGTCGGCAGCCCCACAGCACGCAAGGCCCTCATCGAGTCTATAAAACAGGTCAAGGCTATCGTCGAGAGATACGGCGTGCCCGATCGTATCCATGTCGAACTCGCGCGCGACGTCGGCAAGTCCATCGAAGAGCGCGAGGAGATCACGCGCGGCATCGAGAAGCGAAACAGACAGAAGGACAAGCTGCGCGGGCTATTCGAAAAGGAAGTCGGCCGGCCGCCGCAGGACGGAGCGCGTGGCAAGGAAGAGTTGCTGCGCTTCGAGCTTTGGAGCGAGCAGATGGGGAGATGTCTCTACACGGACGACTATATCAGCCCGTCGCAACTCGTCGCGACAGACGATGCGGTGCAGGTCGATCATATTCTGCCTTGGAGTCGCTTCGCCGATGATTCGTACGCGAACAAGACGCTCTGCATGGCGAAGGCCAATCAGGACAAGAAAGGCCGCACGCCCTACGAATGGTTCAAGGCCGAAAAAACCGACACAGAATGGGATGCTTTCATCGTGCGCGTAGAAGCCCTGGCTGACATGAAGGGCTTCAAGAAGCGCAATTACAAGCTCAGAAATGCAGAAGAGGCGGCGGCGAAGTTTCGCAACCGCAATCTGAACGACACGCGTTGGGCTTGTCGCCTTCTCGCCGAGGCGCTGAAGCAGCTCTATCCGAAAGGCGAGAAAGACAAAGACGGCAAGGAGCGCCGCCGCGTTTTCAGCCGGCCCGGCGCGCTTACCGACCGGCTCCGTCGCGCATGGGGCCTGCAATGGATGAAGAAAAGCACGAAGGGCGACCGCATTCCCGATGACCGGCATCACGCGCTAGACGCCATTGTAATCGCGGCGACGACAGAATCCCTATTGCAGCGCGCGACGAGGGAAGTGCAGGAGATCGAGGACAAAGGTCTCCACTACGATCTCGTGAAAAATGTTACGCCGCCATGGCCGGGCTTTCGCGAACAGGCGGTTGAGGCCGTGGAGAAAGTCTTCGTAGCGCGTGCGGAGCGGCGCCGTGCGCGCGGTAAGGCGCATGACGCCACCATTCGCCATATCGCTGTGCGCGAGGGTGAGCAGAGGGTCTATGAGCGCAGGAAAGTCGCCGAACTTAAACTGGCCGATCTCGATCGGGTGAAAGACGCAGAGCGCAATGCACGGTTGATCGAGAAACTGCGTAACTGGATCGAGGCGGGAAGCCCCAAGGATGATCCTCCGCTCTCGCCAAAAGGCGATCCAATTTTTAAAGTGCGGCTGGTCACCAAGAGCAAAGTCAATATCGCTCTTGATACCGGCAATCCCAAGAGGCCCGGGACTGTCGACCGGGGTGAGATGGCGCGGGTGGACGTGTTCCGCAAAGCGAGCAAGAAAGGTAAATACGAATATTACCTCGTTCCAATCTACCCGCATGATATTGCTACAATGAAGACGCCGCCTATACGGGCGGTGCAAGCATACAAACCGGAGGACGAATGGCCGGAGATGGACAGTTCCTACGAGTTCTGCTGGTCACTCGTGCCAATGACTTATTTGCAAGTTATTTCAAGCAAGGGAGAAATTTTCGAGGGGTATTATCGTGGAATGAATCGGTCAGTTGGAGCAATTCAGCTCTCCGCTCATAGCAATAGCTCGGACGTTGTGCAGGGAATCGGGGCGAGAACCCTAACCGAATTCAAGAAGTTCAATGTCGACAGATTCGGGCGCAAGCACGAAGTCGAGCGAGAGTTGCGCACATGGCGTGGTGAAACATGGCGTGGAAAGGCTTACATCTGAGCCGACCGGCGCGGCTCAACTTCAGCGATAACCAGATCGTCGTCGCGCAGGACGACGGAGAGGCGCGTCTTCCGCTGGAAGACGTTGCTTATATCATCCTTGACGCGCCGCATGCGACGCTCACGTCGACGCTTATCTCTGCTTGCATGGAGGCGGGCGTCGTCATTGTTTCGGTCGATGCGCGCCATACGCCCAACGGTCTCGCGCTGCCATTTCATTCGCACCACCGGCAGGCTGGCGTCGCGGCGAAGCAGGTCTTGCTGAGCGAACCTTTCAAGAAGCGTTGCTGGCAGGGTGTCGTCGTCGCCAAGATAGACAATCAGGCGGCGCATCTCGAAAGTCTCGGCAGAAACGCTGAGGCGCTGCGGGCCATGGCGAAGCTCGTCGGCTCCGGCGATCCTGACAATGTTGAGGCGCGTGCCGCGCGTGACTATTGGCGCGCGCTTTACAAGGATTTTACGCGCGACGACGCCTGCGATCTGCGCAATAAGATGATGAATTACGGCTATGCAGTGGTGCGCGCCTGCGTGGCGCGCGCGCTCGTTGCCTACGGCTTGCTGCCCGCGCTCGGCCTGCACCATGTGAGCGTGACAAACGCCTTCAACCTTGCCGATGATATTCTTGAGCCCTTCCGTCCCTTTGTGGACGCGATTGCAGTCGCACGCGCGGAGAAACGCAAGAAAACGGACGATCTTACAATCGACGATCGCCGTGCCATGGCAGGAGCTCTGCACGTAAACGCACGCGTTGGAAAAGAAATCGTAAGTCTTCTCGTCGCGAGCGAGAAGGCCGCAGAAGGCCTCGTTCAGGCAATGGAGAGTGGAAGCGCGGCGATTCTAAAACTCCCGTTCTTCGTCACGCCGAAGGGGAGTTCCCCATGAAAGCCGAGGAGGTGCGTTATATGTGGCTCTTCGTTTTCTTCGATCTACCGGTCAAGACGAAAGTCGAACGGCGCAATGCTACGCGTTTTCGAAATTTTCTCAAGGACGATGGCTTTTTAATGCTGCAACTGTCAGTCTACGCGCGCGTGATGCGCGGGGAAGAAGCTGTGGAAAAGCATCTCGTTAGGGTCACTAAGAACCTCCCGCCGAAAGGCAGCGTACGCACATTAAGCGTCACCGAGCGGCAATACGCGCGCATGAAACTCCTGATCGGCGAATCGCCGAAAAATGAAAAGATAGCACCGCAACAACTGGTATTATTGTGATTTTAGTCCCGGCAAGAGAACGAAAATCACAGATTTTTCATTTCGTTACGTCAAAGCGAGCCTACCACAGGGAAATCGGCAGGGAAGCCACGGCCATTCGTCGGGAGCTGGTTTCATTCGATTAAGCCTACCACAGGGAAATCGGCAGGGAAGCCACGGCTCATGTGATGCTCACGCGTTGGCGGTGACGAGCCTACCACAGGGAAATCGGCAGGGAAGCCACGGCCGATCGAGCCGGCGGCGAAGGCCGTGGCGAAGCCTACCACAGGGAAATCGGCAGGGAAGCCACGGCCGCAGACGCCGCCGCGAACGAGCTGCTGTAAGCCTACCACAGGGAAATCGGCAGGGAAGCCACGGCTGGGAAATTGAGCTGATCGAAGAACTCGACAGCCTACCACAGGGAAATCGGCAGGGAAGCCACGGCGCGCGCCTCTGGGTGCGTCACGATCCATGCAGCCTACCACAGGGAAATCGGCAGGGAAGCCACGGCCGCTGGCGCGAACTGGCACGAGCAAGATAGAGCCTACCACAGGGAAATCGGCAGGGAAGCCACGGCCCGAATTGCAAATGACCTGAGAAAGCAGCCAGCCTACCACAGGGAAATCGGCAGGGAAGCCACGGCCCGCGCCCTCTCACACTCGCGCGCGCCGAGAGCCTACCACAGGGAAATCGGCAGGGAAGCCACGGCTAAGGAAAGCGGGACGCAGCGCCGCTTGCAAGCCTACCACAGGGAAATCGGCAGGGAAGCCACGGCGCGCCGTGCCTAAGCGCGCCGGCGGCACGCAGCCTACCACAGGGAAATCGGCAGGGAAGCCACGGCCGGTCCCGCCGACTTGTCGAGCCCGCCAGAAGCCTACCACAGGGAAATCGGCAGGGAAGCCACGGCACGCCGGCGCCGGTGCCGTCATGTCGTAAAAGCCTACCACAGGGAAATCGGCAGGGAAGCCACGGCGCGATGTGGTCGCGAATATGCGTGCGGATCAGCCTACCACAGGGAAATCGGCAGGGAAGCCACGGCCCATCGTCTCCATGATCAGCGTGCGCCGCCAGCCTACCACAGGGAAATCGGCAGGGAAGCCACGGCGTCGTTCTTCCCCGATGCGCAGACGGTCGGAGCCTACCACAGGGAAATCGGCAGGGAAGCCACGGCTCATCATCCTCTCACTTCCGGGCGAACCCAAGCCTACCACAGGGAAATCGGCAGGGAAGCCACGGCCCTCGGATGCGCGAATGCGGCTCATCTATGAGCCTACCACAGGGAAATCGGCAGGGAAGCCACGGCGCGATGCCGCGCGTGATCGAGCTCGGCGAAAGCCTACCACAGGGAAATCGGCAGGGAAGCCACGGCTTTGTCGTAGCTCATGCGCAGCATAGGGCCAGCCTACCACAGGGAAATCGGCAGGGAAGCCACGGCTCGGGCGAAACTATTGGAAGCGGGAGCCGGAGCCTACCACAGGGAAATCGGCAGGGAAGCCACGGCGCGTCCGATCCGATCGGCGTCGTCGCCGCGAGCCTACCACAGGGAAATCGGCAGGGAAGCCACGGCTGTTCTGCTGGGCGACGGCGCCGATGCTGCAGCCTACCACAGGGAAATCGGCAGGGAAGCCACCGCAGCAATGTCGTTCGCGAGCCTACCACAGAAATCGGCAGGGAAGTTAGCTTACCGAAGCGCCCTGTCGAGCAGTTGCGAAAGCCTCGCCCCCGCAAGCGCCACCTGCTGTTCCGCGACCCTCTTCGCATCCGCCTGATAGGCGTCCGTGAGCGCGAAAGGCCCCGCGCCATCTCCGATTGGCCCGGCATAGACGAACTGCTCCGCAAGCCGCTCGCTCTCTTTCACCCAGGTCGCGGGATCGTCGACCGCCGCCGCCGTCGCATCGGGCGAGGGCAGGGTGGCCGCGAGCGCCTCGGCGTCCGACGGGCTTCCCCGATCGCCGAGCAGCCCGTCCCAATAGGCGTGCAGCTTCGCGCCGCAGGTGAAGGCGAGGCAGACGGTTTCCGTGTTGCCGCCTCGATCGCCGTTGGGCAGGCCCCGGGAAAAGCGCGAGGTCGCGTGCAGCGGCTGGTGGACGTCGCCCACCAGATGCAGCAGCCACACGAGATCGTAGGATTTCACGTCGTCGCTGGCGTCCGAGGCGAGTGTGCGCCGAAACGCTTCGATCTGCGTCAACGCATTCGGCGCCTGAGGCGGTTCGCCGGGCGTGCCGTCGGGCGAGTACGGGAGGTCGACATAGTGCCAATAGTCGTGCGCGAGATGGTCGGCGTAACCGATGTTCGCAACGGCGTCGGCGCCATCCTGAGCGATCGAGCTGCGCCGATAGTCGCGGCTTCTCTTGATGTCGTCCGCCCAGGTCGCCGCGTGGACGAAGGCGGCGCGGTCCTGCTCTTCGGGCGGAACGCCGCGCGTCCAATTGTCGAATTTCGGGTTGAGCCGCAGCAGCGCCGCAGCGCGGGCGCGCGCCGCGGGCGTGAGGCGCTCATAGGCGACCGCGGCGACGGTCATGTGGCCCATATCCCACCACGCGCGGGCGGTGGGCGTCGACAGCGCGAGGAATGTGACGGCGACGGCGGCTTCAAGCAATTTCCTCATTGTGATCACCTCATCAAAAAAATCGTTCCCGAAAGAGCCGGCCCTCGATGAGGCGGATCGACAACAGCCGGATGACAGCCTGGGCCTCGCCAGCCCGGCGGCGCTCTTCCCTTCCTCTCCTTCTTAGCGTAAGAACAAAAAAAGAACAACGGAGCCCTGCAATGGCGCGCCCAACCTCCCGGTCCGACGCCTTCGTCGACAAGCCGCGCCTCCTCGAGGAGCTGCGGCGGTGTCGCGAGGCCCTTATTCGAGAGCAGGCCAGGATGCGCGTCGGCGGGCCGCTCTATTATTCCGCGCAGACTGTCACCGCCGCGATAGACGCGCTGGCGTTGATGCTCACCGGGACGCACAATTATTTCTCGACGCCTTTGGCCTCGAGTTGGCCCGCAAAAGCGCCGGAAGATGATCGTCCATGAACGCGGGAGAGGGCTCGAGCCACATTTCGCCGGAAGCGCCGTCGGCCTCCCAAGGGCGAATCGCAACGGTGCGAAAGTTCGACAGCGAGCGTTCAATAATGGCGATAGCGGCGATATCTACGCCAACCATGACGGCGCGGCGCGGTGGCCGCACCGATGATGGCGCCGCCTGCAGCCCCGACTGCCGCGCCGGCCAGCGTCGGGCCGAGCAAGCCTCCCGACGCCAGAGCGCCAATTCCGGCGCCGCCGACGCCGCCGATGATGGCGCCGCCTGTCGCGCGTTGTCCGGGGGTATAGCAGCCGCCAAGAGGCAGCGCCGCGGCGAGCGCGACCACGAGAATCATTTTCCGTGGGAGCCGTTCATTTGCGAGAGCAGTCATCCCAACAACCTTCCTGTCTTTGAACCGTCGCTGCGCAACGTCGCGCATCGGCTTCGCGTCTTCTGTCGGCCTCGACGCGAAACGTCGGATCGAAATGCGCCGATTGAGTGGAGCCCAAGGTCGAAGATGTCGCCTCGAAGGGCTATTTTTCGCGCCTGTGACAAATCCGCGACACTCCCTCATTGCGTGACAACAAAAAGCCCCGCCGGACGAGCCAGCGGGGCGCATATGGAATCATCTGGTTGTAGTCTCAGTGTCTACCACGCTCGTCAGCACGCTTCTGTTCGGCTTCGAGCAAAGATGCTTTCGCCAGTCGTAAGAAGTATTCTGTCATATTGTCCATTTTGCGCGTCTCATCGATTAATGAATCGATCACTATGATGATTTTGCAAAACTGATCGATATTCGCTATCGGTTTTTCCTGTTGCGGCTGCCGCAATTTTCGAGTCGCCATGATTCCCTCCGTCATCAGGAGACGTACGGAGACGCCGCTACAGCTGGGCTGCAAGCAAGCGTAAAAATCGACTCGTCACAAAAATCCCTAATGGGCGTGACCGCGAAGCCAATCGGAAAGCCGCGCCTCGATCCAGTCGCTGTGCCCTGGATAGCGAATTTTCAGGTCGGCGACGACCGTCCGGACGCCCTCGAGCGCCGTGTCCCATGACGCGTCGCCCTGCACGAGCAGCTTGTCGGTCTGCTGGAATGTCTGTTCCAGCAGATCCACCAGTATTTGATCGACCTGCATGTCGATGCACCGTTGCGCCGACATGGCGCTGCCGGAAACATCCGAGACACATGCTGAGATTTGCTTAAATCGATCACTCGAATTGTGAGAGAGCCGGGTCTGATAGTCTCATTATTTCATATGCTTGCTGACGTCTGGCCAAAAGAAAGCGACGGCCTCGGTTCCGATCGGTCGACGCGAGCCCCGTCGGCGGACCGGCGGGGCGAATGGTCGTCGACGAAGGCGCGTCACGGCGACCCTACCTCTCATCAACGCCAGCCGCGCCGCTCGGCTCCTCGACATCGCATTCGGTCAGCCATCCGGCCGCGCGGGTGAGTGTGTGGGTGACCGAGGCGATGCGATAAGTTCCATCGATCCCCGGCCGGACGCCGGAGACCACGAGCGGGGCCTGCGGCTGCGCGGCCGGGTCGCCGTCGATCGCCACCCAGCCGCCGCCCTTGCCGCGCGCGATCTCACGCGCATTGGCCGCGGCGCGGGCGCGCGCCTGGGCGTAATTCGGGGCCCGCTGGACATCGACATGCGCGGCCGGCGCCGAGTCGTCTCCCGTGCCGACCTCGATGTTCTCGAATTTTCCCGTCTTCGGATTGAAGAGCCCGACGACGGCCTTGCCGAAGCGCGGGCGGCTCTGCGTCGGCGCGAGGTCCCATTCGACGAGGTTCTTGCCCCATTCCGCCTTCACCGACGCCAGCGCCCGCCCGCTGACCGACTCGCCGCCATTGCGCGGCACGAACACCGCGCGAGCGTGGCCGCCTGCATTACCGCCATCGAGACCGCCATAGAGCTTGAACGTCGCACCAATTTCGGCGGCGATGCGCTTGCCCCAGCCGGCGAACGACTCGTTCTGGATACCCCACCAGTCCCGGTGAACGCCGGCGAGCGATGGATCGACCTTGACGGTGACTCCGGCCCTGGCGCCGAATTTCTGCGCCGCCTCCTCGAAAGTCGAATCGTCGACATGCCCTTGCTGCTTTTGCTTCAGGCTCGACAGAAAATCCGTGCCGCTCGCCGTGAGCGCCAGCAGCCGTCCTTCGGCGCGCCCGCCGCGGCTGCGCGGCTCATCCGTCTTGCCGACGAAATTCAGCGCCGAGCCGCCGCCCCTCCACGAGAGCGAGGCCGAGAGACTCGCGCCAATGCGCGGCAAGCGCAACTGGCCGCGGCTGTCGTCGAGCAGGAGCTCCAGCGTGTCGCTTTGCCCGCCGTCATAGAGGCGCAGAGTCAGCGCCTCGAGAAAAGGCGTGAAGCGGCGCGTCACCTCGGTTCCGTCGACCGAGATCGAATAGACGGCTTCTTCAGTCATAGAGGCTCGTCACTATTGCGGCCGCCGAATCCGTCGCCAGCGCCGGAGCTTGAACCTGCACGACGGTTCCGATCGGCAGGATCGAGCCGAGCGCGGCGAGGCCGGGGTTGCGCGCCAGCGTGTCCTCCACGAGGCCCTTCGCCTCGCGGCGATAGCGCCGCCACAGCAGCAGGTCGAGCGTCGTGTGATCCGTCTCCACGGTGAGCGTGTCGATCATCCGATCAGCCCATAGAAGGTTGTGAGCGCGGCCTGCGGCGATGGCGGCTCGTCGCTCTTGGTTAAAAACAGATCGAAGCCGATCTTGCGCCCGAGGCCGGCGGCGTCGAGATAGTCATGGTTCTCGACCATTCGCTCGAGCACATAAAAGCCCATGACGACAAAGTCGCCGCGCACCAGCTTTTGCGGGTCGCCGCCGCGCGCCATATCGCGCAGATCGTCCAAGGTGCCGATTCCGCCGAACTTGTGCGGCCAGAGCGTCCCGGTGAGCAATATCCGATCGTCCGCCTCGCCCATCTTCTCGCGTGGCTTCCTCGCGCCGACGATCGCCTTCGCCGCGAAGTCGTGGCCCGTCTCGCGCTTCACGCTATCGACATTGACCGGCGTGACCTCGAAGGTCACGATTCCGAGCTGATAGAGCATCACCAATCTCCCTGTCCGCCGCCGGTGGAGTAGCCGCCGCGCCGGATTTGGTCGAACGATTGCATCGAGACGCGGCCGGATTGCGCGGGCCGGCCGGCGCCGCTCGGAGCGCCGCCACCGCCGATATTGTGCAGACGCTCGCGCAACCGGATCGATTCACGCAAGGCGTCATTCATCGCGTGGATTTCCGAGATGTCGGCGCGCGCCTTGATCGGCGAGCCCCACGCGTCTCGGGCGCCGCGCGATTCGCCGAGCGCGCCATCGATCTCGCCGTCGTTGCCGCGCGTCGACAGGCTCGCCGGCGGCGTCATCACCTCCTGCATCATCTGCGCCGACGTGCGCGCTTTCGCCGCCACCTCTCGCGCCGCCTTCCGATCGCCGAACAGGTAATCGGTCAGCGCGCGCTGATCGAGCGGCGGCGGCGCCGGCGCCGGCGCGTCTTTGGCGATGACGCCATTCGCCTTCAGCGCCTCATGCGCCGCGAATGCGTCATTCACCTCGAAATGACCCGCATCCGGGCTGCGGAAATTCGCGCCGCTGCGCAGGCCCCATTTCGACGCCAGCCGGTTCTCTACCTCCACGGGCAGCGTCACGCCGCCGGCGCGGATGTTGCGGCCGATCTGGTTGACGTCGATCGCCCGGCCGATCGGATGATAGGAGGCGTTGCCCGGCCGCACGCCGAGCCCGCCGCTATTGGGCCCGACGACGCCGCCCGCCGCCTCATAGTCGTTCAGAAAGCCGCGGAAATTCTCGGCGTAGCGCGCGTCGACGGTGAGCTTGCGCCCGCCCTTGGTCACGACGGTCGTCGTCCCCTCCTGCACGGGCCGCGTTCCCGCCGGCGCCGGCGCGTCGCTGGCGGCGCGAGCGCGATAGGCCGGGCGCCAGCCCTCATGCTCGCGCATGATGTCGAGCATATGCTCGCGCTGCTCCGGCGCGAGATCGGCGAGCCGCGCCTCGGGCCCGACGCCGAGGCCATTCGTCACGCGCCGAACATAGGCGCCGGTGTCGTTCTCCGCGGCCGGCGCATATTTGCCGATCGCCTCGCGGATCGAGAGCCCGGCATATTGCGGAGTGTCGAACAAGAGGCTGCGCTGCGCCGCGCGGCCCGTCTCGGCGTCCGGAAAGACGGCGAAGCCTTTTTCATCCTTGCCCGTCGCGCCGTGAGCGGCCGCGAATTCGCCATAGCGCAGATTGCCCGGGTTGTTGTTGCGCCAGGATCGCGAGCCGCCGAAGCCGGGAATGTCGCTCGGCGCGACCGGCGACGTGATTCCCGGCACGGTCTCGACGAGCGAGGCGAGCTGCTTGCCCGCGACCTTGGGGAGGCGCGGGTGCTCCGCATCCGCACGACGAATCGCCTCGACGCTGACGCTGCCCGCGCCGATATGCGCATGACGCAGCAGCGCATTGCGGCCATAGCCGGGACGAAAGCGCAGGCTGTCGGGGAGGGTGGCGGCATGGGCGCCGGAGACCCCGAAGGTCTTGCCGAAGCCATCCCATGCCTTTTTCCAGAAGTCGCTCCAGAAATCGGACGACTCGATCTTCTGATCCTTGGCGTCCTTCGCTGGCGTCGGCTTTTGCTCAGCGGTAGTTGGCGACGCCGGCGTGGCGGCGGGGTGAGGCCTGAAACGGAAATCGATCTCGCGACGGGACGATTCATGTTTCTGCTCAGAGTGACGATATTTGTCGAATGCATCCTTGAAGCTGGTCTTGTCGAACCCGTCTTCATATTCATGAAGCAGATCGATCACATTGGATTTGCGGCCTTCCTTTCTCGCTTTTTGTTCCGCGCGCTGCGACGCATCCATCCATCGCTTCGGTTCCATCATGTAGTGATCGACGATCGCCGCCAGCGAACGCAAGCCCTCGGCGAGCGCGTGCAGAACTCCGCCCACCGGCGCGGACTTCAGCAGCGCAGCAGCGAAATCATCCCATGCCGCCGCCAGCTCCTTCAGCGCCGCCTTCGGATCGCCGTGCTGCAATTCGAGCGAGGCCTCCAAGCCTGTGGCGTTGTCGAGATTCCTGCCATGGGCTTCAATCGAATGCTGCTGCTGCAAAAAAATGCGCACGACATTGGCGGCTGTGGATGGAAGGATTTTGGTCAGCAGCTCGATTTGCTGCGCGAGCGTCCGGTAGCCGGCGCGCTCGGCCGCAGGCTTGAATATCTTATACGCCCAGAGATCGGGGTCCGACGCCAGCAGCTCATTACCCCTGATCTTGCCGGAATAGCCCTTGATCTCACCGGAGCCCTTTGCTTTGACGATCTTGTCGGGCTCTTCGAGCAGGCCGAGACTGTTGAGCAACTGCACCGACAAATGCCGGTTTTGAAGGCCGCCACGCAGCGTCTTCCCGAGCATCGAAAGCGCAGTGCCCGCCGGCGCGCCGTGCATCTCCTGAATGAGCGACGGCATGGCCGCATTTAGAAATCGATCTGACAATGTCGCGCCGGCGGATTTCGAATAGGTCGCCGCCTCATAAATTTGTTCGGTCGTGATCGTGCGACCGAAAACCTGCATGGCCTTGACCTGGCCCTCGAGGAATGTTCGAAAGCGCTTCGGATCATTCATCAACCCGAGGCTTTCACCGGCCTTGATGAGATCGGCGATATGCGCGTTCTCGACGCCCATCCCCTTCAACACGCTCGCCGCCTCGGCCGCCGGCTTGATCAGCTCGAACATCTCCTCCGGGTGCTGTACGGCCGAGCGCCCTTCCTTGAACAGCTCCAGCACTTCCGATCCGCTGAGCGTCAGTCCGCCGCCGGCGAGCTCCTTTGCCCGCGCCTCGGCCCGCGTCAGCTCCGTCTCACGCATGCCGGCGAGCCTGGCGCCGGTGACGACATGCTGCCGCTCCGCCGCCGCCTCCGCCGCCTTGTGCAAGACCTCATAGGTGGCGAATCCGCCGGCGAGCGGCAGCACATGGCCGAACTTTCCGGCGACCGCGCCGAGCGCCGCCGCGGCGCCGGGCGAGAACAGCGTCGCCTCGCTCTCCGCCACGCGGCCCGCCGACGACATGCCGCTGCTGATCCGTTTGCCGGCGGCGGCGATCTCCTCTCGCGCCCTTATGCTCGCGAGATTCGCCGCGCCGGCCGCCGACATGCCGCCGATCAAACCGACCGGCGCTCCGGCGCTCGCCTGCGCCGCGCGCGACGCCGCCGCAGTCTCGCGGTAGAACGCCATCTGCTCGCGCTTCACTTCGCGTAGCGCGGCGAGCTGCGCACGCTCCCAAGCCCGCACATCGGCGATCTGCTGCTTCGTCCATCTGGAGGCGTCGTCGGCGAGGTCCTGCGCCTTGGCGAAATCCTTCCACGAGGCCGCGACCGCCTCGATATCTTTCGCCGAGAGCTTCAGCCCGGCGAGCGATTTCACGAAGCGGTCGGTGGCCTTCGTCTCGGCCATGCCTTTGGCGGCGGCCTTGGCGGCGCGCTCGGCGTCCTTCAGCGCCTGCGCGACCGTGCGCGCAGGCTTGGAGACATCGTCGATCAGCTTGACGCTGATTGTCGATGTGAGGCTCGTTCCGGCCATTTATTTATCTCCCCGCAGCGCCAGCGCCTCGCGCAGCTCGGCTATGAAGTCATCCCATGGCATGGCCATGATCTCGGCCATGCTCCATCCGATCTCGCGCTTCACGATTGCGCGATAGTGTCTCCAGCCTGCGGCTCCGAAACGGCCCTCACGTCCCGGAACCGACTGGGCAAAAAATCGATGGCAGCCTTGTCGATCACATCGCGGTCGTCGGCGTCGAGGCCGTCGAGCACGGCGTCGGGGATGTGCATGCCGTCATCGTCGCGAAACAGCGGGAATCGAATCTCGTCTTTGCCGACGATCGACTCCATAAAGTCGCCGACCTCCAGCACCGTCATCCGCTGCAGATGGATGCGCGTGTAGGTCCGGCCCTCATAGGTAACCGGATAGGCGAGATCGATCGTCTTGCGCCGCGCCGCGGCGTCGACGAATTGCGGTGCGCTCGGCGGCGCGGCCGCTGTTTCCGTCATGGTTGTTTCGTTCGTCATCTCATGTCCTCTCGAGAGAAACGGCGCGCCCTATGGCGCGCCGAGATTAGGGTCAGATGCGCAGAATGGCGTTCTCGGCGCTGCGCGTGTCGACGCCGTTGACGCGCCAGCTCGGCGGGCTGAACTCATAGCCCCAGATTTCCTGGCGATCGTGAGTGAGAGAGAAGGACATGATCTCGCTGATCATGTGATCCTGCTCGGTGGCGCGCTCGCGCGTGAACTCGCTTTCTTCGACAGATGTCATGCGCCCGCGCAGCACGAGCTTGCGCTCGATCGCCACGCCGGTGAGCTTGTCGCGCACGACGCCGTAGAGCGTGTAATATTGCAGGCCGCTCTCGCCGAAGCGGAACAACCCCATCGTCTGCGGATCGACGCCGATCAATTTGAACGACACCTCGGGCGCCTCGAGAATGCCCATGCCGAGCTTGATCTGCCCGGCGCCGCCGCCGGGCGAATGCGTGTGCGTGACCTCCTTCGCCGCGACGATCTTGATGTTCGTCAACGTGAGATGCTTCGAATTATTCGGGCCGTTGTCGCCCGCATAGAGATTGGCCTCCTGCCAGATCAGCAAGCTACCAGCCATGGTGAATCTCCGATGTGAGGGGTGGAGCGCCGAGCGCGATCCGCGCTCGGCGCCTTTGATCAGGACGCGTATTGCGCCTGGATGGTCGCGGCCTGCGCGACGATCGCCGCCAGCTCGGCGGTGAGCGCCTCCGAGAAGGGATAGGAGTCGATGTCGATGCGCGTGATCGGCGCCGGCGTCTCGGCGTAATAGGCGATGCGGAACCGCCCCTGGCCCAGATTTTCCGGGCTGTTGACGGCCGCCGCGAACTCCACCTTGAACCCGATCGAGCCGCCGTTCCGGAGCGCCTCCATATTGACCGCCGCCATGTCGTTGAGCACGGCCTGCACGGCGTGCGACGTCACATTGTCGACGCCGAGACGCAGCCGAATCGATTTGAGCAGGGCCAGATCGATCCAGTCGCGCGCCCGCGACTTGTTGTAGAACCACCAGCTCGGATCGTCGCTCGCGGTCCAGACGCCCGCGAAGACGAACCCATTGCTCGCAATCGCCGTCTCGACGCCGACCTCGCCGCGCACGATGACGCCGACGTGATTGGCGAGCAGCTCCTGCGCCTGCGTCGCGCCATCGACGAGCGAGAAGGAGTAATAGTTCTTGAGTCCGAGAATGCCGCGCACCTGCTGGCCGCTGAACGACCAGAAGGGATAGCCATTGTGCTGGAAATCGACCCGCGCGGCCAGGCCGAGGGCGCGCGCGACGCCATCCTCGTAGCGAGTGGCGCTGTCATCCGCCACGATCGTCCATGCGTCGATCGGGATCAGACGTCCGGAACCGATCATCTCGAACCAGTCATTTCCGTCGTTCACGCCGGTTCCGGGCCCGCCGACGATCGCGTGGGCCAGCAGTGTGTCGAGCACAGACGGCAGAGCGCTGCAGATGGGATTGCTGAGCTCGGTCACATCGCCCGCGACCGTCACATCGAAACCGTCCCCGACGACATAGTCGGTCGCGCCATCGGCGATCGTGAAGGCGATCTGCTTCTTGAAGAGCGTGCCGACATTCACGTGGCCCAGCAACACCCCATTTGGATCGGTGACGCGGAACTCTCCGCCATTGGCCGGGACCGCTGCGGCGACAGTGACGGTGAATTCATCGCCGATGATAAAGTCGGTCGCGCCGTCGGAAATGGTGAAATCGATCGCCCCGTTGAACGGCGTGCCGACGAAGGCTGTGCCGACATTGACTCCGGTCGGATCGACGACATTGAACTGTCCGCCATTGGCCGCGGCCTTTTTGCACGTGATATGCCACGTCCCTGTGCGCGCGGTCGCATCCGCCGAGAGAGAGCCCACGGCCCCGTTGCCCGCATTGCCGAGCTTGGCGGCGCTCGTCGCAGAGCGCGCGCCGCCCACGCAGCGGATTTGGTAGACGCCGTCCATGACGCCGAAGCGATAGGGCGGCGTCCCCAGCACCAGCTCGCCGCTGCCCGTGTTGCCGCCGGACTTTTCCGCGGATGTGATGATCGTCGAGCCGCCCAGCTCGCGCTGCCAGGTATAGCCCGGCGCGCCGATCAGGCGCGGGATGACGCCGAGCTCGGCGCCGGCGCGCAGCAGCGCATAGATGCCGGTGCCGCTGCCGCCGCGCGCGCCCGTGCCGTTGCGGGCGCCGACGATATTCGCGATCGTCAGAGAATCCGTGCCGCCTTTCGCCACGCGCACGGCGACGATGCGCGCGCTGGTCTGCAGCTCGGCGAGCTGATCATCGATCGCGGTCACGGCATTGTAGAGATCGCCCGTCCCGAGCTTCGCGAGGGCGGATACGTCGCCGGAGTCGAAGAGGCGCGGCTCGTTGAGCGGCAGGAAGGATGCGTCCGCATCATCGGACGGCAGGACGAGCCCGATGATCGACAGGTCGGACGGCTGCGCCGCGCGCGACGCCGCGCTGTTGCGGGTGATGGTGATGCCATAGGCGGGAGAGGTCATGCGAGTTGTCTCCAATAAAAAAGCCCAGTCATGGCGGGGCTCAGTTTCGCTGTCGGACGCCGCTCCATGCGGCGCCGTCTTTGGCGGGTGTCAAACGCGGCCGCGCGCCTCCTCGATGAGCGTCAGACGGCGATCGAGCCCGTCCATGCGCGCCTCGCCGGCAGAGAGCTGCGTCAGGATCATGGTTTGTTTCGCCAACTCGGACTCGACATTATCGAGACGGCGAGCGCTCGTTTTGGCCTCGGCGCGCATGGTTGCGAAAACCATGATCCAACCGGCGGCGATCACGGCAACCTGCAGCAGGTCGACGAGCCGCAGACTGAAATCGATCGGCATTCTGGCCTCACTCCCCGCAAGCGACGATCGGCGCCAGCTCGGCGAGCAGCGCATGCAGCGGATCGGCCTCGGCCGGCGCGAGCCCGTCGACCATCACGGCGCCGCTATCCGACACGCTGGCGCGCCAGAGCGTCCGACCGATCGCGTCCGAGCCCCGCCAGTCCACCGGCCAACGCCAGCCGGGCAGGGTGGCCCGACAGGATGCGGCCCAATAGTCGGCCGGCCCGGCATAGGCGCCGGCGGCTTCCGCGATCGTGACGCCGGGGGCGAGCGCCAGCCGACCGTCGGCGCGGATGGCGAGCGAGGGCAGATAGACGAGGTCGCCGGGCTCGCGCGCCAGCGTTTCGGCATAGGCGGCGGTGACGCCGGCGAGCGCGGCGAGGCCCGCGATCGCAAGGATCGCACGGGCAGGGTGGAGCACGGCGGCGCAGATCAGCGCCCAGGCCGCGCTAACGACGAGGATTTCCATTTTTGACCCTTTCGAGATTGCCGCCGGCGCCGGCGAGCGACCATTTCGCCGACGCCGGCAAAATGGTCAGCTCGCGTTGCGCGCCGCCCCGTAGTTTCCGGAGACCTTGTCGACGATGGCGAGCAGGATGCCGATCCGCGGATCATTCGGCAGCATCGTTCGGACATGCGTCACGACCCAACCGGCGAGCGGCACGGTGACGATCGCGGTCCACAGCGGCTGCAGCGGCGTCGGGAGCCACGCCGGGACAGGCAGCAGCGCGTCGCCGCCGAGGGGGATGCAGTCGATCGCCGCGCCGGCATAGGACGGGCCGGCGACGGCGAGCAGGGCCGCCGTGGCGACCGCCGCCACGACGGCGATGCGGGCGACGGTCGCCGCCTCGCGCGTGCGCAGGGCGTCGACCAGGGCGCAGGCCGAGAGGAAGGCCGCGCCCGCCGTCATCACCATGATGCGGGCGCTGTGGAGGGCGATCATGACGCAGAACGCGGCGGCGCGCGCCGCGCCCGCGGATGCGGATGCGATTTTCATGTTGGTTCTCTCGATTTTGGAGGTTTGCCGGGGAGCCGCCCGGCGCGGCCGTCAGCGAGTGACGAAGGAGAGGCCCGCTGCGACGGGCGCGTGGATCAGGCCTCGCGGCCCGCTGCGACGGCGCCGCCGCGGAACGCGCCGGCGTGCAGATCGGCTGGCTTCAGCGCGCCACGCGGCCATGCATATGAGTAGATCGCCGAGCGCGGATATCTCACGATGCTGACCTGGTCGGACTGGTTGCCGCCGAGGCCCCAGACCGAGGCCCCGTCGAAGTCGACCACGAAAAACACATGGCCGCCGCCGTCGCGCTTCTTCGTCGCGATGGCGCCGACGATCGGCGCTAAGAGCGCTTGGCCCCATTTGGCATAGTCGAGCGCCCACAACGTCCCGCTCGGCGTCTGCCCGGCCTTGCGAAGACACGCGCCGACGAAGGCCGCGCACCACGCCACCGAGTCGTGCTTGATCTCAGGATGGCCGGCGGCCGAGAACATTTCGAGGACTGCTGGATTATCCTTGGTTCCAACGCCCTCGTGCGTTCCGATGTAAGACCGCGCGATCGTGATCCACGGCGGCAAGGAAGACTTCGAGACGTCCGCAGGCGCTGCAACCGCGTCCTGGCCCGCATTCTGCCACATCGCGAGCGCGGCGCTCGTCAAAGGCCCGGCGACGCCGTCGATCGCGCCTTTGTAGATCCCCGCGTCCGCGAGCATGATCTGTTCGAATGCGATCATCAGCCGTTCCGCGCTCCAATGAGCCGCGGCGCCCACCTTGCCTTGCACCACCGCATAGATCGCCGAGCGCGTCTTCGGCCCGATCTCGCCATCGACGGCGATATCCTGTCCATGCATTCTGAGCGCGCGTTGGATCGCGCGCGCGTCGATCGACGCATTCGTCATGAGAGGTCCTTTCAAGATTGCGCGCATGCGCGCGGCGCCGCAGCCGTGCGGTCACGGGCGCGGTTCGGAGAAGACGAGACTGGAGAGAGGCGTGGGGCGTCAGGCCCCTTACGAAAGGCTGGTGCGATCGAGGAGAACGCTAAACGAGCAGTCTGCCGCTCGGCCGCAAATTCGAGACGATGATCTCGCCGGCGAGCTTGCCGCCGTGGCGTCCGCCGGCGGCGGTATAGGTGAGCTCCACGGCCGAGAGCGCGAAGCCCTGGTAGATTGCGCGGGTGGCCGCGCAATCATTCATCGTGAGGATGAATTGCCCTTGCAGCGCTCTCAGCTGCTCTGCGAGCGCTTCATGATCCTCTCTCGGGAAGGGCGCCCGATAGTAATTCTCGGTCCCGAAATAGGGCGGGTCGAGATAGAACAGCGTCTCAGGCCGATCCCAGCGCTTCAAGAACTCGCGCCAGTCGAGACAATCGATCGTGACGCCCGCGAGCCGCTCATGAATGGCTTTCAAGGCCGGCCCCAGCTTCGTCGTATCGAACCGCGCGGGGCCTGACGTGTCGATTCCGAACGTCCGACCTGCGACCTTGCCGCCGAAGCTCAGTTTTTGCAGGTAGAAGAAGCGGGCTGCGCGCTCGAGGTCGGTCAGCAGCGCCGGGTCTTGTCGCGCCAGCCGATCGAATTCCGCGCGACTCGTCACTTGCCATTGCAGCATCTCGACGAATGGCTGGTAGTGGCGCTGTAGAATACGAAAGAAAACTGCCACATCGCCGTCGCGATCATTGATCGCTTCGACTTTCGCGGCAAACCGGCGCCGAAGAAAGACGCCGGCCATGCCAATGAAAGCCTCGGCGTAGATCTTATGCGGAGCCGATTCGATCAGCTCGCAAATATGTGCCGCAAGCTGCTTCTTTCCGCCGATCCAACCGGCCGCCGGCGCGGTCTGCTCGACGGGACGCTCATCGAAATCCTTTTCCATCATCTGTTAAGTCCGCATCGCTATCCTCAGCCGGCCGCCTTTGGTGGCCGTTCGGGGAGCGTTATCTGTTTGGTGCGCTGCGCGGGTTGATGCTTGCCGGCTGGCCCGCGTCCGGGGTTTCCCCGGCCCCGTCTGGTCGAACGCCGGCGCCGATGGGCGCCGGCGTCTCCTCGGCCAAAGCGGCGGAGGACGAAGCCACCGCGAGCAACGCCGCTGTGGTGGCGGCTGCCGCGATGGCGATGTGGCTGACGATCATCGCCGCTCGCGTGCCCAGAGCCTCATTTTAGTTTAGGGCGTGGGATGATGGAGCCCGAGCGCTGCATCGCGCGCTGCGAGCGTCGCGTAGAGGCTCGACTCCGGCCAACAGCCGTCGCCGCCTTCGGCATAGGCGAGACGGTAGACCGCCTCATCCAGAGCGGCGCCGACCGCGAGCACGGTCGCCGCATTGGCGCCCGAGTCGGAGCGATAGACGGTGTCGCCGACCGCGAACGTCACGCGCTCGCCTCCGAATGGGAGCGGGCTGCATCGATCCACATGCCCAGCTCTGTGCTGCACATGACGACCATGTGCGCCTCACTCCGACCGTGAGGCCGATACTCGATGACGAGTCCGCCGCCCTCGATGTCCCACTCGCGCGGCGCGGCGCCGATACGCAGGATCGTCGCGCCGATCAGGTCCCGCGGCAAATGATCGGCTTTCTCCGGATGGTAGATATCCGGCAGTCTCAAATTCTCGATGTCCATCGCGTCACCTATAGGAATAGCTATACGCAGATTTGCTTGTCATCGCGCGGTTGCCTGTGCCGGAGACGGCAATAGCGGCGAACAATCCCAGTTCGCGAGACCAACACACAGAGTTCCACGAATTGTCGGTCGCACTCGCGCGTGTTGTCCAGTTGGTCCCGTCCGGCGAGGTCATGACATTGTTGCCTATGCCGCCCGATGACACCGCGACGAGAAGCCCAAGTTCTGGCGACCAGCATATGCCTGACCATGTGTTGTCCGCCGCGCTGGTGCGCAATGTCCAGGTGATTCCATCCGGCGAGGTCATGACACGGTTGCCAGTGCCCGAGTTCGCGACACAGACGAGCAACCCCAGTTCCGGCGACCAGCAGATCGCCAACCAGTTGTTGTCCGCAGCACTGGTTCGCCGAGTCCAATTAATCCCATCCGGCGATGTCATGATGCGATTACCGGTGCCATTAGCCGCCGCCGCGACGAAGAGACCGAGTTCAGGAGCCCAACAAACAGACCGCCAGTAGTTAGTTCCCGGGCTCGTGCGCAGAGTCCAGTTGATCCCGTCCGGAGACGTCATCACCTGACTTCCGGACCCCGTCTGCGCCACAGCGACGAGAAGCCCAAGCTCCGGCGACCAGCACACCGCTCGCCATTCATTATCGGCTGCGCTCGTGCGGGAAGTCCAGGCGATCCCGTCCGGCGAGGTCATCACACGATTGCCGGCGCCGCTGTCCGCCACCGCCACGAAGAGGCCAATCTCCCGCGCCCAACAAACCGAGCGCCATTGAATGTCGGCCGCGCTCGTCCGCAAAGTCCAATTGATCGCATCCGGCGATGTCATCACACGGTTGCCGACGCCAGAATATCCGACCGCGCAGAAGAGACCGAGTTCCGGCGACCAGCACACCGAGAACCAGTTGTTGTCGGCCGGCGTCGTGGATGACAGCCACGCGTTGCTCGTCACCCAATTGCGCTGCGGAATATTCGCCGCCACCGGCGCACGATAGCCTTTGGGGAATCCGACGACGCCCGTCGTGGGATAGATGCGTATCGCCGTATTCCAGTTCACGCCATCGCCAGAGACCTTTGCGCGCAAGGCGTCGTCGCCGATCAGCCCGACTTCGGCGCGTGCCGAACCTCCTCTCTCGAAGAGCAAGCTCGCCGTGTCGCCGACGGCGTTCTTGTTCACCTTCACCTGCATGCCGGCGCCGCTGTTGTCGAAGAGCGCCGCCGGCGACTTGACAACGAGCTTGTTGGTCGCGTCGGCGGCGCCGCCGATGCCGAGCAGCGAGAGGTTTTGAAGATCCGGCAATCGCGCCGCCGGCAGCGTCCCCTGCGACAGGTCCGAGGCCGATCCGGACGCCGCCACGGCGGCGAGGCCGAGGCTCGCTCGCGCCGCCGTGGCGCTCGCGGCGGCGAGCAAGGCTTTGCCGAGCGCGCTGAGCGGCGCCAGCGCGGGCGCGCCGGCGGCGTCGGTCATCAAGACTCTATCGCCCAGCAGCGACAAGGCGGCCAGCGCCGTCAGATTGTCGGCGCTCGGCTGGCGCGCCGCGAGCGCGGCGGCGGTCTGCGCGAGCTGCAGGGCGAGGGTGTCGCCCGTCAACGCGCCGACAGGCGCCGTCTTTATCTGCCCCGCGCTCTGCGTCGCCGCCGCCGCCGAGACGATCCATTCGGCGTAAGCGCCATCGCCGATTGCTTCGATGACGTCGACCGCGAGAATTCCCGTCACGCGATCCCAGGCCTGCCGCCGGGCGAGCATGGCGACCGTCGGATCGGCGGTCGAGACGATCGAGACGAAGGCGGTCGGCGCGAATGCGTCCCGCGCCACCGGCGGGATGACGACCTCCTTCGGCCCGAGCGCCGGCTCCATCGCTGTGTAGGACATGGTCGTGAGGATGCCGCCGAGATCGGCGGCCGCCTGAATGGCCGACAGCACGGGAGCGAGGACCGCGTTGATGCGATCCGTCCCATACCCCTTCAGCGCGTCCTCGAGCTCGGCGATCGACGTCGACATGTCCTCGACGCCGCCGACCCGCAGATCGAGATCGCGCAGGATCGCATTGAGGCGCTGGCTCAGAACGAGCGCCGTCGCCGCGTCGTTCGCCCGCAGTCGATAGGATTGGTCGAAGAGGATCGCCATGGATCAGTCTTCGAGGCGCGTGGCGGTGAGCACGCCGTCCGCCGATTCCGGCGTCGCGCCAGCGGCGGCGATGATGGCGAGCAGCTCGCTCCCCATGATCACATGCTCTTCCGCCGGCCGATAGACGGCCAGACCGACCTTGACGGGCCGGTGCATGACGACGTCGTAAATCGCCGCCGGATCGATTGTCTTCTTCATGACTGTTCCACTCCGCTTCAGAGCGCCACATCGGCGGTTTCTTCGATGACGAACGGCTTCAGCGCGTTGGTCGTGGCGAAGGTGAATTTCCATTTGTATGAGGTCAGATTCGGGAGCCCAGTGAAATTGACCGTCACCACCTTGAGCCCGTCGCTGCGCGTCCGAATCGACGTCGACGCCGCCGCCGCCTCCGTGGCGTAGCTCGCGCCATACAGCAGCTTCGCCGCGAAGCTGTGATAGGTCGTGTCATAGGACGAGAGCAGCACGGTGATCTGCACCGTGGTGATCGGCGCCGGCGTCGTCCATGCGTTCGAGATGGCGACGCCATTGGTGCGCGGCCGCGTGAGCGCGACGCGCGACTCGGCGAGCTTGACGCCAGGCGCGAAGTCCTGCGTGTGCGTCAACGCCAGCCGCGCCTGCACAAGCGCTGGAAGTCCGGTGAAGGGGGTCGTCCCGCTGATCGCGCCGACCGTATACCATGTGTTGTTGCTCTTGAATTGCCACTTGAGAATGGCGCTCCCGCCCCGCACACACGGCGCGAGGACGTCTATGCCCGTGATCCCGCCGTCGAGGCTCCACGGCTGCAGATTGACGACCGTGCTCGTCGACAAAAATTTGGCGTTGTATTCCTGGAAGCAGAGATCGCGATCGGGCATTGCGATGGCGTAATCATCGTCCACGAAGGTGAACAACGTGCCCTGGGTGTAGTCGTTGTTGTTCGAGATTTTGAACGTGTGAGCGCCGGCCGTGACGACGACGATGGCGTAGCGCGATTTCGGCGTGACGACGAACGGCTCGAGCGGGAAATGCGTCCAGCCGTTGGCGACGAGGTTCGCGGCGGCGACCGTCACCCACGCATAGATGCTGCTCAAATCCGGCTTGCCGTCGCTCACCTCGCACACGAGCAGCGTGACGTCGCCAGTCGCCGCCGCATCGGTAATCCAGAGATCGTAGCCCGTCACCCAACGCGTCGCGGTCGCCAGACGCGTCTGCGCGAGCAATTTTCCGGTGACGCTCTTCTGCGTCGCGCCGAACTTCCAATAGTCCTGTTCCCAATCGTCCTCGAAAAATCTCTGCAGCCGGATGATGCGGTGATTGAGCGACGCGGCCTTGATGTCATCCGCGACGAATGTCTCGCCGTTTTTGCGAAACACGCCGCTGACCGGGTCGAATTCGCCGGTCTTCCAGTAGCGCCCGTTTGTGCACACGAGGAACTCTTCGCCGTAACGCTGACGCAGACGGGACAGCGTGAGCACATCGCCCGAGATGGTCGTCATCTGGAATTGGGCGATCGGCAGATCGAGATCGCGTTCCTTCGCCGAGTCGCCGATCGACAGCGAGATGATCTCGGAATATTTGGGCAGCATCAAGCCGCCCGGCGTGATGGTGACGGCAGGATCGATCGACGACAGCAGCGCGATTTGCTGTTCATTGCGGTTCGCGTCGGCGAAGCGCACGCCTTCTTCGACCTTGGCCAGCCACGCCACATTGGCCGTGTCGCTTTCCGAGGCGGTGAGATAAACATCGGCGTGCGACATGGTGTAGGCGTCGGGCAGACCGATTTCCTCGCGCAGCCGCGCCAGCTCCCTCGCCAATTCCGAGAGCCCATCGACATTGGCGAGCCCTTTTAATGCGCTCGAGATGCTCGCGATCTCCGTCCGCAGCGTCTCCACCGAAGTATTGACGCTCTTTTTCCAGCTTTCGAGCGATGCGATGCGCCCGAAGGCGTCGTCGAGACTCTCGATTTCATCGGCGACGATCATCGAGATGGATGATTGCGCGACGACTCCAGCCGGAGTGAGCCGCACATAAGCGACGCCGAGATAGGTCGAGCCGATGACCGGATTGACCGGAGAAGCCGCTTCCGTCCCGGCGACGACCGTCAGCACCACTTGGCGATGCTGCTCGAGATAGACTTGCCGCGGTGTCGCTTCCTCGGTCGCTGGATTGATGAAATCGCGCACGACCGAATTGGCGTCCTGGGTCTGCCCGTAGCACACGATCGCGACGATGCGCGGGCTCACAGACGGGAGATAGGCGGTGATGTCGATCTCGCTCGCCTGATCGAGCCCATACATGCGTCCAGCGCTGTCGTAGTAGCGGCCCGGCGCCACGCTGACGACGGTCGACGTCTTGCGGGTCACCGCGAGCCCGGCAAATCCGCGCGCGCCAGACGGCTGCAGAAAGTCGGAGACGAGATTGTCGCCATATTCCTGCACATACCCCTGCAGCGCATTTTCATCATCGGCGAGCGCCTCCATATTGGCGCTGAAATTGATCCTCTTGCGCATGCATCAAGCTCCGTAGAAGCGCCGCTCGAACGCGGTTTCCAGATCGATGAGAATGGTCTCGTGCGGCAGCGAAGCCGCTCGCACGGCCTCCAGCGCATCGGCGAGCGCGCGGCCGTCGCGCGCGCGATAGAATCCGTGGAAGCCGCCGCCGCGCCATCGCTTGCGCTTCTTCGCCGGGCGCGAGGCGTCTATCGACAAGATCGCCGAATGGGTCGGCATGCCGCGCCACGACCAGCTCCAAAAGGAGCGCTTGCGCCGGTGCGCGACAGAGACGGACTCATCCCAGAGCCGCAGGCTGTCATAGACATATTCGGCCGCCGCAGACGGTCTCAGCCACCGCCGCAATGTCGAGCGATGCGACAGCCACGCCTTGCCGCGCGCCGCCGCGTGACGCGCCATGATGCGCGACGGGGACACGACGGCGGGATAAAGCCCAGGCGAGACGCTGCGCGAAAGCGCGTCGCCCGTCACGACGAACGACACCACCCATTGCGTGGCGCGGCTTCGTCCCCAATAGCGCTGACGGCGGAGCTGACCGCGTCCGAGCACGCGCGCGATCGACCATGCGTGCGGAAGATAGAGACGCGAAAAGACGCCGAGGCCTGCGTCGACGCCGTCCGGCGTCACATCCGCGATCCGCAACGGCGTCGCGACGCCGTCGCGCAAGAGCGTGGCCCGGCTCTCATGCACATCGTCGGCGCCCGCCGTCGACCATCCGCACCCCGAAGAATAATAGCGCCGCTCGAAAAACATTCGCCGCCCCGAGCCGCGCGGATCCGCGTAAACCTTGATCCGGATCTCTGGCATGTCGGCCAGCATCGCATCCATCTCGGCCGGCGTGAGGCGACGCCCGGGCGCGAAACGCGCGGGCGGCGTGACGGCGCGGAGCAGCTCGGCGTCGACATAGCCGAGATAGCGCTCATGAAGCGCCAGCGCGCCTTTGAGCCCCTGGTCGAGCAGCGCGCGTTGCGTGACGGCGCGCTTGCGCTCGATCGGCCAATCGTCGCGCCACACATCGGCTGATCGCGCAAAGGCGAGATAGCCGATCAGCGCCGCCGGGCAATCCGCCGCGCGCGCCAGCGCGGCGATCGTCTCGGCGGGTAGGTCCCAGCGCGCGGCGCTCGTCGCCTCGACGGCGCGCTCCCAAGGCGTCGGGTCCGGCAGCAGCGAGTCAATCATCGAGGGCGACGACCGAAACATCGAGACCGACGCAGTTCGCGCATTGGTCGTCGGCGATGGCGATATCGACCGGCGGCGCGCTCAGAACCACGCGCTCGACGCCAGCGACGCGCAGCGCCGCTTCGAAGGCCTGACGCAGCACATCGACGCCGAGCCCGCGGCGCGCGGCGATCATCGCCTGCGCCGCAGCGATCGCCGCCGCCTGGATCGGCGCCGAGGCGGCCCCGGCGTGAATTTGCAGGCTCGCGGCGACCGAATAGGCGACCGGCGCCGCCGCGGCGATGGCCACGGGCACGGTCATCGGCTTGACGTCCGTGCGGTTGAGCCGCGCCCTCACCGCCGCGAGCGCGCCGGCGCTCGGAACGCCGTCGCCGCCCCGCGCCAGGCACACGACGCGCACTCCCGCCTGTCCGGATGACGACAGTGATACGATCGGCCGCGCGTCGATCAGCTCCGGGGCGGCCTCCAGCGCATGGTGGACATAGGCGCCGGCCGATCCGCATGTCGTGAAAGCCTCCGGCGCGATCTGCGCGCGGCGCCGCAGCTCGGCGTCGCTCTCATAGACCGCGGCCGCATTCGCCGTCGCCGCCGCGATGAGGCGGCGCGCGACGCCATAGAGCGCCGCGAGCTGCTCGAGATCGGCGCCGACAGCGAAGGCCAGCATCGTCGCCTTCGCCGCGTCATTGATGCGCGCGCGCATCAACAGCTCGCGATAGGCGTCCGCTTCTTCGAGAACGACGCCCGGGTCGGTTTCCAGCCCGCCGACATTATAGGCCACGCCCGCCGCGGCGAATTTCGCCGTGAGCTCGGCGATCCGCGCGGCGAGGATCGCTTCATAGTCGATCGTCTCGACGACCTGCGGCGCCGGCAGCAGCGATAGATCGAGCGAGGATGCGAGGAAGCGGCTCACAGATCCACCGTCTTCGGAACGACCACAGTGAAATCCCCCTCGAGCGCGTTCGGCATATAATCGCCGTGGATTTGCATCCCGAGCCGGCCCTGCCCAGCGCTTTCGGCGTCGTTCGCATCGCTCGGCAGCGAGAAGCTCCGCACGCGGAAGCGCGGCTCCCACAAATCGATCGCAATGGCGACCGCGGACATGAAACGCAGCACGGTCGCCGGAACGAAGTTCTGGCCGAGCAGCGCGGGAACGGCCGAGCCGAATGTGCGACGCATGACGCGCGCGCCGACGCCCGTCGAGAAGATCACCTGCATCGACTGGACGACATGCGCCCAGCCGGTCAGAGTCTGGCCGGTGTGGCGGTCGATTCCGAGGCTGCTCACCAGTCCGTCGCTCCAGAAAGCCCGCCGCCGAAGCCGGTCCCGATGGAATAGCCCTGCAAATTGCCGAGGAAGCCCGCGCTCTGCACGACGCCGCCGGCGAGGATCGAGCCCGCGACCTTCAGCGCGCCATTGTGCTCGATCTGCGGCGCTTCCACGGTCACGCGCGATGTCGATTTGTGCTTGATCCCGCTCTCGCCGATGGTGATCTGATGATTGCCGCCGAACGCGCTCACAGTGAGCCCGCCGGTCGGATGAATGTGAAACAGATGCATCGCGCCGCCCATGTTCACCTGCGCCTCGAGGCCGCCATCCTTCGTGATCGTCCAGCCATGCAGCGCGTCGCCTGTGTTGCCGGCCCATGGATGCTTGTCGTCGACCGTCGCCGCGGCCTGCTCGTCCTTGTGCAGGGTCACCGAATGGCTCTGCTTCGAGATCGTCTCGGTGACGCCGTCGACCTCGCGCTTCAAGCTGCCGTCCTTCTGCGTCACGCGCGTCTTGCCGCGCAGATCGACATCGGCGTCGACATCGTCCGACGGCGCCGGATTATTGTCGGACCAGGTGAACGGCATGAGCACGGCGCGCTGCGCATCGCCGCTCGGGCAGAAGGCGGTGAGCTGCTGCCCGACGCTCGGCAACGACCATGTCTTGCGCACGCCGGCGGTCTGCGACATCGGCAGCCAATCCGTCTCCACCGGCCGGCCGTCTGCGTCCAGGCCGATCTGCAAGCGAACGCCCTTGGTCTTGTCGCGCGCGGTCACGACGCCATGCATGATGGTGCGCTCATGCGCCGCGCGCAGCTCCGCAATCTCCTGCACCGCGCCCGCCAGCGCCTGCTGAAGTTCTCGGATCGCCCGAACCGGGTCCATATGTCAGCTCTGCGGTTCAGTGAGCGTGGCGTCGGCGAATTCTTCGACGATCGTCGGGCCGTCGAATGATGGGCCGATATCGTGTTCCGCCGGCCCGACGCCGAGCGCCTCGCCGAGCGCGAAGGTAATGCCGAGCCGCGCGAGATCGGAACGCCAATCGGCGAGCGCGACTACGCCTGTGATCGCCGACTGAAGCAGATCGGCGAGGACGGATAGCTCGCCGGTTTCGGCGCGCATCGCGGCGAGCATTTCGGCCCAAACGCCTTGCGGCTCGACGCCGATGCTCGGCTCGCTCAACGGCTCGATGACGAGCTCGACAATGCGCGCCGGGATCTTCTGCCCTTTCTCCAGCTCGATCAGGTCGGCGCCGGCGACCAGCGAGTGAATGCGCGGGACGAAGCTGCGCCAGAGCCCGGACCAGACGTTCTGATCGGACTGCAGCGCGATCAAGCATTGACGCCAGAACAATGCGAAGGCCAGCGCCGCCGAGGCGTTCATATCCAGTTGCGCCTCTTGCTGGCCCGTCGCCAGCACGACGACAGGCGGCAGCAACAGCTCGAAACGAACCCGGCTCCCGCTCGCATCCAGCAGCGCGCGTCCCTCGACCTCCGTTTCGCCGCCGGCGACATAAACGCAGAGCGTCGGCGCGGTGACGGCAATCGCGACATTGGGCTCGAAATGCACCCGGTTCTCAGCCATGGTGCGGCCGCGCAGCGCGCGCGTCGCCGCGAGGCCGACGGCGAAGGACGTCAATCCGACCATGGAACGAACCTCATAGGGCGGCGAGCTGACAGATGATCCGGGACACGCCGTCCGGCTTGGCCGATAGGACTCGATAGCGCGGCGCGCCCGGACGCGACGGCGCGACGATCTCGTCGCCTTCCTTCGGAAGCGGCGCGTCGGGGCCGAAATGCTGCAGAGCGAAGTCCGCGGACGGCGTCTGCGCGATCACCTCCGAGCGGGCGCTGTCGCGTTCGCGGCCGACGGCGAGGATGTCGGTCGGCAAATCGAGAATGCCGACCAATTCGAGGGGAGGAGCCGCCGGCGTCGCATTGCGCAGAAATTCGCCCACGACGACCGGAATGATTTGCAGCGGCTCGCCGAAATTGTCGTCGAAATCGGCGTCCGCCGCTGCGAAGGCGTCGCGGAAGAGGGACATCCCGCGCCGGAGGTCAGTTGATTTTCGCGGCGTCGAGCGCCTGCGGCATGGTGCAGACATGCAGCGGATAGCTGTAGACCTCGACATCCGCCCAGGAGTCGCGATCCTTGTCCGGCACCACCCAGGAATATTCGTCCAGGCCGGGCGTATTGACGAATTCGAAACGCTCCGCCGGAGCCTTCGCGACCTGGAAAATCCCGGCTCCGGCCGGAAAGAATTTCGCTTTCTTCGCGCCGACCGCGAGCGTCGTCTGATCATCCGTGCCGCGGTAGTTGTGCCACATGATCTTGCCGAAGCGGAAAGATTCCCATGCGCCGCCGACGTCGTTCTGCAGATCCTTCGCCGCCATCGCATATTGATAGGTCTTGCGGACCTCGGCCGAGGTCACGAAGGCGTCCCAGAAGTCGTCGCCGCAGAGCGCATGGATCGTCACATTGGCGCCGCCGAGACCCTTCAGCGAGCGCACCATGCTGCGGCGCTTCGCATTGCAGGCTTTGATGATGTCACCCTCGGTCGCCGCAGAGCTGAAATCGAAGACGGTCTCGGTCGGCGCCGACACGCCGAACTCGTCGAACCAGGAATAGATGGTCGAGCCGTCCGCATCGACGACGACGCCGGTGACGCAGCCGAAGCGCATGTTCTCCTTGGTCAGGGCGAAGTTGTTCTTGATCTTCATCTGCCGGCGGCCGATCTCCATCTGAAGATCCTTCAAGCCGACTTCCTGGCCGAAGGGCCGGATTCCCTGAATTTCATGCGCCCAGACGCGCGACGAATCGGCGATGCGCGTGCTGCTGAAGGCGCGCACCTTTCGCTTGTCGCCGCTCTCCTGATGCGGCGGCGCGCCGCGCGGGCTCGTCTGGATCAGCGCCGGCGCGAAATCGCGCTCCTCGATGAAGATTTCCGGTGTGCGCACCGCCCTGTCCTCGAAGAGGCCGGGAATGGTCTCGAGGAAGCCGGGCACATAGGAATAGCGGTCGATGGCGGTGGTCAGCGAGCGAGCGGTGAAGGCGTCGCCCAGGAAGACGTCCATGATGGGCATTTCAAAGTCCTTTCAGGGGCTGGGCGACCAGCCGAGAGCAGGCCCGGCGTCGCCGGGGCGCGGATGGGAAGGGTCAGCGGAACTTGACGAGGCCGGCGCCGAGTTCGCGCTTCGCCTGGTCGATCTGCGCGGTGGACGGCGAGCCGCCGAAAATGAGATCGGCGAGCCGCACGGTCGCATGCGCATTGATGACGGTGATCTTCTTCGTCGTGGACGCGCCCGTCGTCGCCGGATAGCCGGCGATGGCGGATGCGCGTAGACCCGGCGCCCAGGCGACATGCACCTCGTTCGTCTCGTCGCCCTCGTCGACATGGAGGGTGAAGCTGTCGCCGGCCGCGAAATCCGTCGCGCCGTCGGCGATGGTGAACTTCACCTGCTTGGCGAAGGCGCTTCCGACGGCGCCCTGGCCGATGGCGACGCCGCGCGGATCGAACACTTCGAAGCGGCCGGAATTGGTCGCAGCCTCGAGGAACACGACGCGGTAATCGCCGCCGATCACATTGGCGTCGCAGCCCGGCGAGGCGAGGGTAAGCACGCCATTGCCGGTATTGCCGGCGTCGGCGGCCGCTGAGATGGTGACAGCGGCCGGCACGGCCTGGCGCGCCAGCACCTGGCCGACGACGATCGTCTGGCTGTTGCCGATGATCACCTCGTCACGTGAGAGATAGCCGGCGCCGTCCGAATCCTCCGAAACGACGAAGGTGAAAGGATGCGCGGTCTCGTTGAGCGTGATTCCCTGGGGCGTTCCCATGATGGCGTTCCTCTGGTTCCTGCCCGATCAGTGGCGGCCGCGCGAAGCGCCGCGGGACTGCTCGGCGTTCAGCTGTTTGACGACAGATTCCCACCCTTCGGCGGCGGCCTGCGCCGGAGAGATCGGCTCCAGATCGGCGTCGACCTTCGGATTCGGCGCCAGATTGTCGAGACGATGTGTTTTCGCCGCGGCCGCGGCGGCCGGCGCCGCCGCCGCAAGGGCCTCGATGGCGGAGTCGGCCGGCATAGCGGTCTTGAAGGCGAAATGCTGGGCGAGGCTCTCGCGGCCCTTCGCGTTCTCATGGCCGAGAATGGCGCCGATGCGCGCACGCTCGGCCTGCACGCCGGCGGCGTGCGCCTCGGTGCGGGCGGCGGCGAGAGCGGCTTCGTGGTCGGCCTTGGCGACCGTTTCGCCAGCGGCGGGGCCGGCCGGGCCCTTCGACGAGTCGGACATGGTTCCTCCGATGAGGGAAAAGCGGCCGGACTCCCGGCCTTGGGAAAAGAAGGCGAAGGCGTCGTCGAGCGTGCCGACGGCGTCCGCGAGACCGTTCTCGACGGCCCGGTCGCCGCGATAGACCCTCGCCTGCGTGTCGCGCACGGCGCGCTCCGGAAGGTCGCGGTGATCCGCGACCGTGCGAACGAAATCATCGTAGAGCTCGCGCATCTGCGATTGGATGCGGCCGCGCGCGCCATCGTCGAGCGCGGCGAAGGGGTGGCCGTCGGCCTTATAGGCGCCCTCGGTCAGCACGGTGACCTTGCGCCCGGCCTTCTCATGCTCGGCGCTGCGGTCGACATGCATCCACACGACGCCGATCGAGCCGACGCTGCCCGAGGGAATCGAGATGATGCGGGTGGCGCCGGATGCGATGGCGTAGCCGGCGCTCGCGGCCTGGGCGTTGACGAAAGCGACGACCGGCTTGCGATCGGCGATCGCACGCACGAGCTTCCCAGCCTCCATCGCGCCGGCGCCCTGGCCGCCCGGCGTGTTCATATCGAGGATGATCCCGCGCACGCGCGAATCCACGGCCGCCGCGCGCATGATGGCCTCGAATCCCTCATAGGAGGTGAGGCCGCTCCAGGCGTTGAGCCATGCTCCGCGAGTGACCAGCTCGCCGAAGACGTTGACGAGGGCGATTCCATCCTCGATCCGATAGGCCTCTTCCAGATCGCCATTGGAGAGGCGCGTTTCCGCACGGCGCCCGACGAAGCGCGACGCATCGAAATCCGCTGGCGGATCGACGTCGAAACGCTGGGCGAGGCCGGAGACGAGCGTCTCGGCCGCGAATTCATCGATGAGTTGCGCTTGATTGAAGATGAGCTTATGCGCGACGCGCGCGACGATCGTCATGAGCTCGCTCCTCCGCCGGGCCCGGCCGGTCCCGTCGCTTCCTCGCTGTCTGGCTTCGCGCCATTGTTGGCCTGCACGGCGGCGACCATCGACAGGCGCGTGAGGCCCTGCTCCGCGAGCACATCATTCTCGAAGGCGATCTGCTCGATGTTCTCCTCCCAATCGAGGCCTTGCTCGGCGTTCTCGATCTCGAGGTTCGAGGTGAGGCCTTCCATGCGCAGGGCCGCCGCCTCGGCCTCCTTCACCGGATCGACATAGCCGCGGCCCGGGCCGATCCAGCGGGCGGCGACATAGGCCTCCGGCATGTCCCAGAAATCCGGCGCTCCGGCGGGGGCGACGACATAGCCCTTGTCGAAGGCCTCTTCGAGAAAGGCGAAATAGATCGGCTGCACATATTGCTCGGCGAAAACCGCCTGCAGCCGCTTGATGGTGCGCCACACTTCATTGAGGGCCGCACGCGCGCTGGAATAATTGGTGCGGCTCCAATCCATCGCCAGCTGCTCGTAAGAGACGCCGAGCGCCGAGGCGATGGATTGCAGGAATGCCGCCTGGAAAGCGGGAAAGGCCGTCGTCGCGCGCGACGTGCCGTTCATGCTCACCTTGCTGCCCGGCATGAGCACGGGAATACGAACGCCGCCCAGCGTCGCCGGGTGCTTCGTATAATGATCGACCATCTTGTCGATGTAGGACGCGCGCAGCGACGTCTGCTGGCTTCCGGCCGCGAGCCGCTGCGCCACCTCCTCGGCTGGAAGGTCCGATTCGACGAAGGCGGCGAACAGCGCATTCGCCGTGGCGTTGGCGATCTCGAGATCAGCGTGCTTGCCGATCATGCGCAGCCTGGAAATCAGCGAGGCGAATGGCGTGATGGCGCGCGTCTGATCCTCGCGCTCCGGCTCGAAGGCGTGGATGAAGACGGGGCGCCCGTGCGGCGTCTCGCGCTCGATGCGGGTCCATGTCTGCGATTCGGTCCCGGCCCACCAATCCGCATAATGCGCGTTGCGGATGTGATAGGCCGCCGGCACGCTATCTTCATCGAACTCGACGCCGCCGCGCAATCTCAACGTGTTCGGCCGATTGTTCGGATTGCTCAACCGATCCGGATCGACCTGGGCGAGGCATGTCGCATAGCGCGCGCCCTTCCGCTCGACGCGCTTGCGATCATATTTCAGCACGGCGCAAGCTTCGTTCGCGGTCACGAAGGTGCGCGCGGCGAGGCGCAGCAGGCCGTTGAGCGTCAAGCGGCGCCGCGCATCGCAGAACTTGCGCGGATCACGTGAAAACAGCTTCCATTCCGACCGAATGCCACGGCCGAGCGCTCTCGCTTCCTTCGGAGAAATCCCCAGCGCCGCCGCGTCTGGAGTCGGCATGCATTGCCAGCCGGACCCGACGAGCATGTCGACAAGCCGCATGACGCCCGCAGCCGCATGCGGGTCGTTGCGGATGATGTCGCGCGTGCGATCGAGCGAGACGCGAATATTCGGCAGCGTCGCCGAATCGCCGGATGACCACGCGGGCCAATAGCCGGCCATCTCCTGGCTCATGCCGGAGGCCGCACGATAGGCCCGCGAGCCGACAGCCGACGGCGACGGTCCCGGGCCGGAATCGTGCGCGCCGAATTGATGCGCGCCGCTCACGACGGAGTCGATCATCGCCGAGCCGATGGGCATGTCAGAAGATCACTCCGATTCCGCTCGGGCGCCCGCCGCCGGCGAGGGCCGCCTCGAGGCGGGCGATATAGGCGAGGAGGCGCTCGGCGTCGGCGTGGCGATAGGTGACGGTTTTGTCCTTGTGGCGCAGCTCGACGACGCTGCGGCCGATGGAGAGCTGGTGATAGGCGGCGCGCGCCTCTTTGAGCCACTGCGTGAGCGTGGCGCTGTCGACGGATGACAGATTGGTCATAGCCTCACGAATCGTTGAGCGCCGCGAGACGCGCGAAGGGGTCGCGCGCCTCCGGCTCGGGCGCCGCGGCGGGCGCCGGGACGATGATCGGCGCGCCGGCCGGCGCAGGCGCTGCGTCGCGTCGCGGGGCGAACAGGCCTTCGGCGATGGCCTCCTGCGGCATACCGCGCCGGCGGGCGAGCTCGGCCCATTCATCGGCTGTCGTCGACGACAGGCCGAGATATTCGGCGAGCGCCAGATTGTAGATGCGGCAGTCGAGCAGATGATTGTCGGCGCCGGCGGTGATCGGCTTCCACACGCGCCGCGTGCGCCCACGGAACGACTCGGTGGCGAGATATTCCGCGGTGATCTGCTTGAAATAGGTCTCGTCGAGCCATGTGCCGAAGTGGCAATAGCCGTCCGGGTCGGCCGCCGCGCCGGATTTCACGCCGAGCTTGTGCAGATCGGCGTAGAAAGCTCCCTTCAACGGCCATGTGCCGACGGGCCAGAGCTTCACGCCCTGCCGTATCTTCGTGCCGGCGAGATCGATGTCCACCGGCGTCGGCATGCCGATCGCCGGCTTGCTCCAACCGTCGCGCCCGTCGACGGCGAGCACCATGTCCTGTCCTGTGTCCGGATGCAGGCGCTGCTTGGCGCGCACCCAGGCGTAGACCACATGGGTGCGGTAGCCGGAGTCGACGGCGAGCGCGTCGATCTTGCATCCGCGCCCGAAAGCGTCCGTAAATTCTCGATTCAGCACCTGCTGCTCGAGCTTCTCGAAGGCTTCTCCCTCCGGCGACTCGGTCGAGCCGTCGAGATAGAGCGCATCGACCACCCAGCTCTGCCGATTCGGCGCTACGGAGAGCACCTCGACCCATATGCCGCGCATCTGCACGTCGGCGGAAGCGACCCGCAGCAGGCCCTGCGGCGGCACATGGCCGCGGGCGAGTCCATCCTCGCGCCGCTCCATCAGCCGCTTGTGGTCCGGCGCATCGCCCTTGAACTGATGCGGCAGGCCGAGCACCAGATTGGCGAAGTCCTTGCGACCGATCTCGCCTCCCTTGCGCGAGGCGATGTGATCCTCGGCGATCGCCTCGTAAGACATCATCAGCGAGACGAAGGCGTCGATGTGAAACCCGGGATGGCGTGCGCCGCCGGCGGCCGTCGGGCGCCAGCAGCCGGAGCGGATCATCGGCACGCGGGCGAGATCGTCGATCCGCGCGCCGCAATGGGGGCAGACGTAATAGCTCTTGTGCGGATGCGCCTCGTCGACGACGAATCCGCCCCACTCATGCGCGAAATGCGCGCCGCAGCCAGGGCAGGGGACGAACCAGAAGCGCTGATCCGACTTTTTGAACGAACGATCGATGCGGCAATGGCCATGCGCTTCGCCGGCCTCGTCGCCGCTGTCGACCTCCGGCGTCGAGATTTCGAGGATCTTCCAATTGCGCCGACGGCGAAACGAGGTGAAGCGGCCGAAGAACAGCGTCTCCGGATCGCCCTTGCCGGGGATGTCCTCCCATTTGGACACCTCGTCCTTCACGCCCTTCTTCACCGTCTTCGACGAGAGGTCCATCACCGAATTGGCGTTGCCGAGCCAGAGGCGCCCGCGCGAGAAAACTTTCTCGTAGGTCGTGGAGCCGGCGCCCGAGCGCGATGTCTGCGGCTCGAACACGACGCGCCCCGTGTGCTTCTGCCAGGCGTCGATGAGCGGCTGCAGCTTGCCGCTGTTGAGATCGCGCAGGGCGTCGATCCCCGGCACGCCGTAGAGCGTGTTCGCCGGTTCGCGGTCGGCTATGTAGAGGCACCATCCGAGCGCGAGGATGGACGCGCCCGTCTGCTGCGATTTTCGCACCGTGACGAGGTTGCAGGGGTGGTCGTCGCCGAGGCAATCCGCGATCTCCGCCAGATAGGGCGCGCCGTCGAGGCTCCACATGCGGCCGGCGGACGGGCCGTCGACCAGGACGATGTTCTCGGCCATCCATTGCGAGAGCGGCTGCGGATCGATCGGCTCGACCCGCAGGGCGAGAGCGTCGAGGGTCGCCGCGACGGCGCCGAGGTCCATCATTGCTGCTGGACGTTCTCGGTGATCATCGCGCGCAGCGTGTCCGCCTCGGAGCGCAGGGCCGCGGCGATGTCGCGCTGCAGCTCGACGACGAGCTTCTTCATCGCCGTCTGCAGGCCGCGGGAGCCCTCGCGCCCGACCACAGCGGCGAGGTCGTCGCAATGCTCGTCGAGGCGACCGATCGTGTCGAGGATCTTCTGCGCGGCGCGATCATAGCCATCGGCGACCGCCGCCGTCTCGATGAGCTGGCCCTTGATCTGCGCCAGCTCGATGCGCCGCTTCTCGGCCTCGTGCCAGGTCTTCTGGCGCAGGGCTTCGTCATAGGTCTCCCTGTCCTCGACCGGCGCCGTCGTGCGGGCGGACGCCTGCGCCTTGGACGGATCGTCATAGCGGCCGCGCAGAGCGTCGTATTCGGCGACATTGAGCCGCGCGACGCGCCCGAGAGCGTCACGCTCGACCGTGAGCCCATGCTGCTCGACGAAGCGCTTGACGCGCACAGAGACGGTCGGCTTCGACACGCCGTCCCGCGCCGCCACCTCGGCCACGGTCCACATGACCGCTCGCGGCGAAGCGTTAGCGCCGTTAGGTGCCTCTGTTAGCATCGTTAGCCCTGATTTTTGGCCAGCATTACTGGAAAACCCCCGCGCGTTTCCCGGTCGTGGGGCGCGGCGGGGGAGGGGAAGGACCCGTCAGGCAGTCACCAGGGTCAGCGCCCGGCCGACCGCGGGGGGCAGCTCGCGCGCCACCATCCGCTCGAAGGTCGCGCGCGCCGCGCCCTGCACCAGCTCGCGCGGGATGAACACGCCGCTCTTCACCCGAGCGATGCGCCCGCGCCACTTCCCGCGCGCGACATTGCGGAACACCTGCCCGTGCAGCCGCTCGGCATAGGAGCGGTTCGGCGAGCGGCCGCTCTTGAGGAACGCGCCCTGGACATAGGTCCGCACGCCCCGCGGCCGCGCGATCACGCCGCCCTGCGCCTCTCGCGGCGAGAAATATTTCAGCGAGATATCGCCGCCGCGCGTCGTCAGCGAATAGGCGAGCCGGTCGCCGCCCGCGCCGATGTCATGCACCGAGCGAGCGACCGTCGCGCCCTTCAGCCCTGTCTGCAGGCGCAGCGGCGGCAGCACCGCCTTGTGGATTTCCGCGCCGACCTCGTTGAGCGCCCCGGCGAGCCGCGTGCGCAGACGCCCGGCCTCGGCCGCCTCCAGCCCCGCGATCTCCCGCTGCAGCGCCGCGGCGTCGAAGGTCACCAGCAGCCGCATGCGCGCCCCCACAACGAAAAACCCCGCCCTCTTGTGAGAGCGGGGTTTGTCGATCCTTTTAATCCGTGACCAACACATCGCAAAATATCTTCGGGGCGTCAAGGAATTTCTAGAGTCGCCCTTTCGCCCGTCGCGCATCCCCGCGAATCTGCCACCCGGCATCTTGCCGTAGATCGCGTAGCGTCCGCCCCTTGCGCGGCGCCGCCTCCACCCAGGGCCGCATAGGCCGATCACTCGCCACGGCCTCGAAATCGACGAGCAGCCCCGCCAAATCCTCCACCAGCAAATCGAGCGCCCAGCGCCAGATTTCATACTCGCCGCGCCCGACGACGCCATCGACCGGATCAGGGTCGAGATAGGTTTTCTGATAAGCGCCTGGCCGCGCATGCCCCCACTTGTCGCAGCCGTCGATCTCCACCTCGTGCGCGACCTGCCCATCCACCCCGTCGAACCACATCACCTCGCGCAGAAACCACTTCGGCCGGCCGTATTCGCTCACCACCCGCACCTGTGGCGGATCGATCTCCCAATCGGGGCACCCGCCGAGAATCGCATGACGAAACACCAGCGCCCGCGCCGAGCGCCGCAGCCGCGGCACGCCATCCGCCCCGGTCACGCAGAGCCGCGCCAGCGCCAGCCCCGGCAGAGCCGCGCCATGCCCGTCGAGATCGCCGAGCTCGGCGCAGGGCGACCAATCGTCCGGCACGCCGATGTCGAGCTCGTCCAGCCGGCACACGGCCTCATGCACGCGCAGCGCGTCCTCGTGCGGCGCCGTCATCACGCTCAAATCCGGGACGACGCCGAAGCGATTTTCGTTCGGTCCCGCCAAAGACAGCTCCTCGAGCCATTCCTCGACCTTCATCCACCCGCTGCGCCAGAGTTTTGGGCCATCCGTCCGCCGCATCGCCGTTTTCGGCAGCTCGCGCAGATAGGCCCAGGCGAGCAAGTCCTCGATCCCGCGCCGCTCGCGCGCCTTGGGCCGCGCCGCCACGCCCTGCCCACCCCACCCCCGCGCCAGAGCGATCACCGCCGCGCGCCGATCCTTCGTCCCGCTCATGCTTTGTTCCTGTTTTGCAAGGGTTGCACGGGTTGCGCAATGGTTTGTTCAAAACCATTGCAGATTACAAGCCTATATATTCATTGTTATTTTTCATCATTTGCAAGAGTTGCCTGAGTTTTCTACGCACATAACGTATGAGCAAACATTTTTAGAGCACTCCCCGAACCCCAATGTTTCATACATTACGCGAGGAAAACTCATGCAACTCTTGCACGCCTCTCATAACCTATTGCCGTATCACGCAAAAACACCTGCGACAGTTTGTTTCGAACTCTTGCGCAACTCTTGCAACCCTTGCAGATTTCCCGCCGGCCATCCAAACGGGCTACGGGCTTTTCGGCGCGCAGGAAAGCGTTTCGCGCCACGGAAGGCGACGCGAGGGCAGCGAAGATGAGAGTTGCGACGTTTGGCGACGCCGGCGGCCCGCGAGCGCGCGTCATAGGTCGGCCGTCATGGCGGCTCCTCTATCGGGCTGCGGGCCGCCGCCACCGCCGCCTCGACGCGACGAATGGCCCGGCCTATGGCTTCCGGGATTTGCGGCACGACGGCGTCGCCATAGGCGGCGACGATGCGGCCCGCGAGGCCATGGAGAGGGCTTGCCCGATCGCCGGACGCAGCAGCCAGCTCGGTGGATAGCCCATGATCCAGCCGTAGGTGATGGGCAAGGCCGCCGTTCCAGTGAGACCATGGCTCGCCAGCATCTTCGCCAGCGCCCTCGCGCCCGCCCATTTCAACATCGACGGCGCTGTGAGATTGCCCGTCTTCGTCGGGGTGAGCATCATCTCGGCGTTGGCCAGATGCTCGTTCAGCGGCCGCGCATTGCCACGCATCGTTTGTTCCGACGCCTTCGCCGAGCGGAAATCCCGCTTCGCCGGCGTGGCGAGATAGGTTCTCAGCTTCCGCCCTGTCACTCCCGGCGGCTCGGCTCCGCCGTCCGACTTCGTCGGCGTCGGCAGCATCGCCTGGTGCAGCATGTGCCGCACCGTTCCCATGCGGCCAGTATCGCCATGCCCCCCCGCCGCCATGTCCGATTTGCGCGGGGTCGAAAGCAATGATCCACACTCGCTCTCGTTTGTGATTGGCGCGGACATGGTGAGCACCCACCACGAACGGCCAAGCGGAGTATCCGATCTCCTCCAATGCGCCGAGCACTCTGTCTGCGCCGCGAGTTCGGAGGCGAGGGACATTTTCAAGAGCGACCCAACGAGGTCGCAGATCTCCGACGAGGCGGATGGTCGGGAAGAAGAGCCCGGTGCGCTCGCCGTCGACTCCCTGGCCGCGCGTGTTGGCTGCGCTCGCGTCCTGGCAGGGCGGGCTTCCGACGAGCAGGTCGGGACGATATCCGAGATCGGAAATAATTCGCCCTGCGGTGAGCTCTCGAACATCGTCATACATCCTCACGCCGGGGAAATTCGCCGCGAACATGGCGCGCCGCCACGGATCGGCCTCGCAGGCCGCAACCGTGCGATAGCCGGCGCGATGGAGGCCGAGCGACCAGCCGCCGGCGCCGCCGCAAAAGAGATCGATGACGGTAGGCCCGCGAGTGCGCGTCATTTCTCACTCTCTCGCGGCCATTTGAACACGTTGTATTTGAGATGATCGCCTATCCGAGCAGCCACTTCACAGTGCGCTGCGTCGACGCCATACGTCGTCACATGCTCACCGTGCGGTTTTGGATCGTCACCGACGCGCCGGGCGTAAATGATCACCTGATCGTAGCCGCATTCCTTCGCGATACGTTCCGCCGCAGAGATCGGAATCGGCTTCATGTTGCGTTCTCTTTGCCCGCTCATCCCCATACCCCTCCGGATAATCCGTCGCCGCGCGCGCCTTGCCCGGCTCCTCCGGCCGGTCGGGCACGTCATGCAGGCGGCAGTCGAGATAGGAGCGCGCCCGGTCATTGTCGCGCTTGAACAGTTTCGCCATCTCGCGGCCGAACGCCGTCTGCGTCTTCGCCCGCTTGGCGTTGGCCATGGACCAGCTCACATAGGCCTGATACGCCGTGCTCGCCGCCACGCGCTCGCCCTCATGCGCCTCGACGCAATCCTTGATGAATTCCCCGATCGGATTCATCTCCTCCTGATATTTCGAGGTCGCCGCGGCGATCTCCGGCGCGATGAACAGCCCATGCTCGAGATAATCGAGCACGCCGTCGAGCAGCCAATTCAATATGCCGCTGCGCTCCTCCAACAGCTCGGCGACGAAGCCGTCGAACTCGCGCCGCTCCTCCGGCGGAATCGTCACCGACCAATGCACGACGAGCATGCGCCGCCAGATGCCATTGTCGGTCCCGTCGATCTTGGGAAAGCCGTTGCCGCTCATATGCGGCGTCGCCCGATTGGCGAAATCGAAATAGCCCTCGAACAGATTGCGCACCGCCATCTCGTCGCCGCCGGTGAGCCGCTTCACGAGATCCTCGCGCAGCGACTCGTCCTCCTTCAGCTCGTCGATGCGCACGAAGCGCTTGCCGAACAATCTCACAATGTCCGGCGAGGCCTGCCCGGCGCCGCGTTCGCCGCGCCCGAGAATCGTCTCCTTGGGCAGCGACACGCCATAGGATTTGCCGATGACGCCGGAAATCACCGCGAGAAACACGCTTTTGCCATTGGCGCCGAAGCCATGATGAAACATCAGCTTTTGCAGCAGCGTGCCGACGAGTCCGAGCCCGGCGTATTGCCGCACCGTGCGGCGCATATCGGCGCTCGGCAGGCAGCGCAGCAGGAAGGCGTCCCACTTCGCCGCCTTCGCCATCAGATCGAAATCGCAGGGCACGAGTCCGGTCGCATAATCCTCGCGCGCAAAGCCGCGCCGCACGTCGAGCCGCGCCTCTTTCTTCCCGCCGATCTCCTCGACGATCACGCGCAGCGTCGCATTCTGCGTCACGATCAGCATCGACTCCGAATTGAAGCCGCCGGGCTCGCGGCGCAGATGCGGCGCCGCCGTCTTCAGCATGGCGACGAGCCGCGCGGAATTTTTCGAGCTCACGGCGAAGCGCCAGCGCGCCAGCCGCCGTTTCTCCAGCGCCTTCTCCGCCGCCGCGGCGGCCCGGCGCACGGCCTTGGCGCCATCGCTCTCGTCATCGGCGGCGAGATTGTCGGCTTCCTCGATCACGCGCGCCTCGGCCGGCGTCTGCTGCAGATAGCGCGTCTCCAGGCCAATGCGCCCGCCGATCATCTGCGCCATCTTGCTCGCGCGCGCGACGCCGCCGTCCAAGTCCCAATAGCGCCCCTCCCAGCCGAGCCAGCCGCCGCCCTCGACGCCGCCCTGCGCCATCACGACGAGATCGGCGCCGAAATGCTCGATCAACCGCTTGCCATTGTCGGTGTCGGACTGATCGAGCTTGGCGCAGCGCTCGACGACGCGCATGTCGACGCCATCGGCCTCCTGGTCCGACGGCCCGAGCGCGTCGCAGGCGTCGCCATCGCTCGCGTCATCGGCGTCCGCCGTCGGCGGAGCGGCGCGCAGGGGCTGCGGGCTCGCGCCCTCGACAGCGTCGGCGATGCGCTTGTAGGGATCGGTCGTCATGCCGCGGGCTCGCCCGCGCTTAGCTGCGATGCGTCGAATTTGCCGGCGGAAGACGCATAATCGGAATCACGCTCCAATCGCTTGCGGCATGGCGCGAGCCAATGGAACCGCGTTGAGGATCCTGACGCCTTGTGCCAGACAACCCAGGTGTAGGCAGTCGCCGATGATGCGTTGCGGTCCACCCAGCCTTTGACCATCGGCAGGCGCTCGGCGAATTGCACGATGTGCGAAGGCGGAAGCTTTGCGAACAGATTGTTGTATCTGTCCGATCCTTCAAGGAAGGCGATTCGAACGAGCATGGCGACGCCGAAGCGCGCGCGGTCGAACGCCGTCGTCGCAAACTGTGACGCAAGCCGAAACGGCGGATTGGTGATTATCCAGTCGGCGCGGCGGTCTGAGTGCCACAGGAAATCGTCGACATCACCAAAGCCACGGGCACAGACATCGGCCGCATAAACCTCACGGAAAAATTCTCCGAGCGGCTTCGCCATATGCCCTTCGCCGCAGGCCGGCTCCCAGACGTCTTGAAGGCCGGGGCTGGCAAGCCCTTCTGCCTCAAGCCATTCACACAACGCCCGCGTGCCCCATGCAGGCGTCGGATAATAGTCGAACGCGTCGAACGAGTCGTCGGGTCGCGGCTCTTTTGTCTTCGCGCGCCGCTGCATGACAGCCGTTGATCTGTTCTGGCCGCTCATCCGCGCATCTCCCGCACCAAATCCAGCACACAGCCGGCGAGGCCGCGCGGCCGCCCGGCGCCGTCGCGCGTCATGGTGCGGGCCAGCGCCTCCAGCGATGCGCCATATTGCAGGGCGATCGAGATCGCCTTTCCGAGATCGCAGGCGTAGACATCCTGCGCCGTGTCCAGCTTCAGCCCATTCAGGAACAGCTCGCCGACGCGCCCGTCCGGATAGAATCCGACCGTCGCCGTGAAGCATGTCCCCTCGAACTCGAAGTCGAAGCTCTCGCCCAACCGCCGCAGCGGCAATTGCGCGCGCCGCCCCTCGTCACCGCTCTCGAAGCCCATGTCCCGCCCGCGCAAAAGAGAGGAAAAAATCAATCCACCGTGTCGGCGCCGACCGGCGCCGCCACGACGGAGCGCTTGGCGAGCAGGTCGAGCATCGTCTCGGCGTCATCCTGCCGCGGCAGCGTCGCCACCAGCCGCTCCGTCCGCTCCAGGAGCTTCCACTCGCCGAAAGCCCGGCGCCTCGGCCATCTCACCCCTCCATCAGCACATGGTTGAAATCCTGCCCCTCGGGCGCGAACGCCGTGCGGATCACGCGCCCAGGCCGCTCATAGCGGCGCCGCGCGCGCTCGAGCGTCGTCTCGGTCAGCACGCGCTCGCTGTCGCCATCGCCGAGCAGCACCAGCTCCTCGACGCTGCCCGGAATGGCGATCGCCGGCGCCGCGCGATCGGGCTCCGGGCCCGGCAGGCGCTGACGATGGCCATTCGCATGCTTCAAGAACGGATGATCGATCGTCTCGGCCGCCGCGCCGCCGAGATTGCCGAGATCGACGCTCGACCAGAAGGCGTCATCGACGCGCAGCCGCCGCGTCGCCTTCAGCGCCGTCGCCACCGACAGCACGGTCTCGATTCCCTCGCCGATGAACAGCCGCCGCGGCGCCTGGGCGGCGCGCAGCACGATATGGCCGCCCTTCACCGAGCCTCGGCATTTCTTCGGCATGAGCGCCTCGCCGGTTTCGGGCTCGAAAATCTCCGCCTTGCCGGCGCCGCCGGGCGCCAGAAAGGTCATATGCAGCCCGCAGAATTGGCCCGCATTGTCGACGATCGCCGCCAGCATGGCCGGGCCGCGATGCACGACGCGCGGCGCCATGCGCCCGCGCTCGTCCGGCGCCTGGCCGTCGAAGAAGCAGAGTTCCGGCGCGCAGCGCAGCATCGCCGAGGCCGGCGCGAGACAGCGCCGCCATTGCAGATAGGCGGCGACGAGATCGAAAGGCGCGCGCGCCGCGCCCTCCCACAAGCGCCGCACGGCGGCGATCTCGCGCTCGCGATAGCGCTGCGCCTCGCGCTCGCGCTTTTCCTCCCGCTCCCGCGCGCGCTGCTCCAGCTCGGCGCGCTCGGCGTCGCTCAATTCGCGCGCGCCGCCGAGCCTCTCCACCGCGGCGCGGAAATCACAGCCGGTGGCGCGCTGCAGCAGGCGAATAGCGTCGCCGCCGTCCTGGCAGACGGCGCACACCCAGCCGTCGCCCTGCACCTCGAAGCGCTGCGCCGAGCGCCCGCCGCCGCAGATCGGACAGGAGCCGATGAGCTTTCGTCCTTGCTTGCGCAGTCCAGCGCCGAGCTCGCGCGCCAGCGCGCCGAGATCGACCCGGGCCTTCACATCGGCGATCTGCGCATCGTTCAGCCGCATGATCTCTCTCCTCGGGCGGCTCACGCCGCCCTTCGCATTTCCTCGCGCCAGCGCCGCGCGAACATCGTTCCGCTCAGCGCCAATCGCTCCGCTCGCGCGGGCGACACGCGCAGCGCCCGGCCGATGCGACGCCAGCCCCAGCCGGCGGCGCGCATGTTGCGCGCGATCGACGCGGCGAACCGACATTCGCGCCGCTCGACATGCACGAACACCGCGCCGAATCTCACCGCGCCGCCTCGAACATTTCGATGCAATCGGCGATGCGCTCGCGCGGCTCGCTCTTGCGACCTTCGCTGATCGCGCGCGGCGGCCGCATGGGCCCGCGCGGGTTGACCGATCGCAACGCATGATGCGCGCAATAGGACTTGCCGCCGGCGCTCGGCCGCCCGCAAAACCCGGCCGCGAGCGGCCATCTGCATTGCCCCTCGACCAGATCGAGGATCGACGCGACCAGCGCCGTCTCCCCACAGTCGACCGGCGGCGCCAGCGCGGGAACGGGCGCGGGCCTCGCGACGACGACCGGCGCCGCCTTCTCTGCCGGCCGTTTCACCGCTTGCGCCGGTGGCGGCGTGATGATCGCGGCGCGCGCCGCTTTCGTCCGCACTCCCCGCTCGCGCGCCGGCAAGCCGAGCCGATGAACCTTGCCGATCACCGCCGAGCGCGTGATCCCGCCGCCGATCTCAGCGGCGATCTGCGCCGCCGTGCAGCCCTCCGCCCACAGCCTGGCGACCGTCGCGATGCGCGCATCCGGCCATTCCGGCGTCGCGCGCGCTGCCTGCTTGCCGCGCTGCGACCGTGCCGCGCTGAGATAGGTGTCCAGCGTCTCTTTGCACATGTGCGCGCGGAGCGCGGCCCGTATCTCCGCATTGCTGCGGCCGGCGGCGACGAGCGCCTGGACCTGCTTCCACAGGGAACCTTCGCTCATCGCTCACCCCTTTTTGAGCCAGCGCTCGACATCGTCGAGCGCAGCTTCCAGCTCAGATAGGCGAGCCGGATCGACCACCATGCGGCTTTCGCGCATCTCGCCAATATCGCGGCGCAGCTGCGCGGCGCGCTGCTCGAGCCGGCGCAGGGCGAATCCCTCGAGCGCGAGAGCGACCTTCTCGACATTTTTGAGTCGCCTCTTGAAAAGATTGTGCAGCGTTCCCGGCGCGAGACCGCAGGCGTCGGCCACGGTCTCGATCGCGTCGGGCTTGTTGACGCGCGCGGCGCTCATTTCCTCGCGCACATAGCGGTCGGCGAGCAGATAGGCCCTGTCCATCGTCGCGCTCATTTGGGACGAAATATCCCTAAATTTGGGACACACGCGCTTTCCCCTTCGTGCCATGCTGTGATCATGGACGATGAGGAAAACGCCATGGAACGGAAGGCGGCGCGGCATATCTTGGCGGATCGGCGCGCCGCCGTTTCCGAGAAAAGAAGGAACCCCGGCGCCGAAGCGCCGGGGAGGGGGAGGAAACGCCGCTGGGAGTTCGGCGCCTTCGGCCGCGGAGAAGAGCACGCGGCGAAGAGGGGGAAACCATGAAGCGCAGCGAGGACCCGCACGAGAAGCTGATCCAGCGCCTGGCCGAATTGTCGCTGATGCTGGCCGCTCGACTCGCCCAAGCTGGCCGCGACAAGGACATCGCCGTCTGCCGACAGGCCTTTCTCGGAGACATCGGCGAAGCAGCGAAGCCGACGCGCTACGCCGACGGCATGGCGCGCATGATGGCGTTTTTCGACAAGATCGAGCGCGGCGACCGCGAGATGATCGATCATTGGCGCAATCCGCCCCAGCCGAAGCCGCCGCGATGAATGCGAGCCCGTCATGCCGCGCCGCCATCTTCGTCCGCCGGCGGATCGATATCGCCGGATCGCGATGGCAGAAGCGCGAGGCGCTTTCTGAACGCGTCGAGCTCGCGCCGCAGCGCCTCGAACGCCTCGCCATCGGTCCGGCCGGCGCGCTCGATGACGGCCTCGATCAGACAGCCGCAGTCGTAACGCAGGTCTAGAATCTCCTCATTCGTCACATGATCGAGAAACACCGGCACCGGCACTTCGAAATGGGCGACCGCGTCCCGCACCGTCACCGTGTGGCAACGAGCAAAGCTCATCATCTCGGCGAGCCATTTCGCGCGCTGCGCGTCGGTATAAGGTCCACGCGGCATGAAGCGGAGGCCGGGACGAATGCCTTCGGGCTCGGCGCGGCCGAAAGTGCGCGCATAAATCCGCGCCATGAGCGCGTCCCAGATGGGAGTCTTGCTCTCGCTCATTCCGCTGCTTCCTTCGGACAAGGGGAGGGGGCGGGGGCGGGAAGGAAATCAGCAAGAGGAACCGTGCCGTTGGTGGCTTCCGACAACTTCGCGGCCAACGCCAAGGACGGTAGCTGCTTCCGCTGCTCGATCTTGCACAGGAAGCCCTTCGAGACGCCGACGCGCGCGCCGAGCGCCGACAGCGTTATGCCGGCAGACTTTCGGTAAGAGCGAAGCGGGTGTGTCATGCCCGCATAGTTGCTTATTAAGAAACTTCGGTCAAGGAAAAAGTTTCCTATGGGCTTAACGACGTCGGCCGCGATGTTTCCTATGGTCCACGCCATGGCAAAGGTCGTTACGGCTCAGGCGAAGGAAGCTAAGCGCATTCACTACATCCAGGAATGGATGGAGCATCGAGGCATGAGGCCGGCTGATCTCGTCCGCGAGTTGGGCGTGAATAAGGGCACCGTTTCAAAATGGTGCAAAGGTGATTTACCCACAGAAGACAACGTGCGCGCCCTAGCCGGACTGTTCGAGATTGAGCCGGTCGAGCTGTTCCGCCATCCTCTGGACGACTGGATGAGCCGGATGTTTATGAATCGCAGCACGGAACAGCTCAAGACGATGGTCAATATCCTCAAAGCTGCATTTCCCGAAGAGGCACCGAGCCAACCGATACAACGCGGGAGCTCGCCCGCGAAGGGCAAAAGCAAGCGGTCGCAACCCAGTTCAGCATAGTCATGGGGGTTAAATGCGTGCGTCGCGTTTCGGATTGATTATTACCGCCACCCTATCTCTCCCATGCCAGGCCGCCACAGTGCGGCTGACGGGAGAGGAAATATGCAGCATCGTCTTTGGCGGCACCTATGGAGGCGGTAGCGACAATGCGAAAGCCTGCATGGCCGCGGCTCTCGGACACGGCAGTCAGGCCGATAATGCCATTTTTCGGGCGGCTCTCGATGGTTGGACTGGCGCCCCAGCTATTCCGAATTGCCAATATCCTGCGCCAGACCAGCCCGCAGCGAAGATATGCGCCGCCACTGCTGACGCCTACGACCGCGCCCGCACAGCAAACCTTGAATATATCGAGCGCCTGAATGGCAAATCAAAAGCGATAAATTCTGGCGTTGCGACACCGCCCCCGGCGCTCAAAGCTCAAAAACAAAGAGACGACGAAGAGTCGCCAATGAAAGTAATAAACGAAACATATTACGATTATGCATTCGTCAAGAAGTGCCAAATGAGACGAGACGGATATGTTATCGTATATGTGTCTGACGCAGAAGTAGACGAAGCGAGGACTCTTGCCTCTAAAATCGAAGATGCGACTAAAAAGCGTATGCTGAATACGGCGCACCTGCAACATGCTTGGGATGTCGCCCAAGATAGTGTCATATCATTTACTCGTTTTTACAATGGCTACTCTCAAATAGATAGGGACCTTTGTCAGAAACATTTATCGGCATTGAGAGCGAGAGCCGGGCGGGTCGCTCCAGGCGCCGTTAAGATCCAAAAGGACTTTTGAGCGCCGATCCCAGCGCTCTGGGGATGGCTATCTCTCTGACGCCTGCACTCAGGTAAGAGCCACCGACCCGGCTTCGGCCGGTTTTTTGTTGCCTGCATTCATCGTAGCGTCTCGCCAGCGCCGCAAGAAAGTTGCGTAACATGCAACTCATCGCTTGACGGCGGTTTCCTGTTGCGCAACTATTCCCCTCACGCCCGACCCAACCGGCTCGGCGCGCCCGTCACAGGGGAGGGGATATGCACCCGTCTTCCGCATCCGGCTCACAGCAAGCCGCAGCGTCTTCGTCACTCCATGGCGCGCAAGTTCCGCAGGCCCCTGAACAGCTTTCGCGCGATGCCGACACCGGCGGCGATATCCTCGACTGCGGCGCCGCGGCCGCCGGGGAGCGCGACGATCCCATCCGCGCCTTCGTCGGCAGCCTCATCGATCAGGATCGCGAGGGCGGCTTCGTCGATCGCGCCGCTGCGGATCATCCGCTCGGCGAGGCGCCGAAAAGCGGCGGCGAGAACGAAATTGGCGACGGCGGTCCGAACCTGACCGGCGGAAAGACGATGATCGACCATGATATTTCCTCCAAAGAGGAAGGAAGCCTATTCCATCCGACGCCGGCCGACGAGTGCGACGACTCCGCCCGCGTCACCGCAATGGCGGCCAGCCTTCCGTTGGAACAAAGCCTCGGCGATGAGCGCGGCCTGCTGCTCGCTCTGCATCGCCTCCGCTTTCCGGCGCGGGACATCGGCCGTCTCGCGCCCTTCGTCGCCGGCAAGGCGCGCGAGCTGCGCGACGCCTTCGGCCTCACCTCTCTCGGCGCTGCGGCCGAGGGCGCCGCATTCTGGCTCGGCGTTCTGAGCTGGGGCTTTCTCGGCCTCCTCGCCGACGCCATGCTCGACGAGGCGGAGGCGGCGACAGCGATCGTGACGACCGGCCGCGCAGGCGATCTCCTCATGACGCTGCTCGCCTCGGCGCTGATCCTCGCCAATATCGCCTTCGGCCTTCACGTCGCCGGCCGCATTCTCGCCTGCCAGCGCCGCCGCGAGGCGCAGCGCGTCGAGATCGAGCATGACGCCGCCGAGCGCGCCGCAGCGCAGCGCAGCAAGGCCTGGAGCGCCTATCTCGCCATGGGCATGGGAGGCGAGCTTTCGTCGCGCCAGAGCACCGAGAGGAGCGCCAGATCATGATCGCCGACGTTTCTCCCTGGGCGCAGATTCGCGGCGGCCGCGCCATGGACATGCTCCATCCGGACGCGGCGCAGATCGACTTTCGCGCCGTCGCCGACACGCTGGCGCAGATCAATCGCTTCGCCGGCAACGCCGACAAGCCGATCAGCGTCGCCATGCATACGCTGATCGTTTGCGACGCGGCCGAGCCGACCGACCGCCCCTATGCGCTGCTGCATGACGCGCATGAGGCGCATCTCGGCGACATCACGACGCCGGTCGCCGAGGCTCTCGAAGCGATAGCCCGCCACGCGGGCGAGGATACGAACGCCGTGCGCCGCGCGCTGCGCTCGCTGAAGGACCGGCACGACGCCGCCTTCCTGCGGGCCGCTGGCCTGCCGCCGCCGGACCATGAGCAGCAGCGGCGCATTCGCCGCGCCGACGTCGTCGCGCTGATGACAGAGCGCCGCGACTTCCTGGGCCAGCCCCCGCGCCCATGGAATCCAGTCTTCGAGGCCGTTCCGCCCCTGCGCAAAGTCTATCGCCTGCGCAAGCCGGCCGATGTCGCCGACGAGCTCTACGACAAATTCAGGCGCTTTCTGCCGGCGCTGGCCGCGCGAACGATGTGAGGAGGAGAGGGAATGACGAGACTGATCGACAGCTATCCGGAGATCATGAGCGTCTTCGGCCGTGAGGATGTGAACGGCAAGCTCAACGAATATTTGCGTGAGGCGCTGGAGGCGCTCGAGGACGCGCCCGGCGACAAGGCCAAGGCGACCGTCACGCTCGACATGAATTTCACGCGCGACGGCGACAAGATTTCGATCGTCCCGATCGTCAAATCCAAGCTGCCGCCGGAGCCCGGCTTCCGCGGCACCACCTGCTGGCTCGTCGACGGCAAGATTTCCGTCCAGCACCCGAGCCAGCTCGACATGTTCACCGGCCCGCGGGAAGTGACGCCGCGCGCGCGCGACGCCGGCTGATCTTTCCACCCTTCACACTGACCATTGGAGATTTGCATGTCGGAGAATGAGCCCATCCTCGGCGAGGCGTTGTCGCTGCAGCCCGAGACGCTTCTGAAGATCGAGAACAAGGACCTTCTCGACCGTCTTCTCGCCCTCGGCGGCGCCGCGCAGAACATCGAGATCGCCACAATCAAATCGCCGGTCGACGTCATCGGCCTGCCGAGCGAGATTCCCGTCGCCATTCATCGCAATGGCGTGAACCCGAAGCTCGAGGGCGTGAAGAACCTGTTCGACGCCTATCGCATAGCGCCGGAGCGCCGGCGCGGTGTGGCCAAGGTCGACAATTTGCAGAGCTTCATCGATCTGGTGAACCGCCACAAGGACGAGCACAGCGTCATCTTCGCCAACACCGACCTGAAAGCGGCGAAGCTGCTGGCGGTGATCGATTATCACGAGACCTCCGGCGTCGCTCGCTTCGGCAATCATCGCATCGAATATAATTTCCCCACGACCAAGGAGTTTCAGGTCTGGCAGCAGTTCAACGGCGAGAAATTCGACCAGGGCGAGTTCGCCGCCTTCCTCGAGGATCATATCGCCGAGCTGGCCTCGCCGAATGATACCAAGAGAAGCGATGCCGAGACGAACGATGCCGAGAAGAGCGAGTCCGAGAAGAGCGAGTCCGAGAAGAGCAAATATGAGCAGCTATTCAAGACGCGCTTCGGCAATCCGAACGAGATCATCGATCTCTCGCGCGGGCTGCAAGTCAATGTCGGCGCCACGCTGAAGACCAGCGTGACGCTGCAGAGCGGCGAGGGCGAGGTCGTCTTCAGCGAAAAGCACACCAATACGCAGGGCGAGAAGCTGATCGTGCCCGGCCTGTTCATGATTTCTCTGCCGGTATTCGAGGCCGGCGAGCCGGTGCGCATTCCGGTGCGGCTGCGCTATCGCGCCGGCGCGGCGATCAAATGGTTCTACCAGCTCTATCGCCCCGAACATTTTCTCCGCGAGCAGATCAAGAACGACCTTCTCACCGCCGCGCAGGAGACCGGGCTCCCCGCCTATGAGGGCGCGCCGGAAGCCTGATCGCAATCGACGAAGGCCGGCGTCCAGCCGCCGGCCTTTGTAGCGAGGAAGCCACAAATGAAACTCACCATCGATCGCGCGCCGCTGCTGAAGGCGCTGGAGACGACGCGTCGCATCGCCGAGCAGCGCACGACGATTCCAATCCTCTCTCACGCCCTATTGGAGACGGATCACGGCCGCCTCTGCATCCGCGCCACCGATCTCGACATCGAGACGCGCATACTGCTCGATGCGGAGATCGCCGAGACCGGCGCGCTCGCCGTCTCGGCTGCGGTGCTGCATGATCTGACGCGCAAGTTGCCGGAAAAGGCGCAGATCACATTGGAAGGGCAGGAAGCCGGCCAGCTGCAGATGCGCAGCGGCCGTTCGCGCTTCAAGCTCTCCACCCTGCCGGCGGACACATTCCCGGACACCACAGAGCACGGATTCTCCGCCGATTTCGCCCTGCCGGCAGCCACGCTGGCGCGCATGCTCGGCAAGACCGCCTTCGCCATCAGCACAGAGGAGACGCGCTATTATCTGAACGGCGTGTTTTTCCATCATATGGAAGATGACGGCCGCGCGCTGCTGCGCATGGTGGCGACAGATGGCCATCGCCTCTCTCGCATCGAGACCGAGGCGCCGGCGGGCGCGGCCGCCATGCCCGGCGTGATCGTGCCGCGCAAGGCCTGCGCCGAGATCGAGCGCCTGCTCAAAGGCCAGGAGGCGGAGGCGCGCCTCGCCGTCTCGGCGAACAAGCTGCGCTTCTCGCTCGGCGATGTGACGCTCTCCACCAAGCTGATCGACGGGACCTTCCCCGATTACGCCCGCGTCATTCCGCAAGGTAATGACAAGCGCGCGACGCTCGATCGCACGGCGATGGCGGCGGCCGCCGATCGCGTCTCCACCATTCACAGCGAGCGCGGCCGCGCGGTGAAGCTCTCCTTCGACGCGAGCGCGCTCACGCTCTCCGTGACCAATCCAGACATGGGCGAGGCGCGCGACGAGATGGAGGCCGATTATGACAGCTCGCCGATCGAGATTGGCTTCAACAGCCGCTATCTCGCCGAGGCGCTGCAGGTGCTCGAAGGCGATTCGGCCGTCATCCGCCTCGCCGATCCCGGCGCGCCGACCCTGTTCCAGAGCGCGACGCAGCCGGATTTGCTGATCGTGCTCATGCCGATGAGGGTGTGATCATCATGAGCATCAATCGCGCCATCCTCCTCGGCCATGTCGGCGGCGATCCCGAAATCCGCACCGTGCAGAGCGGCGATAAGATCGCCAGCTTCTCGCTCGCCACCTCCGAGCAGTGGAGGGACAAGGCGACCGGCGAACGCCGGGAGTCGACCGAATGGCACCGCGTCGTCGTCTTCAACCAGCCGCTGGTCGGGATCGTCGAGCAATATGTGAAGAAGGGCTCGAAGGTCTCGGTGCAAGGCCAGATCAAGACGCGCAAATGGCAGGCGAACGACGGCTCGGACCGTTATTCGACCGAGATCGTCATCGGCCGCTTCGATGGCTCGCTCGGCCTCGAAGGCTCGCCCAAGGGCGCCGAGCGCGACGAGCACGCCTATGGCCAGACGCGCGCCAAGCCCGCGCGCGAGGCCGCCGACGATCCGCGCATGGGCATGGCGAGCTCCGCGCCGTCCGGCCGCCCGCTCGCCGACGATCTCAACGACGACATTCCCTTTTGAGACAGGAGTTGGCCATGGCTATTCCCGAGTCGCGCAAGATATTCCGCAACAGGGCGATCGCGACGCGCGTGCGCGCCATTCTCGAAGAGCGCTTCCCGCAGGCCTTCGCGCCGGCGGGCGCGGAAAAGAAGCCGCTGAAGATCGGCATAGACACGGACATTCTGCTGGCCATGCCCGAGCTCACCCGCAGAGGCCTCGCCTGCGCGCTCGCCGACTACGCCTGGGGCCCGACCTATTGCCGCCACGTGCTCGCCGGCGCCGCCCGCATCGATCTCGACGGCGCGCCCTGCGGCCATGTGAGCGAGGCGGAAGCGGCCTATGCAGCCGATCGACTGAAGCTTTTCACCAAGCGCCAGCGGAAGCCCGGCCAGCCGGAAAAGGAGGCCGCCGCCGATGGCTGAGACGAGCAAGATCGAATGGACGGATGCGACGTGGAACCCGATCGTGGGGTGCTCGATCGTCTCGCCGGCCTGCACGAATTGCTACGCGATGGCGATGGCGGCGCAGCTCGAGCGGATGTCGCCCGGCTCGCATTACGCCGGCACGACGGAGATCGTGAACAGCAAGCCAGTGTGGACTGGCGTGCTTCGCCAAGCGCCGGAGAGCGTGCTGCTGAAGCCGCTCCGCTGGAAAAAGCCGCGCCGCATCTTCGTGAACTCGATGTCCGACCTGTTCCACGAGTCCGTGCCGGACGAATGGATCGACCACGTTTTCGCGGTGATGGCGCTCGCGCATTGGCACACGCTCCAGTCTCTCACGAAGCGCACCGCGCGGATGCGGGCTTATATGTCAGATCCGAGAACGCCGCATCGGATTGCACGCGTCATCGTCGATATGTGGATCGCGAAACAAGTCACGCCGGACGACAATTGGCCGGTCGAGAGCATCGGCGATATCGACATGCCGGACGATATCAAGTTGCGGGAATGGCCACTCCCCAATGTTTGGCTCGGCGTGACCGTCGAAGATCAGCCCCGCGCCGATGAGCGCCGCGACCATTTGAGGGAGCTAGCCAAGCACGGCTGGATGACATTCGTTTCCTACGAGCCGGCTCTCGACCCAGTCGATTGGTCGCTCTGGTATTTCGTCCGGCAGATCATCTGTGGCGGCGAGAGCGGACCACGCGCACGTCCGATGCACCCGGATTGGGCACGTGCAACACACGACTTCTGCGCAGTCCATGACATTGCGTTCTTCTTCAAGCAATGGGGGGAGTGGGGGCCGACGTCCAGCGTCGATGTTTATTGTCATGGGCCGAACCGCAACGAGCGCCTCTACCCGAATTCCGACGGCGTCGCCATGCTGGCCGATGGCCGTGTGTGCATGCGCGATTTCAGTGTTGCCGAACACAAGCGCCGGATCAGGACTGGAATCGCCTGCGACACGCGCGCGATCGAAGTCGACAAGACAGCCATTGCAGAATTCACCGGGCAGATTCGCCTCGAGGGAAGGGCGCTCGATAATCCACTCGGCTTTCAATGGATGTATCGCGTCGGCAAGCGCCGCGCAGGCCGCCTGCTCGACGGCTGCGAGCACAACGCCTTCCCGGAGACGCGGCCATGACCGATATCCTCGCCCGCGTCGACGGCTCCTATGACCGTCGCGCCATCATGGCGCTCGCCCTGCTCGAATATCGCGAGGTCGGCGGACGCTCCTTCGGCGAGTGCCAGCGCTGGGCCTGGGAGCAGGCCCGCAAGGAGCGCGCGCTTCGCGCCGAAGGCCGTGCGATCGAGCTCCGCCGACTGCGCGACATGCGCGCGCATCGCATCTCCCACCACCGTGCGCGCCGCTCGGTCCCGCTCGTGGAGGCCGCATGAAGAGCGGCGGAAGCTGCCGCCACGATGCCGGGTCCTGCTTGTGGAGCCGGGCGCTCAGAAGATGGCGGATGCCGCGCGCGCGGCAGGTGGTGGATCGGGTGCAGCGTAGACAGAAGCGAAAGGGTGCGTGACGCGTGGCGACCTCCCCGCCTCTTCAGCCCCGGCGCCGCGCGCCGCCCGATCCGGCTCTAGTGGAGCTGGTGAGAGCGCTTGCGCGCGACGCCGCGCGCCGCGATCATGAGGCGGCCCTGGCAAGTCGGGCGGGACGGAAACAGGAGGTCGCGGATGGCGACAGAAGGTCGACGCCCGGCGGCGTCTAGACGCGCCGCGATCTATGCGCGCTTCTCCACCGAGCTGCAACGGGACCAATCGATAGAGGATCAAGTCGCCCTGTGCCGCGCCACGGCGCATCGCGATGGCTTTTCCGTCGTCGCCACCTATGAGGACCGCGCCCGCTCCGGGGCGTCCATGTTCGGCCGGCCGGGCCTCGAGCAGCTGCTCCGCGCGGCCGAGGGGCGGGAATTCGACGTGATCTTCGTCGAGGCGCTCGACCGGCTCTCGCGCGACATGGCCGATCTCGCCGGCATTCACCGACAGCTGACCTTCTTGTCGATCGAGATCCGCGCCGTTCACGATGGCGTCGCCGACACGGTGACTGTCGGGCTGCGGGGCCTGGTCGGCCAGCTGTTTCGCGAGGACGGGGTGAAGAAGATTCGCCGCGGGATGGCCGGCGTCATTCGCGAGGGCCGCTATGCCGGCGGGCGCTCCTATGGCTATCGGCCGACGCCGGGCGAGCCGGGCCGGCCCCAGGTCGTCGCTGAGGAAGCGGCGATCGTGCGGCGGATATTCCTCGAATATGCGGATGGCCGCTCGCCCCGCGACATCGCTCATGACCTCAATCGCGAGGGCGTGCCGCCGCCGCGCGGGACGGCCTGGAACGCCTCGACGATCAACGGCAATGGCGAGCGCGGGAACGGAATCCTGCAGAACCCGCTCTATGTCGGCGAGCTCGTCTGGAATCGCGTCCGGATGGTCAAGGACCCCTCCACGGGACGCCGCATCTCGCGGCCGAACCCGTCGAGCGAGTGGCAGCGCGCGGACGCCCCGCAGCTGGCGATCGTCGATCGCGAGACATGGGAGAGGGCGGCGGAGCGCAAGCGCGCGAGCCTCGCCCGCGGGCCCGAGCCGCGCGGGCCGCGGCGATACCAGCGCTCGCTTCTGTCCGGCCTATTGCGCTGCGGCGCCTGCGGGTCCGGCATGGCGAAGCATGACAACGCCAACGGCCGCCCACGCATCCGCTGCAGCCGAGCGACCGAGAGCGGCAGCTGCGACAACCATCGATCCTATTATCTCGACCGGATCGAGGCCGGAGTCGTGGAAGCGCTGCGGGCGGAGATCGACCAGCCCGAGCTGATCGCCGAATTCGTGCGAGCCTATCATGAGGAGAGGCGCCGCCTGGCCGGCGACACCAGCCGCGAGCGTGCGAAGGCGGAGACCCGGCTCGGCGAGGTCGTGCGCCAGATCGAGCGCATGGTCGAGGCGATCGCCCAAGGCGGCGCGGCTTTCGACGCGCTACGGACGAAGCTGGAGGCGCTGGACAGGGAGCGGCGCGACTTGGAGGCGGCGCTGGCGGCCGACGCCGCGCCGGCGTCTGTCGTGGCGCTGCACCCGGCGGCCATCGCCGCCTTTCGGGCGATGCTCGAGGCTTTGGCCGCGCGACTCGGCGCGCGGGAATCGCCTATCGCGCATCCGGCGTTCCGTCAGCTCGTCGAGAGGGTCGTCGTCCACCCGGCGCCGAAAGGTGAGGATCCGCGCGTCGAGATCGTCGGCAAGCTCGCCGCAATCCTCGATCTTTCCGGCCTCGGTGCGCCGGCGGCCCATCGCAACGGAACGCATGGGGGATTTTTGGTAGCGGAGGAGGGACTCGAACCCCCGACACAAGGATTATGATTCCTCTGCTCTAGCCGACTGAGCTACTCCGCCCCGACGATTGCGCGTCGAGCGTAGGCGGTATAGGCGAGCTCGGCGCTTTGCGTCAAGACGCTCTTCGAGCCCGCGTGACAATGCGGTGGTTTCGCAGCTGTGGCGAGCCGACCGCTTCCGGGCGTGGCCGGTCGTCGTGGCGAGGCGGGGGAGGGGCCTCGAGACAGGCGCCGTCTCGCCCTCGTGGCCCGGCTCACGCCATGTTATTGCGCACGAAGGTGATGAGCCCCAGCAGGGCGCCCCACAACGCCAGCGAGCCGACGAAAATCACTCCGATATAGAGAAGGCGTCGCGGATAGCGCGACTCCTGCGGCGTCGCCGGCCATTCGATCACCTGGAGATACAGCATCTTCCTCTGGCTCATCTGGCGCGCCGCATCGAGCGCCGCCGTCGCCGCCTGATAGCGCGCCTCGGCGATCTTGTGCTCGAGGTCGAGGCTGGCGAATTTCGTCATCTTGCCGGACAGGGTGCGCCGGGCCAGAGCGGCGACGCCTTTGCTCTCCTGCGCCGTCATCTGCGCACGCCGCTCGGCGACCTGACCCTCCAGCGCCTCGATGCGCCGCCGCATCACGCGCAGCTGCGGCGCCGACTCTTCGAGATAATGGCTACGGATCTGATATTCCTTCTGCGCGGCCAGCAGCTCGCTCTCGAGCCCGGACAGAACATCGGTCTGTGACTTGCTCGCGAGGGCGACGTCGATCAATCCCTCCTCGTTGCGCGCCCGCTCCAGCTCGACCCACGCCGTCTTCAGACGCTCCACGGCGAGAGCGACCTCCTGTTCCGACACTTTGACCGTGTCCTCGCGCATGCGCTCGTTGAGCTTGTTGATCAGCGTGTCGCAGTCGGAGACGACCGCCTCGGCGATTCGTCGCGCGTCCTCCGGCGAGAAGGCGCGCACCGTCAAAGTGACGATGCCGGAGGGAACGCCCATTTTCGCCTCGGCCATCTTCGTCCAATATTCGATCAGGGGTTCGATCGATTTGCTCGCGTCGAACCGCGCCCAGCGATCCACCGAGGGCGCGCCATAGAGTGCGCGCAAGCCGACCTGCCGCTCGAGCTGCTCGACCAGCGCGCGGCTCTCGAGGAAACTGGTGATGATCAGCGTGTCCTGCATGATCATCATCATCGGCAATTCGATCACGCCGGCGCCGTTCGGCCGCGGCGTCTCGGAGCCGCTCACCGTGAAGCGGGCCTCGGCGACATATTGGTCGGAGGCGATCAGCCCGTAATAGGCGACGCTCATCGCATTGGGAATGGCGACCACGAGGACGAACAGGACGGCGAAGGCGATGCGCAGCGCCCGCGCGCCCCGCCGCGCCGCGAAGCTGCTGTCCTTATAGGCCCCGCGCACGCGCGCGGAAAAGCGCGCGCGCCGCGCCGCGTCGGCGAGGAAGCGCGAGACGGCTTCCGCTCGCTCCATGGGATTTTGGGAGCGCAGCTCCGGCGGCTTCGGCGCGTCGTTCATGGCGTCCCGCTATCTGTTCATCCGATTATAGAACTCGGCGGCTTTGCCGACCGTTTCGAACATCAGCAGCTGACCATCGACCAGCACGCCCGCCCGGTCGCAATAGCGGGCCACCGAGCTCATGGAGTGCGATACATAGATGACGCTCGTGTTCTTGCGTCGCTGCGCGAACACCTCCGCGCAGCGCTTCTGAAAGCGCGAATCGCCGACGCCGGTGATCTCGTCGATCAGAAAGACGTCGAAATCGATGGCCATCGACATACCAAAATTGAGCTTGGCCGACATGCCGGTGGAGTAGGTCTTGACCGGCGCGTCGAGATAATCGCCGAGCTCGGCGAAATCCTCGACGAAAGCAGCCGCTTTGCGCGGGTCGGCGCCATAGATGCGCGCGACGAAATGCACATTCTCGCGGCCGGTCAGCTGCGGATGCACGCCGCCGGCGAAGCCGAGCGGCCAGGAGACGCGCACGGACCGGATCACCCGGCCGGAGTTCGGCAGCGCCGTGCCGGCGATGATCTTCAACATCGTGGATTTCCCCGCGCCGTTGACGCCGAGAACTCCATAGGAATGGCTGGTGTCGAAGACCGTCGAGACATGGTCGAGAACGACCTTCGTATGCCGTTCCGTCTTGAAGAATTTGAACACCTTGTTCAATTGGATCATCGTTGACGTTCGGCTCCGATCGATTCCCCCCGGACGCGATGAACGAGGGGCCTTATACCCTGCCGTCCCGCTTTCGTCCATGCCGGGCGCCGGCCCGTCCGGCGGTCTGGCTTATTCGCCGCGGCTCGCGTATAGCACTTTTGAAACGCCGTCCGCGGCGCCGACCAGAGACGTCGGGTCGGCGCGCCGACGCATCCGAGGGTGATTGGAAACCGGGCCTTGCTGTTCAGAATTCCCTCTGTGAGACATGCGGGCTTGCGAAGACTGGGATGGGAGCGATGGCGGGCGATCGACGCCGATCCGCAATTCGTCTACGCGCCCTGGCTCGTCGGCGCCGCCTTTCTCGTATTCGAGATCGAGAACGCCGATCGTGATCTCGATCCGCGCGTCTTCCTGGATTATGGCGAGGATTTCGAGCGCGGCGAGGAGATCGAGCTGCGGCAGACGCGCGACGGCGTCTATGTCGTCGCCGTGAAGAGCTTCGGACGCGTGCGGCGCGTGCGCTTCGATCCTGCTTCCTTTCCCTCGCTCTTCGCCTTTCGCGCCTTCGCCGCGCGCGACGAGAAATCCGTGCGCGCCTTCGTCGGAGGCAAGCTGCGCAAGGCCGCGATGAACGGCGTCGCCGCCCCCTGCTGCGAGATCGTGGCGCGCGCCGGCGCCGACGATCTTTCCGCCCTCGGCCCGCGCGCGACCAAGATTCGCGGCGTTCCCCAGCATTTCGACCAGGTGATCGCCATGGCGATGAGTCGCTATGGCCATGCGGCGCCCTGGGAGGGCGAGCGTCCGCTGATCTCCTTTCTCACGCCCGTCTATAATACGAAGGCGTCCTATCTCGACCAGCTCGTCGATTCGTTTCGGCTCCAGCGGCCGGGCGCAGCCGAGCTGATCCTCGCCGACGACGGCTCGACGACGCGCGAAACCATCGACTGGCTCGACCGCCACGTCGATGATCCGCGCTTGACGATTCTGCGCGCCCCGGCCAATCGTGGCATCGCCGCGGCGACCAATATGGCGCTCTTCGCCGCGACCGGCGAATGGGCGGCCTTCATCGACCATGACGACGCGCTCACGCCTTTCGCCGTGGACGCGGTCGTCGACGCGATCGAGCAGAATCCCGGCGCCCAATGCATCTACACGGACGAGCTCGTCACCGACGGCCAGCTGCGGCCCAAATCCTATGTGCTGAAGCCGGCCTATGATCCGGTGCTTCTGTCCGGCGTCAATTACGTCAATCATCTCTCGCTGTTCCGCCGCGCCCGGCTGATGGAGCTCGGCGGCCTGCGCCCCGGCTTCGACGGATCGCAGGATTATGATCTGCTGCTGCGCTATCTTCGCGGCCTGTCGCCCGACGAGGTCGTGCATCTGCCTTATCCCGCCTATCTCTGGCGGCGCGACGGCTCGAGCTATTCGTGCAATTTCCTCGACCGCGCCACCGACAATGCGCGCCGCGCCCTTGCCGAGAATTATGCGGAAGCAGGCGCGCCGGCGCGTGTGGAGCCGGCGCTCGACGCCAATCTCCATCGCGTGCGGCTGCCGCCGCCGGGCGGCGATTGGCCGCTCGTCTCGGTGGTCGTGCCGAGCCGCGACGCCTACACGCTGATCTCGCGCCTCATGAACGATCTGACGCGCAAGACCGATTATCCGGCGCTCGAGATCATCGTCGTCGACAATGGCAGCGCCGACCCGCGCGTGCTCGCGCTCTATGACGAGATGCGTCGGACCCATCCGGCGTTTCGCGCCGAGATCGACGAGCGGCCGTTCAACTTCGCCGCGCAGGTCAATCGCGGCCTGCGCGCCGCGCGCGGCGATTGCGTGCTGCTGCTCAACAATGATGTCGAGGTGATCGACGCGGGCTGGCTGAAGGAGATGGTCTCCTGCCTGTCCTATCCGTCGACCGGCGTCGTCGGCGCGCGCCTGCTCTATCCCAACGGCTCGCTGCAGCATGCGGGCGTCATCGTCGGATTGGGCTCGGTCGCGGGGCACTGGTTCTGCGGCATGCCGGGGGAGTATCCCGGGCCGATGGCGCGGCTCAAGGTCCGTCAGTCCTTCGCCGCCGCGACCGGCGCCTGCCTGCTGATCACGCGCGCCTGCCTCGAGGCGGTCGGAGAGCTCGACGAGGAGAAATTCGCCATCGCCTATAACGACATCGACTTCTGCCTGCGGGCCGGCCGCGCCGGCTATCGCATCGTCTGGACGCCTTTCGCGACGCTCTATCATCATGAATCGGCGAGCCGTGGCAGCGACGAGACCAAGGCCAATATCGAACGGTTCCGACGCGAGCAGGAGGCGCTGCGCTCCAAATACGGCCTGCTCGATTATGACGATCCCGCTTTCAATCCCTGGTACAGCCGCGACAACGCTACGCCGCGCCTCGTGCTGCCCGCGCGGTTGCCGAAGCCGCGCCGCTTCCGCGCCTGAGCCGCGGAGCCGATCATGTGGTTCAAGCGCAAGCTCCCGGAAGATTTCGTCGGCTATGTCGACGGGAGAAGCGACCGACGTATCGCGGGTTGGGTTCACGACCGCTCGCGGCCGAACCAGCGCTTCGAGGTCGAAATTCTCTCCGCCGGCGCGGTGATCGGCGTCGTGCGCGCCGAGGATCCGCGCGTCGATCTCGCCGAGGCGGGGATCGGCGACGGCCGCTATGGATTCAGCTTCGCGCCGCCGCAGAGCGCGCCCGCGGAGACGCTCGCCGCTCGCGTGAAGGGGGGCGAATTCTGGCTGGTTTGCAAAGAGGCCGTGAAGGGGCCCGCCGCGCAGTTGATGAACTCGACCGGGCGCGGTTTGCCGCTGCTGGAGCCGACGATGTCGCTGCGCATCGCCGAGGAGCGCGACGTCGAGGTCGCCGAACGGCTGCAGACGGAATGGCGCGCCCGGGTCCGCGATTGGAAGGATCGGGGTCTCGGCGGCGGCGGCGCCATGTGGACGACGATCGTCGCCCAGCGCCATCGCCGGCTGCTGCGCCTGCTCGGCGGCCGCGATCCACGCGCGCTCGCGGTCTATCTCGTCGGCGTGCAGAAGACCTCGGCGGCCGAAGGTCTGGAGCAGGGGGCGCGCGCCTATCGCGACTTTCGCGCCGCCTCGCCGAAGGGGCGGCGCGCGGCGGTCATATCCTATCACGACATGCTGGCGTCGCTCGCCCAATATATGGGGCTGGCGCGCGCCGAATGCGCCGAGCAGAATTTCATGGGCGAGGCGATGTTCGTCGCCTCGCGCGCGCTCGCCGCTGAGATCGAGGCCGTGCTCGGCTTCGACATCGCCCCGCCCAATGTGTTCGACGGCCTGTTCGGCCTCGCCATCGAGGACCGCGTGCTCGATGGCCGCGACATTCAGGCGCTCTACGCCGCTCTGCGCGTCATCGAGGCGAGCGGGCGCGCCGCGCCGAGCGTGTGTGAGATCGGCGGCGGCTTTGGCAAGCTCGGGCGCTATGCGCTGATGCGCGGCGCGCGGCTCTACACGATCGTCGATCTGCCGACCGTCGCGGCGATGCAATATTTCTTCTTGAGCCGCGCTCTTCCCGAGGCGCGCGTCGCCTTCCGCCATCCGGCCGATGCGCCCGGCGAGACCGGCGTCGAGCTTCTCTTCGCGCCGCTCGTCGACGAGAGCGCCAAGATCGCCGCGGACATCGTTGTCAATTGCGATTCTTTTCCCGAGATGGGCGACGATGTGTGCCGCTCCTATTTCAGCAAGATCGGCGGCTGGGCGCCGCTGCTGCTCAGCATTAATCAGGAGGCCAATCGCAAGGTCGGCGAGTCCGGCGAGCGGCAATCGGTGGTCGGCCATCTGCTGCCCGACTTCGGCTTCACGCGCCTTTACCGCTTTCGCAGCTGGGTCCGCCGCGGCTATGTCGAGGAATTGTGGAGCGCGTCGGGGCAGGGCGGAAATGCGCGAGCCTGAAGGCTCGCGCTCCGAGGCGTGATCTCAACCGCGAGCCTTCAGGCTCGCTCTTTATGCGCTCACGCCGACTTCGCCGCCGCCGGCGGCGCGCGGAAGCCGATCGCGATGCGGTTGTAGGCGTTCATCAGCGAGATCGCCAAGGTGAGGTCGACGACCTCCTTCTGCGTGAAATGCTCGGAGAGCGCGACGAAATCCGCATCCGGCGCGCCGGTCTCAGCGATGCGCGTCACCGATTCGGACCAGGCGAGCGCCGCTTGCTCGCGTTCGTCGAACAGAGCGCCGGCCTCGCGCCAGACCGAGACGAGCATCAGCTTCTCGATCGTCAAACCTTCCTTCAGCAGCGCGCGCGTGTGCAGATCGACGCAATAGGCGCAGCCGTTGATCTGCGAGGCGCGCAGATAGACGAGCTCGATGAGCGCCTTCGGGAGTCCGCAATGTCCGACATAGGAATGCACGCCGGCCATCGCCTTCATGCCTTCGGGCGAGATGGAGGCGTAATCGAGTCGCTTGGTCATGAGGGCCTCCATTTACTTCTATGTTGGGCGCGCGGTTTCCTTCGGCCGTCATTGCGAGCGGAGCGAAGCAATCTAGAGCCGTGGGGCGGCCCCTGGATTGCTTCGTCGCTTCGTTCCTCGCAATGACGGCCCCTGCGCACGCGAAGCAATTACAGCTTGCGCAGCGCCACTTCCTCTATGCGATGATCCGCGCCCTTGGTCAGCACCAAGCTGGCGCGCGGGCGCGTCGGCGAGATGTTGCGGCGCAGATTTTCGAGATTGATGCGCGTCCAAATATCCTTGGCGACGCGCACCGTCTCGGCGTCGTCGAGATCTGCGTATTTCTTGAAATAAGAGCGCGGGTCGCGGAACGCCGTCTCGCGCAGGCGGCGGAAGCGGTCCACATACCATTGCTCGAGCACATCCTCCTCGGCGTGCAGATAGACCGAGAAGTCGAAGAAATCCGAGACGAAGGGGATTTCGCGCCCGTCGCCGCGCGGACGGCTGGCGAGCAGGACATTGACGCCCTCGACGATGAGAATGTCGGGACGATCGACATGGAAGAATTCGTTCGGCACGACATCATAGGTCAGATGCGAATAGACGGGCGCGGCGACATTGCGCTGGCCGGCCTTCACATCGGAGAGAAAGCGCAGCAGAGCGCGATTGTCATAGCTCTCGGGAAAGCCCTTCTTGTCCATCAGCCCGTCGCGCTCGAGCACGGCGTTCGGATAGAGGAAGCCGTCGGTGGTGACGAGTTCCACCTTCGGCGTGTTGGCCCAGCGCGACAGCAGCGCTTTGAGAATGCGCGCCGTCGTCGATTTGCCGACGGCGACCGAGCCGGCGACGCCGATGATATAGGGCATCTTGCCGTCCTCGGCGCCCAGAAACCGCTGCGTCGCCTTGAACAGGCCCTGCGTCGCTGCGACATAGAGCGCGAGCAGCCGCGAGAGCGGCAGATAGATCTCGATCACCTCCTCGAGCGAGATCGGATCGTCCAGCGATTTGAGCCGTGTCAGATCGTCGAGCGTCAGCGTCAGCGGCGTGTCGGCGCGCAGGCTCGCCCATTCGGCGCGGGTGAAGCGCCGATAGGGCGAGAGAACGGCGGCGGCCGGGGCTTGGATCGCGGCCGGGATCTCGGCCTCGGCATTCATTTGCTCTCTCCGCGCGACGCCTTCTCCGCGAGGCCCGACTGGCTGGTGCGTCGCTCCAGCTCGGCGAGCACGTCGTCGAGCGTGACGCCCGCGTCCTCGAGCAGCACCAGCAGATGATAGAGCACGTCGGCGGCCTCGCTCGTCAAGGCGCGCCTGTCGCCCTGCATCGCGGCGATCACGCTCTCCACCGCCTCCTCGCCGAATTTCTTGGCGATGCGCGGCGTTCCCGCCTCGAACAGGGTCTTGGTGTACGATTGCGCCGCCTCGGCGCCGCGCTTCGACGAGATGATCCGCGCGAGATCGGCGAGAGAAAATCCGCTCATGCGGCGCTCAGGCCGTCGAGACGCATCGCAATCCCTGCTTTCGCCATATGGAGCTTCGCCTCCTCGATGGTGAACTCGCCGAAATGGAAGATAGACGCCGCGAGCACGGCGGAAGCATGACCTTCGCGCACGCCTTCGACCAGATGGTCGAGCGTCCCGACGCCGCCCGAGGCGATGACCGGCACATCGACGGCGTCGGCGACCGCGCGGGTGAGGGCGAGGTCGAAGCCGCTTTTGGCGCCGTCGCGGTCCATCGAGGTCAGCAGGATTTCGCCGGCGCCGAGGCTCGTCACCTCTTTCGCATAGGCCACCGCGTCTATGCCGGTCGGGCGGCGCCCGCCATGGGTGAAGATTTCCCAATGGTCGCCGACCTGCTTCGCGTCTATGGCGACGACGACGCATTGCGCGCCGAATTTTTCGGCCGCCCGCCGCACGAAGTCGCGATCGGCGACGGCGGCGGAATTGATCGACGCCTTGTCGGCGCCGGCGAGCAGAAGATTGCGGATGTCGTCCTCGTTGCGCACGCCGCCGCCGACCGTGAGCGGCATGAAGCAGGCCTCCGCCGTGCGCCGCACCACATCGAGCATCACGCCGCGATTCTCATGGCTCGCGGTGATGTCGAGGAAGCATAATTCATCGGCGCCGGCGGCGTCATAGGCGATGGCGCATTCGACCGGATCGCCGGCGTCGCGCAGATCGACGAAATTGACGCCTTTGACGACGCGGCCTTCTTTCACGTCGAGGCAGGGGATGAGGCGGGATTTGAGAGTCATAGCGGCCAGTATATGGGAGTTAGAGGCAGAATTTGCCGTCCTTGCTCGTCGAAATTCGAGTAGGCTCTCAGGACGGCCTTGATCAGATTTTCGAAGTCGAGGAGCGTCAGCGGGATATTCGATCTTTCTGCCTCATAATATGCCTCTCGGGTGAACCCCCCGGTGCTGACAAACAAACCGCTCTCATGCGCTTTACGTCCGCCTATGAAGCTCCGGATTTCAGGCGCGCCCATCCTTTCGCGCGGCCGGTGCTTGACCTCCACGACGATCCTGGGAGCTTGAAACCCGAAGCCGTCCGGCGAGGCAAGAATATCCTTTCCACGATCCGCTCCCGGCTGCGACACCAATGTCTTGTATCCAAGAGCGCGCAGGAGACTCGCCACCAAGTCTTGCATTGTATACTCGTCGAGGCGAGCGATCCGATCTTTGATCTTTTCGTCGGCCAGTTCCGACAACTCGATAGCGGAAAAATCGAATGCACCAATTGCTTCCTTCGGAACGACTGGAGTTACGGGAGCCGGCCGTCGAGATTCGGACCACAATTCAGACGAAACGCTTGCCGGGATGGCGAACAAGGTGAGCGTGGCGCCGAGGGTGTTGCGAGCGGCGACAGACAAATCGTCGCGTGATTTTTCACATAGCCACTCGACATTGCGACGGTTGGTGAGCTCGAATGGGCCGCTGGTCGCGGGATGGAATTCACAACGACCTTTTATCAGGCCACACAGATACATACGCGCGCGTGGATCGTAAGTCACCACGCGATCATCTATTTTCACTTCATGCGCGAAACGCATGAGCTGACTGGCTGCGACGAAGAGCGCTTGCTCTGGCAAGTCGGCATAAACCCGCTGGAGTTTGCTGCAAAGCGCAGCCTTGTCCATGAGATCGCTCTCGGATTCGACCCCCTCCCATCCCAAGGCGACGATCGATGATTCCTTGAACTGATCGAACAGATAGCCGTGACGACCGGCCCGGACCATCCACGTGTCGACCATTTCAGTTCGCTTTCCACGATCGCAAGCGGGGAGGATCGTATATCAGAAAATAGAAAAAAGCGGCTGCTAGCGAGAGGATCGGCGCAGCAGCCAAGCTCAACAGGAAGAATGCCAGCACAACTTGGTCGTGCAACGCGTAGGCTGCAAGGAGAGCAGTCGGAGTAGTTATCGCCACGAGCTTGATCAGCGGCTCCAGCGCGCTGCTTCTCCGCACAAGGCGATAGAGTCTCTGGTCCGGCCTCACACCGCCTCCTTCGCCGCGCGGATCAGCGCCAGCGCTTCGGCCGGGTCGAGCCGCCCGTCATAGAGCGCGCGGCCGGTGATCGCGCCTGCGAGCTTCTTGCAGTCGGGCTGCAGCAGGCGCTCGATATCGGCGAGCGAGGCGAGGCCGCCCGAGGCGATCACCGGAATCGTCAGCGCGTCGGCGAGCGCCAGCGTCGCCTCCATGTTCAGCCCCTTCAGCACGCCGTCGCGCGCAATATCGGTGTAGACGATAGCCGAGACGCCGGCGTCCTCGAAGCTGCGGCCCAAATCCTGCGCCGAGACATGGGTGCGGCGCGCCCAGCCTTCCACCGCGACGAATCCATCCTTGGCGTCGACGCCGACGGCGATGCGGCCGGGATAGAGCCGCGCCGCCTCGCGCACCAGCGCCGGATCGCGCACCGCCGCCGTGCCGATGATGATGCGCGAGACGCCTTTCTCCAGCCAGCGCGCGATGGTGCGCATCTCGCGAATGCCGCCGCCGAGCTGCACGGGGATCTTGATCGTCGCCAGAATCGACTCGACCGCGAGCGCGTTCATCGGCGCGCCGGCGAAGGCTCCGTCGAGATCGACCACATGCAGATAGTCGAAGCCTTGGGCCTCGAAGGCGGCGGCCTGCGCCGCCGGATCCTCGTTGAACACCGTCGCGGAGGACATCTCGCCCTCGACGAGACGCACGCATTGACCTTCCTTCAGGTCGATCGCGGGAAACAGAATCACGGACGCCACCTCAGAAAATTGCCGATCAGAGCGAGGCCGAGGGTCTGGCTCTTCTCGGGATGGAACTGTGTGCCGACGAGATTGTCGCGGGCGACGACCGCGGTCAGCGCGTCGCCGTAGTCCGTCGTCGCGACGACATGCGCGCGAGAGGTCGGCAGGAATTGGTAGGAATGCACGAAATAGGCGTGGAGCCCGTTCGCGCCGGCAGCGATGCCTTCGAGCAGCGCATGCGGTCGCGCCAGCTCCAGCGTGTTCCAGCCCATATGCGGAATTTTGAGGCTCGCGTCCTTCGGCTCGATCGCCGCCACATCGCCGGCGATCCAGTCGAGGCCCGATGTCTCGCCATGCTCGAGGCCGCGCGTCGCCATCAGCTGCATGCCGACGCATATGCCGAGAAAGGGCCGTCCGCGCTCGATCGCCGCCTCGCGCAGCGCCTCGTCCAGCCCCGGGCGGGCGGCGAGGCCGGCGCGGCAATCGCGGAAGGCGCCGACGCCGGGCAGGCAGATGCGCTCGGCCCGGCGCACGATCTCCGGATCGTCGGTCACGCAAATCTTTGTCGCGGAGCCGCTCTCGCGAGCCGCCCGCTCGAAGGCCTTCAGCGCCGAATGCAGATTGCCCGAGCCATAATCGATGATCGCCGTCGTCACGGCCGCAACTCCTCGAACAATCCGCCGATCGCCGGGCGCGTCGCCGCGGCGCCGCCCGCCGCCGAGCCTCCCGCGCTCACGCCGCTCGGCTGGAGCGAGCCGAAAAACGCCTCCTCGGCCTCGCTCAGGCTTTCCGCGACGATCACCGCGCTCTCGGAAAAGCCCCGGCGCGCCAGCGACCAGGCGACGAGACGCGAGCCCTCGAGGCCGAGCAGGACGCCGAGCGCGATCTCGAGCGCGGACGCCGCCTCGGGCGAGAGCCCCGCCGCCGCCAGCGCGCCGATGGCGACGAGCAGGACGGTCCACAGCGCGGCCGGGAGCCAGGCGCGGCGCCACAGCAGCCACAGCGGCCCGAGCGCGAAGGCGGCGAGAGAAAATCCGTCGCGCAGAAAGACGATGCGCTCGGGCGTCGGCCTCTCGCCCCAACGCCCCTGCGGGATATGCACGGTATAGACGGCCATCGGCCCGCCTCTCCTCGATCAGTCGGTGAGCGTGCCCTTGGTCGAGGGAACGACGCCGCCGCGGCGCGGATCGAGCGCCGCCGCCTTGCCGAGCGCCCGGGCGAAGCCCTTGAAGCAGCACTCGGCTATATGATGCGAATTGACCCCGCGCAGTGACTCGACATGCAGCCCGATGCGCGCATTGGTCGCGAAAGCCTGGAAGAACTCGCGCGTGAGCTCGGTGTCGAACGCGCCGATCTTGGCCGAGGGAAAGGCGACGTCATAGACGAGGAAGGGCCGCCCCGAGATATCGACCACGACGCGGGCCAGCGCCTCGTCCAGCGGCACATGAGCGTCGCCATAGCGGGCGATGCCCTTGCGGTCGCCGAGCGCCCTGTCCACCGCCTGGCCGAGCGCGATGCCGACGTCCTCCACCGTATGGTGCCCGTCGATATGCAGGTCGCCCTCGGCCGCGACGGAGAGGTCGAGCGGCGCGTGGCGGGCGATCTGATCGAGCATATGGTCGAAGAAGCCGATGCCCGTGGCGATGTCGGACCGCCCCGCGCCGTCGAGGTCGACGGCGACGGAAATCTTCGTCTCTTTGGTGTTGCGCTCGATGCTGGCGCTGCGCATGGGGGTCGACCTGTCTCTGATTCTCTTGGGGCCGCAGGGGTATATAGACGGGCCGTCGCCGGCTTGTAGCAATTTGCCGGCCGCTTTGCCAGAAGCGCGGCCGCGGTCCGGGCGCTGCGATCCTACTCTTCGTCGGCCCGGCCGGCTCTCCGTTGCAACCGCGCGAGCCGGCCCTCGAGCCGCGGGAGGTCGAAGGCCTCGCATTCCCAGATCAATGCGACATGGAAGCCCTGCGCCCGCAGGGCCCACGCCTTGCGCGCGTCGCGGGCGCGGTTGGCGGCGAATTTCTCGAGCCAGAAGGCGCGGTTCTGCTTGGGAATCGTCCCGCGCGGGCAGGGCTTGTGATGATGCCAGAAGCAGCCGTTCACGAAGATCGCCCATTTGCGCTTCCGATTGGCGAAGTCCGGCGTCCCGGGCAGCGCCTTGCAATTGCGCCGATAGAAGAGCCCGGCGCGCCGAAGGCCGAGCGCCACCGCCTCCTCGGCCCCGGTGCGGGACTGGCGCACGCGCTTCATCAGCGCCGAGCGGGCGGGGTCGCCGGCCTTCGGCGTCTTCATCGCCGCTCCAGCGCCCGCATCGCGGAAAGATGCGCCGCCACCGCCTCGCGAAAGCCGGGCTCGAAGCGAAGCCGCGCCCGCTCCGTGCGCGCGAGGAAGCCGGCGCTGGCGCGCGCCGAGAGCGGCTTGCCGGGATGGTCGAGAAAGAGGTGCAGCGGGTCCCGCGGCTCCCACAGCGGGAAATCGGAGAGGGCGACGGCGCGCCGCTCGCCGCCGTCGAAGCGCGCCGCGCGCGGCCAGCGCGCGCCGGCCGCGAGCGTCCCGCCGTCGCGGGCGCGATCATAGCGGCCGGGGGCGGCGAGGCGCCCGCCCGCCCATTGCGCGACGGGGACGCTCACCGCATTGCCGATGAGCGACCAGCGCCAGGAGGCGCGGGCGAGCGCCTCGGCCGGCGCGGTCCAATCGGCGGGAAAGCCTTGCAGCCGCTCGGCGTCGCGAATATCCGGGGTGACGACTCCGCCGCCGGGCAGCAGAATGGCCGGCGGCGAGGCGATGCCGAGCGTCGAGCCATTCTTCAAGGTCGGCACGGCGTCGGGCGCCCAGCCGAGGCCGCGCACCCCTTCCGTCCAGTAAAATCCGTGGGCGAGGGCGCCGAGCGCGGCGCGGCGCAGCGCCGGCGCCCCCTCGTCGACGAGCAGCACATCGGCAGGATCGCCCGCGAGAGAGGCGAGGAACAGCACGCGTTGGCGGCGCTGCGGCAGAAAGGCGAGCGTGTCGACGACGCGATAGGCCCAGAGATAGCCGCGCTCCTCGAAGGCGGCGACGAGCCGCGCCATGGCCCGGCCGCCGTCGAGCCGCAGCATGAAGGAGACGTTCTCCAAGAGCACGAAGGGGGCGCGGCCGGCGTCGAGCAGGCGAAAGACATGGGCGACGAGGCCGGATTTTAGCCCCTCTATGCCGGCGGTGCGGCCGGCCTGGCTCAAATCCTGGCACGGAAAGCCGGCGGCGACGAGCTCCGTTCCGCCGGGCAGGCGCCGCAGCGAGGCGATGTCGCCGGCATTGGGAAGCCCGGGAAAGCGCGCCGCCAGCACGCCGGCGGCGAGCGGCCAATTCTCCGCGACGAGCAGACACTCATGCCCGGCGCGCGCCAGCCCGAGCTCGAGGCCGCCGATCCCGGCGAACAGGCCGACGGTCTTCATGGGCTCGCAAGGGGGTCGATTCGGGCAGGCGTCACGCCGACGATTGACGAGCACGGGCGCGGATCTGTCAAGCCGGGCGCGGCTTCGTGTCGAGAGTTGGGAATATATCGGAAAAATGCGTTCATCCGCCGATCCGCGCTGCGCGCCTCCTTGCCCCGGCCGAGGAAAAAACCTATAAAACCCACGCGTTTCCGGCGGAGCGCGGGCGTAGTTCAGTGGTAGAACGACAGCTTCCCAAGCCGCGGCGCAAACATCTCACATAGACTTGTTATTCTTAGCTTTTCTCGCCTTGTCGGGGGAGGCCTGCGGGATTTCTGCGGGACTTTCGGTTTGCGGGGCGACCGGCGTCGCGACCGGCGCGGCCTTGTTCAGCGCCGCGCGCAGATCGTCCTCGGTCACATGGGCGTAGCGCATCGTCGTGGTGATGCGGCGATGGCGCAGGGCCTTTTGCGCGGCGGCGAGATTGCCGGTGGCGCGCACCAGGCGCGTCGCCGCCGTGTGGCGCAGATCGTGGAGGCGAAGGTCCGTCAGCTTGGCGGCGCGGCGGGCGCGCCAAAAGGCTGTGCCCAGCGTGTCGGGCTCGATCGGCACGCGCGCGCCGATCTTGCCGCCCCAGCGGTGCCGCACCTGATAGGTGAAGACGAGCTCCGCATGGCGGCCGCTCTCGGCCCGCAGAATGGCGATAGCCGCGTCGGGGAGCGGCAGCGTGTCGACCGTCCCGCCCTTGCCACGCACCACCATGCGCGCGCCGTCCAGGTCGACATCGCTCCAGGCGAGGCGGCAGGCCTCGGCCCGGCGCAGGCCGGTGATGATCAGAAAGCGGGCGATCGGGTGGAAATCCGGCCGCAGCGCCGCGAACAGGCGCGCCTCCTCGGCCGCCGTCAGCTCGCGCACGCGCTCCTGCGCCTCGGCGAGCTTGTGCTCGCCCCAGTCGACCCGGGCGACGGCCTGGCCCCAAAAGGCCGCGCGGGTGAGGATCGCGCGCAAGGGCTCGGTGACCGAGCGATTGACTGTCGCCGTCGCGACGCCCTCGGCGCGGCGGGTGGCGACGAGGCGGGCGACGAGATTATTGTCGATCGCCGGAAGCATGGTCTTATGGCCGATCTCGGCCTCGAGCCACGCCAGGAACCGCTTGATGTCCGGGGCGTCTTTGCGGTGCTGGCCCTTCTCGCCCCACCATCTGGCGCAGGCGACCGCGAAGCTCATGGGGGCGTCGCCGGAACTTTCCGCGACTTCGGCCTCTTTTTGCCGCCGGTAGGCCGTGAGCCATTTTTCTGCCTCTCGGCGAGCTGTTGCTCCCGTAGAGCCACAAAATCGATGACCTCGAAATTGAAAGTCGTAGAGCCATTCGCCCGCTTCGGCGCGCCGGTAGAGCCCTTTGATTTTTTGGATTTTTTGCATGTCGTGCTGGTCCGCTGCGAAATGAACGCCTCGAGATCGGCCGGGCGCAGGCGATAGCATGTGCGCTCGCCGCGCCCGACATTGACGTGAGGGATTATCCCGTCGCGAATCAGGTCGCGCAACTGGCGCTCGGACACGCCGAGCAGCTCGGCCGCGGCGTCGGCGGAGAGGAGGAGCGCGTTCATGAGGTCTCCTTACGCGGCCATGCCGCGCCGCGCGGCGCGCGCCTGGGCCCAGGCGAAGCGGAGCGCGGTGGGGAAGTCCAGGCCGCGGCGATGCAGCGACCACGCTTTGCGCATGATGGCGCGGCGGTCATAGGTCATTGGCGTCCAGCGTCTCGCCGGCATTGAGAGCGGCAAGCGAGTTCTCATATGTGAGGGAGCAATCTGGAAAAGCGCGCCGTAGCATTTCCAATGCGACGAAAGTGTAGGTCTCCCAATCGACGCATGAAAGATTGATAAGCGCCGGGCCATCCTCGCAAGTCGTTGCGAGGATATCCCCGTGCTTTCGGATAATCCATCGCTGTCGGTGATCGAATATGATCCAGCAATGCATGTCATGTTGACTCGACAGGTCGAACCCACAATGCGTCATCGTCGCCCCCATCAATCGGCAACCATTCGATAATCGAAGGAAACCCATTCCCGGCGAATGGGCGGCAAGGCTTTCAGTTCTCGGTCGAAGACCGAGAGCTTTTCCTCGTCATGCGTCTGCGGCGAGATGGACCGCACGAAGGCGACCACTTCGACGCCGCTGTCTGTGAGCCCGGTCCAGATACGGCACGGCGCGCCCTCGAATGTTTCGAGGCGATCGGTCGGTTCGAGTGTGAGTTTCATATGTCGCTCCTGCGAGTTCGGTCATCGAGCAAGATCATGAGGAGCCGACCTCGCTCGACACGCCGAGGTAATGCTCGCCTCGCGCGACTATGCGCGCTGTTTCTATTGCTATTTGCACGAATTGCTCTTCTGTCGGCGCAAACCCCAGGGTGTTGATCAGCTCGAAAAGCGAGCCGAGCGATTCTGTCATGAGCGCGGAGATCGTCGTCAGATCATCGCCCCCGTGGCGCGCGATGGCGAAGTCCGCCATGGCGCGCCGAATGCGCTTCTGCATCCGTTGCGCCTCTGGCGTTCCGATCGAAGTAGATGGATCAGTCATCCGGGCGACCCTCCTCGGCGCAGCCGGGCTGAAGGCTCTCGGCGACAAAAGCGTCGGCCTCGGCTCGGGTCTCGAACAGCTTGCGGCGCTCGATGGCGTGGTCGATGTCGTCGGGGGCGAAATGCACGGCGGCGAATTTCGAGGCCTCGCGAAAGATCGGGACCAGCTCGACGACATCGTCGTCGCCTTCGCAAAGGGCGTCGATATCGTTGGTCGGCATATCGACGTCGCCGGCCTTCACATAGCCGAGGAATTGCAATGCGCTCGTCTCTGTCATGATCGATCCTTGTGGTTGGAAACCGTTTCAGCCATGCGCCCTCACTCTCGGCGCGGCGGATTTCAGCCGCCAGATGCGCCATTCGGTGCGAGACACGTCCACGAAATTCTTGCGCATGATCGTTTTGACGCGCTGCTGTTGCGCGCTCATCGCCGCAATGCTGTCGTCTGACCAGTCGAGGCTCTGAGCGATCATCGTCGCGAAGGCGGCGGCGCTCTCCCGGTCGGCGAAAAAGGCGATGCGGGTTCCGTTGGGCAGGTAATGGAGGGCGCACGCCTTCACGGTCTCGGCGTCATCGAGCCAGCACCAATCCATGCCGAAATCGCCGAGGGTCCAGCCCCAGCGAGCCACTCGGCCGACATTGCTCGCAATGGCGTAGAACGACGGCGTCCAGCCCGGAAAGCTCACGTCGTCGAGCGTCGCAGGCTCCGAGTCAGTTTCGAGGATCAGCGGCAGCTCATGCGACTGGATCGGCCGATGAAAGGGCGGGTCGGCGATGAGGGGCAGATCGGTCATCGTCTCTCACTCCGCCGCCTGGGCCGTTGCGTCATCCGCCTCGAGCGCGAGGCCCTGCCAGCTCATGACGCCGTCGATCTTCTTCCGCTCTATGCCGAGGCTGTTCATCAGCGCCGCTTGCGCGGGCTTCGGCACTTTCTTGAGGCTGCGATCGGCGCGCCATTGCTCGAAGGCATCGGCGAGCGCGTCGACGCCGACATGACGGCCGCGCGCCGGTGAGACATGGTCCCGCAGGAAGGCAGCGAAATGCGAGTGATTGCTCTCGGCGCCGAGGAATTGCAGATCAGCGAGCCATGCTTTTCGCTTCGCATCGGCTTCCGCCGCGCCCGCAGCATCTGCCCCAGCCGCGTCACTTGCTCCGCCGGGCGCCGCGCCCGCAGCGTCCGCGCCAGGCGCTTCAGCAGCAGGCTCGTCATCGGGTCCACCTTCGGCCGGCTCCAGCGCATCGCCTCTCTCCTCGTCGCGTTCGATCGCCTCCACCATCGCCTCGGCGGTGGTGCGCGTGTCTTGCGGCGCGGCGGCGAGCAGCGCCGTCAGCGTCTCGGGCAGCCAGCCGCGGTCCTTGGCGAGCAGCGCCGCGCGCTCGATCAGCTTCGGCTTGCGCAGCTTGCGCGCCTCCGCGGCGGCGGCCTCGCCCTCCAGCGCGCGAATGGCCTCCTCGGCCTCCTCGCGCGGGGAGGCCTCGAATAGCGCCTTGTAGTCGAGTGTCGCGGCGACATCGGCGCGAAGCGACACATGGCGCTCGGCGAGCGCGACGAGAGCGCGCGCCTTGGTGAGCGTGATCTCCTCAGGGGCTATCGTGTGGCCGATCAGCTCGGCGAAGGCGGTGGTGAGATCAGCGAGCGGCGCTTCCGAGACAATAGCGAGCGCCGTCTCGAAGCGCATATGATGGAAGCGCGCGAGCAGCTCCGAGCGCGTCTCATAGAACAAGGTCTCGGAAGTGAGCGTGACGCCGAAATGTCCATGTGAGCAGCCGAGCGTCGCGACAGTGAGCGCCAGCGCCAGATTGAGGCTGCGGGCCGTCGCCGCGGTGAGCGCGCCACCGATCGCGGCCGCGAGAATTTCCTCGGCCTCCTTGCCGCCGGCGGGCGGCGGCAGCGGCGGCGCCTCGGGCTCCGGCTCGCGCGGCTCGCGCGGCGTCGCGGGCTTGGCGGCGCTCTTGTTGGCTGGCGGCGGCGGCGCGCGCTCCTCTTTCGGCGGCGAGGCCGGCACGGCGCGGGTGATCACCAGCGCGCCGGTGTTGTCGTAATCGGCCGTCACGCCGAGCGTGGCGCGCTCGCGCTTCGGAATGGCTCGCAACAGCGCCTTCGTCTCGATCTCCTCGCGCTCCGCGTCGGGAAGATCGATGTCCAGGAGCTTCTTCTGCTCGGCCTTGGTGTAATCCGGCGTGATGTCTTCGGGGTCCTCGTCGTCGACGACATTCGTGATCGACGCGCGGCCCCAGCCTTCGGCCTCAGCCACGCGCTCGGCCTCGGCGAGCAGCAGCGCATCGGCGGTGCGGCGGGCGATGGCGCCGTCGAGCAAGAGCACCTGCTCGTCGAAGAGGTCGTTCTCCTCCACGCGCCCGCCGGCGAGCACATAGGCGGTGCGTCGCGCCTCGTCGCCGAGGATGAACTTCGCCAGCGCATCGGTGTCGGCGATGACGTCCTGGCGCATCGCGCGCTTGACGATATAGGCGGACAAAGAGAAGCCGCCGCCGCGCGTGTGCTCGTCGAGATATTCCTCTTGCCGGGCGGTCGATCCGGCGGCGAAGGCGGTGGCGATGTCGCGATTGACCTCGCCGGTTCGCCACATATCGCGCACGCGCGGCGAGAGGCGGCCGAGCGCCAGGCGCTGGCGCACGCGCTTCTCGTCGAGCGCGAAATCGCGGGCGATGGTGGCGATGTCGAAGCCGTCCCGCTCCAGCGCCGAAAAGGCCTCGAACTCGTCGACCGGATGCAGCGGGACCTGCGTCACCGATTCCGCGAGCGCCGCCTCGCGCGCTTCGGCCTCTGTGCCGTCGAAGATGCGGACCTTCACATGTTCATCGTGCAAATCGAGCGAGCGCAGCGCGCGCCAGCGGCGGCCGCCGGCGAGGACCTGATAGGCGTCGATCGCATCGTAGAGCTTGGTGACCAATATCGGATGCAACAGCCCGCGCGCGCGGATGGTGGCGGCGAGCGTCGACACGTCGCTCTCCATGTCCTGGCGCGGATTGAGTGGCGATAGAGCGACGATGTCGCTCAAATAGACTTCAGCGTCGCGGATCGTGCTCATCGCTCGGGCCTCTCCAGAAAGCGGACGCGGGGCAGGGAGATCGTGACCATGGTCGGTGTATTTCCCGTGCCCTGGTAATGCGCGCTGGTGCGCGTGATCGTCACCGCCTCGATCGGCGGGACCGCGCGGCGCTCATGCGAGGTTTCGCGCTCTCGGCCGCGCGCGATCGTGGCGGCGAGGCGGGGCTTGGCGTCGATGGCGGTCATCGGCTTCCCCTTTCGATGCGATCGGCGATCAGCGCCAGCACCAGCGCGCCGCAGGCGGCGGCGAGATCGAGCATGGCGATGAAGACAAGCGTCGCGGCGGCGGCGTCGGCGATCGGCGCGCCGCCCAGCGCGTCGGGCAGAGCGGGCGGAATGGCCATCGCCGCGGCGGGCAGGGGAGCGCCGGCGGCGAGCGCCGCGCCGAGGCCGGCGGCGCGCATGGCCCGCGCCGTCGCCGCGATGCGCGGCAGCAGCCGCAGCGCCTCGCGCCAGGGCAGGCCGTCGCGGATGATCTCCTCGAGGAGACGCGGCTCGTCGGCGGGATCGGCGGTCGCGGCGGCGGCGTGGAAGAGGATGGTGGCGTTGTCGGGGGAGGTTGGAGGTCTGGACATGAGGTCCCTCGCAAGGCGCGAGCTGCGCTGACGAGGAATAATATGAAACTAATTGCAGCCGTCAATTAGTTTCTCATTATCCATTCTGCTAAGTTCGCGCTGTCGCGGCGCAACGCGGGTAATTTGATGACTAATCAACTGATTTTTTCGGATGAGCGGGCGATCATCACGGCGGCCATCGCCACGCTCGACGGCGTTTCCTATCCGACGGCGGCGATCAGCTCGCTATCGGTCCGCCAGGCTCCCGCGCGACATGGTTGCGCCATCGTGATTCTGTGGCTTATCGCCTTGCCCTTGCTCGCTTTCGGCGCGCTGGCCGCGCTGGTCGTCGTCGTCGAGGGGGTGCAATATTTCTCCGGGACGGCGCCGGCGGTTCACGCGCATGAGGTGCGGGAAACGATCGGGCCGGCCGGCGTCGCGCTCGTGCTCGGCCTCGTCGTGGCGAGCTTCGCGCGCCATCTCGCGCGTTCGAACGAAGTGTTCGAGCTGTGCATCGCCACCTCGGGAGCGGAACGTGTCGCGCTCGCCTCCCAAGATAAGGATTATCTCCAGCGGTTACGCACGGCGATCGAGGCGGCTATTCAGGCTGCGCATGGCGTTCGGCCGCCCCCTGCCGGCGTATAGCGCGGCATGTTGCGCGCTCGTCGCGATCTTTGAGACGAGCCTCCTCCCGCGTCTGCCACTGCATATTGGCCGGCGCGTCCGCGCCGCCGGCGCAGAGCGGCTCGATATGATCGATGATCCAGCCGGGGCAGGGGCCGGAGCGCCGTCCGGTCGCCGGACAGTGCTGCGCATGACGGAAGGCGAGTCGCGCCCAACCGCTGCGAGCGCTTTTCGCCCTCGCCGAATCGGAGCCGATAGCGAGCGGCGCGGCCGTCAGACAGGCGGCAAGGCACCCAGATAGCGCCAAGCCGAGAGCAGCTTGACGCCCTTTTCGTCCGGCGCGTTGTGAGATTTGAGCGTCCAAGTGTCTATCTGCGGACCTTCATCGATAATTTTCAACATGCAACGTCCGTCGAGCGCCTGCACGATCGCCAATTGTCCGATGAGCTGCCGAGGCGTCAAAGGCTCTGGATCATAGAGAATGAACTCGCCGTCGCAGAAGCGCGGATATTGCGAATCGCCCCGGATGATCAGGGCGGCCAGCCGTCGCTCCAGCGGCAGATAGACGGCGTCCGGGATATTGTTCTGGTCAGCGGCGTCGAGCTCCACACGGCCGGCAAGCACATAGCCGGTGACCGGAATCGCCATGGCGTCGCCCTTCATCGGGCTTTTGCCGGTCAAGAGCCAATCGAGCGAGACCCGAAAAAACGCCGCATAGCGCTTGCCGGCGCGGCTGAGGCCGGCGTGCCCGTTTTCGTGGCTGATATAGGTCGTCTTGTTCGCGCCCATGGCCTCGGCCGCGGCCGTGGCCGAGGGATAGCCGGCCGCGATGCGGGCTTGGCGAAGGCGCTCGTTGGGCTCGTCGATCATTTAATCATCATGCCGAAAAGGATGATGAGAAACTAATTGACCATGAATAATGAGTTTCATATTGTCGCCTCATGTCCCGCACCAAGCGCCTTCGCTCTCAGCTCGATTGGTCTCAGGCCCGCATCGCCGAGTTTCTCGGCGTTACGCAGGGAAATATCGCGCGCATCGAGGGCGGCGCGTCCGAATCGGGCGCGATCGGGCGGCTGCTCGATCAGCTCGAGGCCGGCGTGGCGAGCGGGGCGTTTCGCGCCGGCATGACGCCCGAGCAGGTGGTCGCCGCCATTCGCGCCGCCGCCGCCTCCCCTTTTCCGACCGAGGCCGAAGCATGACCGCACCTTGCGAGCCCCTACGTAGCGAGGCCGTGGCGGTCGACCGGCTGCTGCATCCGATCTCCCGGGCCGTCTCCGTCGAGCTGTCCGTTTGGCGCGGCGGCGAGTCGGAGACGATCGTGCTGGCGTTGCCGCGCGAGAACGCGCTCGGCCTCGCCGAGGCGCTGGCGAATGTCGCCGGCGGCCATGTTCCCCATTCGGCGGTCAAGCGCGGGAGCGGCGAGTGATGAGCGGCCGCATCGTCTTTCGCGCTTCGGCGCTCCTCTTCGCGCGGGGCCCGGTCCGCGCGTCGCGACTGGCCGGCGTTAGCGGCTACGTCCCTCCTGGGCGTTTCCTCCCAAAACTCCCCGAGGCTTCGGCCTCGGGGCTCTTTGCGTAAGGCGTTCGTTCCGCGTCGTGTCGTGATTTCAGTTCGGCCGCGGCGGCGTTGGCCCGCCGCCGCGGCGTCGCAGGGTGAATGAGATGCGCTTTCCCGACGGCTATCCTCTCGTCTCGTCCGTTTCTCCGTTGCCAACAGCATCGGGGGAAACGGTGAGAAGAGATTCGTCGAAAAGTGGAAACTATTCGTCGAACGCGCGACGCTTTTCGCGCGCGCTGGACGGGGCGGCGCGGGAGCGCGCCTGCGAATTTCTGCGCCGGGCGCATCCGGCGAAGCCCGCCGAGGCGGTCGAGGCGCGCACGGGCGGGGCGATCTCGACGGCGCGCGTGCGCAAATGGCTCGCCGGCGACGCCGCGCCGGACTTCTATGCGCTGATCCATCTCATTCGCGCCTATGGCGCCGAGTTCCTCGTCTTCGTGATCGGCGACGCGCCCGAGTCCTTGCTCGAGGCGGCGCTCGCCGAGCGCCGCGCGCGTTATCTCGCGGGCGTGAAGAAGCTCGAGGACGAAATGCAAGCGTTGCGTCGGTAGCCCGCGTTTCCTCGCATTGCGAGAGAGACATATGCGAAAATTCTGGCTGCGCGCGGCGCTCGCCGCGTCGCATTTGCGCGACTGCATTTCCGCCGGAGCCTATGCCGTCTGCACATTCGGCGTCGCTCTGGCGAATGGCTGCGATGGACTGGTGCAGCGCTGCGAGCGGCGCGCGCGCGGCGAGTTGTTTGCACAAAATGCAAACAAGGTCGGCGTGAGCGGTCTGTGGGGGCGCAGCTTCACATGGCCCGCGCCGCCGGAAGGGTGGCGAGTCGAGACGGGGGCGGACTGCGAATTTGCGCGTCGATATCTCGACCGGATTCGGCAACGCGAGATCGAAAGGCGGATTGTTTCGGCAGTCGCCAGCGGGCCGGTAGGCCCCGCGTCTTACGTCGTGACCGACGTCAATGGGCAACCGCTATGGCCGCGCTCCTGACTGTCGATGGCGCGGCGCTGCGCGGCTTCGTCGAGCGCATCGAGCGGCTCGCGGAAGAGAAGGGCGCGATCGGCGACGACATCAAGGATGTCTTCGGCGAGGCGAAGGCGCACGGCTTCGATCCGAAGATCATCCGCAAGATTATCGCGCTTCGCCGCAAGGACAAGACCGAGCGGGAGCGAGAGGACGCGCTGCTCGCGCTCTATGTCGAAGCCATCGGCGATTTTTTCGACACGCCGCTCGGCGGCGCGGCCGAGCGCGGCGATGAGTGACTGCGCGCGTCAATTTCACCAAACGAAAGGAAACGACATGCCCCTGATGACGACGGAAAAATGTTGGAGAGGCCGGACCGACTGCGTCGGCTTCGATTCGATCGAATCCGTCCCCGAAAATGTGACGGAAGAGCAGCTCGCCACGCTCGATTTCGAGCCGGAGACGTTTGTCTGCTGCGGCTTGATCGCGGCGGATTCGCGTGTGCTGCCACAGGATGCATATCGCTTCTGCTTCAAGTCGCGCGGGTCGGACAGCATGTCGGACAATGATGAGCAAGACCTCACACATGCCGCGTCCGTGATTCTCAGATCATTGGCGGTCGTCGCCACGCGCCGGGTCAATAGCGGCTGCGTCGAGGTCCCGACGATGCAGGGGCAAGGCGAAGACGATGGCTGACCTCTTCGGCGGCGCATCGGCCGGCGCGATGTTCAGATTTGCGCCCTCGAAAGAGGGCGGAAAAACTGACATCGCGATGACGCGCGACGAGATCGTGGCGCGCTTTGGTGTCGCCGATCTCAAATCCCCGCAGGCGCACAAATGCTTTCGCTGCAAGGCGTTGACGGGGACCGCGTTCGGATTTTTGAACCGGCCGGGCGGGCGGCTCGTCTTCGCCTGCACGGCGCATTTTCGGGAGTTGCAGTGATGACGCGACGGTTCACGGCGGAAGAGGATGCGCGGCTGCTGGCGCTGCGCAAGCAGTTTCCCGGCGGCAAGGGCCGGGGCGGCGTCGTCGACATTGCCGCGATCATGGAACGCCAGCCGAGCTCGGTGAGCGCGCGCTTGCGGCATCTCGGCCAAAAAGCGCCGGCCCGGCGAAAATTCACGCCCGAGGAAGATGCGCGCCTGCTGGCGCTGCACGCCGAGCATCCGAGCGCGGCGCCGCGCAAGGGCGAAACCTATTCGCATCCGATCGGCGCGCGAAAGATCGCCGCGCTCATGCAGCGCCCGGTCGGCTCGATCCAATCGCGGCTGAAGAAAATCGAGGGGAGGCAGGCGTGAGCGAGCGGGGCGAGTGGATGCAGACATATACCGGGCGGGCGTTCTACCCGCTCGATCCGCGGCCGCAGGATGTCGCGATCGACGATATCGCGCATGCGCTGGCGCATCTTTGTCGCTATGGCGGTCACTCGCGCTTCTTCTACAGCGTCGCCGAGCATAGCCTGCTGCTCGCGCGCTATGCCGCTGCCTCGCCGGACATGGCGCCGAAGGATGCGGCCGACCTCGCTTTGTGCGCTTTGCTGCACGATGCGTCCGAGGCCTATCTCGTCGATGTGCCGCGACCGTTGAAGATAATGCTGCCGCTCTATGCGGTGATGGAAGCGCGCGTGCAGGCGGCGATTGCGGCGCGCTTCGGCCTATCGCATGGCCTGTCGGGGCTGGTGCGCGATCTCGACCATCGCATTCTGACCGATGAGCGGCTGCAGCTGATGGAGACGCCGCCGCAGCCATGGGCGACGGACGCCGAGCCGCTCGGCGTGATCATCACCGGCATGTCGCCGCGGCGGGCGGAGCGCGAGTTCCTCGACGAGTTTCATCGGCTGCGATGGGGGGCGCGATGACCGCGCTCGCTCATTTCGACGCGGCGCGCGCGGCGCTCGCCGAGGCCTGCCGCATCGATCAGGCGCGCAGGATTCGCGATAGCGCCAAGGCGTTCGAGGCCTATGCGCGCGAGGCGAAGGATGGCGAGCTGATGGCGCGCGCGCTCGAATTGAGCCTGCTCGCCGAACGGCGCGCCGGCGAGCTGCTGATCACCATGGCCGAGAGCGGCGAGCGCGATGCGGGCGCGGGCGGTGATCGAAAATCACGGTCCCGCGACGGAACCGTGAAAACTCTGGCCGAGCTCGGCGTGTCGAAGAAGGAATCGGCGGCGTGGCAACAGGTCGCGCGGCTCGGCGAGCAAGAGTTCGGCGCAAAGCTCGCCGCGACGATCGGCGAGGCGCGGCGCGCGCTCATCGCCACACATGCGGAGCGCCAGGCCGCGAAGAAAGAGGCGCGGGCGCGGCGCGAGGCCGAGCTCGGCGCGGCGCAACGGGCGCTTCCGGATCGACGCTATGGCGTCGTCTATGCGGACCCGGAATGGCGTTTCGAGCCGTGGTCGCGCGAGAGCGGCATGGATCGCGCGCCGGACAATCATTATCCGACCTCCGATCTTTCGACGATCCTCGCGCGCGACGTCGCCTCGATCGCCGCGCCGGATTGCGCGCTGTTCCTGTGGGCGACGGCGCCGATGCTGCGCGAGGGGCTGGCGACGCTCGTCGCCTGGGGGTTCGAATACAAATCGCATTGCGTGTGGGTCAAGGATCGCATCGGCACCGGCTATTGGTGGCGCGCCAAGCATGAATTGCTGCTGCTCGGCGTGCGCGGCGATGTGCCGGCGCCGGCTATGGGGCTGCAATTGCCGAGCGCGATCGAGGCGCCGGTCGCCGAGCATTCGGCCAAGCCCGATGTCTTCGCCGAGCTGATCGAAATCTATTTCCCGTCGCTGCCGAAGATCGAATTGAACCGGCGCGGGCCGGCGCGGAAGGGCTGGGACGCCTGGGGCAATGAGGCCGGTTCATGAGCGAGCAGGTGCGGAAAATCTCGCTCGCCGAGCAGATACGCGCTGTCGAGGCCGCGTGGCGCATCGTCACCGGGCGCGAGCGCGCGCCGGCGCGGGCGGTGGAGCGCGAATATGCGGGCGATGTGCTGGCGCAGGCCCTGGCCTCGCTGCGCTGGCTGAAGGCCCATGAGGGCGATGTGCGGGCGGCCGTGGCGCGCGCGCCGGCGGCTGTTGCTGCGCCTTCTGTGGACGCCGCGCCGGCGGCCGAGCGCGGCAAGCCTTGCGAGTTTCCGATCGCGCGGCGCGCGGCGATGCGCTGCGCCGAGGGCGGCTTTCAGCGCTTTCTGGGCGCCGCCGATGCGGATGGCGCAGCGGCCGAGCTGCGCCGGCGCTGCGGCGTGGCGAGCCGCAAGGATTTCGATCGCGACGAGGGCGCGCGCGGACGCTGGCGCGCGCTCGAGGCGGATTATGCGGCGTGGCTGCGCTGCGCGGATGAGGGGGGCGGCGAGTCGTGATCGTGAAATGTCTCGAAAGTCGCGCCGGCGAGATGACGCGTCCTCTCGTGCGCTGGCACGGCGGCAAATGGTTGCTTGCGCCGTGGATCATATCGAACTTTCCGCAGCACCGCAGTTACGTCGAGCCTTTCGGTGGCGGCGGAAGCGTCTTGCTTCGAAAGCCGCGTTGTTATGCCGAGGTCTATAATGACCTCGACGGACGTGTCGTAAATCTGTTTCGAGTTCTGCGCGACGAGGCGAAAGCGGCTCGGTTGGTCCGAGCGCTCGAATTGACGCCCTTTGCGCGTGAAGAATTTGTCGCGTGCCATTCGCGCGATGGCGACGATGTCGAGCTCGCGCGACGCATGCTCGTCATCTGCTTTCAAGGGTTCGGGTCGAATGCACATGGGCGCGCGACTGGTTTCCGCGCCAATTCGAAGAGAAGCGCGACAACGCCGGCCGGCGACTGGCGCAATTATCCGGATGCGCTCCCAGCGATCATCGAGCGGCTACGCGGCGTGGTCGTCGAGAATCGTCCAGCGCTCGACGTGATGGCGCAACACGATTCGCCGGATACGCTGTTTTATCTCGACCCTCCATATTTGCCGAGCGTGCGAGACCGCGGGCGAGATTACGAGCATGAAATGAGTATCGAAGATCACAGCGAGATGTTGCGCGCCGTGCAATCGTTGTGCGGAATGGTTGTTCTCAGCGGATATGCCAGCGCTCTTTATGACCATTCGCTTGCCGGGTGGTCGCGCGTCGAACGACGCGCGTTCGCGGACGGCGCTCGCGAGCGAGTCGAGGTCCTCTGGCTTAACCCTGCGGCGACACATGCGTTGCCGGAGCCGTCCCTGTTTCTGAGGGGCACGCGATGAGCCTCGAGGCGCTCACTTGGGCGAAGAAGATCGGCGCGCCCTCATCGGGCGCGAAATATCTGCTGATCATGCTCGCGAACTATGCCGGGCGGAAGGGGGAGAGCTTCTATCCGCTCACCGAGATCGCCGACGACATGCAGGTGTCGGTCGATTCGGTGCGGCGCCGGCTCGGCGAGCTGCAGGATGCGGGGATGATCGCCCGCGTGGCGCGGCTTCGCAATGATGGCTCGCGCTCCTCGGACGTCGTCATTCTGCTGATGGACGATGAGACGCGCGGCTTCGCCGAGAGCCTCGGCTGGACCGCGGCGCGCGTCGGCGAGGCGGCGGCCGAAGAGGGCGATGGCGCGGAAAAGCCCGGAATAGAGCCCCTAGCAGATTGCGACCACCCCCCCGCAGATTGCGACCACCCCCTGCGGAATCTGCAAGGGGGTGGTCGCAACTGTGCGACCCCCAAAAAGAACCAACAATTAACCAACACTCAACCATCCCCTACCCCCGCTGCGCGGGGCGAGGTGGAGGTCGCTTCGCTTCGGGAAGAGGCGCAGGCGGCCGAGGGGCGCTGGAAGGCGTTCAAGGACCTCTGGCCCTTCGAGCCCTCGGCCTCTCCGGGGAAGGCGCGGGCGGCGTTCTTCGCGCTCTCGGCGGAGGATCGCGAGCACGCCATCCGCTTCGCGCCGCGCTACCTCGCGGCGACCGAGGGGAAGCGGCGCAAGCATCCGGGAAATTGGCTCGGCGATCGGGACTGGACCGGGTTTCTCGATCAGGAGCGGGAGGCCGCGGCGGCGCGCGAGCGGGTCGAGCAGGCGCAGGCCGAGCGCGATGAGCGCGATCGGGCGCGCTATGGCGGCGTGATCATCTATCCGGACAGCGAGATGGGGCGGCGGCAACATGCGGCGTGGCGACGCTATGACGCGGCGCGGGGCGTCGACAGCCGGCGGGAGCTGCGGAGCTTCCCCTTGGGGCAGGGCTATGTGCGGCCCTCGCGCTTTCCGCCCTCGGGCGGCGAGGCGCGCGACGGGCCGGACGATGCGGCGGCGTGAGACGAGGAGGGCGAGGCGAGCGGGCGGGGATGCGATGAACTGGTATGTGATCGAATGCTATCCGGGGCAGGATTTCGACGTCTGCCGCAAGCTGGCGCAGGCCGATTACAACATCTGGCGGCCGATGAAGAAGATCACCACCACCTTGCGCGAGGGGCCGATGCGCGGGCGGCGCTGTCGATCGGTTCCCCGATTCGGGCGCTATCTGTTTCTCGACTGCGAGCTGACGCCGGGGCGTCGCTTCGCGATATCCACAGAAACGGGCGTGCGTGGGTTTCTGAAGCGAGCGGGCGTCGACGAGCCGGCGATCGTGCCGGACGAATGGATGAATTTCCTGATGTTCGGCAAGGCGATCGAGGATCGGCGCGGGATCGTGTTCGCTCCCGGAACGCGCGTCACGGTGAATGCGGGGCCGCTGCGCGGGCGCGAAGGCGTCGTGAGGTCGGTTGACGACGGAACTGCCAAGGTCATACTCGACGCATTCGGATGCTTGGCCGTCGAGTCGAGCTATCTCGATCCCCTGGTGCTATGCCGCGCGATGAGCGAGAGGCGTCCGACGGGGCGGGAGACACGATCCGAACGAGATGGCACTCCGGCGCCCATGCGCACGAAAGCCGGAGACGCGAGCCCTGGTGCTATGCCGCAGGCGTCCGAGGGGCAAGCGTGACGAGACCCGCCATCGGCGGGAAGTGCGAAGCTATGAGCGCTCTCACACATGGCCACAGCCCCGCGCAACGCGGGCCGTCGCGGCGACGCACGGCCCGACAGCGACGCCGACTATGAGCGCCGCCGCCGCGACGGGCTGGCGTGGCGGGCCTGGTATGGGCTGCGGCGCTGGCGCGCGCGGGCCAAGGCGCAGCTCGCCGACGAGCCGCTGTGCCGCATGTGCGCCGCCGAGGGCAGGGTGACGGCGGCGACCGTCGCCGATCACATCGAGCCCCACCGCGGCGACCCCGCGCTCTTCTGGGCCGGCGCCCTGCAGAGCCTATGCGCCCCGCACCACAACCGCGCGAAGCAGCGCGCCGAGGCCGCCGCCCGCCACCCCTGACCAGCGCCCGCCCGCACCCCCGGGGGGTGGCAAAAGTCCAACGCGTCCCGCCCGCGACCGGTCGCCTAATCCGGCGAAAAATACCGCGTTATTCTGGAAACTTTTTTTGTTGTGGAGCCAATGGGCCGTCGACCTGACACGCCGGGCATGCAGGCAGCGAAAGGGGCTCCGGGCAAGCGGCTCTCCAAGGCGGAGCGCGCGCGCCTCGAGGCCGAGCGTCTCGCCGCCGTCATCGCCGCCGCTCCCGCCGAGTCCACCGACCCTTTCGCGCCGCCCGTCATGCTGCTCGACGAGCGGTTGAAGCCGGCCCTCACCGTCTGGCGCGAGCTCGCCGGCGAGCTGCGCCAGCTCAACATCGTGCGGACGCTCGATCGCTACACCTTCGCGGTGCTCTGCCTCTCGATCGCCGACTATATGGCCGCCGTCGACAACATCCTCGTCAACGGCGCGCAATATTGGGCGAAGACTCACGGCGGCAATAAGATGCTCCGCACCAATCCCGCCGTCCTCGTCAAAGAGCGCCTCGGCAAGTTCATCTTCGACGCCGCCGCCGAGTTCGGCCTCACGCCGCTGCGGCGCTACGCCCTGCTGCGCGAGCAGTCGCAATATGGCGGCGGCCCGCGCGCCCCCGCAGCGCCCGCCGAGGCCGCCGCCAAGGATACCGATCTGATCGGCCTCGCCGCCGTCCACGACGCCGAGCCGCCCTGCACCCAGCATTGACGTGCCTGAAACTCTCCGCGCCGCCCCGCTCATTCACGCGGCGGCGGCCGACCTCCCCGAGTTCATCGCGCGCGGCGCCGCCGAGGGCTGGGATTGGCCGACCATCTTCTGGCGCCGCGCCGCCGCCACGCCCGGCACGTGGTATGACGCCGCCAAGGCCGACTTCATGGTGGACCTGTGGCCGGACATCTTCGTCCTCACCGATCTGCGCTTCGCCGGCGTCCCCTTCCGCCTGGCGCTGTGGCAGGAGATCACGGTCCGCCTGCTGTTCGGGTGGAAGATTCCGACCGAGATCGTCGACCCGCGAACCGGCGCGAAAACCATCGCGCATGTCCGCCTCTTCCGCCGCTTGCTGCTGTGGATCGCCAGGAAGAACGGAAAGTCTGAATTTCTGGCGTCCCTCGCTCTCGCGTTTTGGGCCATCGACGCCGTCTATGGCGGCCAGGGCTATTGCTTCGCGCTCAACGAAAAGCAGGCAGGAACGGTCCTCACCAAAATGAAGGCGATGATCGCGCAACAGCCGCGCCTCGCGCGCGAGCTCGCCGTCTTCGGCAAGTCGATCTGGTGCGCGCGCAAGCTCGCCCGCTTCGAGCGGCTCACCGGCAAGGCGGCCGGCAAGCACGGCATGTCGCCCTATGTCTCGGTCGGCGACGAGATGCACGAATGGGACTCGCGCGATCTCGACACCACGATTCGGCAAGGCATGGCCGCGCAGCTGCAGCCGATCGAGCTGTTCGCCTCCACCGCGGGCCTGAAAACCGCCGTCGTCGGCTATGATCTCTACAAGGAATCGCGCGCCATTCTCGCCGGCCCGATCGAGCCGCCCGACGCCGGCGCCGACACCGGCGAGGGCATTTACGATCCGCGCTCGCTCGTCGTGATGTTCGGCCTCGAGGATGACGACGATTGGCGCGACGAGGACAATTGGCGCAAGGTCAATCCCAATCTCGGCCTGTCGCCGACGATGGACTTCCTGCGCGGCGAATATGCGAAGGCCCGCAACAACCCGCGCGCCGAAAGCCATTTCCGCCGCTATCACCTCAACCAATGGGTCGACGCCAGCATCCGATGGCTGAATGTCGCCCGCTGGGATGCTTGCGCCGCCGACAAGCAGGCTTGGAAAACCCGCGCCGAAACGCTGCGCGGCCGCGCCTGTTACGGCGGGCTCGATCTCTCCTCGGTCAAGGACCTCACCGCCCTCGTCTGGATTTTCCCGCCGGAGGAAGCCGGCGGAAAGCTCGAGATCATCGCGAAATTCTGGTGCCCGGAAGAGACGATCGAGCAGCGCTCGCGCGAGGATCGCCTGCCCTATGACCGCTGGGCGAGAATGCAGGCGCTCACGCCGACTCCCGGCGACATGGTCGATCAGAACTATGTGATGCGCGCCATCCTCGAGGATGCGCAGGTCTTCGATGTGAAGATGATCGGCTATGATCCGATGTTCGCAACCAAGCTGATCTCGGACCTGCAGGAGGAAGGCTTCGGCGCCGAGCGCATGCTCAAAGTCCGCCAGGGCCATCTCACCCTCGCCGAGCCGACCAAGATGCTCGAGGTCGAGGTCCTCGCCGGCCGCTTCGATCATGGCGGCCAGCCGGTGTTGCGGCAAATGGCGCAGAACGCGCACATCGCCTTCGATCGCAACATGAACTTCGTGCCGTCCAAGAAGCACAGCGCCGAAAAGATCGACGGCATTGCGGCGAGCGTCAACGCGCTGACGGCCATGCTGCATGCCGAAGACAAAACCTCGGCCTACGAATCCGACCGCCTCATCATCTAAGGCTGGCATTCAGTGACAGACGCCATCGCATCGAGACTGAGCAGCGCGCGCCGCCGTCGCCGCGCCGCGGCGGCCTCGGCGCCGCGCGCGAGCGGGCAGAGCTTCGCCGGTCTCGATGATCCGGCGTTCCTCGAATTCGTTCGCACGGGCCGCAATTCCATCTCGGCTTACGAGACATCGGCCGTGGTGCGTTGCATCGATCTGCGCGCCGGCGCCATCGGCATGTTGCCGCTGCGCCTCATGCGCAAAGCGTCGGCTGGCGGCGGCGTGGCCGGCGAAGCGGAGGATCATCCGCTCTTCGATGTGCTCATGCACGAGCCGAACGCTTTTCAGACGGCTTATGAGTTCAAGCGGCTGATGGAGATGCGCGTCCTGTCGCAGGGCGACGCCTTCGCGCGCATCGTCCGCACGGGGCAGCGCATCGCCGGGTTGCTGCCGATCGACCCGGCCGGCGCCGATGTGGAAGTTCAAGGCGACGGCCGCCTGCGCTATCGGTTCACGCAGAGCAATCGCAGCTTCGATCTGCCGCAGGAGGAGGTCTTTCATCTTCGCGGCTTTTCGGTCGATGGCGTGCGCGGTCTCTCGATGCTGACGCTCGCCGCCGAGGCGATCGGCCTCTCGCGCGAGGCTTCGGCGTCGCTGTTCTCGATCTATAAAACCGGCATGGCGGCCGGCGGCGCGCTCAAACATCCGAATAAACTGAGCAAATCGGCAAAAGAGGATTTGAAGCAGCAGCTCGAGAGCTATGCCGGATCGAAGAACCGTGGCCGCTTCATGGTGCTCGATGAAGGTATCAGCGTCGAGCATTTCCAGCAGACGGCCAAAGACGCGCAGACGATCGAGACGGCGCGTCACATGGTCGAGGACATCGCCCGCTTCTTCGGCGTCCCGCGCCCGCTGATGGGCATGGATGACACGTCCTGGGGCTCCGGCGTCGAGCAGCTCGCCATTCTGTTCGTGCGCTTCGGCCTCGCGCCGAGCTTCGCCAATTGGGAGCAGGCCATTCGCCGCTCGCTGCTCACGCGCGAGGAAAAGCGCCGCTACACGATCGATTTCGACGAGCGCGAATTGCTGCGCGGCTCGATGAAGGATCAGGCCGAGTTCTTCGCCAAAGCGTCCGGCTCCGGCGGTCACAAGCCGTGGATGGAGGCGAACGAAATCCGCGATCTCGTTGGCCTCCCGCCGCGTCCGGACGGCGTCGGCCTCACGCCCCCCGGCGTTCAATCGCCCGCATCACCGCAACAATGAGGCTTTCGCATGTCGCTCCGCCAGCTCCCCGCGGTCAAAGCCTTCGAGCGTCCCGATTCTTATCAGTGGGACGCCCCGTCCTCGGCGCTGGAGCTCTGGGCCGCCGCGCCCATGGTCGCGCCCCAGGCCGCGGCCGAATCCGATCAGACGATCACGATCTATGATGTGATCGGCGAGGATTACTGGACCGGCGGCGGCTTTACGGCGAAGCGCATGTCGGGGGCGCTGCGCGCGATCGGCGAGAAGCCCGTCACCGTCTCCATCAATTCGCCGGGCGGCGACATGTTCGAAGGCCTCGCCATCTTCAACATGCTCAAGGACCACAAGGCCGAAGTGACGGTGAAGGTGATGGGCCTCGCCGCCAGCGCCGCTTCGCTGATCGCCATGGCCGGCGATCAAATCCTGATGGGCCAGGGCTCGTTCCTGATGATTCACAACGCCTGGGGCGTCGTCGTCGGCAATCGCCACGACATGCGCGCCGGCGCCGACATGTTCGAGCCCTTCGACTCGGCGATGGCGGAAATCTACGCCGCGCGCTCGGGACAGACGGGCGACAAGATCGCGGCGATGATGGACGCCGAAACCTTCATCAATGCCAAGGATGCGCGCGACCTCGGCTTTTCGGACGGCGACTTCGCCGCGCCGGAAGGCGACGCCGCCTCCGATGGCGGGGCCAGCGCGCGCATGCAGTCGCGCCGCCGCCTCGAAGCTCTTCTCGCGAAACAGGGCGTGCCGCGTTCCGAGCGGCGCAAGATGTTTCGCGACGCCGGCATGCGCGACGCTGCCGATCCCGCCACGCCTCGCGCTGGCTTCGACCACACCGGTTTCGATATGGCGGCGGCCGAGCGGCTGCTCGCGACTCTCAAAGCCTGAAAGGATCAAGCATGAGCATGCACACCTCGCCGCTCGCCTATCGCGGCGTGACGCGCCTGCGCGCGGAAGGCGACCCGAACAAGATTCTCGTCGAGCTGAACAAGGCCTTCGCCGACTTTCGCGCGGCGCATGACGAGCAGCTGCGCGGGATCGACAAGCGCTTCGCCGATGTCGTCAGCGCCGAAAAGGTCGATCGCATCAATGCGGCGGTCGGCGATCTGCAGGGTGCGCTCGACGAAGCCAATCAGCGCATCGCGGCGCTCGCGTCCGGCGGCGCCGGCGGCGCGCCGGGCCGCCCGCGCGACGCCGAATATACCAAGGCCTTCCTCGCCCATATGCGCCGCGGCGATGTGCAGGCCTCGCTCAACAAGGGCACGGCGTCCGAGGGCGGCTATCTGACGCCGGTCGAATGGGATCGCACCATCACCGATCGCCTCGTCAATATCTCGCCGATGCGCGCCATCTGCCGCGTGCAGTCGATCTCGACGGGCGGCTTTTCCAAGCTGTTCAACAATCGCGGCACGGCGTCGGGTTGGGTGAACGAGACCGCGGCGCGCACCGTGACGGCGACGCCGACTTTCGGGACGCTCACCTACACGCCCGGCGAAATTTACGCCAACCCGTCCGCGACCCAGCAGCTGCTCGATGACGCCGAGGTCGATATCGAGCCCTGGCTCGCCGGCGAGGTGGAGACGGAATTCGCCTATCAGGAAGGAATCGCGTTCGTTTCGGGCGATGGATCGAACAAGCCGAACGGCGTGCTCACCTATATCACCGGCGGCGCCAATGCGGCGGCGCATCCCTGGGGCGCCATCCTCACCGTCAACAGCGGTCACGCGTCGCAGGTGACGTCGGACGGAATCGTCAATCTCATCTATGCGCTGCCGTCCCAATATACGTCAGCTGCGCGCTTCGCGATGAACCGTGACACACAGAACAAGATTCGCCTGCTCAAGGACGGGCAGGGCAATTACCTGTGGCAACCCTCCTATCAGGCGGGCCAGCCGCCGACGCTGTGCCAATATCCGATCACCGAATTGGCGGCCATGCCCAATGTCGCGGCCGGGACCAAGCCCGTGCTCTTCGGCGATTTCGACATGGGCTATCTGATTGTCGACCGGATCGGCGTGCGCGTGCTGCGCAATCCCTACAAGAACCCGCCCTATGTCGAGTTCTACACGACGAAGCGCGTCGGCGGCGGCCTGCTCAACCCCGATGTGCTGAAGGCGCTCAATATCTCCGCCTGATCGCTGATCGCGAAGCTCCGCGCGTGGCTCCTCGCGCGCCGCGCGCTCATGAAAGGACGATGGTCATGAAACTGGCGAAAGACTTCTATTGCGCGCCCATGGGCGAAATCTATCCGCGCACCATTCCGGCCGGCGAAGCCTGCCCGCCGGAGCTCGTCGACTCGGCGCGTGCGCTCGGCCTCCTCGAGGAAGAGGATAAGGGCGCGGGCGACGGCAAGGCCGGCGGGAAGCCCGGCGCCGATAAGAAGGCCGGCGGCGCGACCGGCGCGGGCGCGTAATCGCCATGTCCGGCGTCTGGCGCCTCGTCGCGCGCTCCTCCACCACCATCGTCTCGCTCGCCGAGGCGAAGCGCCAGACGAACACGGAGGATTTTACCGATGACGATGCGCTGCTGACGTCGCTGTGCGATCTGGCGACGCATCATCTCGACATCGGCGGCAACATCACGCGCCGTCCTCTGCTGACGCAGACATGGGAATATCTCGCGCCGGCGCCGATCTGCAGCGCCGATCTCCTCGAGGCGCGGCTGCGCAAGCTGCCCTTGTCCGCGGGCTTCCGGCTCGATCGCGCGCCGCTGCAGGCGGTCACGAAGGTCGAGGCGATGCAGAGCGGCGCCTATGTCGAGATTCCGCGCGAGCAATTCGTGACGCGGAGCCTCTCCGATGCGGCGACCTGGCTGCGCCTTTCCGCTGATCTTTCCTGGCCCGATGCGGATGTCGATGAGGAGGCGTGGCGCATCACCGTCCGCCTCGGCTATGGCGACTCCGCGAGTGATGTCGAGCCGGCGCTCCGCCACGCCGCATTGCTGCTGATCGGCCATCTCTATCAGCATCGTGAGGCGGTGAGCGGCTTCGGCTCGGATTTGACCGCGACGCCGCTCGGCTTCGACGCGCTGATCGCGCCGCATCGCTTCCACGACATCTAAAGGACGCCCGATGTCGACTGAATCGGAAATCGCCGAGCTGCGCGAGGAAATCGCCACGGCGCGCCAGCAAACCGCCGATCTCGCCGAGGTCCTGGAAGCGCACAAGCGCCGCACAGGCCTGCAGCTCCGCGACCTCGAGAACGAACGCGATAGGCTGAAAGCGCAAGTCGCCCAGCTCGAGGAAATGGCGATGTCGCTGCGCAAGAAACTGAGGGCCTCATGACCCTCTTCGCCGCCGAATCCTACATCCGCGAGCTGCAAGACGCGCTGCGCCCGCTGCCCGAGCCCGCCCTCGCGGCAAAGGCCGAGCGCTATACGGCCTACACCGCCGCCGGCCTCGTCACCCTCGCGCCGACCATGGCGGCGCTGGCCGAGTCCGATCGCTGCGCCCTCGTCGCCGAATGCGCCCGCCGCATGGTGAAGGCCGCCGGCGGCGATCTCCGCCCGCCCCGCCATTGCGAGCGCAGCGAATCCATCCAGAGCCACCCCGCAATCGCCGCCGAAAGGACCTGACGCCATGACCCTCTCCGTGAAGCTCGATTTCGCCCTCACCGTCGCCCAGGCCGCCGCCGGCAATTTCGGCGACGGCCCGATCTATCGTGCCCAGCTCGCCGTCCTGAAAATGTTCGGCAATGGCGTCGGCGCCGATCAGGTCGACAAATTCGTGATGCTCGAACGACAAGTGGCCTCGGCGACCAATGACGATATCGATCTCTCCGGCGTGCTCACCGGCGTCATGGGTGAGACGGTCACCTTTGCGCGGATCATCGCCGTCGCCCTCGTCAATGCCCCAAAGCTGGACAGCGCCGCGCGCAATACCACCAATCTGACGGTAGGCGGCGGCTCCAATCCGTTCTTGGGCTTCCTCGGCGGCACCACGCCGACGCTCGGCCCGTTCCGTCCCGGCGCCGGCGTCGTCCTCTGGGCTCCCGATTCGACCGGCTTCGGCGCCGTCACCAACGCCAGCAATGACATTCTCCGCATCGCCAACAGCTCCGGCGCCGCGGCGACCTATCAGCTCGGCATCATCGGCCGCTCGGCTTAAAGCAACATGCAAGCCGGCCGCATGCGCTATCTGGTGACGATCCGCCGCCGCGAGGTCATTCCCGGCGACCCCGGCGGCGTCCCGCGCGGCGATTATGCCGACGCCTTCACCACTCGCGCCGCCTTCGCACAATTGTCGGCGATGAAGGCGGCGGAAGCCGGCCTCGTCGAAGATCAGGCGCACGGCCAGCTCACCGTCTACGACTGCGCCCAAAACCGCACCATCACCGCCGCCGATCGCATCTCCTTCGCCGGCGCCGATTGGTCGATCGAGAGCGTCCAGCTCCCCGACAAGCTGCGCCGCTGGATCAAGATCGACGTGGCCCGCAAGATTGGAGGGTGAGATGAGCCCATTCGAAGCCTTGCGCAATGCGATCATCGCGGCGCTGCAGGGCAATGCCGATATTGCCGCGATCGTCGAGGCGAAGATCTATGACGAGATTCCGCGCGACGCGCGCGGCGACCCGAGCGACGCCATCGCGCCTTACATCTATCTCGGCGTGCTCGAATGGCGACGCGCCGAGATCGGCTGCCACCGCTCCTATGACGTCTCGCTCGCCATTCACGCGGTCTCGACGGGTTTCGGGCGCGCCGACATCTGGCGCCTGCATGACGCCATCGTGCCGGCGCTCGATCTCGCCGAGCTCACCCTCGCCGGCGGCCATGCGGCGACGCCGCTGCGCTGCACGGCCGGCGGCGACACGCCGGCGCTGGCGGCGCCGAAGGAAGTCACCGTCCTCCTGCAAACGCTGCTCTCCGACGCCAATCCGTGACCCGAAAGGACCGAACATGACCGTCAGCCTCGTGAACCCCTTGCCGGGGCAGAAATTCTATCTCCTCGTCGGCGACGGCGCGGTGTCGGAAGCCTTCACCTTCCTCTGCGTCGCCACCACCGTCAGCTCCAAGCATGGCGCCGAGGTCGAGGACGCCTGGGTGCCGGATTGCAACGACCCCACCGCGCTCGCCGCGCGCTCCAGCGCCGTGAAGGGCCTCACCTGGGATTTGACCGCCAGCGGCAAATGCGACCCCGCCAAGGCCTGCTATCGGCGCGTCATCGCCGCTTATCGTTCCGGCCAGCCGATTAATCTCCAGCTCATGCGCGATCTTCCCGGCGCCAGCGGCGGCGATGTCGAGCAAAGCGCCTTCATCGTCACCGATTGGTCGGAGGGGTCCTCCGATCGCGGCCTCGTCACCTTCGATCTGAGCCTGCGCGGCCAGGGCTATCCGACCGTCACCGCCAACGCCTGAGGCCATCATGCCGCAAACCTGCATTCACGCCGATCTCGCCGGCCGCCGCCGCAAATTCGAGCTGCGCCTCGGCGAGATCGGCGAATTGGAGCGCCTCTGCAACGCCGGCATAGGCGCGATCTACATGCGCCTCGTCTCCATGCAGTGGCGCAATGACGACATCCGCGAGACCATCCGCCTCGGCCTGATGGGCGGCGGCGCCAGCGAGCCGGACGCGACCATGGTGGTGATGCGCTATATCGATCCGGAGCCGAAGGGCCGCCACCTCGCCCTCGCCGCGTCGATCCTCTCGGCCTGCATAGAGGGAGCGCCCGAGGGAAACGCCGAAGGGGAGGGGCCGAAGAGCGACGCCTCGGAGACCTCTCCCCCTTCTACGAAGTCGGCGGCGCCCTCCGCTTGAGCCCGCGCGAGGTCGATCGCCTCACGCTGGCCGAGTTCGACGCGATGATCCGCGGCTATGCGCGCTCGCGCGGCGCCAAGGTCGATGTCGCCTCGGATGACGAGTATTTCGAGGCCCTGGCCGCCTTCGAAGCCGCCGGCCTCGCCTGACTCTGGACCGCGAGCCTCCAGGCTCGCTCTTTCGACGCCGAGGAAACCATGGCGCTCTCCTTCCGATTCCCCATCAGTGACGAGCGCGTCGTCATCGGCGTCGGCGGCGCGTTCGGCCCCGAGGTCCGCGCCCGCGCCTTCGCCGATATGGTGCGGCAGGATGTCGCCCGCATAGACGACGAGAACGCCCGCGCCGCCGGCGCTCGCCTGCCGTATGACATTTCGATCGACCGCAGCGGCGCCGACTTCTCGCGCATCACCGTCAAGAGCGAGATCGTCGCGCGCTGGCGGCTCGGCCATGGCGCGGTCGAGTTCATCTGGCGCATGTTGCGCAATTCCGGCCCTCATAAATCCGGAGCCTATCGCGCCTCCATGCGCTGCTATGCGGATGGCCGCGAGATCAAGGACCCGACCGAAGCGGCCGGCGCCCGCGAGGTGATGTTCCTGTCGATCGTGCCTTATGCCCGCAAGATCGAGCGCGGACAAAAGGGCTATTCGCCCGGCAAGGTCTATGAGGCGGTCGCACAAGCGGCGAAAGCCCGTTACGGCAAAGCCGCGATCATCAAATTCACCTATGCGACGCCGGCCGGTCCAGCCCCGGCGCTCACATCTTGGGCGGCCCGCAGCGCCACCGCCGCATCGCAGCGCAAGCGCAAAGGCCGCGACAATCCGCTGCGGCAGCCGGCCATTCTGATTTTCCTGGAGGCGAGATGAGCGATCTGAAGCGCGAAGCGCTCTATGTGCTGAAAGAGGAGGGCGTCGACGAAACCGCCGCGAGCCTCGCGAACCTCGCGGACCAAGAGCGCGCGGCGGCGGCCGCCGCAGAGATCCTGCAGCGCCAGCAAAAGCTACAGGACGATTCGACGACGCGCCTCGGCTCGAAGATCGAGCAGCTGACGCGCAAGCATGATCCGCTGCACAAATCCACTCAGGAGCTCGCGCGTTTCGAGGGGCTGGTCACAGTCGCACGCAAAGAGGGACTGCCCGTCAGCGATGCGGTCGTTCGCTCGCTCGATCTCGCGCGCGAAAAGCATCGCCAGTTGTCGGCGGCGATGAACGACAATGCCAAATCCTCCGGCCTCGCGCGCCATGAATTGATCAATCTGGCGCAGCAGGGCCAGGATGTCGTCGTCAGCCTCGCCGGCGGGCAAAATCCCTTCACCGTCCTGTTGCAACAGGGCTCGCAAATCGGAACGGTTCTCGGCGCGCATCAGGGCGGCGCCGGCGCGGCGATCAAATCCCTCGGCGGTTTGATCGGCGGCCTGCTCACCCCGACCGTCGTGGCGACGGGAGCCGTCGCGGCGCTCGGCGCCGCGACGCTGGCGGCGGCGTCGCATGCGGTCGCCAAGCTCGAGGAAATCGACGCCGGCGCGCGCAAGGCCGGCGTCTCCTCCGATTTCTTCCAGGTCTGGACCAAGCAAGCCAAGATCCTGAAGCTCGAGGTCGACGATCTGACCGCCGCGCTCGCCGCGGCGCGCGCGGCGTCGGCCGACACGCTGGAAAAGGGCCAGGTGCAAATCGGCTCGGGCGGCAAGCTGCTCGCCGAGCTGCAGAGCGCGGGCAAAATCTCGCGCGGCGATCTCGCCTCCTATCTCGGCGCCGATACGCAGGATGCGCGTTTGAACGCGGTGTTGCGCATCATGCGCGAGCTGCTCGCCGCCGGCCGCGAGGTCGAGGCCTTGAAGCTCGGCGAGGCTTTCTTCGGCGCGCCGGAGACGGTGCAGAAAATCGCCGACGGCTTGAAGGCCGGCAAGCTCGATATGGAGGCGCTGACCGCAGAGGCGAAAGGCGCGGGAGCGATTTTCGACGCCGAACTGGTGAAGCGCTCGGAAGAGCTGAACGCCGAGCTCGTCGTCGCTTATGCGCATCTCTCCGATTCGCTGAAGCCGGTCATGCAGGAGCTGGGCGTCCTCGGCCTGGCGCTGCGCGGCGCCTGGGTGGGGATCGTCGAGAACATCGCGGCGGCGGTGCAAAAGGCCGAAGCGCTCTATGCTCGTGTGCGCCCGGTCGTCGAGTTCATCGCTCGCGCCAAGCGCGACGGCGAGGCGATCAATCAGCTGACCACGCCGCATGCGGCCGGCGAGCCGGCGGCGAAGGTTTTCGACCGCATGCGCGGCCAGTCGACTCAGGTCTATGGCCCCGTCTATCGGCCCGAGGCGACAGGCGCGAGCAACGCCGACGTGCAAGGCGCGGTCGACACAAATCGATCGGCCGCCGCCGCCTTTTTGAAGGGGCTGGAGCCCGACACGAAAACCAGCGGCGCCGGCCGCTCGCGCGCGCCGGCGGCCGAAAAAACCGATCAGGTCGAGACCTATCTCGCGCAGCTGCGCAAGAGCGTCGAGGTGCTGCAGGCCGAGGCGGACGCGCAAGGCAAGAGCAACGCCGAGAAAGAGCGCGCCGTCGATCTCGCTCGCGCCGAGGCGGCGGCGCGCGAACGCGGAACGCCGCTCACCGAAAAGGAAATCGCCGATATCGAACGCCTCGCCGCGGCGCGCGCCGGCCTGCGCCAGCGCATAGAGGACACGACGCGCGCCGAGGAAGCCGCGCGCCAGCAGATGCAATATTTCGGCAATATCGCCGCCGACGCTTTCGAAAAAGCGATACAGGGGGGCGCCAGCCTCGACGACACGCTGCAGAGCGTGCTCAAATCGCTCGAATCCGCGGCGCTGAAAGCGGCGCTGCTCGGCGAAGGTTCGCTCGCGAACCTGTTCGGGACGCAGGGCGCGAAGGGCGAGACCGGCGGCCTCATCGGCGCGATCGGCTCCATCGCGAGCAACCTCTTCTCCGGCAAATTCGCCGCCGGCGGCACCATCCCCGCCGGCCGCTGGGGCGTCGTCGGCGAGCATGGGCCGGAGCCGGTCTATGCCGGCGACATGCCGCTCTCGGTCATGCCCAGCGCCATGGCGCGGTCGGCCTTCGGCGCGGCGCGCGGCGGCTCCGGCGCGGCGGCGTCGCCCTCGGAGATTCACATTCACCAATCGGCCAACACCGCCGTCGCGGTGAAGGAATCGCGCACGCCGCAGGGCGGCCGCCGCACCGATATTCAGGTGGTGGAGGCGGTCACCTCCGCGCTGCAATCGTCGGCGGGCCGCGCCACGCTCACGCAAATGGGCCTTCGCCCGAAGCTCCCGCGCTGGTGATCTCATGGCTTTGGTGAGATGGCCCTCGGACCTGCCGCAGCGCGTGTTGTGGGAGGGCTATTCCGAGCAGCCGGCGGACGGCCGCCGCTTCACGGCGACCTCGGTCGGCCCGCCGAAGACGGCGGGCCTCTCGTCGCGCACGCCGAAGCAAGTCCCTTGTGCGCTCATTCTCGATTACGCCGGCAAGGCGCGGCTCGAGCGCTTCGAGGAGATCGACACGCGCGGCTGCCGCCTGCCGTTTCTGATCCCGGCTCAGTCATATGACGGCCTGCCATTCTGCGACGCCGCCGGCGCGCGCCTCATCGATCACCTCGGCAATGTCTTCACCGCCAGCCGCAACTGGCTGGTGATCTTCGCCCAGGGCGCGACGCCTCAATACGCCCGCCGCGCCCATGACTGGCGCGTCACCTTCACTCTGCTGGTGCTACCCTAATGCCGCGCGTCCCATTGGGCTTCCGCCGCGCCATCACCGATCCGTTCTCGGCCGAGGATCAAGCGCTCTTGCTGACGATTACTCACCCCGATCTCGACGCCCCTGTCTATCTCTCCACCGATCCGACCGACCGCCTCTCGGTCGATCCGCCGAGCTATGGCACGGTCTCCGGCGACATCACCTATCTCTATGTGCAGATGACGGCGGTGCTGCCCGACGACAATCCGAAGACGCCGCGCCGCACGTCGCTCGAATTCGGCAATGTCGACGCCTCCTATGTCGCGCTCGCGCGCTCCTTCCTCACGCCGGCGCGCGTCGACATGGCCCTCGTCTTCGTCTCTGACCCGAATGCGGTGATGAAACGCTTCGCGCGCATGTGGCTCACGCGCGCCTCGGGCACGGACACCACCATCGCCTTCGATATCGGCCGCTTTCGCGCCGACAACATCCCCGCCGGCCGCCGCATCACCGTTCAGGAATGCCCCGGCCTGCGCGGCTCCTCCTCCTCATGACGCACTGGTCGACCGATTACATCGGCCTGCCCTGGCGCGCCGGCGGGCGCACGCGCGACGGCGTCGATTGCTATGGGCTGGCGCGCCTCGTCTATGCCGAGCGCCTCGGCATTGATCTGCCCGGCTATGACGAATCCTACGCGACCGCCGAGGAATGGGTGGAGCTCGCCGCGCTGATCGACGGCGGCCTCGCCGCCGGCCCCTGGCGCGAGATCGCGCTCGACGAAGCGCGCGAATATGACGGGCTGCTGTTTCGCCGGGGCGGCCTCGCGACACATATCGGCCTGTTCGTCGCGCCCGGCCTGGTGCTCCATGCGAGCGCTGGCCGCGCCTCGGCGATCCAGCGCCTCGAGCGCGTGCCGCTCGCGCTCGCCAAAATCCTGCGCCACTCCTCCCGCCCCTGATAGGAGCGACATGCTTCTTCCCGCGCCCGCCGGCGCCCGCATCATCGCGGCGCCGAGCTTCGATCCGTCGCGCCATGTGACGCTCGATGCGCCGGCCGGCGCGTCGATCGCCGAGATCGTCGCGCTGGCTCTGCCCTGCGCCAGCTCTGACCTGCTCGCCAATGTGCGCGTCGCTATCGGCGCGGAGATCATCGAGCGCGAGCGATGGGAGACCGAACGGCCGCCCGCCGGCGACATCGTGCTGATCCGCGTGCTGCCCGGCAATAGCGGCACATTGCGCACGGCGCTCTCGCTCGCCGTCACCGTCGCGGCCTTCGCCGCCGGGCAATTCTGGCTCGGCCCGGCGCTCGCCTCCTCGTCGCTCGGCGCCTCGCTCGGGCTCACGCAAGCGACCGCGGCGTCGCTCGCCTCGGGCCTCGCCATCGGCGCCAGCCAGGCGCTGCTCAATGCGCTGGTGCCGCTGCGCAGCAGCAGCTCGACCACGAGCGGCGACACATCGCCGAGCTATGCGGCCACCGGCTGGCGCAACACCAACAACCTCGGCGGCTTCTTCCCCGATGTGCTCGGCGAAATCCGCTTCTCGCCGCCCTATGCGGCGCTGCCCTATACGGAGGTAGTCAACGGCCAGACCTATCTGATCTGCGCCTTCCTCTTCGGCTATGGCCCTTTGGAGATCCCCGAGGATCAATTGCGCATCGGCGACACGCCGATCTCCAAATATGCCGAGGTCGAGCTCGAGATCCGCGAGGGCTATGCGGATGACGAGCCGATCACGCTCTATCCGCAGCAAGTGGCGCAGGAAGATTTCAACATCAGCCTGAAGAAGTCCTATTCCGACCAGTTCGGCGCCGCGACGCGCTCCACCGCCTCCGACGTCGCAGAGAGCGAGATCGTCGTCACCTTCACGAATGGTCTCTTCCACATGCGGACGGATGTCTCCGGCGGCAAGTCGACGACCTATGCCAAGCCCTTCGCCGTGCAGTTCCGCATCTCCGAGCGAAAGGCTGGCGTCGACGATTGGTCCGAGGTCGAGGTGTGGACCGTGCCGGATGTGCGCTTCTCGGGCTTCCAGGCGTCCCGTCGCTGGCCGCATCCGGAGCGCGGCGATTGGCAAGTGAAATGCGAGCGCCTGACGCCCGATTGGGATGACTACTCCACCGGCTCGCAAGATCAGATCGTCTCCGCCGCGACATGGACGACGCTCCGCTCCTTCCGCCCCGAATATCCGTTCAACTTCACCCATCCGATGGCGCTCGTCGTCGCGCGCGTGCGCGGCACCGATCAGCTCAACAGCGTGCTCGACACGCTCAACGGCCTCGTGCGCCGCATCTGCTGGGATTGGGATGCGGAGAGCGGCCAATGGGTGAAGCGGGCGACGCGCAATCCCGCCTCGCTCTATCGCTATGCGCTGCAGCGCTCTTCGGCGCTCTATCCGATGGAGGATGAGGACATTGACCTCGAATGGCTCGAGACGCAGTTTCACCCGTTCTGCGCCGCGAACGGCCTCACCTATGATCGCGTCCACGACTTCGAGCAGACAGAACAGGAGATGTATGACGACATCTGCGCCGCCGGCCGCGCGCTCTCGCGCGACGATGGCGCGAAATGGACCGGCTTCATCGATCGCCCGCAGGAGATCGTCTATCACCATGTGTCCGCCCGCAACGCCTCGGAGTTTTCGTTCGAGCGGCCCTATGTGATCCAGCCCGACGCTTTCGGCGTCGATTTCCTCGACTCGACCAATGATTACAAAGCGGCTAAGCGCATCGTGCCTTGGCCCGGCTTCGTCGGCGAGCCGCAGAACATCGAGAGCATAGAGCTACCCGGCGTCACCCATCCGGACAATATCTGGCTGGAGGCGCGCAAGAAGCAATATGAGGCGATCTATCGCCCCGACTCCATCACCATGATGCAGGACGGCGAGGCGCTGATGGCGGCGCGCGGCGATCTCTGCCATGTCAATTATCCGCTGCTGCATGCGTCGAACCAATCGCTGCGCGTCAAGGCGGTGAATGGCGCGGCCGTGGTGCTCGACGATCGCGTCGAGATGGAGGCCGGCAAGTCCTACGCCATTCGCATTCGCCAGCTCGCGAGCGTCGAGGGCGCGGAAGACCAGAGCATCCTGCGCAGTGTGATGACTGTGCCCGGCGATCAGGATGCGGTGATCGTCACCGGCTCGGGGACCATGCCGGCGCCCGGCGATCTGATCTTTTTCGGCGAGGCCGAATATGTCTCGGAGCGCGTGCTGCTGCATTCGGCCGAGGGAACGGACAGCCTCGGCGCGCGCGTGACCTTCATCCCCTATGCGCCGGAGATCTTCACGGCGCTGGCGGCGGAAGTCCCGCCGCCATGGAACGGCCGCATCGGCGCCGAGATCAGCGCGCCGTCGACGGCGCCCGGCCTTCCGGCGATCGGCCTCCTGCGCTCCGGCCTCGAGGCCGGCGACGAGCCGCCCTGGCAGCTCTTCGTCCCGCTCACCATCACCGTCGCCGGCGCCAAGACGGCCCGCGTCGAAGTGCAGCACCGCCTGCTCGGCGCGAGCGATTGGAGCGATTGGGCGAGCGTCATCACGTCGCCGGGAAATGTGCTGCTCGATTTCGACGATCTCGATCAGGTGCAAATCCGCGTGCGCGCCATCGGCGCCGGCGTCTCGCCGCTCGCCTCCGATTGGACGGCGATCGTCGAGCATATCGTCGCGCTCAATGATCAGGTCGAGCGCGACTATGGCGATATAGACGAGGCGGCGGACATCTTCGACGATTACGGCGCCATCACGAGCGCCGTCGGCCAGACTGCAGACTGGGGAGCGATCGAGTGAGCGCGCGCGTCAAGCATCGCCGGGGCACCGCCACGCAAAATGACGCCTATGTCGGCGGCGAAGGCGAGATCACTGTCGACACGACCAACAACCGCATAAGGCTGCATGATGGCGTGACGACCGGCGGCGTCGCGATGGCGAAGCTCTCCGATATCGCCAGCCTGCTGCCCCAAAACACCACCTCGCGCGCCGGCGCTTTATTCGCGCTGCGCGGCCATGACACGGGCGCGATCAATTGGCTCTCCGCGGTCGCCGATGCGGTGAGCCCCGATGAGGCCGACCCGTTCAACATCGTCTATTCGGACCCTTTCTGGCCGCCGTCGAGCGCCGTCTGGGCCTATGTCTTCTCCACTTTGGGCGCGGCGCTCGGGAGCTTTACGGGCGAGCAGCTCGTAGCCCTGCAAGTGGAGGCGGCGCAACTCTCGCCGACGCGCATGGCGACGACGCTGATCCGCCGCGGCCAGGCGCTGCAGGCGCTCGCGGCCATGGGCGATCTCGTCACCGTCCAGGCGGCTATCGCCGCCGCATCCGATGCGGACAGCGCCATCCTCTACGCCGAGGGCTATTGGCCGGTCGGCGGCGAGATTTGGACGATCGTCCAAACGATACTTTCGCTTACAGATCCGCAGCTCGCCGATTTGCAGGCGGCCGCGCTCGCCATCCCATGAGGCTCGGCATGACATCCCGACTGATCCACGCGCTCTTCGTCCTGATCGTCGTCGCCGGCGCGGCGATCGCCGACACCAATTGGTATAATCGCTTCAAGGTCGGCGCGGGCCTCTCGATGAGCTCGGGCGGCGTGTTGTCGTCGAGCGGGGGCGGGGGCGGCGTTGCGTTCACCTATGCGACCAAGGCGGCGTTGGTCGCTGCGATCGCTGGCGGCGCCAATCCGGAAAAGGCGACCGTCGATGCGGTCGCGACGCCCGGCGCCGGCTATGGAACATGCGGCCTCACCTATGCGTTCGCCGAGACGACGGCGGGTCTCTATGGCGAGATCGCCGCCGGCGGCGGCTTCATGATCCCGCAATATTCAAATTCGCCCGTGAAAGCGTGCGAGTTCGGCGTGGTCGGCGACGCCTATTTTCAATATGCCGGCGATGTCGGCGCCGTGACGTCGACGGGCGGCGCGTCGATTTCTGTCAGCGGCGTTCCCTATTTTCGCGCGGGAATGCAATGCGCGAGCCCTCATTGGCATTCCCGCGGCGGCGTGACATCGATCGTCACGGCGACCACCGATCTCACCTCGGGACATATCAGCGTCTCTCCCTCGATCCCGTCCGGCTCCTATAAGCTCGCGTGCTGGTTTCCGATGTCGTCCGCGACGGGGACCGACAATTGGGCGGCGCTGCAGGCGGCGATCGATTATGCGCTCTACAAAACCGCCTCCACTGTCGTCGTTCCCGATGGCGCCTTCGTGGTGTCGAAGGGGCTCAATGTCGGTTATGGCGCCAACGGCTTTCAGTCGATTTCGCTCGAAGGGCAGCAGGCTCCTCTCGTCGGCCTGGCGGGCACGAAAATCTTCTGTCGCGACACGACGCGCCCCTGCGTGAACTTCCAGGGCACGCGCTCCTCGAGGCTGCGGCGCATCGCGCTCTATGGCGCGAATTACGGTTTTGGCAGCTTCGGCGCGACATTCAACATCGGGCCGTCTCCTGATCCGCTCGATTATATCGATCCTTCTCTCGCCGTCACCGGCTCGACGCCGGGCGGACTTCAGACGAACTCGCCGCTCGTCGGCGTCTGCGTCGACTGCTATTCCGGCGATGCGCCGTCGGCTCCCTATGGCGCCGTCACCTATCCGTCGCTGCTGTTCGGGACCGCTCCCAGCCAATATGGCAAGAACTACTCCTCCGACGTGCATGTCGAGGATTGCCAGATTTTCGGCTTCGGCATCCAGGCGGCCGTCGGGCTGAACACGAACACCCAGGGCGACTTTTTCGGCGTCGACCGAACCAATATGGGCGCGGGCGCCTATGGGCTGGGAGCGTTCAACACCCAGTCCCGCAATGTTCGTGGCGTCGCGCAACAATTCCTCGGAGTGCACAGCGCCTATGTCGGCACCGCGCTCGGCGAGGGAACTGGGCAATGGGATGGCGTCTTCGATAGTCCGTCCGCCTCGACGATCTATCAATGGGTGAATTTTACAAACACGGCCTATGCAGGCGGCCTGATCCTCACGCAGAGCTATTGCGAGGTCTGCGTCCGTCTTGGCGACTGGATCGGCACCTCGACCTGGAACAGCTCGCTCGTGTTCGACGGCGGGACGTTCCAGAACGGGGAGGCCTTCAGCAATCTGATCCCCGGCTCTTATCTGACAGTCGGCCACAGGGCCGCGGTCGAGTTTCGCGGCGGCTTCCTCCTCACGGGCAACAGCCGCATCGTCACGCTTGTCAATTCGCCGGGCGGCGACGTCCATGATCTGATCCTGAATGACGTCTATCTTCGCGGCGCCTTCTATTACACGGGGGGCGACAGCGCCGTCGCGATCGCTGCGAACTACACCGGCGGCATGCCGATCGGCGCGCCGCTCTTCTCGGGTCCGCCCAAGCGATATCTGACGTCCGGCGCTGTGATCGGCGCCAAATGCGTCACCTCCGGCGCGAGCTGCGTGGACTCGCAGTTGATGCACGCCGATCTCGACGTCACGACGCGCGCCAGCCTCACACAGTTCACGACCGGCTTCGTGGATGTCGCCGGCCGCCAGTGGAAGTTCGACCTGCCGGTGTTGCAGGTCCAGCCCTACACATCCTCGGCGTTCACCACCGGCGGCGCGCCGAACTATACGTCTTGCGACGTCATAACATTCACGATCAAGGCGGCCAATTATGCTCAATCCCGGCTGCATATCGCGCCGGGCTGGCAGGTCATGGACCGCGACACAGGCACCGATTGGGTTGTGACCGCCGTGACGATCGACGGTTCCGGCAATGCGGTGGCAACGGCGCAGCAGCAGAACAGCCTGGATTTCAATGATGGCTGCGCGTCGACCTACGGCTTCTCCTCCGCCGCCTTTTTCACCTTCATTCCCGCGCCGCCGACGATCGGCGCACAGGTCGAATATGGCGACTTCACCGCTGGCTCCGCGACGGTCGCCAATGTGTCTCGCGGCGACGGCGACAATTACGGGGGCGACATCTCGAGCTGGCTCGCTGTCGGCGATACGATTTCCGGCCCGCTCCGTTACGAAAGCTCGCGACCCTGGCCGATCGGCGCCGGCAAGCAGGTGACGATCACCGATATCGTGAATGGCTCATCGGGAGGGACTGTGACGCTCTCGGCGCCCGCGGACTATTCCGGCCGATTCCCGCTTCTGCCCTATCCGGCGCATTAAGCCGCGAAATCAAAAAGGAAATAGACCATGGCCGAGGCGAAAACGCCGCTCGCATTGGTCCCGCCTGTCTCCTCGCTCGACACGGTGGTGGGCGTGCGCGACGACGGCACGGGCGCGCAAATCGTCCAATTGACCACGTCCAATCTCGCCGCGCTGCTGCAACTCGACGCGGGCGGGCTGGTGCGGTCCTCATGGACGCAGCTCGAGACGATCGTCGGCAGCTATGATGGCCAGCCGGCGCGCGTGCTCGGCGATAGCGGCCACCATAATGATCCGGTCACCTCCGGCCATCCGCAGGTCGACAATGAGGGGGATTATGGCTGGGTGGCGGCCTCCTCGGCCTGGCAGTGGCTGCGCGGGCTCTCGCCGACGCAGGCGGATGTAGCGGCCGCTGTGGCGGCCGAAGCGGCGCTCCGCACGGCGGCGGATAGCAGCGAGCAGACGGCGCGCATCGCCGGCGATGCGGCTGAGGCGACAGCGCGAGCCGCCGCCGACGCGACAGAGCAGGGGGCGCGCATCGCCGGCGATGCGGCTGAGGCGACAGCGCGAGCCGCCGCCGACGCGACAGAGCAGGCGGCGCGCATCGCCGGCGACGCCGCTTTGCAGAGCGAGGTGGACACCCTCTCCGCCGAGCTGCAAGCGCCGCTCGAGGCCGTGTCTCATCTCGCGCTCTACAGCGGCTCCGGCGACATCACGCCCATAGCGGCGAGCGACATCGGCCAAATCATCCTCGGCGTCGATCGCGCGACCGGCGCGCTGGTCGGCGATGGCGTCGGCGAGACGCCCGTCAATCGCGTGCTCGGCGCCGGCGGGATCATGCGCTACATCGGCGATGGCGCGATCACTCCGATCGTCACCGACTCCTTCGGCCGCATCTTGCTCGGCGTCGATCGGGAGACCGGCGAGGGCGTCGGCCTCTTCGCCGGCGGCGTCTCGTCATCCTCGGGCGACCCGAACGCGACGCCCGCGCCGATCGCCAGCGTCGCGAAAAACCATCTGCTGTTCTACGGCCAGTCTTTGACGGTCGGCGCCGCCGCCGGCGCGGTGCTGTCGACGACGCAGCCCTATGTCAATCTCACCTTCAGCGGCGGCCCGCGCGCGTGGAGCGGCACGGACTGGGATTTCGCGAGCTTCAAGGCGTTGGTCGAGGATGCTGTCGCGCCGGCGCCGGACGGCTACAGCAATCGCGCCGAGACCATGTGCTCCGGCGCGGCCAATTATGCGAGCACCTGCCTCGCGCTGGCCGGCGTCGCGCCGAGCGATCATGTGATCCTCGCCTCGACCGCCGGCCATGGCGGCTATCGCATTGACCAGCTGGCCAAGGGCTCTGCATGGTATGACAATTTCAAAGCCCATGTGACCGGCGCGCATCTGCTCGACGCCTCGCATGCGGTGCAGACGGTCGGCTACGGCCAGGGCGAGAGCGACGCCGATGACGCGACGCCCTATGCCTCCTATTACCCCGCGCTGGCGCAGCTGCGGTCCGACATGGATGCGGATATCCGAGCGATCACCGGCCAGAGCTCGCCGGTCTATATGCTGCTCTATCAATCGAGCTATGGCGCGCGAACGCATTCGGACATTGCGCTCGCGCATCTCCACTTCGCACAATCGAGCGACTACGCCTATCTCGTCGCGCCGACCTATGCGTTCCCCTATGCCGATGATCACACGCATCTGACGGCCGTCGGCTATAAATGGCTCGGCGCCTATTACGGCCGCGCCTATGCGGCGATCGCGCGCGGCAAAAAGCCGGTGTGGCTCGATCCCGTCAGCGCCACTGTGCGCGGCGCATTGGTGCGCGTGCGCTTCACCGTGCCGACGCTGCCGCTGGTGCTGGACGCGACCAATCTCGCGAGCACCACAGACAAAGGCTTCAAGGTGCTGGACGGCGCCTCGCCGGCGACGATCTCCAGCATCGCGGTCAGCGGCTCCGATGTGCTGATCACGCTCTCGGCGGCGCCGAGCGACGTGGTGACGGTGCGCTATGCGCTCGACGCGCTGGGCGCAGGAATCAGCATCGTCGGCGGCGCGTCTGGCAATCTGCGCGACTCGACGCCGGACATCATCACCATCAGCGGGACCGATTATCCGCTCTATCACGTCTGCCCGGCCTTCGAGCTGGTGGCGACGAAGCTCGGGGAATGACATGGCGCAAAATCCGCTCTTCATCATGCTTCCGTTCTCGGTCGATAATCCGTCGCTGCCCGTCATCCCGCTCACGCAAATCGAGCCGCTCGCGCCCGGCGAGCCCGCGGCATGGGATCATTGGATTTTCGGCGCCGGCGAAACGACGCTCACGGGCCGGGTCAATAATCATGTGTTGACGCCGCAAGGCTCGCGCGCCTGGGCCCCGAACTATGTGACGATTCCGATGGCGACCGGAAACGCGCTGGTGTCGTCGAAGACGGAATCGGCGACCGTCGCGGACACGCTCTGCTGCGTCGCGCGCATTCCCGGCGCTCTGCCGTCCGGCTCGGCGGTGATCATGGGCTCGCTCGGCGATGCGGTCTCGCCCAACACCGGCGGCGGCCTATTCGCGAGCGGATCGGCTCTCAGCCAGAATCACCGCGGTCTCTCCGGCGTGATCACCAACACCGGCCTCACGCTCGCCGCGGACATATGGATGTTTCTCGCCGTGGCCCGCGATTTCAGCGGCGCGAGCAAGACCACGCGCGTGCTGCTCGGCGGCTCGCCGCTGGTCGAGAATGGCGGGATCAGCGGGGCCTACAACAACAGCGCCGGCTATCAGGCCTTCGGCGACGCCTATCTGACGACGGCGACGACAGCGCATCTCGATCTGGCCGAGGCGGCGATCTACGTCGGCGCGATGAGCGGCGCCGACATGGCGCTGGCCTATGCCCGCGCCAAAGAGCGCCAGGCCGCGCGCGGCATTGCGGTGCTCTGACCTCGGCCCTCGTCTTCTCATTCTTCTCCATCGTCTCCCGCGCCGTGATCGCACGGCCGCGGCCTCGCGCCTGCGCGCAATCTCAAAACAGGTGACTCATGACCATGCGAATGAGCGCGGACGGCCGCGCAACATTGATTCAGCGCGAGGGCTTTCGCACGAAAGCCTATCGCGACAGTGTCGGCGGCTGGACGATCGGCGTCGGCCACACATCCGCGGCCGGAGAGCCGAAGGTCACATCCGGCCTCGTCATCACCAAGGCGCAGGTCGACGAAATCCTCTCGCGCGATCTCGGTCAATACGAGGCCGCTGTGAGCAGCGCCGTGCGCGCGCCGCTCACGCAAGGCCAGTTCGACGCGCTCGTGAGCTTTTGCTTCAACATCGGCGTCGGCGGCTTCACGAAATCGACCGTCGTCAAGCGGTTGAACGCCGGAGATTACAAGGGTGCGGCCGACGCCCTGCTATTGTGGAGCAAGCCGCCGGAGATCATGGGTCGCCGTCGCAGCGAGCGCGAGCAGTTCCTCGCCGCGCCGAAGGCGTCGCGAGCTCCTGCTCCCGAGTCGCCCGCGCCCGCGCCGTCGTCGACGACGGCCATCGCCGAGCTCCATCCCGATGAAGCGATCTCGGCCGATTATCTTCGCGCCGCGGGCTCGCGCACGATCGCCGGCGCCGATCTCGTCAAGAGCGTCGCGACCAAGGCGATCGGCGGTGACGCTGTCGCCGCGATCGTTCAGAGCCCCGATGCGATCGGCAAGCTGCAGGACGCCTATGCGGGCTTCCAGCACGGCGCCGATCTGCTGGAAATCGCAAAGAGCTATTGGCCGCTCCTCGCTGGCCTGGTTCTCGCGCTGCTCATCGCCTGGCTCGCATGGCGCGCCATCCATGCCGCCGACAAGATCGCCATGGCGCGGGTCGACGACGCCGTGAACGGCCTCAACATCGGAAGGTGATGACATGCAAGCTCTGAAGATCCTCGCCGGCGTCGTCGCCGGCCTCGCCATCCTCGCCGCCCTGGTGAGCATTCTCGCGCCCGTGGCGGCGGGCCTCTCCTTCGTCATCCGCTGACGGCCGCGCCGGGCGGTTTCCCGGCTTATTGCAAAGGTGAATAATGACCTCGATCGAATCCACTTCCGACAGTCGCACCATCAACAATGCGGTGCGTCACCAGTATCGCGTGCTCAGTGACGCCGAGAAGGCGAACATGCAGGCGATCAAAGATAAGGGCCTCGAGTTCCTGGAGCTCGTCGACAGTCTCGGGTCCAGCCGCGAGCTGTCGATCGCGCGCACCAAGACCGAAGAGGCCGTCATGTGGGCCGTGAAGCACATCACCGCCTAATCCGTCGAGTGACGGCCGCGCCGGGCGGCTTCCCGGCAACCAAAGGTGCAAAATGACGACAACGATCACTATCACGTCGCACAACTATCCGGTCCTGGTCGAAACCGTGGATCGGACGCAGACTCCGAACGGGGAACATATCTCGCGTCATGTGAGAGTGCTCTGGCCCGAGGACGGCGCGGTCGGTTTCTATTCGACCACCAGCCGCAGCATCTTCGTGCGCGACATGGAATATGACGACCCGCGCGCGGTCGCCGATCGCGCGGCGCGCTTTCCTGTTGCCGTCGCCTGATCGGCAACTCGCAAATAATCCTTACAAATTCCCCGCGCCGGGCGGCTTCCCGGCAACCTCCAAAAAATCGAAAGCACCACCATGAAAATCACATCCGCATTCGCGGGCGCGGCGCTGGCCGCTGCGTTCTGCGTCACGCTCTCAGTCTTCCTCGCGCTCACTCCGCTGCGGGATATCGGCCTCGTCGCGCTCGGCGTCCCGCTCGGCCTGTTTGGCGAGTCGATCGCCCTCCGTTGCGCCCGCCTTCCGGTGAAGACGGCGGGCTCCGCCTTCCTCTCGGCATGCGCCCTGATCGACGCCGCGCGCACGCGCGAGGCGGCGATCGTCGCCCGCATCGCCGCCGCGGCGGCCGTCGCCACCGCGGCGCTGCTGGCCGTCGCCGGCCCGTCCTATGCGGCGCAGGCCGTCGCCGCCGCGCCGCCGGCCGCCAATGTCGTCTCCATCCCCTGGGGCGACTGGCTGGCCTCACTGGCCATGGCCTCGGGCGGCCTGTTCACGTTGATCGCCTCCTACGCGCTGCGCGGCGCGCCGGCGGCGCTGCGCGCCTATCTCACCAATGACGCGATCGCCAAGGCCGCGCATTATGTGATCGCGACCGAGGTCGGGCTGGTCCAGGGCAAGACAGTGGAGATCGGCGTCGCCAATGACCTGATCTTCACCATCGCGAGCCGCCTCGTCGACAGCGAGCCGAAGATCGCCAAATGGGCGGGCGCGCGGCTCGAGCCGCTGATCGTCGCCGAGCTCTCCCGCCTCGGCCTGATCCCGCCCGAAGCCGACGCCGCCGCCCTCGGCCTGACGGCCGGAACCTGACCAGCATCGCCGCGGCAAAAAGGAAAGGGGGAGGGGCAATGCCGACGCCGAGCTGTCACGCGCAAACCGCGCTGTCTCAAATCGTCTCCGGACTTGCGACCACGACGAGCGACCGGATCGCGCTCGCGCTCGCGCCGGCGGTCGGAACGGCGCCGTTATGGATCGACAGGGCGCGCCAGATATCCGAGCTCGGCGCCATTCTCGGTCCAGGGCTCGCCGCGCTGTTCGTGGCGAGCAAGATCGTCTTGACCTGGGTGCAAATCTGGCGCGCCGCCCGCGCCCCATTGCGGGAATAGCACGCGACTCCACCCGCGACACCAAGCCCCGCCGGCTCTGCCGGCGGGGCTTTTTCGTCCGTGCTTATCCGCGGGCGGGAAAAAGGAGGTCTTGAGCCGCTGCGCGCATTGTCGCGGACATCGTGGGATATTGGCCCGTAGCTTCTTGAGCCATTGCCCATGCTTCTAGCTCAGCGGCAATTGCTGGGTCTGATTCCCGGCGTTGAATTCGAGTGATGGCTCGCTCGAGCAAGCCGATCTGCTGCGCGCGAATGTCCGCATCGGTGGCCGGGCCCCGAATAACCTGCAGCCACGTTTTAAGAGCCTCGGTAGTGTCCACGATAAGCCTCCGTTTCCAGCTGTCGGCGCTACACAATAGAGATTTTTAGCGTGAATGAGGGGGCGAGAAAATCATGTCCCCGGTCGTTGGCCTCGAGACCCGCAACACCGAGCCCCGCCGGCCCCCGCCGGCGGGGCTTTTTCGTATCCGTGCGAGGACCGAACAAGCCGCGAACCGCCACGGGACTTTTTACGGGACTCTGCGCGCCGAAAAGCTCCGTTCGTTTCCTTTTCCTGCCTCAGCCAGCGCTCGGCGGCTTGCTCAGCCAACCGAAAAATTCTATACAAACCGGGCCGTTCCGGCGGAGCGCGGGCGTAGTTCAGTGGTAGAACGACAGCTTCCCAAGCTGTATGTCGTGGGTTCGATTCCCATCGCCCGCTCCAAATTTCGTCAGGCGTGACAAGGGCTTGTCGCTCTACCGCTAACCTACGCGTTCCCCACGTTCCCCATGGCGTTCCCTATGCGTCGTTCGGCTTGCGTTCGGCTCGATGCGCCGTCCGGAGCTGCGCGACCTTGCGCGACTTCCCGATGGTCCCGCGGACGTAGCGGGCCGTGGTCGAGGCCTGCGCATGAGCGGCCTGCGACCTGATGTCGTCGAGAGCCGCGCCGGCGTCGTCGGCCTCGGATATTCCGCCCGCCCGCGCGTCCATGTTCCAGACGCCCGCCGGCACTCCCGCCGCCCGCGCCACGATGCGCCACTCTCGCGCATAGGCGTGCTCGGCGTAGGGCCGCCCGGCGAGCTCGTCGACGATCAGCGGACCAACGCGGCAATCGGCCGGGACCATGGCGAGGATCTTCATCACCAAGGGGCAGAGCTTCAGGTCATGGGCGGCGACCGCGCCCGTCTTCGTCGTGACCTTGTAGACTTCGAAGTCGGCGGACAGGTCCGCCCAGGTCAGGCCCTTCACCCAGCGCCGCCGGCCGAGACAAATTCCCGAGGCCTCCTCGCCTTCGGCGATCGGCTCCCATTCGCCGATCACGTCCCGCTGGCGCAGCGTCGTCTCGAATTGCAGCGCCGTCCCCAGCGCCAGCGACAAGCGCCCGCGCTGGAGCGCGACCGGGAGCAGGGCCTCCACATGCTCGAGCGTCAGCTTCGATCGCCGTTGCGCCGGCTGCTCGAACTCGGTCACGCGCAAGATGGCGTGGAGCCGCTGGCACTCCGGCAGCTCGGCCGCGACGCCATAGGCGACCAGGCGCCGCACCATGCTGACAATCCCATGCGCCTTGCGAACGCGCTCCGGCGCGCCGGGCTTCTTCGGCTTGCGCGCGGCGTCATACCAGCGGCGGAAATCCGCGAGCCCCAGGCAGGCCAGCGCCCGCGCGCCGAACGCCTTTTCGATGCTCTCGAGCGTCTGATCGTAAGTGCGCCGCGTGTTCCACTTCAGCCGCTGATAGGGGCTCGCCTCGTCTCGCTGATAGAGCCGCACCAGCGCCGCGACCGTGCCGTCGAAGGGGCGCTTCGACGGCGCGCCCGAGGTCGCCGCCCATTGCAGCATTTCGGCTTGCAGCTTCAAACAGGCGGACGCGATCAGCGCATGTTGCGACGAGTCGCCGATGTCGTAATGCAGCGGAACCGTTTTCGGGCGATAGCCCTTCTTCGCGATGTCGGCGCGCGCGACCCAATAGAGCCGCGTCCCGCCGCCTTTGTTCGGCCTTCGCTTCAGACCGGGGAAGTCATAGTGCATCGAGGTTCTCCTTTCCGTCCGGATTGGACGCCTCGATGTTAGAGAGGCCGTAGCGCCGGCGGAAGAAGACTTCCACGGCGGGCCAATAGCGCCCGCCCATCAGCGGATCGACGCGCGGCAGGCCTTCGCGCTCGAGCACGATCGCCTTCGCCGCCCATTCGGCCGGCGATTGCGACAAGCGCCGCGCAATTTCCGCCTCGGGCGGAAAGAGTCCCTGTGTCTTGGCGCGCAAGACGGTCTTTTCGGGAGCGGCGGCGCGCGTCATCCGTTCGCTCCCGTCGCGCCGTCGCCGAGCGGCGGGCCGCCGTTGTGGCCGAGCGGCGCAGCGCCGAGCGGCGCCCAATTGACCGGGACGTGATAGACGTCGCCGCCTTCGATCGGCGGCTCATTCTCGCGGCGGCGAATATCGTTCGGCGAGAACACGCCGATTTCACGCGCGAGCCGATAGCTTTCGTAGCGAGTTTTCATGTCGCCGCGGAGCAATTCGGCGAAATCGTGTCGGAAAAAATACGAGCGTCGGCCCGCGGTCGTAAGCAAGCAGCGCGCAAAGGCGCTTTCAAAGCGCGCAGCGAGAGGCGCAAGACAATTGCGAACAAGGGCCAGCGCCTCCTGTTCTGTATTGGCATACGTCGAACGATCTACAATCCCGACGCTCGTTGGAGGGCAATCGAAAATGCGCGCGATATCCTCGGCAGAATATTTCCTCGTGTCGAGTAACTGGGCATCCGCCGCATTGATACGAATTTCTTTGAACTCGCCGCCGTTCGTGAATACCGCCGGCCCAGCGAAGCGATTGTTGGCGCCGTGCTTGGCCATCCAGTGCTTGCGGATTTCGTCCGGCGCATCCTTGGAGGCGCCGGACGGGAATGTGATGTATCCATCCGGGTTAGAACCATTGTCGAAATAGGATCGAGCGAAATCGTTGGCGGCAACGGCGACGCCAACAGCGCCGTCAGCGATTTGCAGCGGCGACAGGCCGTAAATTCCATCGCGGCTCGGTCCCCGAACGTGAAGCATCTCTTCTTGTAGAAGCGTCCAAGCCTTTCCGCTGAAATCGGTCGCGCGATATCGACGGCGACCATTGGCGAGGACCTCGATCGATACCGTTGTCGGCGCAAACGGATGGAGTGCAATCACCTGGCCACGATTGTCACGCTCGACCCGTGCGTAAGCGTTTCCATGCAAATCATGGGATCGGATCAAGAACTCCCGCAGCTCATAGGCGCTTTGGTAATCATTCGGGCATGTGTTGAGCACATCATAAAGCGGATGATTGTCGGCCTGCTCGACGTTCGAAGGCCCGAGATTGCGATGCACACATAATGGGACGCTCGCCAACCCCTGAGATCGCCGCGCAATGCAAGCGGTCGCCACACCGAGAGCGGAAATTACACCTTCCGGCGATGTGCCGCCGGCGAGATAGCTTCCCCGCGCCGCAACGTAGGATTCGAAATAGCCGCCATTCCCGCCGGCGCGCTTCTCATAGCCGAAGACAAAGGCGAGACGTTCGATAAAGTTCATGTCAGCCTCGCAGCAATTCGGCATAACGGCGCCGGAACCAGCTCGCCGGGCGATCTTTCAGATTGCGCGCACGCGCCTCGACGATCGTATTCGTGTAGGCGGGCCACGCGCTCACAACTGAGACTTCTTTCAGCTCGACGGCGCGCAGCTCGCGGCGATTGCCGTTCCAGCGTTCATCCGTCGCGACGAAGCCAAAGGACATTCCGCCGAGGTCGCCACGCTCGGCGAGCGCGAGCATGTCGCGACCGAGCGTCGTCTCTGGAAGGTCGATCGTGAAGGCGAGGCCGCGCGCATTTTCCGCGAGGCGCAGCGTTCCGCTCTTGGTGCGGCCGAGCACGCGCGACGGATCATGATCGACCAGCGCGAGAATATCCGCGCCGCTCGCCAAGCTCGTCGCGAACGCGCCTGGCCGGATGATTTCGACATAATCGCCGACGCGCGCCTCGCTATCGAATGTCGCGGCATAGCCCTCGAGGCGTCGGGGATTGCTCCCCGACGCGCGAAGCTCGATTTGAAGGGCGCGGCGTTCCATCACTGAATGCCCGTGAGAATTTGAAGCTGCGACGGGCGGGAAACCGTCACGTCCATGGTCGCCAGCGCTGTGAGGCGCAAGCCGCCGCTCGCCGCGTCGCTGTAAGGGTCGCGAATGAGGTCGATCGCACCCCAAAGCCCGACGAAGATCGGAGGCACGCCGCCGGCGCTCGTCGTGAGAAGCGCCTTCGTCGTCGCTGGCGAGCCGGTCGGCGCCGCGAGCGCATTGCCGCTCATGACGATGGCGCCGAAGTTCTCGCGCATCCGGTCGAACTCCCATTTCGGCCCCGCATCGGACGCGAGCGTATTATCGAGCTTGTTCCACACTTCCGGCCGGATCAGCGCCTTGACATCGCCCGGCCCGGCCGCGGCGTTGGCGATCAGGAAGCGCATGACGGCTTCGCTGAAAGCCGCATAGGACGCCGCGGCGTCGATCGCCGTGGACGTAATGCCGTAGGAGCCGACCAGCACGCCCGCGGGCTCGCCGGACGCGCCGGCGCCGAGGAAAACGGCGCGGTCCATCGCCTCGCCGATCGCGCCGTTGAGATCGCGCCGCACGGCCTGCTCGAGCGCGTCGCCGCTCTGCTTTTGCGCCTTGCGCGTGATCTTCGCTTGAATGCCGAGCGTCGAGTTGGGCGCGAGCGGGCGGTCGGTGGTCGCATAGGCGGTCGGGCCGCCGACGTTCCCCGTCTCGCTCGACGCCCAAGCGGCCGCGACGCTCGACGTGGTGACGGGATATTCGACGGCGCCGGAGTCGATTTGCACGATTTCCGCGCCCATGCGGACAGCGGCGGCCTCGGCGAAAAGGCGATCGATAATCGGCATGGTGCGAACCGGGTTCGGCACGCCACTCCCGACCGTCTCGCCCGAGCGCTTCTCGAGCACGCCCCACGGGATCGGCACGCCGCGATAGCCGCCACGATTGCGCAGCTCCGTCACCACTTCGGCGGTCGCGCCGGTGAGCGCGCGGCCTTCGTCGAGATAGGAGACAGCCTGGCGCAGCTCGAACTTGCCGACCAGATCGGCATATTCGCGCTCGCCGCGGTCCGGCGATGCGATGATTTTGCCGGGCGCGTAGCGGCGTTCATACTCTGCGAATTTTTCGGCGCGCAGGATATCGCCGTCCAGCGTGCGGACTTCCTTGTCCAACGCATCGAAGCGCGTCCGGCTTTCCTCGTTCAATTCCGCGCTCGTCAGTGTCGACATTTCGGCGAGCTTTCCGGCGCGGCTTTCCTTCAGTTCGATCAAATTCGGCATGAGTAAGCCCTTCTGAGAGACGGCGCGCCCTGTGGCGGACCGCCACCGGCGGCGTCGCGCCGGCGATTCGGGAATGGGTGCGGTCACGGCGGATTGACACCCGTATCTGTGCTTTCGGGAGCGGCGATCCGCCTTTCCGTTATTGGGCCGACCGCAGGCCCTCAAAATGCGCTCCCGGAAGATCATTCCCGCGGTTTGTTGAAGAGCGCGTCGATAGCCTCGACGATTCCAGCGATGTGAATTACGCCCATGCGTGAAGCCGGCTTGATATCGTCGGCAGGCCCGTCGCCCGGATCGTCGTCGGAAACAAGAACGCCATCGCCAGGGTCATCGGCCATGAAGACTTCACTGGCGAGTCGGGCGATCGATATGGTTTGGGCTGCTGTGCTCAGGAAGGTTCCATTCCCAGTCTTGCGGTTCTCTACCCACCAGGGCGCGAGCTCGCCGCGTGCTTCCTCTGCAAGCCAACGAGAGGCGCGAGCTGCGGCGTCGATCGGCGCGTAGCCGATATCAGTCAGCGCTGCGACGAACGCGATTTCCAACGTGTTGGAGCGGTTGAAGTCGCGGGCAATTCCGGCGGTCGTGGGAGGAAGTTTCGTCGTCATGACGCCACGATTGACGGTATTCGAAACGAAATCGACGGAACAGCCCGCGACTATCGCGACTTGCTGGCGAGTGACCATATGCGCTCTCCTATTCGGAAAAATAGTTACCTATTTTCCTGAATACGTCAAGCGCTCTTGGATGAAAATCGACGACGGCTCAACAAAACTCTTCAGACGCTTTTCGGATTGTGCCTCCATACCGATGAAATTCTAGAACCTTCAACGCCGCGCGGGTCGCCCGCGCCGGGGCGGTGGAAAGCTCGCCTTCGAAGTAGAATTCCTCGTTATCCAACACCCAGAGCGCCGTGACCTCGAGAAGCGCCAAGGCTCCCTCGACGGTCGCCGGCTGGGTTTCGAGCGCGGCGCTCATCGCGGCGAATTCCGCCTTTCCCGATGCGTCGGCCCTCTCTTCGACTTCATCTAACCTATAGCGGCGCCGCACGGCGCGTAGAGCCTCGAGGTTTCTTTCGAGCCGGCTGCGCAGCGCCGTCAGCTCCGGCGTTTCGGGAATAGCCCGAAACATGCGGTCGAATTCCTCGAGGCTGAAAATCTTGCGCTGTAGAGGGTCCAGCGCGTCGACTTCGGCGCCATAAGCGGCGTGGGCGCATTCCGAGCGCTCCGCATCGGCGTCGGCTATGGCCTTCGCCGCGCGCCATTCGGCGATCGCGGCGAGCACAGGATCAATCCCCGTGCTCGCGGCGGCGAGGGCGGGAACGGCGGCGACGGGCGCGGCGGCGAGGCCGGCGATGAATTTGCGGCGCGTGCTCATGATCGGCCCCCTTACGCGGTGATTTCGCCGGAGACATGCAGCTCGATAGCCGCCATGATCTCGGGAGCGCCGCGGATGCGCCAGAGCGGCCCCCAGCGGCGTTTTTGATCAGCGAGCATGTAGCGGAGCTTCACGGGGAAGCTCTCGCCGCAGGGGACGGCCGCCAGCTCGCGGGACGCCGCGTCTTCTTCCGCCGTGAGGGCGGACGGCAGATCGCCGGGGCCAGGATAGGCGGCGACCGCACGGACGGCCGCCTTGTGGCGTTCGATCGCCGTCAGCAGAGGGTCCGCCAATGCGGGCGTCCAGGCGGGCGAACGAAGGATCGACTCGACGAAGGGGCGCAACTCGTGGCCGTCGGCGTCGTATTCGAAAGCATAAGCGAGGCCCGCTCGGACCCCGTCGAGCGTGAGAGGAACGGTCGAGAGGAATGCGGCTTCTTCGGCGCGCAGCTCGGCGAGGGTGCGGTCTCGCAAGGCCTCGGCCTCGGCCTTCGCGCGCGCGTCGCGCTTCACCATCGCTTCATCACAGGCGATATCCGCCGCCGCGTGCCGCGCCTCGGCCGCGCGAAGGCGCTCGATCGCCGCGAAGATCGGATCGACCGCGGGCGCGACATTCGCGGCGCCAGCGGGGCCAGCGCCAGGCTCGGCGTTTTCCGCGGGGAGGAAAGCGACGTTGGACAGGTCGAACATGGTCGAGTCTCCTTTGGGCAATGCGAGGCCGTTCGCCGGAAAGAGGTTTCCCGACGACGACGATGCGTGTAAAATCATGTCTACAGCCTGATTTACGCCCGTGTTTTTCAGGCTGTCAACCTGAAACAGGTTAGCGACATGAAAATCGAAGCCGTTCAATCCAAGATGGCGAGGGTCGCCCTCGGCTTGACGGGGAAGCAGTTGGCTGAAATGGCTGGCGTCTCATTGGACACAATCAATCGCCTCGAGGCCGGCGAGGAGCTGAAGCCCCGCACGGTCGCCGCGATCCGCGCCGCGCTTGAGGCGGCGGGCGTCATCTTCGTCGACGAGAATGGCGAGGGTCCGGGCGTGCGGCTCCGCAAAGGCGGGACCTCTCGCGTCCTGACGTGATCCGCGCTATTTTATCCGAAAGGCCGGCACTCCGACCGAAGAGGACCGAGAACGTGAGCGCTATCCCCTTCGACTCCCATGCCTTCGTAAAACGCCTGATCTCCGCTGGCATGCCGGAAGGACAGGCCGAGGTTTTGGCCGAGGAGCAGGCCAAGCTCATCGAGACGCAGCTCGCCACCAAGACCGATATCGAGCTGTTGAAGCACGAGCTGACAACTCGCATCGGCGGCATGATCGTCGCTCTCGGCGGCGTGCTCATCGCCGTGAAGTTCTTCGTGCATTGAGGCCGTCATGAGCGCCGCCGCCGCCGGGGCGTTCGCCGAGGCCACGAGCCAGGAACTTCCCCGCTCATTGACCGGGCTTGGCGACGAAGGGCGGACCTCGAGGCGCGCCGCGAGGAAGCCGACCCGCAATTTGCGGGTCGGTTCGCCCAAAGAGCCGGACCCGCGCCGCTTCGCGTCCCTTTGCCGAGCCAATTCCACATCAAAAATCCGCGCATAACCGCCATACCACAAGAAAAAAGTTCTTAGGAATATCGCGGAATTTTCCAGGTTGTTAGGCGACCGGTCGCGGGGCGGGCGGTGTTTGTCTTTCGAGGGGGTATCCCCTCGGCCGCCGATCACGGTCCCGGCGCGGGACTGTGATCCAAAGTCGCCGGCTGCGACTATGGCCCCGCTGCCGATCATGCCCTCAAGCCCTCGGCCGCGCCGCTCGCATCCTTCGCCTTGAGGCTCGGAGGCCACTGCGCCGGGCGTATGCAGCCGGTCGCCGCCCTGCCGAGCGTCTTGCGCTCGAACTCATGCCAGCGCTGCAACTCCGGCCCGCCGTCCCTCAACCACCATTTCCCGTCCGGCCTCTCGCAAGCCGTTCCCGCCGAGCCCTTCGGAGCGGTCGCAGGCGATGCGCCGGCCGGCGGGCTCGGCGACCGAGGCCGATAGGTCCACTTCCGCTCGCCGAGATAGGTCGACGCATGAGGCGGATGTGTCCGCCCCGCCATGGCCCCCTGGAAGGCTGCGGCCCCGCTGATCGCCGCCTCCCGATCGGTGACGCTCAACCGATCGAACGCCTTGCGAGCGCCGCCTCGGGACTCGCCGAGGCCGAAGGTCCAAGCCGCCTCGAAGCGCGACCACGCCTCATCGCGAGGGCTCGGCCTCGAAGCCTTCCCTTCTTCCTCGGAAAGCCCTTCCTCCCGCTCCTGCGGCCCCGGCAGGGGCGCGTTCGGTTTTGTGAGAGAGTCTGTGTTTTGTATCTCTATAGTTCTTTTGTATGCGTCCTGATTTACCGTATCCGGTAAATCAGGACGCGGTGATTTCAGGAAGCGGTCCACTTCCTGGATTTCAGGAAGTGGGTCCGGCTCCTCCTGAATGATCCAGCGCGAGCCGGCGATCCGCCCGGTTTCCGGGTCGCGCATCGTCTCCAGGCGAGCGAGGCCATGCTCGCGCAGCTCGCCGAGCGCCTTGTAGACCCGATCGCGACCGATCTTGTTCGCCTTGGCGAGTTGCTCGATGATTACCCGCCAATCCTCGGGCCGCGAGAGCAGATCGAACAGGATAGATCGCGCCTCACACGACAGGCCGAGCTTGTTCTGCAACAGATCATTGCTGATCGCGGTGAAGCGCGAGCGATGCGCGCCGCGCACGATGGTCATGGAAGCCGAGCTCATGCGCGCCCCCATTCGCCGCCGATCGCCGCGACATTTTCGCAAATGTCGCGTGGTGCGACATTTTTCCGCCGGCGCGACTGGCGCGGCTTCGGACATGCGAGAGTGATGCGGTTCACGTCCCGCCCGCCGTCCTCCCGGAAGCTCGGCGAGCGCACGATCAATCCCCGAGCCTCGAGCTTGACGAGGTGGCGCCGGACGCCATCGTTCTCGATTTCGCAGATGTTGCCGATCGTGGCGTTCGTGCAATTCGTCTCGCCGCGCTGATCGGCGAGCCTCGCGAGCGCCAGCAAGACGAGTTTCTGGGGAGCGCCGCCGGCGCGCTGCTTCATGGCCCAAGCCATCGCGCGCGCGCTCATGACGCGCCCCCGAAAGCGGCGGCGGCTCTCTTTTCGAGGTCAGCTTGCACGTTCCCTTCTCCTTAAGAAGAAGGGGAACATAAGGACGTGAAATCAGCGGGTTATCCGAGCTTCCCAAGCTGTATGTCGTGGGTTCGATTCCCATCGCCCGCTCCAATTTTCGTCAGGCGTGACAAGGGCTTGTCGCTCTAGCTTGCGCAACGCCGCCGCGCAGATATCGGACCGCTCGGATTGCGTCCCAGACAGCTGGATCCGGAGAATGCCCCGGCCGCGAGCGGGAGACAGGGCGTGGCTCGTCACGCGGACGTATCCTCCGAAGCCGCCGGCCAGAGCGCCCGGCGGACCTGCTCCTCGCTCAATTCATGCATAGCGTCGAGAAAAGCGCGGTCGGGGAGGAACTCCGCATAGGCGCGATAGAGACGGAACGTCGCCCGGCGCAGGGCGGCGCGATGCGCCTCCAGCCAGCGCCGCGCGAGCAGCTTCTCGAAAACGATCGGTCCGAGCTTGCCAATGGCGAGCAGCCCGAGGCCGAGCAAAGTGAAGGTCGAGACCTGCGCCAATTGCATGATGAAATTGACGAGCCATCCGAAGACGAGGCTCACGACCAGCAGCCGGAACCAGTTTCGCCGCGCCGCGTCGAGACCATAGCGCGGCAGGAAATGTGCGATCTGTCGCGCCACGTCGCGCCGCCGCCCGCGCAAGCTGCCGAGGATCGCCCGCGCGAGATCATTGCTTACCTGCGATGACCAATCGGTCATGAATTCGAATTCCGGCGGCTGGGTGAGATAGCCGCTCTCGCCGGTCAGGCGGCCGACGGTCGCGAGCTGGCGGCGGATGCGCTCGACGCGGAGCGTCCATTCCACATCGCCGAGGCGCCCACGGGCGCGCTCGAGCCGTGCGAGACGCCGATTTTCGACGATGGCCGCGAGCAGGACGAGTAGAAAATTCAGCTCGCGACGGGCGAGCTGAAAATCGAGATCGGCCGTCGCCTCGCGGTAGCGAGCGTCCCGGATCTCGACCAGGAAGCGCGCCGCCTCGCGCGCAAGGCTCGGCGCATCGGCCTCGCGGCGCGCGAGCGTGCGTTGGAGCAGTGCAAAAAACCGTGCGTTCTCAGGATGCTGCTCCGCGGCTCGGGCCCATGCGCCCTGATGCGTGGCGATGATCGAAAGAGCGTGATCGCGAATTTGATTCTGATCGGCTTCGGCAATAAGCGTTTCGTCTCTGGACATGGCGCGAAATCCAGCGGTTCGAGGCTCCGTTGGCGCGCCTTCCGCTCGGAAAGAACGCTCCAAGCGAAAAAGGCGAGAGCCTCGCGTCGCCCGACTTCCCCGAAAGAGCGAGCCTCGACAGGCTCGCGCTCGAGGAACTGCAAGACACGAGGCCGACCATATCGTCGAATTGCGGCCATGTCCCCATTCTCGTTCCTCGACATAGAGCGAGCCTGCCCATCGTGACGCCTCTCGCGCCGTCCGAGGCGAGGCCACTCCTCCGCGACTGACGCACTCGTGGGCGACAAGCAGCCTTGTCGCGCTGTGCGTCCGATTTCAGGCGCTTCTCGTCGTCGGTTCCGTGAGCGGGCGGGTCAATCTCGAGAGGTCGCTGAAGGAGGCCGCGACTCCGTTTGCGGATATATGTCGTCCGGCCCCGGTCACCATCCGCGTCGATCCCCTGGCCGATCGAAGTCGACGCGACGCCCTCGGCGGTTCGCCGAGAATCGAGCTGGTCGCGCGCTCCACCAGCGGCGCTCTGCTGACGATCCCGGAATCCTCAACGTCGATGGAGCGACCAATATTTTTGCGTCTTCCAAAGAGCGCACGCGGCGAGCGGCTTGTCACTCGGCGCGGCTGGTGCTGGCCAGCGGACGCCGATCATGCCGGACCAAAATCGAATTTCATTCGCGAGATCTTTCTGCGCAACAAGCGCGAACAGCTCGACTATCTGAAACGCAGGGTGGCCCGGACGATGCTGCGGACGCATGCGACAGAAGTGGAGCATTTCGCCGATGCGAGCCTCGCGCCGCCGGTCGCGTCAGGGCCCTATGTCGTCGCCGATATGTCAGGCCCGGCCAGCGGCTCGCGCTTCGGCGAGATCTCGAGTTCGCGTCAAAACGGCCTCGGATCAGGCAAGAATCAATTTTGATTCAATCATTTGCGCTGATCGAACCACCAATCGTCGAGGAGGAGGTTATAGGGAAGTATCGGGTAGCGAGGCGTCTTTTCCGGATGTATCAGCCTCGCGTCGTGAGCCGTCCAAATTTCCGAGGCGTGATAGAGCGGCACGAAATAGAACCCCGACAACAGAACGCGGTCGAGCGCTCGGGCCGCCGTGATCAACTCATCCCGGCTCTCGGCGGCGAGCAGCGAGTCGATTATCGCCGACACGGCCGGCGAGGCCGCGCCTGCGAGATCGCCCGCAGCATCCATCGCGATCTCGCTCCAGTGAACGCGCTGCTCGCTCCCGGGCGCCGCCGCGCTGAGCCAGCGCGCGACGACCATGTCGTAATCGAAATGCTGACGTCGCCGCACGAACTGGACATAGTCGACGAGCCGCACCCGGGCGTCGACGCCGATTTTCGCCAAAGAAGCAGAAAAGCCCAGGGCGACGCGCTCCTCATCCCGGCTGCTGACCAGGATTTCGAATTGCAGCGGCGCGCCATCCCTGACCAGCCCCGTATCGGCGCGAGCATAGCCTGCGGACTGGAGCAGCGCCTGCGCGCGTCGGGACAGCTCCCGGTCGCGCGCCGTGCCGTCATGTATCGGCGGCCGCCATTCGCCGGCCATCACATCCGCTCGGACGACATTCGAGAAGCGGGAGAGGAGGCGCATTTCGGCTGCGCTCGCAGCATGGCCCGACGAGGCGAATTCGCTCTCGTCGAAATAGCTAATCGTCCGCTTGTAGAGACCGGAATAATAATTGGCGTTGATCCATTCGAAATCGAACATCATCCCGATCGCCTCTCGCACGCGCACGTCGCGAAACGCTTCTTTGCGGAGGTTGAAGAGAAAGCCCTCTATGCCGACGGGACGCGGCGGCGTGATCGCCTCCTTGACGACGCGACCATCATCGACGATTCGCAAATCATAGTGGTTCGCCCAGCGGCCGGCGCTCGTCTCCTCGCGAAAATCGACGAGGCCGCCCTTGAACGCTTCGAACAGCGCGCCCGCGTCACGGTAGTAGTCGACATCGATCTCGTCGAAATTGAACAGCCCACGCCTCACCGGCAGGTCCTTTCCCCAATAGTTCGGATCTCGCCGAAGCACGAGCCGTTGGCCGGGCCTGACATCGGCGACGAGATAAGGGCCTGACGCGACCGGCGGCGCGAAGCTCGCATCAGTGAAATGCTCCACATCGGTCGCATGCTCGGGCAGGACTGGAAGAACGGCGAGTTGGAGCGGCAGCTCCCGGTCGTCGGTCCCTGTGAGATCGAAGAAGATCGTGTGAGCGTCGACGATCTCGGCGGCTCCGACCCGACCGAGTGTCTCCCTCAGCCGCAGCGCGCCCTTCGTCCGGAGAAGCTCGAAGGTGAACAGCACATCGGCGGAAGTGATCGGAACGCCATCGGAAAAATGCGCGCGGGGATCGAGATGAAAGGTCACGCGCCGACGCGCGTCGTCCATCTCGATGGAGCGCGCGACGAGCCCATAATAGGTCTTCCGCTCATCCTCGGAGCGCGTCATCAGCGTTTCATAGACCGCACCGAGAAGAAAAAGCGGCGACCGGACATAATTCACGTTGAAGCGATTGAGGCTCTCGAAGGCGCCGAGCATTCCGAGTCGAAGCCTTCCGCCCTTGGGCGCGTCGGGATTGGCGTAGGGCAGATGATCGAAGGTCTCGGGCAACGCCGGCGCTCCGACGATGGCGAGCCCATGCCGCGGCTCCGCCGCCTGAGACACATTTCTCGTCGGCTCGACGAGCCCGATCACGAATGCGGCGATCGCCGCGATTGAAAATCTGCGCCATTGGCCGCGCGCAGCTTCGAAAACCACATTCATCGCCGCATCCTTTTTTGATCTCGCTGATCGGGCCGCGTCGCCCTACCGCCGTGCGCGACATTCCCCTCGAACAGCCATGGGTCCTCGCGCGCTCTCCAGCGGAACACTCTCAGCCGAAGCGTTCGCGATATTCTTTAGGTCCGACGCCATGCACGCGGAGGAAGGCGCGCCGCAAGATTTCCTCCGAGCCGAAGCCGCAGCATTTCGCGATGCGCTTGCTCGGAAAATGCGTGTCGAGCAGAAGCTGCCTGGCGGCTTCGACCTTCCGTCGCTCGACCCCTTGGCCGGGCGTCATGCCCGTCTCCTCGCGATAGCGCCGCGAGAAGGTTCTCTCGCTCATTCCGGCTCGGTCGGACAGGCGGCGCAAGGACAGATCTTCCGTGAGATGGTCGTCGATCCAAAGGTGCAGCTCGGCGAAGCTGTGATTGGGCGCCTGCAGCGTCACCGCATCGCTGAATTGCGCCTGGTCGCCCGGACGCTTCGGAAACACGACGAGGCGCCTTGCGACCGTCAGCATGATCGGGCGCCCGAGATCCTCCTCGACCAGCGCGAGCGCGAGATCGATGCCGCTGGTCACGCCCGCCGACGTCCAGATCGGACCGTCATGGATGAAGATCGGCCGGGGATCGACCGTGACGCGTGGAAACTGGTGGGAGAGCCGCGCGCAGAACTCCCAATGGGTCACGGCGCGGCGCCCGTCGAGAAGGCCTGCCGCCGCGAGTATGAACGCTCCCGTGCAGACCGAGGCGACGCGTCTCGCCGAGAGCGCGCGCTGCTTGACCCATTGGGCCAGCCTTTCTTGCTCCCCCGCTTCCGTCGCGCCGCGTCCTCCAGAGATGACCAAGGTGTCGATCCTGGCGCCGGCCGCCTCGAAAGGCGTGGTCGCGATCACGAAGCCGCCGGTCGCGACAATCGCGTCGGAGGAGCTGACGATCCGAACCTCGTAAGCGGGCGGCAGACCGCGGCGCGCGAGAATGTCATTGGTCGTGGTGAAGACCTGAAACGGCCCTGTGACGTCGAGCAGTTGCGCTCTCGGAAAAGCGAGAATGTCGACGATCCGGGATGTGTTTGGCGAGATTGGTTGGATTTTTGGCGACACAGCCGTTTGCGTCCCTGCTAGCTTGCCTTGCCTAGCGCGATACGGCCTCTCTCGAGGGGCTGGACGTTCTCGAATGACGGAATGCGGCTGTCCGGCGCCAGCGGTGGGGTCTGGACAGAGTCGCGGAACGGCAAGTAGTATAGGAGGCCGAGTTGAAAATCGCAACTGCGACTATCGTTGCAAAGTCCAGCGATCCGAGCGCGTCAGAGGAATTCAGCTCCTCCGCCTCCAGCGATCATCTCTTCATGAGCCGGCGTCGAATGTTCGCTTGGCCGACACCTCCTCTGTCCATGGATTTCGCTGTTCCAGACGGCGAAATATAGCGGCGAAACGCCGCAAGTATAATTCTTATACACCTGCATAAGTTCTGAACTGCGCGCCTGTCGCCCGCAGAACTCTTGCGCGCGCCTTCGACCCTCCGGCGAAGCGCCCGGATCGACGCCCCCCCCCCCACGACCACACGGCATGATCGGGAGCCTTGAAAATGCATGACTGGATCGATCGTCGCAGGCTCCTCGCTTTCGCCGGCGCCGCCGCCGTAAGTCCGGCGCTCGGGCAGGAGACGGGGAGCGCTCATTTGCATGCCATGATGGCCCCGGACCCGACGGCGCCGAAGGTGGCGATGCTCGTCTATCCGAGGATGGTCGCGCTGGATCTGATCGGGCCGATGACCGTCTTCACGATCATGCGTTGGAATCTCCAGCTGATCTGGAAGGAGCGAACGCCCGTGTCGACTGACGTCGGCGTTCCGATCGCGGCGAACGCGACGTTCGCAGAAGCCTATTCCGATCCCGACATCTTGTTCGTTCCGGGCGGCTTGCTGGGCACGATCGCCTGCATGCAAGATCCCGAGGTCGTCGATTTCGTCGCGGCGCTCGGCGCGCGCGCCAAATGGGTCACGAGCGACTGCACCGGTAGTCTGATCCTGGGCGCGGCCGGATTGCTGCGAGGATATGACGCAACCTCGCATTGGGGCGTCGCCGATCTTCTGCCGCTGCTCGGCGCGCGCCATGTCGCCAAGCGTGTCGTGCGTGATCGCAATCGCTTGACCGCCGGCGGCGCGACCGCGGGGATCGACTTCGGGCTGGTCTTGGTTTCGGAGCTCGCGGGGGAGGAAGCGTCGCGCAGAGATCAGCTCATTCTCGAATACGCGCCCGCTCCGCCTTTCCGCAACGGAACGCCCGATGAAGCAGGGCCGGAGCGCATGGCGGATATACGCAAGGGGAGGGTCTGGATGGACGAGCAGGCCCGGCTCGCCGTCGAGGTCGCGCGTCGGCGGCTGGCGCCCGGATGACATCCGCGGCCCTGAGAGCTGCGCTGCAAATGGCCTCTCCTCAATCTGCGGGACGACGCCGTCGTCGCGGATCTTTGTCCCGATCAAAAACGCAATGATCAATCTACAGAGAAAGAACGGCCTGATGTCCACCTCGCGCTCCCTGCTCATTTTCATGCTGCAAGCGGGCGCTTCGGCGCCGGCGATCCTCGTTCTCGCCTCGTCGCCGCAGGCTCGCGCGCAATCACCAGAAACGCTCCCGACCATCGAGGTGGGACCACAACGAGCCGCGACGGGGAAGGCGCGGTCGACCGACCCATCGGCTCAGAGCTATATACGAGAGCAGGCGCAATCGACGCTCAAGCTCGCCGCGCCGATCCATGACGTGCCGCTCTCGGTCCAATTCGTGACGCGGCGAGTGATCGAGGAACGTCAGGCTCTCACCGTTCGCCAGGCGATCGAGACCGTGAGCGGCGTCGAGAGCAGCAACGCCTTCCCGGGCTCGCTGTCGTTCCGCATTCGCGGCTTCAACGACGCCGGCGCCAATTTGCGCGATGGTTTTCGCGAGACCAGCAATCAGCAAGATGTGCAAGGGATCGATCGCATCGAAGTTCTCAAAGGGCCCGCATCCGTCCTCTACGGCGGCTCCGTCGCGTCGGGCGGCGTCGTGAACATCGTCACCAAGACGCCGCTCGACGCGAATTTCCTCCATGTCGACATCGCGAGCGGCAGCTATGGATTGGTCCGGCCGACCTTCGATCTCAATCGTGATCTCACGGGCGATCATTCCCTGCTGATGCGACTCGACGGCGCCATCGACCGCTCCCACACGATCAAGCAATTCGGCGAGCAGGAGAACGTGTTCCTCAATCCCAGCATATTGTGGCGCGCGACCGAGCAGGACACGTTGCTGCTCCGCGGGCAATGGTTCAACAGCGGCTTCAGCTATGGCGCCTATCAGGCCCCGCTCGCGCAGCAGACGCTCGCGCTGCCCCTCTCCTTCAGCTACATGGATCCCAATCAGAGCCAATCCCACAAGGACGCCGAGCGCGTCAGCCTGGAGTGGACACACAAGTTCGACTCAGGGGTGAAGCTCCGCGTCGGCATGAATGTCTCCGACGTGAATTATTCGCTCGGCACGGATCGCTTCTCGCGACTGTCGGTGGCGGCGAATGGATATACGCTCTCCCGCTCTGTTCAATCCGGACCCGCGTGGGTTCAGGATTATGATTGGCAGAACGAGCTGTCGGGAAGTTTCACGACGGGGCCGCTGCAGCATGACTGGCTCGTCGGCGCCGAAGCCTATTGGAGCCTCAATCATACGATCGGCTACGCCGTCGCCGTGCCGACGCTGAATCTCCTCTCCCCCGTCTACGACGTCGCCATCGGCGCGCCGAAGCTCTCCTCCAACACCAGATCCCGCGTCGGCGATTTCGCCGGCTATGTGCAGGATTTCGTCACCCTCGCCCCGCAATGGCGTCTGCTCGCGGGCGTCCGCTACGACTCCATCACGACGAGCAGCCTCAATCAATTGTCGGCGACGCCCTGGAGCCTCAACCATGCGCAGCGGTTCTCACCGCGTTTCGGTCTGAATTTCGAGCCCATCCCCGACACCGCGCTCTACTTCAACTGGTCGAACAGCTTCGTGCCGACCACATCCACGACATCCAGCGGATCTCCGTTGCCGCCCAGCGCGTCCCAGCAATGGGAGGTGGGCGTGAAGCAGAAGGCCTTCGACAATCGCGTTCAGGCCACGCTCGCCCTCTACCAGCTGACGAGGAGCAATGTGCCGACGACCGATCCGACGAACAGCCTGTACAGCGTGGCGTCCGGATTGCAGCGGAGCCGCGGCGTCGAGCTCGATGTGGCAGGAGAGATCGCTCCCGGCTGGAACATCGTCCTCAGCTATGCGCACACTCTGGCGAAGGTGCTCCAGGACAATCGCCTTCCGGTCGGAGATCTTCTCGCCGGCGTTCCCCGCCATTCCGGCAATCTCTGGACGACATATGAGTTCCAGCCCGACTCGTCGCTGCATGGATTCGGTCTCGGCGCGGGACTGCGCGCCGAGACGCAGAGAGAGGCCGCGCTGCCCAACACATTTCTGCTTCCCGGCTATGTGCGGCTCGACGCTTCCGCATGGTATCGCTTCGACGTCGGCCGCCAACCCTTCAAGCTCCAGGTCAATTTCCAAAACATGACGAACCGGCAGATCTACGATACGGACGGGGCGTTCACGTTGCGACCGATGCAGCCGTTCACCGCGATCGCCAAGCTCAGCACGGAGTTCTGAGCGGTCGAAGCCAGAGTCGATGGGGTCGCTGGTCAACGCGGCCTCCGATCGCGGTCAGAAGGTCGAATACGTCATGCGCGATCGGAACGATCACCACTGTGAACTTATCTGCATTGACGAAAATGCTTGGTAGGGAAGCGAACAATGCTTCGGCGTGCGAATTTTCCGGAGATCGAGAGAGCCGCCAGCGCGAACGCGCTCGATGCGCGCCGACTATTGGAAACGCTCCGGCGATATTTGCCCCTTGCCGCCCATCCGAGAGGACGATTGCGGGCGTCACTGATCGGAGCCGCACAGCGCGGAGCTTTTGACGACAGATGCAGGGTGACCGGCGTGTTCGACGCCGGCGAGACCTTCGGCCTCATGTGCCAGGTCGAAATCGGCGCCGACGCCGCCAGGGCGATCTTCGTCGCGCCCATCGCCGAACTCGCGTTCGACCGCAGGCGCCCGATAACTCGAGAAATTGTCGACTACTGCCGCCGACGCCGCATATAACGTGTCCGCCAACCGTCATCAGCGAGTGAAGCGCATCAACACGCGAACTTCAAGCCGGGATCACGCTAATGACCCGCCGCGAAAGTTCGCGATGTCCAGAGAATGCGGTCTAAGCGTCTCCTTGTCGGGGATTCGGCCATGTCGAGCCAGCTTCCGTGCTTTGGCGTGTAATGCCGAAAGGTGTTGTCTCTAGGTTTCGTCACGGCCGATTTTCTGATTCGTTGGCGCGGAGGAGATTCGCGCCATGCCCGCATCTGTGGCCTGAGGACGGATTATTCGGCCGACGACCTTCGGCGTCTAGCCAAGGAATCGACTCATCGCACAGCCCTGCAGTGACATTTTTGCCGCTGCTTGTGACGCGTCTTCGTAGGTGATTGATTTTATTGGCTGGAGGACCTGGATCCTCAGCCACACTCGAGAAAGCCCCGAAATTCCGCGAGTTTCGCGGCGTCCGAAATCCGGCGACGAGGCATTTTGGACCATGCTGCTGGGCGATGCAATGGCGCGTGGATCCACAGGAGCGCGAGCCTGCGCATCGTGACGCCTCTCGCGCCGTCTCTGGGGCGATGGAGTGCTGTTGTGATATCGATCTGTAATAATTTTGTTCTGAGCTATACGGGATTTTAGGTGACGGGGCGGATCAAGCGGCGGCTTCGGCTTCGCGGGCGATCTCGATTCCGTCGCGGAATGTGACGCCTTTGATGAGTTTCGGCAACTGATTTTGTCCTTTCAGGCGCCGCCAGTTCTTCGACGCCGCCATCACGAGCTTGAACACCATGAGGCGCGCCGTGTCCTGCGAGAGCGCGCCCTTCATGCGCACCGTGCGATGACGGACCGTCGAAAACACGCTCTCGATCGGGTTCGACGTTCGCAGATGCACGAAATGCTCGGCGGGAAAGTCGAAGAAGGTCAGAAGCGTGTCGCGATCCTTCAGCAGGCAATCGACCGCCTTCTGATATTTCGGAGCATATTTCTCGGCGAAGGTCGCGATCGCCGTCTCGGCCGCCGCGCGGCTCGGCGCCTGTCAGATCTCGCGCAGATCCCTGTGGGCGTTCGGTTGAACGGACTTCGGCAGCTTATCGAGGACGTTCAACGTCTTGTGCACCCAGCAGCGCTGATGGCGCGTCTTCGGGAACGCCTCCTCGAGAGCCTTCCTGAAGCCGAGCGCGCCGTCGCCGATGGCGATCTCGGGCCCGATCGCCAAGCCGCGCTTCTTCAGATCGACGAGCAGCTCCTTCCAGCTCTGCGTGTTCTCGCGCATGCCCGTTTGAAAGCCGACCAGCTCCTTCTTGCCCTCCCAGGGCTCCGAATTCGGGTTAACGGCGGTTAACGGATGGGCTCAGGCGTGATTCCCTATCGGCGGAGTGATTCTGGAGCCGCCGTGATGAGCCTCGCCTTCGCAGTTTTCAAAGAGAAGTCGCGTCTGAAAGCGCTTCTCGACCATTTCTCGATCATTGACGACCCGCGCGAGCCCTGGCGCGTCGCGCATCCGCTTCGCGAGGTGCTGCTGCTCGTCGTCTGCGCCTCCATGGCCGATTGCGATCACTTCGACGCTATTGCATCTTGGGGCAAGGCCAACATCGGCTTCCTGCGCCGCTATTTGCCTTATGAGCACGGCGTGCCGGGCGGACGCTGGCTCACCCTGCTCATGAACCGCGTCGATCCGGCGCTGTTCTCGGCGGCCTTCACTGGCTGGGTGCGCGAGACCTGGCCGGAGCGACCCGAGCTCATCGCCATCGACGGGAAGACCTCGCGTCGCAGCCATGATCGCGCCGAGGACAAAGCCCCGCTGCATCTCGTTTCCGCCTTCGCCACCACGAGCCGCCTCGTGCTCGGCCAGGAGGCGGTCGAGGGCAAGAGCAATGAACTATCGGCCATTCCCGTCCTGCTCGATCGCCTTTCCGAAGGCGGCTCGCTGAAAGGCGCGCTCGTCTCCATCGACGCCATCGCCACCAACGCCAGGATCGCCCAGGCGATCGTGGACAAGGGCGCCGATTATCTGCTGGCGGTCAAAGCCAATCAGCCGACCCTGCGCGCCGAGATCGAGAGCGCTTTTTCCGCCGCGACGCGGATCGACACATGCGTCGATTTCGACAAGGGCCATGGCCGCATCGAGCAGCGCAGCGTGAGCGTCATCACCGAGATCGACTGGCTGAACGGCGAGCGCCGCTTTCCGGGCGAGCTGCGCCTGCCGAACGCCGCGACGATCATTCGCGTCAAATCGCAGGCCGAACTTGCCGACCGCGGCCGCTTCGAGACGCGCTATTACATCTCCTCGGCCCTTCTCCCAGCGAAGCGGGCGGGCGAGGCCGTGCGCGGCCATTGGGGCATAGAGAACCAGCTGCATTGGGTGCTCGACGTCGTCTTCGCCGAAGACCAATCCCGCTTGCGCAAGGGCCATGGCGCGAGAAACATGGCCGTCGTCAGGCATTTCGCCATCAATATGATCCGCACCGCCCCCGAGCCCGAGAACAAGCCCATGAAACCGCAGCGCAAGGCCACAAAGCCCACACGCACCAGCATCAAGCTCCGCAGAAAAATCGCCAGCTGGCGCGAGGATTATCTCGCCATCGCCTTGGAAGCCTCAGCCCGTTAACCCGGATTCAGAGCCCTGCTTGCCCTCCGGCGTCGCGCCGATCAGCACCAGCATGCATTCGGCCTGCGGCTCCATGCGCGCTTGCAGATAGACGCCGTCGGCCCACAGATAGACATAGCGCCGCGCCGCCAAATCCCTCGTCTGCCAGCTTCTATAGTCCTCCTCCCACTCACCTTTCAGCCGCGAGATCACCGCTGGCGAGAGATTGGGCGCGTCCTTGCCGAGCAAGCCCGTCAGCACGTCCTGAAAATCGCCGGTGGAGACGCCGGCGAGGTAGAGAGCCGGTAGCAGCGCATCCAGCTCTTCGTCCGCCGCCGAGCCCATTGCGGCAGGATCGATGAGGCGTAGCGGATGCGCGTGTCGTCGCTCGGCGCGCCGCGGTCGCGCGCTTTCGGCTTTTCCACCTCGACCGGGCCAATGCCGGTCTGGATCACGCGCGCCGGATCGCGCCCGTGGCGAACGACCCGCCGCCGCCCGTCCGGCAGCGCGAACTCGGCGTGTGCATCGAGAAACGCCTCGAATTCCGCTTCGACGGCCTGCGCGATGAGCCGCTTCGCCCCCGCTCGCAGGATTTCGGTGAGCGGATCGTCGATTTCGCCTTCCTGCCGGAGGGCGACAACTCTATCCTTATTCATGGCGTAACGCTCCTCTTGGAGGTTCGGGTCGGCTGCACACCAACCCCGTTACGCCGCTCTCCTCACGCCGTCATCACCCAGTTTCCGCCATAGCTCTTTTGTTCTTGACAGGCTTCGCATCTTGTTGACCATTCGCGCATGATCCGAGGCGAGGCCATTCCTCCGCGACTGACGCGCTCGTGGGCGACAAGTAGCCTTGTCGCGCTGGTCGTCCTATTTCAGGTGCTTCTCGTCGTCGGTTCCGTGAGCGGGCGGGTCAATCTCGAAAGTTCGTTGCGGGAGGCCGCGACACCGTTCGCGGATATCTGTCGTCCGGCCCCGGTCAGCGGCGACGAAGCGCCAACACATCCGATCGGGCGCCACGACTGCGCCCTATGCGGCGGCTGCCAAGACGGGATGATGGGCGCCGCTGCGCGCTTCTACCGAAGAGTTCACGTCCCGTCCCCACCATCCGTGTCGATCCCCTGGCCGATCGAAGTCGACGCGATGCCCTCGGCGGTTCGCCGAGAATCGAGTTGGTCGCGCGCTCCACCGGCGGCGCTCTGCTGACGATCCGGAATCCTCAGTCGACGTCGACGGAGCGACCAATATTTTTGCGCCTTCCAAAGAGCGCGCGCGGCGAGCGGCTTGTCACTCGGCGCGGCTGTTACTGGCCAGCGGACGCCGATCATGCCGGACCAAAAATCGAATTTCATTCGCGAGCTCTTTCTGCGCAACAAGCGCGAACTGCTCGACTATCTGAAACGCAGGGTGGGCCCGGACGATGCTGCGGACCTATTGCAGGAGACGTTCCTCAGAGCGCTGCGGCGCGAGGATCACGGCGCAATCGCCGATCCGCCGGCCTTCCTGCAACAGATTGCGATCAACCTCACCAGGGACTTCGCGCGCCGCCGACGGACGGAGGCCAATTGCCTCGTCTTCGGTGACCTGCCGGACGAGGCGCCCTCCAAAGAGGCGACGCCGGGAGACCTCTTCGAAGCCGACGAAGAATCGCGTCTCCTCCGCCAAGCGGTGGACGCGCTGCCGCCACGCTGCCGCGAGGCGTTCATCCTCTACGTTTCTGCGAGGCTGTCTCCTGCGGAGATCGCGAAGCGGCTGGGCATTTCGACGAATATGGCGCAAAAGCATATCCGTCTCGCTCTTCAGCGATGTCGGATGGCGCTGGAATAGCTGTTCGTTGGCGCGATCTCCTTTGTCTGCGCGGCGGTGCGTCGGACAGGGCGCCCATCCCTATCCGCGCGCTGCGGATGAGGCAGCCTGAAAGAAGGACATCATGCCCTGTGTACGAGCGTCGTGATGGAAAAAGACACGGACAAGCGGAAGGCAGCCGACGACGCTGCGATCGACTGGGTGATGCGATGCAATGATGGTCCGCTGTCCAAGAGAGAGCGGGCGGCTTTTCGCGCCTGGCTCCTTGCCGATGAGGCGAATCAAGACGCGTTCGACAAGATTTCGAGCGTCGTCGGCCGCTTGAGGTCGATGAATTTCGAGACCTCGCCCGAGACTCGCGGCAAGCCGCCCGCTGTCTGGTTGTCGGCGGCGGCTGTCGCGCTGACGGCCGCGACCCTCGCTTTCGGTGATCTGGCGACGATGCTTCGGTCGGGCTATTACACTTGGCCAGGTGAGACGAAACTCATCACGCTCGCCGACGGCTCGCGCGTTCATCTCGATTCGAGGTCGGCCATCGCCGTCGACTATCGCGCCGCGGAGCGGCGTCTCGTTCTCCTCGAAGGGCAGGCATGGTTCGAGGTCGCGGCCGACGCCGCTCGCCCATTCGTCGTCGCGGCGGGGCAGGGAACGACGACGGCGCTCGGCACCGCGTTCGACGTTTCGTTGGATCATGGTCGGACCAGCGTGACGGTCGGCGAGCATCGCGTCGCAGTCGTCAGCGGCGGTCGCACCGTGGTCGTCGGCGAAGGCGAGCAGAGCTCCTATGACGACGGAGCTGCTGCGGCGGCCCCGCGCAAGGTCGATCTCCTGCGCGCGACGTCGTGGCGGAACGGTTCGCTGATCTTCGAGAACGCCACGCTCGGCGAGGTCGTCGAGGCCTTCGGGCGTTATCATCGAGGTCATGTGATTTTCGCCGATCCGAATTTGCGATCGCGCCGGGTGACGGGCGTGTTCGATGCGGATGATCCCGTCGAGTCCCTCGAAGAAATCGAGGCGGCGCTCGGCCTGCGCATGACGGTTCTGACCAAATACCTGATCATCCTGTATCGCTGACGGCGCCTGCGCCGCCCCGAGAAGAATAGAAAAAAATTTTCGCGCGCGACCTCCTCTCCCTCGATCTCATGCGTCGAACTCGGTGAAAGACGTATCTGAAGGCGGCTGATCGAGGTAGAGCGATGATGGGGCGAACTGTTCGGCGCAGGGCTGGTGAGAAACACGAGGGCTCGAGAGTGGGATCGACTCTGGCCATGGCCGCTATGGGCGTTTTGACGATCGGCGCCGGCGCCGCCGACTCGCCCGCACAGGCGTCGATTCCGGCGCGAGAGCGCTTGGGGTGGATCCAGAAATATGAGATTCCGCCCGGTTCGATGGCGACGGCGCTCAACACATTCGCTTATGTCAGCGGGCTGCACATCGCATATGACGCGCGCGTGACCGAGCGCCTGACGACCTCCGGACTCGATGGCGCTTTTTCGACGAAGGACGGCCTCGACCGGCTGCTGCGCGGCTCCGGACTCGCCTATCGTTTCGCGGACAATGGACGGTCCGTATCGATCGTGCTGGCGCAGAACGACACGGGCGTCCGCACTGACGCGAGCGGCGCGACGGCGTTGCCGACCATCGATGTCGGACGCGAGGCTCGAAGCGAGAGGGGCGCCGCCGGGGTACGAGGACCGGGCGACAGAGCGACGGGATATAGCGCCCCGTCCGCCACTTCCGCGTTGAAAACGGATACGCCGATCCTGCAGACGCCGGTGGCGGTGCAGGTCGTCACGCGGCAGACCATGGATGATCAGCAGGCGATCAGCATACAAGAGGCGCTCACCACCAACGCCAGCAGCGTGTCTCAGAACCCCTCGGCCTCGACATACGACAGTTTCAACATTCGTGGCTTTTCCACCAATTACGGCGTCTACCGAAACAATTTGAGACGGCACCTCGTCTCCACCCTCGACACCTCCAATCTCCAATCCGTCGAGATTCTCAAAGGCCCGGCCGGCATGCTCTACGGCCGTGTCGAGCCGGGCGGTATCATCGATCTGGTCGTGAAGCGCCCATTGGAGACGCCATATTATTCCTTTCAGGAACAAGCCGGCTCGTTCGGAATGACGCGAACGAGCGTGGACGCCACCGGTCCCCTGACTCCCGATCGAACCTGGCTCTATCGTATCTCCGGCAATTTCATGCACGCCGATTCGTACATCGATTACGCAAATAGTCAGAACGTTTTTATCGCGCCGACGATCACCTTTCATCCCGACGAGCAATTCCGCCTGAATGTCGACGCGGAATTCCAGGACTCGATTCTCGTCGACGTTTATCAGACGATTCCTGCAATCGGAACGCGTCCGGCTTCGGTTCCCATCAGCCGATATCTGCAAGATCCGGCGGTCACCGCCAACAACCCCACCCGGCATACCCGCGAACTGATCGGTTACGATTGGACCTTCGCCTTCGACAAGGATTGGAGCCTGACCAATCGGCTGCTGTATGAATATGGATATCACGGTGTCACGACGACTTATTTCGGTTCGATCAACGAGGCGACGGGCGACGCGACGCGCCGCCTCTTCATGACACCGACTTACGTCGGATCTCTTTCCACCAATCTCGACCTCAAGGGAAAGTTCGAAACCGGTCCGTTGCGGCACGACTTGCTGGTGGGGGGCGACTTTTTCACCGAGAATCAGGATCAATATAATGGTTATCTCGGCGTATCGCCCTATGTGAAGTCGATCAACATCTATGCGCCGGTCTATGGTTCGGGCGTTCCCTACAAGCCTACGCCCAACGCCTTCACTTACGCGCGAGAGAATTGGAAAGGCCTCTATCTCCAGGACATGATCTCGGCCTTCGACGACAGGGCGCATCTGCTTCTCGGCGGCAGATATGACTGGGCGGATGCCGTCAATTCGTTCAGCTCCGTCTCCTATGTCTCCGCCAAGAACGCCGCCGTCACGATTTACAATGAAGCGTTCAGTCCGCGCATCGGACTTTCGATCCAGCCGTTTCCCTGGCTGTCATTCTATGGAAACTACTCTCAATCCTTCGGCGCCAACAATGGCGTCACCGGCGGCAATATTCCTCTGGCGCCGCAGAGGGCCCGGCAATGGGAAGGCGGCGTGAAAGCGGAGTTCTTCGACAAGCGCCTGACGGCGACCTTCGCCTATTACGACATCACGAAGACAAATATTCCGACGCCCGACCCGCTCAATCCGCGGTTCTCCACGCTGATTGGCGAAGCGGAGAGCGAAGGCGTCGAATTCGACCTCACCGGGCGTTTGGACGACAATTGGAGCGTCATCGGCAATTTCAGCCACGACTACGCCGTCGTCACGAAGGACAATAACAAGGCGAATATCGGCCGCAGGCTGCCCTCGGCGCCGCTGAACGCCGGGAATCTCTGGCTCAAATATGACGCCCACGGGGCTTTCGAGGGGTTGAGCCTCGGCGGCGGCGTCTCGATCGTCGGATCGATGCAGGGCGACACCGCCAATGACTTCCAATTGCCGGACTACACGCTCGTCAATGCGATGGCCTCCTATCGTTTCGAGGTCGAAGGCGCAGCCGTCACGGCGCAGCTGAACGTCAAGAATCTCACCGACGCCATCTACTATCCGGCTTCGTTGAATCGCACCACGATCACAGTGGGCGCGCCGCGCACGGTTCTCGGCTCCATTCGCGTGGAATTCTAGGACGTTCGGGTCTTCTTCGCCGGCGGCTCGAACGTTTGCCCAGAGCCGCCGGACGGGCATCCTCACGCTCGCCGATGATCGTTCGAGACGTTTTCCGTCGCGGACGGGAGTCGGCTGCATCCCATGAAGGAATGTGTCGCTTCTATCGATCCGACGACAAAATTTTTCTCCCGCCTTGTCGGATTCCAACGATTTCATTCGTCGTATCTTGTAGCGAGCGCCCCCCGGGATCATCGATGTCGGCGCAGCGGGAGGACCAAAAATGAAACGAGTTTTGAGTCATGTCCCCGTCCTGGGGCGCGCTCCGAAAGGTCGATCGGCGTGGCGGCTCGGACATGTTGCGTGGGGCTGCGAGAGGGAGGCGACTCGCTTCGGCGCTGACGCCGAGAGTTGGACGCCCGCTTTCGCGACAATCGAAACGCCTGTCGGCGATCCGCCGAGCCGCATATGAGGCGCACATTCCACTCAGGAACGGGCAAAGGAGGCGTGAACGCGCGACGCGAAGGGAAAGCGGGATCGAGAATTGAACGGATCATAGGCCCAAGGCGGTAGTGGACCGACATTCGAGGAACTCACATCCGAGTTTCCTGCGCGTCCCAGCGCGCCGATCGGTCAATATTTATACATATTGCCTGTATTCAGTATTTATCCTTGATACGCTAGATTTATTGATATTTTATATTGACAATATATTTGAATATATGTCTTAATAGATATCGCATGCTGTTTGGAGTTGCAGATGCGGCATCTATATTGAGCGTTCCAGTGGGGCGATCAAGTAGGTATAACTTGGAAACTCCCTTAGGAGGAAGCTATGACTGTCAAGATTGCTCAGAAGAAAGTCCTTCCGGTCATCGGTCGCGCGGCTGCGCTTTGCGGTTCGTGCTATCCGTGCAGCTGCATGTGATCTGACTGCGCCGCCGCCCTCGATGTGCTCGGGGGCGGCACTCGCCTCTTCGGGGCGATTCTGGCCGTATTCCACGAGGCGAAGATGCAGATCGGCTTCAACTTCACGCTGACCGGCACGCTCGACATGGTCCAGCAGATGATCAAAGAGCGGAAAATCGACTATGTCGAAATGTTGATCGACAATTTCGTTCATCTCCCGCCCGAGCAGATCGCGGATTCATTCGATTGTCCCGTTGCATTTCATATCATGCTTTCGAAATACCTCGAAAGAGATCGGGAGGAATTGGAGAAGCTCGGGAAGCGGCTGCGCAGATTCATCGACGTGATGCGGCCCGTCTATGTCTCTGATCATATTTTATACTTCACACACAACGGCAGAAGCCTTTTCCATCTCGGCGAAATCGATTATCGAGAATACGACCACGTGCGGAGCAAGGTCGAGCAATGGCAGGACATGCTCGGCACGCGCCTCTATCTTGAGAATTATCCGTCGATCATGGATGGCGCATGGGACGCGCCGTCCTTCTACGAGCGGCTGAGCCGGGAGACCGGGGTCGGCGTTCTCTTCGACGCGTCGAACGCGATCTGCGCTCAGAACAACACCGGCGCGCCGGTCGAGCTGTGGAAGAAAATCATCGAGACCACGCGCCATTTCCACGTTGCAGGATATGGCACGGCTTTCATCGAGCCGCGCGTCAAGGCCGACACGCACGACCGGGAGATGGCGGAGGACACGCTCGATTTCCTGAGCCGGATGCGCACGTCTTTCGACAAGCCCGGCGCGACGATCACTTATGAACGGGATTTCGACATTGACTATGAGTCGATCTCGGTCGACCTGAAAAGACTGCGCGATATTTTCCCCTGCGTCGAGGAAGAGCGTCATGAGCCTGTTGCCCACTGCGCCGGTTAGAATCGACGCCGATCTCTACGATGATCTCGCAAATCCTGCCCGCCAGTCTCTCTATCCCAGGGATTCGCGCGGCTTCATTCGCATCGATATCAGCCTTCGGGCCTACTGGCACACATTGTTCGACACATGCCCACGCCTGCTGGAGCTCTCGGGGCCGAGCGGCGGCGCCATCTTCCTGCCCTTCATGGCCTGGGCCCGGGAGAACAACCTCGCTTTCGACTGGAGCTTTTTCCTCTGGGTCTATGTCTGGCTGCAGCAATCGGAGTTCCGCGAGCGGCTCGACGAGGATCAGCTGCTGCCCGTCATGACCGCCTCCGCGACGCGATGGTTGATGATCGACCGCGACATCGATGCCTGTCAGATCGTGCTGGGAAGCCGCTCGCTCGCCGGCGCAGCCGTCGTCGGCGCCAAGATCGACAGCATCCACTGCCGGCTCGAGCAGGTCCAGCAGGTCGAATTCGAGAAGCCGCTGCCGCTCCCCGACGGCGAGTTCGGCTATTTCCTGACGCCCGGCTTCGAGATCGACCATTTTCCCGGCTGGCGGCCGCTCCCGCGATGACGCGGCCCAAAACGGGCTTCTGGCGCGGCTACTGGCCATTGCTCATGGCTCTGGCCTCGGCTCAACTCGCGCAGCAAGCGGACATCGTGATGATGAGCCGCCTCGGCGGCCCCGCCGCCGGCGCTTATGTGATGATGATGCGCCTAGCGCTCGTCGAAGTCGTGCTGATGACGGCGATGGGCGCGGTCGCATCGACGGTGGTCGCGCAGGCGCAACGAAACGGCGGGGCCGCGCCGGTCATCGGCCGCATCCTCGGCCTGGCCCTGCTGACGGGACTGCTCTGCGGCGCGCTAGGCTGGCTCCTTTATCCCACGGCGGCGAGGTGGCTGGCGGGGGAAGGCGACGTCGCGAGCCTCGTCGGCGAGGGTGTGTTCTGGCACGCGCTGGCGGCGCCCTTTCGGTTTGTGGTCAACATCGGCGCATTCGTCCTCCACGCCCTCGGTCGTGGCCCTTCGGTCGTTCGGTGGAAATTGACCGAGGCGGCGGCCAAGATCGCCGCCAATCTGCTCCTCATGGATGTTTTGGGATGGGGATTTTCGGGCTGCTTCTTGTCCGGCCTCATCGTCGGCGCGCTGTCGTCGATCTGGTGCCGCCGCATGTTGCCGCCGGGCGACGCGAGGCTTTCGCTTCCCGGATGCTCGTGGACGCTGCGCTTCCTTCGTCCGATCTATTGGGAGGCGCAGCGGCTCATATCCGTGCAGCTCGCCATACTCGCCTGCTTCTCCCTGTTCGCGGCGCCGTGGCTCGCGAATTACAGCGTCTCGCGGATGAATTCCTTCGCGGCCGGCCAGACCTTGATGCTGATGCTGTTCACGCCCTTCGTCGCGCTGACGCGATTCCTGGCGTTCCGGCACGCTGCGCTGCGCGACGGCCGGCTCTCGGCGTCGATGTGGAGAGTGTGGGCGCAGGGCGCGCCTGTCGTGGTCGCCGCCGCCCTCGCCTTGCTGGAGAGCGACGAGCTGCTCGGTCGCTTATATGGCCAGAGCGGGCATTGGTGGTCGACGCTGATCCAGGCGCTGGCGATTTCGCTTCCCCTTCGCTTCGCGGCGAATATCGCCCGAGCCTTGTTCCATTCGCAGGGCTCGTTCGCCATGGTCGCAGCCGCCGACGGCGCCGCGTTTTGGCTGATCGCGACGCCGCTTGTCGCCATCGGGCTCTACGTCGACTCCCCGGCCGTCGCTTATTCCTCGCTGATCCTTCCAGAAGCGGCCTGCGCCGCTTGGATGTGGGGCCGGCTCGGAATTCTCGCTTTCCGTGAAAAAGGACCGGTCGGCGCCGACGAAGGCGTGAAAGCTTTGCTCGAATGAAGCGTGCCGAGGGAGAGACAGGCCAATGACGGCGATCCCATGTGAAACGAACGGGCTCACGAGCGAGCCGATCGCGATGCGAGCCAAATCGAGCCTGGCCGTCCCGATATTCGCCGTTGCGCCGCGGCCCGACGGCATCTTGCTCGACAGCAACGAATTTCGCTTTCCTCTCCCGAAGAGGTTTCTGAAACGCGTCGCGGACGAGCTGTGGCCGGTCGATCTGCGATGCTATCCTGATTTCGCCGAAGTGGAAAAAATCAAGGTCGCCTTGGCGCGAGACCTCGGCGTCGAGCCCGACAATCTGTTGCTCGGGGTCGGCTCGACCGAACTCCTCGATTTGATCAGCCGCGCTTTCGGCGAAAGGGACCACAGAATCGTCACGCCGATTCCATCCTTTCCGATGTATGCTCATTACGCCAATCTGAACGATCGAAAATTCGTTCCCGTTCCGCTCGACGACGATCTCTCCTTGTCTTCGAAAGTGGCGGAGGCGCTGCTGCGGGAGCCCGGGAGCAAATCCTTCTATGTCTGCAGCCCGAATAATCCCACCGGGCTTTCCATAGAGCGAGAGACGTTCGACGCTCTCGCTTCCGATCCTCGCGCCATTTTGTGCCTGGACGAGGCATACGCCGAATATTCCGGCCGCTCCTTCGTCACGGAGGCGGCGACACGCGACAATGTCGTCGTCACGCGCTCCTTTTCGAAGATCGGCCTCGCGGGATGCCGGTTCGGCTATGCGGTCGCCTCGAAAAATCTCATCCGGGAACTCGCGAAGGCCGCTCTGCCCTATGCTCTGAACTCCCTCACCTTGCGCATTGCGCAAATCTTCATCGAGGAGATGCCGCTGATCAGAGCGGTCGTCGAGGACGTCAAGCGTGAACGGGCGCGTCTTTCGACCGCGCTGGCGAACCTGCCCGGTTTCCACCCCTACCGATCCGACGCCAACTTCCTGCTCTGCGCGGCGCCTGGCGACGCCGCCGCGCTCGCCCGAAGGTTGATCGAGCTACGAAAAATCTGGGTGCGACCCTTTTCGCCCCAATCGCGCTTACGCGACTGTCTGCGCATCGCGGTCGGTTCGCCGGAGGACAATGACATCCTTCTAGACGCCTTGAGACAGGAATCGACGATCCACGCGCCTCGGTCGGAATGATCTAGAGGCGATCGCGCCCAGCCGCCGATCGATCTTGCGGCGGGCGCCGGCGAAGCTCATGAGAACAGCAAAAAATTTTTCGGGTTCGACCTCCTCGTAATTCGTCTCATGCGTCGAACTTGGTGAGAGGCGATCATGCAGTGTTGATCAACCGAGGCAGGGCGACGACGAGACGGAACGTGCGCCACAAGGCCGCAGAGGAATCGGAGAATTCGAGGTTACGGCCGACTCTAGCAGTCGCATCGCCGGCCCTCTCACGACGGGGGACGGCGCCTATGACCGCCGGCGCGGATCTGCAAAAGGGCCGCGACCGGGAAGCGAATATATTTTCCTTCAGCTATTCCGCTTTCCGCGCGTCTATGCGTAAGGGGCCGATCATTCGCGGGCGGAGGGAATTCGAGGAGGATCGATCATGTGGGAATTGCATAGAGCGCGGACCGCGACAATTGCCGCCGGAGCGCTGATTGTCGCCGGCGCGGCGCTGGCCGCGGGCGTGAAGACACAGCCGGTCGCAGTCCGTTTCGCGCTCGTCGCCGATGGCAAGGAAGTGGGCTGCGGCGCGCCGCTCGCAAACCTCGGCAGCGGGCGCCTCGCCGGCAAGCTGCACGAAGCGCGCCTCTACGTCTATGGCTTCGAGCTGGTCGACGCCAAAGGGAAGCACACACCCATCGCACTGACGCAGAACGATTGGCAATACGCCGATGTCGCGCTGCTCGACTTCAAGGACGCGCGCGGAGGCAACGCCGCTTGCACGCCGGGCAATCCGGCCAAGAACACGACCGTCGTCGGAGCCGCGCCGCAAGGCGCCTATGTCGGTCTCGCCTTCTCTGTCGGCGCCCCGGTGGAGAGCCTCGTCGACGGCAAGCCCGTCTTCGTCAACCATTCCAATGTCGAGGCCGCGCCGCCGCCTCTCGACATTTCCGGAATGGCGTGGAACTGGCAGGCCGGCCGCCGGTTCGTGACGATCGAGGTCATTCCGCCGGCGGCGGTGATCAAGCCCGACGGCTCCAAGTCGCGGACCTGGATGGTCCATGTCGGCTCGACCGGCTGCAAGGGCAATCCGGCGACCGGCGAGATCGTCGCCTGTGCGCATGAGAACCGCTTTCCTGTCGTCTTCGACCGCTTCGATCCGAAGACGCAGCGCGTCGAGCTCGATTTGACGACGCTGTTCGAGAGCAGCGACATCAGCGTCGACAAGGGCGGCGCGGTCGGCTGCATGAGCGCGCTCGATGATCCCGACTGCCCGGCGGTGTTCCGCGCGCTCGGCCTCAATCTCGCCGACAGCGCGCCCGGCGCCAATGACGCCGGCAAGCCATCGAGGCCCGGCGTCTCGCCGATATTCTCTGTCGGCGCCGCAGCGTCGAAAGTCGCGGGCGGCAAGCAATGATGCGCGCGTCGTTTCTCGTACTCGCCGCGCTCGTTCTCGGCGCGCGCTCTGCGGCCGAGCCGGCCCCCGCCTGGAATTGGGACTTACCGAAATACATCCCGCCGCCGCGTGTTCCCGTCGACAATCCGATGTCGGAGGAGAAGTTCCAGCTCGGGCGGCGCCTCTTCTACGATAAGCGCCTCTCCGGCAATGGAACGCTCTCGTGCAGCTCCTGCCATCTGCAGGAGCGCGCCTTTACCGACGGACGCACCGTCTCCATCGGCTCGACGGGCGCGAAGACGCCGCGCAATGCGCCGTCGATCGCCTATTCCGGCTGGCATGGAACGCTCACCTGGGCCAATCCGGCGCTGGTGACATTGGAGCGGCAGATGCTCAATCCGCTGTTCGGCGCCGATCCGATCGAGATGGGCGCGAGCGACGCCAATAAGGCGGAGATCGTCGCGCGCTTTCGCGCCGACGCCGATTATCGCCGATGGTTCGCCGCGGCCTTTCCCGAAATGAGCGAGCCCATCTCCTTCGCGACGATCATCGCGGCGATCTCGGCGTTCCAGCGCGGCGTCTATTCCTTCGACAGCCGCTATGATCATTATCTGCAGGGCGAGGCGCAGCTCACCGAAGCCGAGCAGCGCGGACATGATCTTTATTTCGGTGAGAAGGCGGAATGTCATCACTGCCATGGCAGCGTCGGCCTCGACGATCAATTCGTGCATGCGAGGACGCGCGAGCCGGAGCTGCCGTTCCATAACACCGGGCTCTACGACATTGACGGAAAGGGCGCTTATCCCGCGCCCAATCACGGGCTCTTCGACATCACCGGCGATCCGGACGACATGGGCAAGTTCCGCGCGCCGAGCCTGCGCAACATCGCGCTGACCGCGCCTTACATGCATGACGGCAGCGTGGCGACGCTGGAAGAGGTGATCGACATTTATTCCGAAGGCGGGCGTAAGATCGCGAGCGGGCCGCATGCGGGCGACGGCCGCGCCAGTGCGCTGAAGAGCGGGCTGATCGTGAAGATCGATCTGACGGCGCAGGAGAAGGCTGATCTCCTCGCCTTCCTGAAGACGCTGACCGACGAGAGCCTGATCGCCTCGCCGCGTTTCTCTGATCCCTGGAGAACGCCGACCGCTGCGAAATGAGAAGCAGAGCGGTTTCGACAAGCTCTACCGCTCGCTCTCGAGAAGTTATCGGCTCCACGAGGAAAACATGGAAATCGATTCGCCGAGAGAACGATTGACTCAGCTCCAGCGAAACTTGCCTCTCCCTGCGCGGGGACGGCCGGCGCTTCTGTCGTTTCTCCGCGCCCATGCCGCCGAAATCGACGCCTCCGCGTGCTTGTGGGTGACGGAGATTTTCGATGCGGGTGAAAAGCTCGGCGTCATGTGCCGAATCGCCGTGGCCAATCGGGAAAATGGTTCATTCATTGCGCCATTCTCGCATGTCGCCGTTTCCCGAAAAGGTTCGAGACGGCGCCGCGCGTCATTCGCCGAGACCGCAGGAACCCGCTCGAGTTGAGCCACATCGACGATGTCGCATCGGCCGAACAGCGAGTTCTCGAACGAGCACATGTCGATAAATATCCAAAGTCGAATCGCCTCTCGCGACGCGGGCAGACGACCGCGGCGCGGATGATAGACTATGATGACGCATGCAACATCGATAGTTTTCCTAAACGTGTCGTTGGCCGAGAGCGGCTTGTAATTCTCCGCGACCGCGGCTTCCGGAGGAGTTCCATGCAAACCCGTCGAGAGACGCTCGAAGATCTATATCGAGCGCATGCGCCGGACATACGCAGATACGCCTGTCGTCGGCTCGGATCACAGGAGTCCGAAGACTTGGTGCATGACGTCTATTTACGTATGCTCCAGGATGCGCACAATGTCAGCCTCGACTGTCCGCGCGCTTTCTTGTTTCGTGTGGCGTCGAATCATATGGCGGATCTGCGGCGAAAGAAGAAATTGCATTCGCGCGTCGTCGACGAAGCAGCCGAGGTCAACTCCTCGGGAATCGTTTTGGAAGCGACGATCGAAGGCCTGATGGCGTTTCAGAAGCTCAAGTCATCGCTCGCCGGTCTCTCGACGCTCTGCCGGGACATGCTTCTGCTCAAGAGCTTCGAGGAACTGTCCAATGAGGAGATTGCAATTCGGCTCGGCGTTTCGACCCGCACCGTCGAGCGCCGACTGGCGAGAGCGCGAAGCGAGCTTCGGCTTCGATGTGGACCTTGATGCGGCCCCGCACAATTCCGTCGGCGACGAATGTCGCCCTGTTTCGCGGAGAGCAGCGCAGATGTCGATTTCCTCCACGCCTCCGATCGCTCCGCTCATCATCGTGGCTGTGATCTCTCTTTCCTGCGCCGCGTCGAGCGCTGCGCTCGGCGCATCGGCCGTGGCGCTCGGACGAAGTGGAAGCGGAGCGTTGACGTCTGGGGCCGCACGTGGGTTCGCGACGCTTCCGGAGGCTCGAGCCGCGGCCGAGAACAATTGTAGCCGCGACGCAAGCCTATGTTCGATCCTCGAGACTTTTCGCGACAGCTGCATCGTCGTTGCGGCCCGTGACGACAACAGCGGCTATGTCGTCAAATTCGATCACGATCTCGCGGTCGCGCACAAAGCCGCGCTGGCCCATTGCTCGATTGGCGGGCGAGGATGTAAAATATTGGAGGCCTTCTGCGACGAAAGCCCCGACACGGTCTCCGTCGCTCGATCCGACGCGGATGTCCTCGAGTTGCTCTTGAACTGGCAAGCGTGCTTCACGAAAGCGAGCCAGCCAGACAATCTCGAGACCGCCGTCGCCGCGTGCGATCGCGCCGGAGCCTTCTCGAGACTACGGCCGAGGGAGCGCGAAAAGCTCGCGCGACAGCGGTCGAAACTCACGCAAGCCCGTGGACAGGCGCTCGAGAACAAGGGCGATCCGAGCGCTTCTAAGGCCGAGAGCAACGTTGAAAGCGTCGAAGGCAGAAGATGAATCGTGATCATCTGGCGGCGAGCATCTCGCTAACCGGCGTGGCGGGCGGACCGTAGGCGCGGCAAGCGCCATGAATTGCCCTTCCACAATCTGGAAAGCTACCTCCACTCCTATATCGACGGCTGCGGGCTCGCCGCCGAGCCGATGATAGAGGCGGGAGAGGTCCGCCTCCACGGCCGCTCGCAGCGCGCGGTCGAGGACGATGGATGCGACCGGAGCGCTCCGATGCAGCAGCGTGGCGCCGAGCCCGTGCGCGCCGTGTCCGTCGGCGAGCGCGCGTGTCGCCACCGCGAGATCGATGACGGCGCAGGTGGGCGCTGCGCCGAGAAGAACCTCCCCGGCGGCGCGCCCGGCGAGCAGGGTCGCGACGCCGGCGTCGAGGTCGGCCCGCGTCGGGAACATCGGCGGGCGCCCGGCGGCGCGGGTCTCGCCGCCAGAGTCGCCGCGGACGAGGATCGAGGACGAGGCGAGCCGCATCCCCGCCGCCAGATGTCGCCATCGTCGCGAAGATTGCGCAGCCCGCTCATCGCTCGCTCTCCCGCGCATCATCGGAGGAAAGGCTGTCGAACGGCTCGCGAGTCGCGGACGATTTCCGTGGAACGCCTTCGAAGCGTCGCCGCCGCGAATGCGCGTGGAGCCCGAAGGGCGTCGGCCGGATCGACGCCTCCGGGCGTTTCGAGCGAGCGGGCGTCTCCATGCTGCGAATGACCGGCGCGATCATGCGCGCCAATGCGGCGTCGAGCGTGGCCTTCATCGCCTGCGTCATTGCGTCGATCGAGGCTGTGATGCGGAGATCGAAGGTCGAGTCGATTTTCTCTCGGGTCAGCGTGATCTCTTTAGAAAAGCCCGCCGAGCCGAGATAATCGACGACGAAAGCATGCGCCGTCTCGATCTTCGAATAGCCCTGCTGGCGCAGATAGGAGGCGAGGTTGAGCGTCAGCGCCATGAGGTCGCGCTCGATGGTCCGGCGCTTCTTCGTCTCGGTGGCGCCGCCCCCTCGCTTGATGGCGAGCGCCCAGGCGATTTCGCGCTCTTCGTCGATCGCGAGCACGTCCACATCGACGAAGCTCGCGATTTTCCCCTCGACGAATCGGATCTGCCGTTTCGGCGTCAGGGCGTATTCATGCGATTCGGCGAGCTCGAGCGCGCCTTGGGTGACGGGGAGTCCGAGATTGCGGAACACTATGCAGCCGGTTAGATCGCCGCAGAAGCGCGCTCGCGCCGATTGCTCCGCGCGGAATGGCCCGCTACTCTGCCGCCGCTTTCGGGGGGAGAGATGCTGACAGGCGAATTGCGCGGCAAGATCGATGGCGTGTGGAATGATTTCTGGTCCGGCGGCCTCGCCAATCCGCTCCAGGTCATCGAGCAGATCACTTTTCTCATCTTCATCAAGCGTCTCGACGAGATGCAAGAGAACGAGGAGCGCAAGGCGACGACGCTCCGGCGCAAGCTCGAGCGGCGCATCTTCCCGGAGGGCGCCGACGCGCGCGGCGAGCCCTATGAGAATCTGCGCTGGTCCCGCTTCAAGCATTTCGCGGGACCGGAAATGTTCCGCATCGTCGACGAGCATGTGTTCCCCTTCATCCGCGCGCTCAATGGCGACGGCGGCGCCTATGCGCGGCACATGCGCGACGCGCGCTTTCAAATTCCGAGCGCGCAGCTGCTCGCCAAGGTGGTCGACAAGCTCTCTCAAATAGAGATGGGCGATCGCGACACCAAGGGCGACGTCTATGAATATATGCTGGTGAAGATCGCCTCCGCCGGACAGAACGGCCAGTTCCGCACGCCGCGCCATATCATCGCGCTGATGGTGGAGCTGATGCAGCCGAGGCCCGAGGATGCGATCTGCGATCCCGCCGCCGGCACCTGCGGTTTTCTCGTCGCGGCCGGCGAATATTTGCGCAAGCATCATTCTGGCCTCTTCCGCGACGCCAAGCTGCGCGCGCATTTTCATGAAAGGCTGTTCAACGGCTTCGATTTCGATCCGACGATGCTGCGCATCGGCGCGATGAACATGGCGCTGCACGGCGTCGAGAACGCCAATGTCGCCTATCGCGATTCGCTCGCCGAGGATCATTCCGAGGACGCCGGGCGCTATTCGCTGGTGCTCGCCAATCCGCCCTTCGCCGGCTCGCTCGATTATGAGACGACGGCGGCCGACTTGCGACAGATCGTCAAGACCAAGAAGACCGAGCTCTTGTTCCTGGCGCTGTTCCTGCGGCTCTTGAAGACCGGCGGGCGCGCGGCGGTGATCGTGCCGGACGGCGTATTGTTCGGCTCCTCCAAGGCGCATAAGGATTTGCGCCGCCTGCTCGTCGAGGAGAACAAGCTCGAGGCGGTGGTGAAGCTGCCGTCTGGCGTTTTCCGCCCCTATGCGGGCGTCTCGACGGCGATCCTCGTCTTCACCCGCACCGGCGTCGGCGGCACGGATCATGTGTGGTTCTATGATGTGCAGGCGGACGGCTGGTCGCTCGACGACAAGCGCCAGCCGCTGCTTCCCGCCGAGAAGCTCGGCCCGACGCCGGAGACGGCGCTCGAGGAGAGCGAGGAGGAGAAGAACAATCTTCCCGACGTGCTGATGCGCTTCGAGGAGCGCGACGGCGCCGAGCGCGAGCGCCCGCGCACGGCGCAGAGCTTTTGCGTGCCCAAGGCGGACATCGCGGCGGCGGGCTATGACCTCTCGCTCAATCGCTATCGCGAGGTGGAGCATGAGGAGGTCGAGCATGAGAGCCCGGCGGCGATAATCGCCGATCTGCGGCGGCTCGAGGCGGAGATTGCGGAGGGGATGACGCGGCTCGAGGAGATGGTGGGGTGATAACTCGGGAGCATCTAAAATCGGCCCACTCCACCAGTCTTTTAAGTGACGTCGTGGATTTTCTCGATTCGCAAAGGCGTCCGGTCAAAGAGACCGACCGGACTGCAGGGCCATATCCGTACTACGGAGCCAACGGCCTTCAAGGTTGGATCGACGGATTTATATTCGACGAGCCTCTTTTGCTTCTTGCCGAAGACGGGGGGCATTTCGACGATCCGGACCGTGGGGTCGCGTATCGAATTGAGGGCAAATCGTGGGTCAATAATCATGCTCACGTGCTTCGTCCCAAGCCGTTCATGGACATTAGATTTCTTTGCCGAGTGCTAGAAAACTACGACCTTCGTCCGTTCATAACCGGAAGCACCCGAGCGAAACTCACCAAGAAGGATGCCGAACGGATTGTGATCCCGGTGCCGCCCCTCGACGAGCAGCGGCGGATCGCGGCGATCCTCGATCAGGCCGACGACCTGCGGCGCAAGCGGCGGGAGGCCATCGCTAAACTCGCCAAGCTATCAACCGGTCTCTTTGTCGAACTTTTCGGAACACCCTGGATTTCCTCTGCCTCCTCGTCCATCAGCGATTTGGGAAGCATCTCCGTATTTGAAAACGGGGATCGCTCGAGCAATTACCCAAGCGGGGACGACATATTGTCGAGCGGGATTCCATTTCTGAGCACGAAAAACATCGTCGATGACAAACTCGATCTCGGGAGCCTTCTTTTTATTTCGTCGAGCAAATTCGCATCTTTGTCGCGGGGCAAGGCGCGCCCTCATGATCTCATCATCACGCTTCGAGGCACTTTAGGAAGTTGCTGCATATTTGACGGTCCTTTTTCTACGGCTTTCATCAATGCACAAATGATGATTATCAGGCCGAAGACAGATATTTCCCCGGTATTTCTTCATGCATACCTGACATTGCCGGCGATCAAGGAGCATTTACAGCAAATTGGCAACGGCGCTGCGGTTCCTCAATTGACCGCCAAACAGCTGGCCGGACTGCCTATTCTTCATCCCTCCCCCTCCAACGCGCCTTCGCCGCCCGCGTCGCCGAGATCGACAAGCTCAAAGCCCATCACCGCGCCCATCTCGCGCGGCTCGACGCTCTGTTCGCCTCGCTGCAACATCGCGCCTTCCGCGGCGACCTCTCCGCCCCTTCCTTCTCCCGCTTGCGGGAGAAGGTGGCCTCGCGAAGCGAGGTCGGATGAGGGTCCCGCAGAAAGAGGCGCGATTTCAACGCGCGACAGCTTCCGAGGACCCTCATCCGACCCGACTTCGTCGGGCCACCTTCTCCCACGAGTGGGAGAAGGAACGCGGCCCCATCATTGCGCCCATATTGCGACTCCTTCTCTTTCCGCGCGGCTTCGGCCTCGCGCCGCTTCGCGGCCGAGGGGTGAGTGGGGTCCGGGACGCGCGGCCGCCGTTCGGCCTCGAGCGCAAAATATGTTTCATTCGGCTTCCGCGCGTCCCGGACACGGCTGCGGTTCCGCCGACATCCCGGGATCTACACATCCTCGAACCTCGCGGCCGCGGATGTTTTGGAGGCTTCACCCCTGGCCGGAGTCGCGCTCGAAGGAATGCCTCCCCCCGCCCGATCGACTTTGTCCGGCCGTCCCTGGATCACGGATCGGCCCGAGAGCCGATCCGGCGGCTGGCCAGCCCTGCCGGGACCGGGGCAGGTCCCTACATTCGGCCGCCGTCCCCCGCCCGCGCCCCTTCCCCTTGGAGCACCCCATCATGGACGGGAGCGGCGGATGTATAGGACTATTTTCCTTCAATTGTCAAGAGGCGAAGCAGGCCGGGCGCACGGCCTCCGGACATGGGCGCGCCCCTGTCGCGAGGCCGCTCCACCGGCCTCGCCACGATCGCTCATCGGTGAGGCGCGATCTGGTCGAGAAGCGCCTCGAGGTTCTTCCCTTGTTGTCGCGCGGCATGATCGAGCTTCCATGCGGCGACGCTCCGCGTCACCTCGAAATCATTCGCCAGCGACTGCACGAGCTCGGTGAGCTCGACGAGGGACGCCGGACAATGCGCGAGCCGCCACGCTTCCGCTGCGGTCGCCGAGGGCAAGAGCAGCTCGCCGGCGAATGATTTCGCCCGCCGCTCGACGTCCGGCGGCATGCGGCTATTCAGAATGTCGACGGCGCCGAGAGCGTGGCCGCGATCGAGCAGCAGATGACAAAGCTCATGCGCCAACGTCACATTGGCCGCGCGGCCCACGCCGCGCCGGCTGCTCGAATTGAGAAGAACAGCCGGACCGAAACGGTCTCCCCATATCGCCAAGGCCTCGAGAGACGAAGGCTCGACGCCTCTCGGCTCGAGCGAGACGCCGAGCTTCGACAAGAGCGCGGGCATATCGACCGCCGATTGCGAGGGCAGGCCGAGATTTTCACGCACGAAACGAGCCGCCGCCTCGCCTTGCTCATGAGCGCGTCGACCGGCGAAGCTTTCGCAGACGTGGCGGGTCGTCCATTCGCCGAGGCGATCGAGGTCAGGCGCCGAAGACTTGCCGAATGTCCGGATGAGCGAGAGAATTTGACGGATTTGCTCGGCCGGCAAGGCGCTCGCCATTCTCGCCGCTATCCGCAGCTCGTCATTATCGTTCGCCGCATCCACGACGCCGACGGGCGCCGAAAGGATCCCGTCGTCGATCATTTTCGTCGCCGTGTCCGGGTCGAGACTGGTGACCCAGGCGAGCAGTGTGCTCGGCTCGCCGATATCACGTCGGCGCCAGCTGTCGATCAAATTCGACCACCGATCGGGCCGACAGGCCAGATGGTCCGCGATTTCATCGCCGAGACGCGAAGTTTCCGCCCATGCCTGCTCGAACGGCGAGGTGCGCGCGCCCGCGCGCGTATCGATGGTGAAGCGGTCGCCCGATCGGAGCAGCCACAGCGGCGGCAGATCGAAATAGCCCGCGAAGCAAGAGGAGAGATCATGCGCCTCCTCGAAGGCGCAAACGAGCGCGTCCTCATGCTCGGCGACCTCGGGCAGCTTCTCCCACCTCTCATCGGCTTTGGCCCGCAGCTCCATCGGACGGCGAGGACTGACGGCGATGGGATAGGTCTGACGCAACAGCAGGGGCTTCCAAAATTCGGCGAGATGCGAAAGCAGGTCGTCGATTTGAACCTCGAGAAAGACGCCCTCCGCGCCGGCCGCGGGCCAAACCGGCTCGTCGTCGACCAGAACAGCGAATTCGGCCGTCGTGAAAAGGCCTTCGCCGTCGTCCGGCGACGGCAAATTCAAAAGGAATTTCAGGCCCGCTCCACTCATTTCCGCTCACCGTGCCGCGTGATATGCTTTTTCACCCAGGCTCGAAACGCGTCAGCGCATCCATTTTGGTCGGCCAATCGCTCCAACTTTGTCAATATCGGGTTCGACAGCTTCCCCCTGTACGGATAGCCGTGATAGGTGGCGCCGCCGTCGCTGGTCTGGGCCTCGTAAATGGCGCCCGCGTGAACCGCGTAAAGCCTCTTGGGCGCGGTCAGCTCACGGTCTCCATTCGGGGCGGCGACGGCTTCGTTCAGCAGGCGATCGCGTTCGGCCTCCGCAAGATTGCAGGGACATTTGCCGATCCATTTCTTGGGATCGCCGTTGTCGAACTCGATGACCGGATAGGCGTCCTTTCCGACGTGCTTGAATCGTCGCTCGCCTTTGTCGTATTTCCGTTTTGTTCCCCCTTCGGTCATCTCGCAAGATAGGTCCATGTTGGACTAGACTGATACCCGACAATAGCGTCGAATGCCCCCCATGTCCCAATTCTCATTCCTCCAATCCGAATTTCCCGATGTCTTCGCCCACGCCTCCCGCGCCGAGGCGCTGGCCCGCAGCGATTCGCGCGGCGCCGCCTTCTATTGCCGGCTGGCGCTGGAGACCGCCGTCGAATGGCTCTATCGCCATGACGGGACGCTGCGCAGCCCCTATGAGTCGAGCCTCGCCGCGCTGATCGCCGCGCCGAGCTTCCAGACGCTCGCCGGCCGCACGCTCTGCGTGAAGGCGCGCTTCGTGAAGGATGTCGGCAACGCCGCCGCCCATGGCAAGCCGGTCTCGGCGGCGCAGGCGACGAGCGCGCTGCGCGAGTTCTTCGACATCGCCTATTGGCTGGCGCGGACTTACGCCAGAGGCGGAAAGCCGGCGCCCGATGTCGCTTTCAGCATGGAGGCGCTGCCGCGGCTCGCGCAGATCGAGCGGACGACGCTCGCGCAATTGCAGGAGGTCGAGCGTCGCTTCCGGGCGACGGTGGAGGAGCGCAAAGCCGTGGAGGCCGCGCTCGCCGCGAGCGAGGAGCGCCGCGCGGCGGTGGAGGCGGAGATCGCCGCGCTGCGCGCCGAGATCGCGCAAGTGAAGGCGGCGAATGAGGCGCTTCCGGATGCGCATGACTATCGCGAGAGCGAGACACGCGATCTCTTCATCGACACGCTGCTGCGCGAAGCCGGCTTCGATCCCAAGGCGCCGGATGTCGCCGAGGTGGAAGTGCGCGGCATGCCCAATGCGAGCGGAATCGGCTTCGTCGATTATGTGCTGCCCGGCGCCGACGGACGCCCGCTCGCGCTGATCGAGGCCAAGCGCACGCGCAAGGACCCGCGCGACGGCCAGCAGCAGGCCAAGCTCTACGCCGATCGCCTCGAGGCGCAATATGGCCGGCGGCCGGTGATCTTTTACACCAATGGCTATGAGCATTGGATCTGGGACGATGCGCGTCATCCGCCGCGCCCGATCCAGGGTTTTTTGAAGCGCGACGAGCTGGAGCTGATGCTGCAGCGACGCGAGACGCGCAAGATTCTCGCGCCGGAGAATATCGACAAGCAAATCGTCGATCGCGCCTATCAGCAGCGCGCCATCCGCCGCGTGACGGAGGCCTTCGAGCGCGACCATGCGCGCAAGGCGCTGCTGGTGATCGCCACCGGCGCCGGCAAGACGCGCATCGTGATCGCGCTCTGCGATCTGTTGATGCGCGCCAATTGGGTGAAGCGCGTGCTGTTCCTCGCCGACCGCACGGCGCTGGTGCGGCAGGCGGCGAACGCCTTCAAGGAACATCTGCCGGGCGCGGCGACGGTCAATCTGCTCGACGACAAGACGCAGGAGGGCCGCGTCTATGTCTCGACCTATCCGACCATGATGCGGCTGATCGACGATGCGGGCGCCGAGGGGCGGCGCTTCGGCGTCGGCCATTTCGATCTCATCGTCATCGACGAGGCGCATCGCTCCGTCTATCGCAAATACAAAGCGATCTTCGATTATTTCGACAGCCTGCTGGTGGGGCTGACGGCGACGCCGAAGGGCGAGGTCGACCGCGACACCTATCGTTTGTTCGATCTCCAGACCGGCGTGCCGACCGACGCCTATGGTCTGGACGAGGCGGTGCGCGACGGTTTTCTGGCGCCGCCGCGCGCAGTCTCGCTGACCACCGATTTTCTCGACAGCGGCATTCGTTATGACGCGCTCTCCGAGGACGACAAGGAGAAATGGGACGCGCTCGAATGGGAGGAGGACGGCGCCGTTCCCGGCGTCGTCGAGGCGCCGGCGATCAACAAATGGCTGTTCAACGCCGACACTGTCGACCGCGTGCTCGAGCATCTGATGGAGAAGGGGCTGAAGGTCGCGGACGGCGACCGGCTCGGCAAGACGATCATTTTCGCGAAAAATCGCGACCACGCCAATTTCATCGCCGAGCGCTTCGACGCGCATTATCCCAATCTCGCCGGCCAATTCGCGCGGGTGATCGATCATTCGATCTCCTATGCGCAGACGCTGATCGACGATTTCTCGCAAGCGGAGAAGGCGCCGCATATCGCCGTGTCGATCGACATGCTCGACACGGGCATAGATGTGAAGGAGATCGTCAACCTCGTCTTCTTCAAGCCGGTGCGCTCCAAGACCAAATTCTGGCAGATGATCGGCCGCGGCACGCGCCTGTGCGAAAATCTCTTCGGCGAGACGCAGGACAAGGAGTTCTTCTACATCTTCGATTGGTGCCGCAATTTCGAGTTCTTCGACGCGCATCCCGATATCGCCGAGGGCAGGGCGGGGGAGTCGCTCGGCAAGCGCCTTTTCATCGCGCGCGTAGAACTGATCGGCGAGCTGGACGGCGCCGCGCCCGAGCCGGCCGGCGATTATGCGCAATTGCCCGCAGCGGTGCTGCACGCCGGCGAGGGCGGATCGGAGGCCGATCGCATCGCGGAGGTCCGCGCGGCGCTGGTTGGCGATCTGCGGGCGGAGATCGCCGGCATGAGCCTCGATAATTTCCTGGTCCGCCCGCATCGGCGCGCGATCGAGAAATTTTCGTCGGACGCCGCCTGGCGGCGGCTCGACGCCGACGCGCGCAATGAATTGATCGAGCATGTCGCCGGCCTCCCCTCCGCCGTCGGCGACGATGATCTCGCCGCCAAGCAGTTCGATCTGCTGCTGTTCCGGACCGAGTTGGCGCTGTTGCGCGTGGAGCCCGCCTTCGTTCGCCTCTCGGGGCGCATTCGCGCGCTCGCCTCGCTGCTCGAAGGACTCGCCAATGTGCCGAGGGTGGCGGCGGAGATCGCGCTGATCGAGGAGGTTCAGACCAACGCCTTCTGGCAGGATGTGACGCTGCCCATGCTGGAGAGCCTGCGCCGGCGATTGCGCGCGCTCGTCAAGCTGATCGAGCGCGAGAAGCGGCCGATCGTCTATTCCGATTTCGAGGATCGCAGCGGCGGCGGCGCCGAGGTGGAACTGCGCGGCCTGCCAGTGGGCACGGATATGGACGCCTTTCGTCGGAAGGCGCGCGTCTTCCTGCGCCCGCACGAGAACCATATCGCCGTCCTCAAGCTCAAGCGCGCGGAGCCGCTGACTGCGACCGATCTTTCCGAGCTCGAGCGCATCTTCAAAGAGTCGGGAGCCGACGACGCCTCCCTCGGCCTCATCCAATCGGAAGGCGGTCTCGCGCGCTTCGTTCGCTCGCTCGTCGGCCTGGACCGCGAGGCGGCGAAGAAACTGTTCTCGGACTTCGAGGACGGGCGGACGCTCACGGCCGATCAGCACGAGTTCCTGAACCTCGTCATCGACCATTTGACCGAGCGCGGCGCGATGGATCCCGCCCTGCTCTATGAGACGCCTTTCACGGATTTCGACAGCAATGGCGTCGAAGGCGTCTTCGAGACCGCCGACGTTCTGCGCCTCGTCGATATCCTCCAGCGCATGGACGAGCGCAACGCGGCGTGAAGGGAGCTTCATTGTCGGGAGTGACTGCCGCCGATTTTTCGGGTTAGATGGCTCGCTCATTTTTTCCCGTTGGATATCGCCGCGGTCGCCATGTCGTCTCATCGCATTGATTCTACGCGATACATGACCTTCGGGCCGACGCATGGTGAGCGGGCTTTCGATGAGGACGACGGCGCAGCGGGCGCACATCCAAGGTTTGCTCCCCTTCTTTTCTTTCTGTTCCTTTCGGCCTCGCCGGCAGCGGCGCAAGCCGCCGGCCCCGACTATCTCGAGGCTCAGCGGGCGCTGAAGGATCGCGGTTTCGATATCGGCGTCGTAGACGGGCGATGGGGACAGCGCTCGATCAAGGCGCTGCGAGAATTTCAGAAGTGGGAAGGCTTGCCTCCGAACGGCACGCTCGACCTCGCAACCGTCAGGCGCTTGCACGACCTCGCGTCCCCGGCGCCTGCGAAAGCCGAGATCGCGGCGCCGCCTCCGATCCCGCCGAGACGCATCGAGGAGCCGACGCCCATCGAAGGGCCCCGTCCGTCCGTTGTCGAAGCGCCGCTGCCGCAGACCCCGGCGCAACCCGCTTTCGCTCCGACGCCGGTCATTGATCCGTCCACGGTCCTCGGACGGCCGGCGCGGCCACGAGCGGCAGAGCCGGCGCCTTCGCCCCCCGCGGCGTCGCAGCGCGCCGAGACGCCGCGGCCGCTTTGGAGCGTGCTCGCGCCTATCGCTTTCCTGGCGGCTGGGTGCATCTGGGTCGTCGGTCGGCGATGGCGTCCCAAGTCAGCGCGAGGACTGGACGAGAAGGCTCCTCTTGATCGGGGAACGGAACGCCTCACGGCCGATATCTCTATCGCGTCAACCCCGAACGAGACGGCGCCCGATCCGACGATCGGAGGGCGGGTCAAAGCCTACGAAGCCACATTGGCGGCCGTGCTGGAAGCAACGCTCGTCCATTCGATCTCGTCGCCGGCCCCGGAACCAGCCGGCGAAAAGATATCGGTCGAACCACTGGAAGCGCTTCGTGCGCCGGGAGCAGCCCCCGATCCGGCCGCGGCATGCGAGCGAGAACCCACGCAAATCGACGCGAGCGATCCTGATGGACTGCGCCGCACGGACGAATTAGCGCCGAATTTCGGCGCAACGCCTCGTCCTTCGGGGAGATTGGAGAACGCCGCCGGTCGAGAAGAGTCCCGCAATCTCTCTCTCGCCGCGCTCTCTGAATTCGCTGAACCGCGGTTGCCGGAGCGCGCCGCGATCGAGCCTTCGGACCAGACGCAGAACTCCACAGAGGCCGCACAGGCGCGCGAGCTTCCGGAATCACGACTGTCGACGGAATGGATCTCCGCCGGACAGCCCGTCATCGTGGGCGGTCGGAAAATCGGCGGCGGCATGATCTATTTCGGCCGCTCTCTGCCCCGTCGAGCCGGTCGCGGCAATGAAAACTGTCTCGTCGATCCCGACCTCGAGGTGGCGGACCATTCTGGTGGTTCCGGCGGTCGTCCGGGAGATTGGCCGGACTATGCGCGTCTCACCCCGTCCTCACGGGCTGTCTATCTCGACTGGCTCGCCGGGCCTCGCAACCAGCCCGACTTCGAGATCGGCTATGTCTTGCTCTACTTCTATGGGCTCGAGCGACGACCGATGCTCGATGATCCCATAGTCCAGTGGGCGGGGTGCATGGCGAGATTGTCGCGGCGATGCGCCGCATCCTTCTCGGAACGGATGTCCCCGCCTATCTCGATGACGGCGCGGATCGCCTGCTTCGGGACGCGCGCGCGGCGGCGCTGGAGCTCGAGCTCGGATGTCGCTCGATCATCGCCGTCGGCGCGGGCAGCCTGATCCTTCCATGGGTGGGCGCGAAGCAGCTGGTTTCGCTCACTCTGGCGCTGAAAGCCAAGGAGGTGGACGCATCGCCCCTGCCGCACGCCATCGAGCTGCCGAGAACCCCTCCGGAGGAGGCCGTCCAGCTTCTCGAAAGCTTCGCCGCCGAGCCGGCGCCCTCCGCCGACGCGATCACAGCGCGCGTCTCCCGACCCTGTCGCGCGAAATTCGATGAATTCCTGCCGCCGGATTTGCTGCGGCTCGTGACGGCGGTCGAACATCTCGACATTGGCTCGATCCCGGAAACCGCGGGCGCGGTGATCGGAAAATCCGCGCCGCTTCGACGCGGGGAGTGAAGAGCGTTCTCTCAGGGCCGCTCGAAGAGAACGCCGTAGACGGGCCTGGCCTCCTCGAGGTCCGTCGTCCGGCCAGTCTGGAGGGTAAGAACGGTGGGAGGAAAGCCGCCGCTGATCTCCAGGCTTTCCAGCACCACGGTGCTTGCCTCTCCTCTCCGCAGGCGCTTGAAGTAGCGGTTCCCATGTCTGTCGCCGGCGATGATCGGCCGGCCCTCAAACCATGTGAGCGCATCGTCCGGGGAGACTGGATCGCCGATCATCAGCATCTGGCCGTCCAGGGCGACGGGCTCTGCGCTCTGACCAGCAGCTTCGACGAGCCCCTTCACCGTGGACATATGCCCACGGTTGGCGCGGACGAGGCGTAACCTCGCCGGCGCGAGGAAGGCCGGAGGTTCAGTCGTGGGGATATCCCCACGACTCGCACGGACGGGGAAAGTTCAACTGTCACCTTATGGGGACGATTGCCGATGACGGCAAGACCCGTGAGATGGTCGCCATCCCGACCCGCAAGCTCGCCTGGGGTTTGCGCCACGATGGCGCAAACCTTTGAATAGGATCCTCCAAATTTGGATCGTCCGGGCCAGTCGTCACGATATCGTTACCTGAGCGCGGATGTACCGCCGGGGCGTTTTTCTTTTCTGGGGGAGGAGCTGGACGGTCGCCGCTTGGTGACCTGAGAGCGACACGCTGGCGCGAGCCTGTGACACGAAACTGTAAGTTATTGATTTTGTTGGCTGGGGGACCTGGATTCGAACCAAGATTGACGGAGTCAGAGTCCGCAGTTCTACCGTTGAACTATCCCCCACCGCCCCGCTGACGCGAGAATCGCGGCGTGGGAGACGATGTAATGAGCCCTTTGGATCGTGTCAACTCGAGTTCCGCCATTGCTTGCGGCCGGGGGGCGAGCCGAAGCGAGGCGCGGGACGGGGTTGGATCGAGGGATTGGCGGCGCCCGCCCCGGGGGAGGCGCGAAATTATCGACAAATCGTTTAGATTCGGACGCTTCCCCGCGCTTTTTTCGCTCCCTGCGCGACATCGTTCCCTCTTGCGGGACGCCGGCTTTGTGTCACACTTCCTTCGTCCTTCTGTCGTGAAGACGAAACCAAGGGAGGCGCCATATGTCGCTACAGGGTCATCTCGTCGAGCTGGAACGCCGTCACGAGGCGCTCAAGAAAGAAATCGAGCAGGAGCAGCATCACCCCCGGCGCAATGAGGTCAAGATCCACGAGCTCAAGCGCAAGAAGCTTCAGCTCAAGGACGAGATCGCCAAGCTGCGATGCGGGCCGACATTGCATTGACGAAGCCAGGATTCGACTGAGAAAAGCGCCCGAGGCGGAGAGCGATCTCCGCCTTTTTCTGTTCATGAGCCGAAATCATGGGCCGAAAGCGTCGCGTCAGGCGCCGCGCTTGCTTCACCCCCCTCGACGATTCCCCGAGCCGAAGAGGCGCTCCTCATGCCGCTTTCCCCGCGCTATCGCGCCGCGCCTCTGCATTCGACGCTGGGCGACGAATTCTTCGACCGCGTGCAGCCAGCCGACTTTCCAAAACATATTCTGCGCCATCGCAATCAGCGCGCCGCCGCCACGGTCGGCCTCGACACGCTGACCGACGAGGAGTGGATCGCTTTCTTCGGCCGCTTCGAGCCGCTGCCGGAGAATTTCCCCGAGCCGCTGGCGCTGCGCTATCATGGCCATCAATTCCGTACCTATAATCCCGATATCGGCGACGGCCGCGGCTTTCTGTTCGCGCAATTGCGCGACGCCGAGGACGGCCGCCTCCTCGATCTCGCCACCAAGGGCAGCGGCCGCACGCCCTGGTCGCGCCAGGGCGACGGCAGGCTGACGCTCAAGGGCGGGCTGCGCGAGATTCTCGCCACCGAGATGCTGGAGGCGCTCGGCGTCGAGACGTCCAAGAGCTTCAGCCTGATCGAGACCGGCGAATCACTCTATCGCGGCGACGAGCCCTCGCCGACGCGCTCGGCCGTGCTGGTGCGGCTCTCGCATTCTCATATCCGCATCGGCACGTTCCAGCGCCTCGCCTTTCTCGACGATCAGGCGGCCATAGCGAAGCTCGTCGATTATTGCGTCGCTCAATATTTTCCCGAGCTCGCCGACGCGCCCGCCGAGAGCCGCGCGGCGGATTTTCTCGCGCGCGTCACCGCGCGCGTGGCGCGGCTCGGCGCGCGCTATATGGCCGCGGGCTTTGTCCATGGCGTGCTCAACTCCGACAATATCAACGTCACCGGCGAGAGCTTCGATTACGGCCCCTGGCGCTTCGCGCCGCGCTACGATCCGCAATTCACCGCCGCTTATTTCGACGACAGCGGGCTCTACGCCTTCGGCCGCCAGCCGGGCGCGCTCGGCTGGAATCTGACGCGGCTCGCGGAAACCGTGCTGCCGCTCGTCGGGCTGCAACGGTCGCAGGCGATTCTCGGCGAATTTCAGCCGATCATCCAGCGCGAGTTCCAGCTCGCTCTCCTCGACCGCTTCGGCCTCGCGCCGGCGGCCGAGGCCGAGGCGGAGGCGGCGCTGGCCAAGGGTCTGCTCGAATTTCTCGGCAAGACGCAGGCGGGTTTCGAGCAGACCTTCTTCGACTGGCGCGGCGGCCTCGCGAGCCGCGAGCGCGCCGCCCGCAGCCCGCAGGCCGCGCTCTATGACGCGCCCGAATTCGGCCCGCTGCGCGAGGCGCTGGCCGCCCATGAGACGGCGCCGGCCGCCAATCTCGACCATGCCTATTTCCGCCGCGACACGCCTTGCACCATGCTGATCGAGGAGGTGGAGGCGATCTGGACGCCGATCGCGGCCGCCGATGATTGGAGCGCGCTCGACGCCAAGCTCGTCGACATCGCTGCGATGCGCGAGGCCTATGGCCAGGGCGCAGCGTGATACGTCTTGAACAAGACACCCGGCGCGAGCGATAATCAGTAGCGGCGACTCGGGGCTCATGCCGAGCGTCGATGCGGTGGTCCGGTCGGTGGTGGCGAATGGTCGACAAGCTCAGCGAGGCCGAGCAAGCGGCGCTCCAGATGGAATTGGAGCGGGTGCGGCTGGAGCACCGTGATCTCGAGGCGGCGATCGACGCGCTGCTCGCCGTCGGAGCCGTCGATCAATTGCAGATCCAGCGGCTCAAAAAGCGCAAATTACTGCTGCGCGACCGCCTCGCCTTTCTCGAGGATCAGCTGACGCCCGACATCATCGCCTGACGACGGCCGCCGATCGCATAAGCGAGAAGGCCGGCGCCGATCAGCGCCGCCGCCGCGATGAGGGAGGCCGGCCGCATCGCCACTGTCGCGATCAATAGGCCGGTCGTCGCCGTCAGAAACAGCAGCGCCGCGGCGAGCTGCGGCGCCTTGCGCAGCGCCGAGCCTTCGCGAAGCCGCCGGATCAGCCAGCCGAGCACGACGGCGCCGGCCGAGAGGCTGAGCGTGACGCCGGCGAACTCCAGCAGCGTGCGCAGTCCCGCGCTCCAGACGACGACGAGGCTCATCGCCGCTTGCGCCAGCACGGCGATGCGCGGATGATCGCCATGGAGCCGGCCGAGCGGCGCCGGCAGCACGCCGTCCTGCGCCATCCGCGCATAGACGCGCGGGCCGCTGAGCAACATGGACGAGGCGGAGGTGACGAGCGCCAGCGCGATCAGCGCGCTCAGCGCCTGCTCCGCTTGCGGCCCGCCGATCGCGAGCGCCGCGATCGCGCCCGATTCGGCGACGCCTCTGATCTCCTGCGGCGGCGCGGCGTAGAGGATGACGGCGCTGACGCAAAGATAGAGGGCGATGACGAGCAGCGTTCCCGCATGCAGCGCACGCTCGACCGTGAGGCCGCCGCCCTCGACTTCGCCGGTGACATAGACCGCCGCGTTCCAGCCGGAATAAGCGTAGGAGATCCACACCAGCGATCCGGCGAGAGCGAGCAGAGAGAAGGTCTCGAGCGCCGGCGCCGGCGCCGCTCCGATCGACGCGACCGCGCTCGGCGCGCCGAAAGCGACGAACAGGGCGATCGCGCCGATTTTGACGGCGACGGCGAAGTTCTGCAACGCCACGCCGGGCGTCGGCGCGAGCGCGTGCAGCAGGCCGAGCGCGACGACAATCACGGTCGCGACGAGCGGCCCCGAGGTTTCAGGGCCGCCGGCGCGGGCGAGATAGAGCTGCGCGCCGAGCGCCGATGCGGCGATCGGCGTGGTGAAGCCGGCGACGAGCGAGATCCATCCCGCCGCGGCGCCGGCGGCCGGATGGATCAGATGGCGCAGGAAGACATATTCGCCGCCCGACTCCGGATAGCGCTCGGCGAGATCGGAATAGACGGCGACGCCGGCGAGCGCATAGACGCCGCCGAGCAGCCAGGAGAGCATCACGAAAGACGGCTCGCCGAGGTCGGCGAGCGCGAAGCCGGAGGTGGTGAACACCCCCGTGCCGATCGTGTTGGCGACGACGAGCGCCGCCGCGCCGAAGAAGCCGAGCAGCTTGCGCTCGCGCCGCGGCGTCGCGGCGAGCTTGCGCGCCTCGCTCATTGCTTTTCGAACACGAGGAAATATTGGCGCGGCAGAAAATCGTAGCTCTTCACGAAGGAATAGCCGGCCGCTTCCAGCTCCTTCTTCACCTCTTCGGGCGGAATGCGATGCTCGACCGGCGGGCCGTCGGGCGAATCGGCTTTGAAGTCGATGATGACGAGCCGTCCCTTCGGCGTGAGCCGCTCCTTCAATGCGGCGAAGTAGCGCTCGCGATAGCCGATGTGATGAAACGTGTCGACGACGAGCGCGAGATCGACCGGCTCTGGGAGATTGGCGCTCTCCGCGGTGGATTGGACCGGCGTGAGATTGGCGAGCCGCTCTCGCTGGGCGCGCTCGCCGAGATAGGTCACCATGTCGGGCTCGACATCGACGGCATAGACTTTTCCGTGCGGAATGCGCTTGGCGATCTTGGCGGCGAAATAGCCGGTGCCGGCGCCGATGTCGGCGACGCGCTCGTTGCGCGAGAGGCGCAGCGCGGCGATCACCTTCTTGGGCTTCTGCCAGGCGTCGCGCGCCGGGTCGTCGAATTTCTTCACCCATTTGGCGGCGTCGTCGAAGCGCTTGTGAAAGGCTCCGTCCGGCGACGGCGCGCCGTGGCCGCCGCCATGCTCGCCGCTCTGGCCCTCGTGCTGCATCGGTTCCGGCGCCTGCGCGCGCAGCGCCGGCGCGCCGAGAAGAGCGAGCGTGAGAACCACCGCCGCCGCTTCGATGACATGCTTCGACATTCTCATTTCTCCCCTGCAGATCATGCGCGGCGTCGCTGCTGGCTCCGCCGCGCCTTGCGTCAGAAGCCGAAGTTCACGGCCGTGTTCACCTCCCATTGCTGGCCGAGCTGCGGTCCGTTGAGGCGCTGATAGACCGGCGCGCCCGCCTCGGCGGCGATGCGGATCGGCTTGAAGCCCTCGAGCTTCAACAAATATTCGAAGCCGCCGAGCAGCTTGACGCGCTCGCCGCCCTGATATTCGGGAACCGTGCCCTGCATCGCGCCCCACAGAAGATTGTCGTGCCCATAGATGCGATCCCATATCGTCGCCGCGACGCGGCCCGTCGCGGCGAGTCCGGGCATCAGATCGAAGGCGCCCCAGGCGGAGAGCTCGTTCGACGGCCCGCGCAGATAGCCGGCGTTGTTCACGCCGAGAGCGACGCGTCCACGATAAATGGCGCCCCAGGACCAGGGGGCGAGCTTGCCGGTATAGGTGAAGCCGAACAGAGCGTCATAGGTGCCGGTTCCGAGCTGCAGCCCGTAGAAGCCGCGCTTGGTCTGATATTGCCCGGACGGGTGCATGTGATCGATCTCCTCGGCGATGCTTCCGGTCGGCACGCTGAGCCCGAGATTCACATGCAGATGGTGCACCTCGTCCTGATGCAGTCGGAACAGTCCCTGGACCATCGTGTCGCCCCAACCCTGCGTGCCGGAATAGGTCGGCCCGAGCACAGTCGATCCGCTCGCCCCCTTGAACACGGTCATCTCCATGGCGCGATCCGACAGCGAGCCCATCACCATCACATTGAACCAGTCGGTCACGCCGAACATCATGTGGAACATATGCATCTGCATCTTCATATTGTCGGGCGCGACGCGCAGCGTGCGCGTCGGATTGGCGCCGAAATAGTTGGGAAGCGCCGATATGCTGTTCGGAACCCAGGGAATCCGCGTCACCTGCGCCGGCGCGATCTGCGTGTCGTCGATGTAGTTGCCGCGCATCACCGAATAGCTCGGCGTGTAGGCGAGGCGCACATGTCCGGGGCCGACCATATGCGCGCCATAGACGCCGGCCGGCACCACCGTATGCATTCCGCCGCCGCCATGCCCCCCGGCAGAGCCGCCGGCTCCATGGCCGTCGACGGGCGTATCGGCGTCCTTGGCCTCGTCCTTCATTGCCGCGCCATGTCCGCCGGCTCCACCTTGTCCGCCGGCGCCGTGACCACCGCCTTTCCCTCCGCCGTCACGCATGCCGCCGCCGGGCTCTTCCATCTGCGCGCCTTCGGCTTTCGCGCCGGCGCCATGGCCGCCGGCGTCCGCCTCCGCACCGCCGGCGCCCGCTGTCTCGCCGCCGAAATGATAATCGAGACCGACGCGCACGATGCTGCCGCTCATGCGCGGAGAGCCGGCGCTCGTGGTCGTCCAATCGGCGGGGGCTCCGGCGTTGCCGCCGAAGGCGCTGGCGGCGGCGATCGGATAAGCGGAGGAGGTCGTGCGCGTGGCGCCGCTGTCGAGAGAATAATAGAGATATTCGCCCTTGAGGCTCCAGCTCGGCGCGAACATCCATTCGACGCCGGCGCCGGCGGTCCAGCCGGAGCGCGTCGTCAAATTGTCGAGCGCCGCGCTCGCATTCTGCGCCGGCGCGCCGGCGGCGTTCGCATAGAGCGAGTTGAGTCCGAATTTGTAGCTGACGCCGCCGAAGGCGAGGCCGCCCGTTCCATAGACCAGCACGGTCGGGTCGACGAGAAGGCCGAGACGCGCGCGCACCGTGCCGAGAAACTGCAGCGCGCCGCCGCCGTCCACGGTGTTGATCAGGCTGTCGCCTCTGGTGAGGATATTGCGCGAGACGCTGGAGACGCCGCGCATCTCGCGGCCCTGGGCGACGCCCTGGAGGTCGGCCTCGAAGCCGGCGATGATCCCGCCGAGGTGATCGAAACGGAAATTATAGCCGATCTGCACGCCGCCGAGGAATGCGCCGCCGTCATTGCCGTCGATGGAGCCGTTCAACGGCGACCAGAAGCGCGCCCGCGCCGGCCATTGGACCGGATCGGTGAGATAGCGTCCGGTCGGCGTCGGCCCGGTCGCATAGACGATCGGTCCGCTGCTCGCCGAGGCGCCGCCGACATTGAAGCCGCCATAGAGGCCGGTCCACAAGGGCGGCGGCGGACGCGGCGCGGCGTCGAGATCGGCGGCGAAGGCGCCGCCGGCGGCGAGCGTCAGCGCGCTCGCCGAGGCTGTGAGAAGCAATTTCATGTCGGGGAATCCTAAAAGGATGAAATTCGTCAGGTAGAAAGAGGAGAGAAGCCCTGATGTCGGCGCGCGCTCACTCTCGCCGCGCGCGCCACGCGCGTCGACTGTGGAAGGAGAGAGCCGTCGGAGCGCTTCAGACGCGCGGCGGCGCGCGCGGCGAGCCGGCGTTCGCCCGGCGCGGCGAACGTCTCGCCTCGTCGCCTCGAGCGATCGAGATGCGCGAAGCCGCCGTCTCCGCCGTCGCCAAGAACGGAGCGAGCGGCGGAGGGGCGCTGTCGTCGCCGCTCATGTCGCGAGCGCCGGCGCCGCAGAAAGCGCAGCAGGGCGCGGCGTCGCCGCGATGCTGCGCCGGCGCATGGTCGTGCCCGTCGACGAAACAGGTCATCGCGGCGCGAAGATCATGCGCCGACGCGCTCACGGGGGCGGGCGACGCCGCGAGGACGAGGCCCTCGAGCACGAGCATCGATGCCAGCGCCGTCGCCAGCAAGGCGCAGAGTCGATCGGTTCGCCGCATCCAAGCCCGAATCATCTGAGAAGCCGTAATGAAAACAGTGAAGTCATCATTTCTGGCGCAATGATTCGCGTCAATCGGTCCGAACACTGAGCAAATATCGAACGGAAATAGCGGCGCAGGTCGGCTCTGCGCTCACTCCACGGCGAGGCGCTCGGCCAATTCCGTCACATCGTCCCAACTCAGGAGATGGCCCCCATCGGCCGTCTCGACATGAACACCGTCCTGCGCGACCACGGCGGAGAATTCGACATCGCCGCCGACAGGGCTGAGATAAATGATGTCGGCGCGGCGCCAGTCATAGGCGAGCGCCGTGAAATTGCGTGACAAGGTCCGACCCTCTTCGAGGGTGAGGTCGAAATAAATCTGCTCGCTCAACATCATTCGCAGCATGTCGCCGAACAAGCGGTTCGACACGCGTTTGACGAGAGGATAGCTCATGCATCTTCACCCGCTCGGGCGCTCCGCGTGACGCGGCATATCGGATGACGCAGTCAAATGGTCGTCATTGCGAGGAGTGAATCGACGAAGCAATCCAGAGCCGCCGCTCGTGACTCTGGATTGCTTCGCTACGCACGCAATGACGGCGCCGAGAGCGACCCTTGGAGGCTCGCTCTTTCAGCCCTGTCAAAGCGGCCGGATCACACCCCTAGACGATGCGAACCTCTTCGGGCTTGGCGATGAACTCCAGCCGCTCCACGCGATCGAAGTCCTCGGCCGGAATCTCGAAGACGAAGCGGTTCGGATACCAGAAATTGGCGTAGGGCAGGAACAGGCTGCTCGACGAGAAGGCGGCCACTTGCTCCGAGCCCGCGAACAGCGCCGCGTCGAAGCCGACCCCATTCGTCGGCGCCGCCGTATTGTCGCCGAACACCTCGAACTGCACGAAGAATTTGGCGGAGGCGACCCCGGCCTCGACCGTCTTGATGGCGATGACGCGCAGGTCCTGGAATCGGCGGCCGAGGACGCCATCGGTCAGAAGCTGCGGAAACTCATGCGCGCGCCCCTTCTTGACCAGAGTGGCGTCGTCCAATGGCACGCCGAGGTCGGCCAATCCGGTCGGCTTCGCGGGCGCCAATGTCACGACGGCGCGGGTCTCCTGCAATGACGGCAAGATTTGCTCCTATCCCTTTCGACGTTGGAAACCCGACCAAGACCGCGGGCCCGGACCCGCTCAGGCATTTTTCGCGCCAACTGGCCTCACGCCGGGAGCGCTCCAGCGTAGGGCAGGGGCGCGAGCGCTGTGGAGACACCGGACTATCCCGGCGCCGCCGATGCGGGCAAGTTCACCGAACCTCTCGGCTCGAGATCGGATCTGGAGCCGCGGTCGCGGACGAATCCGGAGGGCGCGATTGGCTTCTCGTTCTTGGCGGACGATTTCGGCGCAGGATTATGAGATCGCGTTCGAACGCTTCGGCGGCTCATTCGCCGTGCATCCCCGCGTCGTCGATCTGGTCTGCTCGCTCGCGCATCGGCCGGCGCACTATATGGGTCTCGCCTGCGGGTCGGATATCGTGGCCGCGGCGCCCTTATGGGGCGAGCATATCGTGGCCACGCGATCGGCGCTCGAGGCCCATGACGCGTCGCAATTGATCGATGTCGGCGATGCGGAGCTGGTGTTGCCGATCGCCGACGGCGTCCGCATCGAGCCGCCGTTCGCGGCGCGGATGGTGTCGAGTCTCCATGTCGACGACGTCGCCGGTCTCGAGCGCGATTTCTGCTCCTATCCCGGTCGCGAGTCCATCGCCAGCATCAGCGTCGTGAAAGGGCTGCGCGCGGGGACGTCTCGACAATCGCCCAAATCGCAGAAACGAAGACGTCTGCAGATCCGGCGCTTTCAAGAGCGCGGCGGCGCCTTTCATCCGTTGCGCGATTGTCCGGCGCACGAGCTCGCGGCGATCTACGAGATGCTCTATCGCAAGCGATGGGGGGAGGGCGCGTTCCTGCTGGGCGAGGATCATCTGCCGCTCGTCTTTCGCGAGCTCGGCGACATGTTGTTCGGAGACATGCTGCTCCTCGACGATCGCCCCGTCGCCATGGAGCTCGTCTATGAGACGCACACGCCGCGCTGGCTGATCGCCAATGGCGTGCAGGCCGGATATGATCCGGCCTTCATAGATCTCTCCGTCGGCAGCATTCTGCTTCATCACAATCTCGAGCGTCTCGAGGAGGAAGCGATCGCCGGCGGGCGGATGCTGCGATACAGCCTCGGCTGGAGCGACGCGCCCTATAAGGCCCAATGGGCCGTCGACGAGCCGGCTTGGCGCGTGCGCGCGCCCGTCGCAGCCGCGGTCGCAGCTGCGAGGACGCGTCCGGACGCGGCTGCTGCGGCGTCGAGCCTGCGCCATATGGTTGCATCCGTTTCCTTCGTTCTGCGCCGACGTGCGCAACGCGCCGCGAAGGCGCTCACGCGGATCGGCGCTCGCGGCCGCACATCCGCGCCGCTCGCCGAATCCGATCCTTCGGCTTTCATCGATCAAGGGATTGACGAATGATGTCCACCGACTTTTCGCGCGATGCGCTCGCCCGCTGCGTCGCCGGCGCTCTCGCGCCCAATATGGCGCTGTTCCAATTGTTCTCCTCGGCGCCGAGCGCGGAGGCGGCGCGCTGCGCTTTGGAGCAGGCGATAGCGGCGTCGCAAGGCGAGGGGCGCGCGCGGCTCCTCGACGCGCAATCTCTCTGGCGCGACACGCCGGCTGCATTCGAGCTGATCAAGGCGCTCGATGAACATTATTTCGCGCAGATCGCGCGCGCCGATCACGGCGATCACATCGCGCGGATCGCCGCCGCCTATGACGCCATCGCGGCGCTGTCGCCCTCGGGCAGCGTCGCCTCTTACAGCCTCGGACGCGAGGATCTGTTGGAGAAGGCGACTGCCGAGGTCGTCGATCATCTCAGAGCGGAAGGTCTCGCGCATGAAGGTTGCGAGGCGATCGAGATCGGCTGTGGGATCGGGCGCTTTCTCGTCGCTCTGTCGCCTCTTCTGTCGTCCATCACGGGCGTCGACGTGTCGACGAAAATGCTCGAGCATGCGCGCGAGCGCTGCGCGCGCCTCGTCAATGTCGAGCTCGTGCAGGGCGACGGCCGAGGGCTGCGGCCATTGGCGGATCGTCGCTATGATCTCGCGCTCGCCATCGATTCCTTCCCGCATATCGTGGAGGCGGGAGACGAGGCGGTCCTGTCCAATCTCTTCGACATACATCGCGTGCTGCGCCCGCAAGGGCGCTTTCTGATCTTCAACTATTCCTATCGCGGCGACGACGCGCTCGATCGCCGCGAGCTTCTGCGCCTCGCGGAACGAACGGGCTTCGATGTGCGGCGCTGTGGAGATCGTCCCTTCCGCCTTTGGGACGGAACGGTCTTCGACCTCGCAAAGGCCGAACGCCCTCCGCTGCCGTGATCCTCTGAACGACGGAGATGCAGAAATTGCACAAGACTGCGCGAAGATTGGTCGCCTGTCTCGCTCGTCTCGAGGGGCGCTTTCACTCCTGGTTCGTCGACGCCTCGCCGTTCTCGGCCTATCTGTACGACCGGAAGAACGCTCGCGAGTTCGCGAATGTTTTTTGTCACGAAGCCATGCTCGCCGACAAGGTGAGGGTCGACGCCTATCGCGAGGGGATTCGCCGAGGCGTGAAGAAGGGGGATGTCGTCGTCGACATCGGCGCTGGCTCTGGAATCCTGAGCTTCCTCGCCGCCCGGTCGGCGCAGAAAGTCTATGCGATCGAGCACGCCGATGTGATCGATATGGCGCGACGGATCGGCGCCGACAATGGGATCGGCAATGTCGAATTCATCGCGCGCAACAGCCGTGACGTCACGTTGCCTTGCCGGGCCGATGTGATCGTCCATGAGCAGATCGGCGGGGAAAATCCGCTCTCTGAAAATATGATCGCCAATCTTCTCGATGCGCGTCGCAGATTGCTGAAGCCCGGCGGCCGCATCATTCCCAATCGGTTCGACATTTTCATCGAGCCCATCCAGCTGAAGGACGAATATGCCGTCGAGCTCCTGTGGGAGATGAACATAGCGGACATCGATTTTCGCTCGACGGCGCCGGCGCGCCGGCCCATGTCCGGGGAGCAGGTCACGAGCCATGAGCGCCGGACCATCTCGGTCGCCATGGTCGAGCAATGTCTCTGCGACCCGCAGCCGATTCTGAGCTTCGATCTCGAGACGATGGAGGAAAGCGATATTCCAAACCGACTGCGTTATCGCAATATCGCCGCGCGCGACGGCCGTATCGACGGCCTGTGCATTTATTTCAAGGCGAGTTTCGCCGATGATCTCGCCATAGAGACGGCGCCGACCGGACCGGTGACGAGCTGGGCGATGCTCATGTATCGCTTGGAGCGGACGTATGTCGCGCGCGGCGAGGCGGTCGAATATGACTTGGAGATGGGGTCGATCCTGAACGACTGTTCATGGTCGTTCACATGGCTGCGACCGCAGGCCGGCCGAAGCCGATCGGGCCTCGCGGCGGCGCTGTCATTCGAGGTCGCGCGCGCGCGCGGATCGGTCTAATATGGGCCCGTCCGCCGCGGCGGGACAGGCCGGGAAGAGGGTCGACGATGATGCGTTGTGGCGTAGCTCTGTTTCGCGCAGCCGTTTTCCTGATCACGCTCACGGCGTCCGCCGGAGCCGCGGATGGCTCTTCCGAGTGCAGGAGCGTTTCGGCCCTCGACCGCGGCGGCAAGCATTTCTTCGAGCTCGGAGAAGTCTGGACCGGCGTCGGAACGAGAGTGGGCTCGGCCGCATCGAGCGACGGGCGCCTGCTCCTCGCCTATTACGATCCCGACAGATGGGTGACGATTTCCGCATTCGATCCCGGCGACGGCCGGCTCTGCTCGTTTCGCCTTCCCTCGCAATTCGATGGCTGGGACGCGCATAATCGGCTGGAGATCGCGGTCAGCTCCGATGGTCTCGCGCATGTCGTCGGCAATATGCACGCCAGCAAGATGTTCTATGCGCGGGGACCGCTCGACGACATCGGCGCCATGCGACCCGAGTCGATGATCGGCAAGGACGAGAATCGCGCCACTTATCCGGTGTTTCTGAAGGACGCCTCCGGGCGCCTGTTGTTCATGTATCGCAGCGGCGGGTCGGGCGACGGCTCTTGGCTCATGAACCAATGGGGGAATGGACGCTGGACGAGGATTGGCGAATTATTCGCCTCGCGCGACGCGCGTGATCATGCGAGCGCCTATCCCACTCCCTTCGTGCAGGGGCGCGACGGGGAGATGCACATCGCCGCCATCTGGCGGCGCAATCCCGATGTCTCGAGCAATTTCGCCATCACTTATGCGAGCACGCGCGATTTCCGCAACTGGCGCGGCGAGGGCGGCAAGACGGTCTCGGCGCCGTTGCGGCCGGAGACGATGGCGATGGTCGACAGCCCCGGCGAAGGCGCCGGCCTGCTGCAGAGCACATTGCTGCTGCGGCCGGATGGAGAGCCTGCGATCATGTATATGCGCTATGGGTCGCAGGGCGCCGACGCCGTCTTTCTCGCGACGCGCGACAGCGCGCGCAATTGGCGCTCGCGCGAGATCGTCGGCGCTGCGGAGCGTAGCTCCATCGCGGGCCGGGGCGCCATTCCCAACCTTCCGCATTTTGTCATTCTGGATCAGCAGGGCGCGAAAGTGCGCTTTCGTGTGGCGCTGGCCGGCGAGGATCGGCGCCGATTCGTGCTGGATCTGACCAGCGGCGCGATCGAGCCGGACAGCGCGCCGCCGCCGCCGTCGCGGGACATTGCGATGCCGAAGGCGCTGAAGGACGGGCTGGCGGATGTCGTCGCCTATCACGGAAAGGTGCTGAAGAACGGCGCCGAGAGCGAGAGCGTCGTCGGCGCCCTGCAATGGTTCGCGCAACGCGCCAACCATGATCGTCCGCGCGAGTGCAGCAGCAACGCGCCGCTCGCTTGCCGTCCTCCGGCCTCGCCGCTCTATTATATCCCGGATGCGCGGTGACAGGATTGCGTCGAGCGCATCAGCGGCCCGTCAGCGCCTGCTCGATCTGCTCGATGACCGCCGCGCCGTAAAGACCATTCTTGTGAAAGCCGTCATTCTTTTGGCTATAGGCGTCCGGAACCGAAGAGGGCGTTTCATCGGGAAGCGCGGGAAAGCCGAGCAAGATGGGGCGCGGGGAGATTTTGTCGAGCAGCCGTCTGGTCGCCGCATCATGCATCTCGATGAAGTCGGCGATGACATGCGGCAGGCTTTCGCCATAGCGAGCGACGAGCGACCATTCGCGATCTTGGAAGCAGAGATGCGCCGGCTTCGGCTTCGGCTGGATGATGATGGGTCCAGAAAAGATTTGCGCGATCTGTTGGATCGTGAGGAGAGAGGGAAACCCCGCCAGCCGGCTCGACAAAATCTCCGTCATCACGGCGCGAGAGACGAGCGGCAGATCGGTTGCGTCTTCGATGCGCCAGTCCGCGCATCGCGCCTCCGCGAGCGGATGCGTCAGGCTGAGAATATCCTTCGTGACCAGGGGCAGCCCAAAGGCGCTGATGACGATCGCGTCATAGGCGGCGGGGTCGACGCCGAGATGCGCCGCGCCCTCGATGTCGGTGCGAACATTCTCGGGCTTCTTCGCGAATAGTCTCCCGTCCTTCAAAAGAAGGCTCGGATGCAGGCTGCCGTGCAGCGCGAAGAACGAATAGCTGAATTCAGAGCCGGGATGGGCGCGTCCACGCGACAGACGCAGAGCAGCCAAATGGGAATTGCCGATAACGCAGACACGCTTCATTTCGAGCCGAACGCCTCCAGAAGCGCCTCTTCGCACTGCACGTCCTGTTCGTCAGGGGCGTCGCCCGCGGGCTTGTCGCGCTGTGGGCTCGATGTGGTCGCCGCGGCGCTCGGCTTGGACGATCCAAAAAAATGCGACATCACGAATTCGACGCCCTTGGGCGAAACCTCGCGGTTGTTGGGCTTGTAGAACATGCCTCTGAACACCGGCGCGGTGATGATCTCATAGGACGGAAAATAATCGACATAGTCGAGGTCGCTGGCGAGATCGCCGGCGACGGCGCGTAGGACGGATTTCGAATAGGTCGTCGCGGTCAGCACATGTTGACCGCTCGCCGTGGCGGTCAGCGGCACCGGCGACACGGTCAGCAGGAAGCGCAGATTCGGATTGATCGCGCGCGCAGCGGTCATCACCGCGAGCATGTCGTCATAGATCGAATTATAGCGGTAGTTGCAGAAGCGATGGAGTTCGTCGTCGAACGAGCCCGCGAGCGTGCCGGGGCACATCGGATAGACGACTTTCGTTTCCCCATTCACCCACCCTTCGGTCAGGCCGAAGGTGAACACGAACAGGGTCGCGGTCTCGAGCGTGCGGCGAATGGCCGCCAGCGTCGCGTCGCGCGCCGCGAACATTTCCTCCGCCGAGCAAAATCCGTCGGGCTCGATCGCGGGGCGGAACGGATCATAGACCCGACCCTTGCTCTCCCACGCCTCGCGCGATTGTGGGCGAAGGCCGAGCGCCCATTCGGTCCATTGGCGAAGCAGCGCCGCCGTATAGACGTTGCCGGTGCGAAAGGAGAACACCCCATAGCCGAATTTGCGCGCGACCGCGTCCGGCAAGCCCTGCGGCGCAGGCTCGCTGTCCATCCAATGATAACCGATCGACTGCAGCGATTTCCCGATGTGCTGGGCGAAGCAGGAGCCCGCGGTCGCAATTTTGTCATCAAGGGAGAGCGACCAATCGGCGGGCCGCAGGCCGTCGATCTCGAGAGGATTGCGGCCGCCGACGGCCGGCTGCCAGAACGCGTCTCCATCTCGAGGCAGTCGATTATAGGGGTGCGACATCCGAAATCTGACTATCCGTTCGTGGGCTCAGCGCCGACCATAGCGCTCCGACGCGAGTCCCGCAACACTCTGTTGCGCAAAGCGTCATCGCCATCGGCCGGTGAAGCTGCGCCCAAATCGGCGTCGCGCCGAAATGTGGCTGCGGACCGAGCGATCGAAACGACCGCGCGTCACGCGCGTCGCCTGGGCTTGTAATTGGCCTCCACCATCGCCTCCGAGATGAAGACGAAATTGGCGCGCCGCATATAGGGACGTCCGGTGAATACCGCTTCGCTCGCCATCTCATAAATATGGAACACGCTATAGCCGAGCGATTCCAGGAGCGACTTCATCTTCTCGATCGGCACATGGCGCCGGTTGCGCACATTCATCGACGACTCCACCTCGACCAAGCCGATCGCTTGGGCGGAGAACATGCCGACGAAGCCGAGGAGGACGTCCATATCGAGACCCTCCGTATCGATCTTGAGATAATCGATATTGCCGATCTGGTTCTGCTTGCAGAACAGATCGCCGGTAGAACTCTCGACCATCTCGACGGTGACATTGGTCTTGCCGGCTTCGGCGACGCTATTGTGAAGAGCGCCCGGCGTGTTGGTGATCTCGACGCTGCCGGCGCGCTTGCCGAGCGCCATATTGTGCAAATTGATGGATGCGATGTCGCCGATATTCTCCTTCATCATCTCGTAGGTCGCACGCACGGGCTCGAAGGAGTGGATCGTCGCTTCCGGAAACTCCTCGTGCATCTCGAATGCGGATTGTCCGATATTGGCGCCGACGTCGAAGATCATCCGGATCGGGGTCGCGTCCAGATGCTTGCGCACGAGCGGGAACAAAGGACGGGACGTGTGATAGTCGGGCTTGTGCAGCTTCTTCATGTCATATCCTCGGGCGCGACCAGACCGCGGTTTACGATTTCTGGCCCGAGCTGTCATCTGGATCGTCGAGATACAGCGACTGCGTCTTCTGCAGCTGAGACCAGTGCCGCGAGCCCGACTGATAGGAGGCGGCGACGCGCATCATGCGATCGGACCACGCCTCCTCGATGGTGAGGAAGCGGTGCGGCGGAACGCGGTTCGCGTTCTTCGCGCGGCCGAACAGACGGTTCATCAACACGAGGCCGGTCACGCTGGACAGGCTGCCGGTCATGCGTCGGTCGATTCCCGCGAGGCCTTCCTTCAGGCATTCGAGCAGGAAGGGATGGCCGGGACGCGCGCCGAGAAAGGAGTTGGTGAGATAGCCCGGCGGGCGCGGGTCGGCCAGAGGCTGATGCTCGACGAGCACCAGCTCCTCGTCGAGGAGCTCCTTCAGGAACGGGCGATTCACGAAATTCTTCAGATCGCTCCAGAAGCCGCCGAAACGATAGAGCAGGACGAGACGGATGAGGTTCGACTGCATCGTCGGAAACCGACAAATGCGGATCGCCTCGAGCACATTATGTCCTTCGAAATCGCGGAGAACGTCCTCCAGCTCCGAAATGCGCCAGAGATGGATGTCGAGATCCGGATGGTGCTTGGTCCAGGTCGCGATATTGCGTTGCACATCCTTTGGCGCGGGGTCGCTGCTCGGCGCTTCTCCGGGCGGCTCGATCCATAATTGGTGAACGATGTAGGGAATCATGTCTCTCTCGGCAGCTAGAGGAGAATTCGGTCCAGACGCATCGAAGCCGATCCTCGTAAAGAAGTTCGGCATTTGTTCGATATGAGGCGATCTCTCTGCGTCGAACTTCGTTCCTTCACGCCGCGATGCGGCGCCCCTGGCCAGTGGGCGGAAAATAGATTCATGACCAGATCGCCCCCGCAAAAGCGCGGCCGCCACCGCGCGCGAGGATGAGATGGATCGCATTCGCGCGAGCGAATTCCGTTCGATCGGAAAAGCGCTCTGGCGGCGATGACCCGGGCCGCGCGGTTTTTGACCGCCCTTTGCCGTTGCCGAAGTCGAGGAGGTGGCGCGCTCTTACCGGCGTGTTTTGGTCCGAACGCCTCGGTTCGGCTGAGTCTTTTCGCTCGTTCATGAGCCTTCGGCCTATCGTCAGCGCCGGACGGCTGTGATCAGCATCGACCGATAATAGATATCCATGGCCAATGCAACCCGATCGACATTGACCGCCCATCCGCGCGAACGCAGTTGTTGCAGGAAATCGGCGCCCGGCTCTCGATAGACGGCGAGCTTTCGACCCTTGCCGATATGGGCGAAGGCCGGCGGCGCGCGCTCGATGAGCTCGCCTTCGCGAAACTCGATCAATGTCTTCGTCGTCGCGGGGAACGGCCAGAAGAACCGATCCTGGAAGATCACCGTGGCGCCCTTGCGGGAAATGCGCTGCATCTCGTCGAGGAACCAGTCGAAGTCCGGCACGAAGCGCAGCACGTCGCGCACGAGCACGATGTCCGCGCAAGCCGTGTCCGTGGTCTCCAGCCGATCGGCGAAGCGGATCTAGAAGTCCAATTCCGACTTCGCCTCGCGCTCGGGGAACAGCGACAGGCTGCGATAATCGGGATGGGAGCCGAGCGCGTTCTTGAGGCTTCGATCGCCGGTGAAATCCAGGATCGCGCGGCCGGCCAGGCCGCCGCTCTTGGCGCTGCGCATCAGCGTCTCGCCGACGCCGCCGTCGATCAGCCGCACCAAGAGCGACGCGAGCTCATTGCTGCGAAACGACGCCTTGCAGCGGGGGCAGGGCTGGTCCTCGGCGATCGCGTCGCTCTGGGTTCCGCAGATCTGGCAGAAATACCCGAGCGCCTTGAAGTTCGTGGCTTCCACGTTCATGTCCGCCTCTCTCCTCAAAGCTTCGTCGCGACGACCGCCGGATAGCGGCCGAGCGAGCCGATCATGCGGTGGCTGTCGTAGAAATAAGCGCGCATTCCGGCTTTCGCATGCCAGTCGAGAATGTCGGCCCCGAACTCGGTGAAGGTGAGCAGCGGCTCGCCCTGCGCGGTGCGGTGATATTTCGGCTCCGCCAGATGCTCGATGCGCCCATCGATGAGCTTTGCACGCGCTGTCGAGGCGGGCGGAATCGGCCATGGGATCGGAATGGTGAAGATATGCGCCCCGCCGGGCTTCAGCACCCGGGCGATGTCCGCGATCGCCTTGCGTGGGTCCGGCAGATGCTTGAGTAGATCGCTCGTCAGCACCAGATCGACGCTCTCCTTCTCCAAGGCGCGGCGCTCGACGTCCGCGCTCGCAACCGGCTGCTGCGACTCTCCGATCGGCAGATCCTCGAACAGATAGGCCTGTTGATAGTTCGGCAGCTTCTTGAAGCGCCGCGCGAATGGGCCGTGAGCGCCTTGCTCGACGATGGCGAGCTGCGTAAACAGTTCGTTGCGCGTGAAGCGATCGAGGAAGAACTCGGTCCCATCGGCGAAATGCGAGAGAATGGCGGCCGCCTGATTGCGAAATCGCAAGGAGGCATTGCACGAGGGGCAGGCGAAATGATCTCTCGCCTGGCGAAGATCGTCGCCCTCGAAGCGGCCTTTATGACCGCAGAGGTTGCATATTCCCTCGTATGAGTAGCGTAGGGCCGTCATTCCGCAAGAGCCTCCACATTGGGTTCGCGCCTCGAGAGGTCAGCTGCAGAACCCCATATCCCTTAGTATCGGTTCCAATCGGCTTCGCCAAGAGACGCTTTCGATGATTTCGCTTCGACGCTCGGCGTCGACCTTCGGCCCGCCGCCGGCGAGCGCGACGTCGAGCTTCTCCAGAAAATCCGCATGTCCATCGGCGACGATGCTATAGGGCGCGATTTCCTCGATATTGGCCACGGCGGTGGTGATGATCGGAACATGCAGGCAGAAATACAGATACAGCTTCAACGGATTCATGTTGTTGCTGACCTCGTTGGCCACATGCGGCATCATCGCCACGTCGAAATGGCGGATGAACCGGACCGCTTCGTCATAGGGGCGGACGCCCAGGAAATGCACGTTCGGGCACTCGTCCAGCAGCCTCGCCTTGGGGAAGTTGTGCGCCGATCCGATGAGCACGACGCTCTTGTCCGGATGAGCGTCGGCGACCTTCTTGATGAGATCGATGTCGACGCGGTCGCGGAGATTGCCGACATAGCCGATGATGGGACGCGGCAGCGCGCGCAGCGCCGCCGGCATCGGCCAGCTCTCGGAGGCCTCGAAGGCTTCGGCGCCATTGGGAACGACGCGGATATCGCTGCGCAGCTCGGCGAATCCCTCCTGCACCGGCGTGCAATTGCAATAGACGAGATCGGCGCGCGACAGCGCCTCGCGATAGGCCGCCTGCAGCCGGGCGACATATCTCTCGTGCCGCGACGAGGTTCTCTGATCGTCGATGATGTCGGCGATGATCAATCCCGGATTGACGACGTCGATGATGGTGGCGAGGTCGAAGACGACGGGACACACCCACAGGATCGGATCGAAGCCGATGCCGGCCTCCGCCATGGCGGCGGAGATGAACGCCGGATAATCGCTCTTCTCCGGCAGCTTGACGCCGAGCACCTCGCGGACGTCGTCCGAGCGATAGATGAAGGCCCGCTGCGATTTATCGAGCGTGAGAAAACGCTGGATCGTGTTCATGGCGACGAGATTGCCCTGGTCGGCGACCGCGTGGCCGTTCTTTTGGATCTGCTTGTGCAGGTCCGAGCCGCTCATCGGCGCGTCGAGGTGCAGAATATTGCGGATGTGCCCCGACTCGCGCAGATATTTGAGCATCATGTCGGAGCGGCGTCCGTAGATGCCGGAGTCGTTCTGCTTCCACAGGAAGACGAGATCGCGCGGCCGCTTCTCCTGCGTGAAGCGCGTGATGCGGATGGTTCTGCGCGCAGCCTCGTCGAAGCGTTGCAGGCCGACGCCGGTGCGGCGCTCGATGAAGTCGAGCGCTTCGTCGAAACGTCGCGTGTCCGGCCTCGCCTCGGCCGCGGCGTCGATCGCCGCCTGAATGCGCGACGAGTTGAGCGCATAGGTGAATTCGGAGAGATAGAGCGAGCGGGACGCCTCGCTCTGCTTCGGCTCCGGCGGCGCCTCGGAGAATTCCTTCAGCACGGCGATCAGATCTTCGTCCGTCGCCACCGCGCGAATGGCGCCGGTGGCGATGAGATCCTCGAGCGGCGGCACCGGCGTCGCGATCACCGGCACGCCCATCGCGAGCGCGTCGGTGAGCTTGGCGGGAATTTGAAATTCGGCGACCGGCGACTCGGGATCCTGGAGAATCGGCACGAGATCGGCCATGGCGACGAGCTTGGGGAGATCGCTCCAGGGCTGGTCCGGATGCAGCGAGATGCGCGCTTTCTTATATGCCTTCAGGCGAGCGGAGAGGCGCCTGTCGGTGATCGTGCCGATCACGCAGAGCTTGACGTCGGGCGCGTCTATGCTCTCGAGCGCGTCGGCGATGGTGAATATGCCTTTGTGCGCGCGCGGCGTGCCGAGGAAGAGGATGATGCGGTCCTTCGGTCCGAAGCCGAAAGCGGCGCGAGTCGCGGCGCGGTCATAGAGCGCCGGATCGAACAACGTCTCGTCGCGGCCGTGGCGGACCATCTCGCCGCCGAACTTGCGCTGCAGAGCGACATTGGAGACGGTCACCGCATCGGCGTTGTCGATCAACGTCTCGCACAGCCGCGTCCACAGCTCGGAATGCGGCGTGTCGATCGCCTCCTCGTTCTCGAGCGCCTGCGCGCAGAACGATTCGAAGTCGATCGGATCGTGATTGGGGAAGAAGGAGAGCTCATGGTCGTCCACGTCGACGACCATGCGGCAGCCGCTCGCGAGCTTGATCAGAGCGCCGAGCAGCAGGCTCGGCAGTCTCGGCTTGCTGACATAGACGACGTCATAGTTCTTCGAGCCGGCGATCTGCTTGGCCTGCTCGACGAGATCGCGCAGACGCTCGGCCTCGAACGTGCGCATCGTCATCGGCGAGTTGGCGATCGGGCCCCACAGCTTGCCGCCATAGCGCGCAAACAGCGGGCCGACCAGCTCGACATTGTAGCGGCTGGCCAGCATGTCGGCGAGAAGATAGGCGCGCCCCGCGGGATTATGGCCCATGTCCCAGGAGACCACGACGGCGTTCTTGCGGCCCGGCTGGTGCTCTCGACGCGCGACCGGGCTGCTGCTCTTCTCGGCCATCTTCTCCGCGATCTTGGCGCGTTCGGCGCGCCGCCGAAACACCATGGGCAGCTTGCGCGTCTCTGCGGGCCGCGCTTCCGTCGGCTTCGGCGCGCCCGCGGCCATCGCCGGGCTCAGGGGGAGAGCGGCCTTATGCGGTCCGGCGGTGACCGAGACGACGAGATCGGCGGCGCCGACGAGGTCGCTCGGCAGCGGAGCCGAAAAGGCGAACGCCTTGCCCCCGCGCGCGTCGGCGCGCGGCTCCGCCGCGACGAAGCGGCCGAGCGGACGGCCGTTGACCTCGATCTCCAGCTCGACGGGCCGGTCTGGCAGCCAGCGCCAGACGGCCCAGCCGCGCACCGAGTCCGAGACGCTCTCGATCTCGCCGTCGAGCGCGCCGCAGGAGGACAGCGGCAGGGTGGAGACGACCTCCGCGCCATACACGAGGCCGATCGTCGGCGGCGCGGCGAAGAAGCCCAATTGCGGGTCCTGCGCGGCCAGCGCCGCGACGAGCTTCTCGAGCCCGATCTCGAAGCCGACGCGGTTGCTGTCGTAATAGAGGAATTTCAGATCGGGGCGGGGAAGGTCCGGCTCGACGCGCATCAGCTCGAGGTCGCCTTGCTTCAACAGCGCCGGGCGCTTGTCCTTGACGTTCTGATCGGCGAGCCAGCCGAACAGCACGCCCTTGGCGTTGACGCCCTCGAGGCGTCCGCGCGCGGAATCCGGCTTCGTGCGCAGCTGAGCGTCGGCGCGAAGCTCGGCGCCGCCTCCATCCAGCGACACGACGAGCTTGCCCGGATCGATGTCGGGGAGCCGGACATAGGCCGTGAAAGCGCAATTGCCGTCGCCCTTCCTGGCCTTGACCAAATCATCGCGGCTCGAGCGGACCAGCCGGCAGTCGATTCGCTTGCGATCGTAATAGATGTCGAAGCGCGACGGGAACGTGCCGGTCTTGCGATCGAGCGCCCAGCCGGTCACGGCGGACAGCTCGTTGCCGACGACGAGCTCCTCGAGGCGGCCCTCATAGGCGCGCCCGAGCTGCGTCGACGAAGGAGCCGTCCGGCTCTCTGCAGCCTCGGCGGAGGCGGCGCCTTTGTCCCTGGTCGTGACGAAATGGTAGAAGGGGCTGACGTTCGCAGCGGCGATATGCGGATGCGCCCGCAGATATTCGGAGGTCGAGAAGGCCCGGTTCGGCTCGAATCCCTTGCGCCAGCCGACCGTCAGATAATGCTCGAGAGCCGTGTCGATCGGCACCGAATAGCGTTTGCTGTAGTAGCTCGGATCGAACTCGGGCTCGATCACGCGGCGCTGCACCTCGACGAGCTCTTGCTCGGACTCCGGGAATTTGCGCAGCTCGCCGTCGTCCTTGTGCTGAGAATAATGCGTCAGGGGATTTTCGGACAGGCGTCCACCGAGGTTGCGGTCCTTGTAGAACAGCGTATGAAAGGAGGAGGACGGATTGCGGCCTTCGCGCCAGCCGTGATTCACGAAGTGAATAAAGGGGTCCATGCCAGCATTCTTGACATCCGGATAAGCATTTAAGTAATATTGGGCATCAAAATAAGACTTTTCTTCTTGGCGCGACTGGAGAATTCGTGAAAAAAGTCGAAACACTGCTTGATCCCCTCGTTGCTTGTCTGTGACGCTCAGAATTCCAGAGCGGGACATCAGAACAGTTCGACGCCTCGGGAGAGGCTCTATCCTCTGCGAAACCGCAGCGATCGACACGTTCTCGACGTTGAGAAGCTCCCGGTCCGTCCTGACCCGATGCGATCTCGCATGGTCGTGGCGAGAGCGAGGCGTTGCGATCGGGATCACTCACGCCGGGGTTTCATTCACGCAAAGAGTCCATAGACCTGTCGATAGCACAGACAACGCTTTGTCGGCAATCGTCAAACGGGCGGCGGCGTCCCCGCTCCCGCTTCGCCCTGCGCGGCGCGGCGGCCGCTGGTTTTCGGGGTCCAATCAGAGGCCTTCGACGAAGACGACCAGTCCCGGCGCCGCCGCGCGGCGCCGAATGCGCGTCGACGATCGGTTCCAGCGTCGTGGCCGCGCTCGTCGCGGGCGGTGGAATGAGCATTGCCGATCTGGAGTCCGCGCGCCGATCGGCTTTGACCTCGCTCCCATATTGCGGTAGATCATCTTGGTAACGAGCCCTGGCGTTACGCGCCGGGGCTTTCGCGCGTTTGTAAGGGATCGAAGGCGAAAGCCGATGGCGAATGTGGTGGTGGTCGGGGCCCAATGGGGCGACGAGGGCAAAGGCAAGATCGTCGATTGGCTCTCGCTCGAGGCCGATGTCGTGGTGCGCTTCCAGGGCGGCCACAACGCCGGCCATACGCTCGTCATCAACGGCAAGACCTATAAGCTCGCGCTGCTGCCCTCCGGCATCGTGCGGCCGGGCAAGCTCTCAGTCATCGGCAATGGCGTCGTCGTCGATCCGCATTTCCTCGTCGGCGAGATCGAGCGGCTGCGCGAGCAGGGCGTCGCGATCGGCCCGGACAATTTCAAGATCGCCGAGAATGCGCCGCTCATCCTCTCGTTGCATCGCGAGCTCGACGCGCATCGCGAGGAGGCCGCCGGCAATGGCGTGAAGATCGGCACCACCAAGCGCGGCATCGGCCCCGCTTACGAGGACAAGGTCGGGCGCCGCTCCATTCGCGTGATGGATCTCGCCGAGCCCGACACTCTCGACGACAAGATCACGCGGCTGCTCGCCCATCACAATCCGCTGCGGCGCGGCCTCGGCCTTCCCGAGATCGAGGCCGCGGCTCTGCGCGAGGAATTGCTCAGCGTCGCGCCGAAGATTCTGCCCTTCATGGATGCGGTGTGGGAGCTGCTCGCCGAGGAGCGCCGCGCCGGCAAACGCATCTTGTTCGAGGGCGCGCAGGGCGTGCTGCTCGATGTCGATCACGGCACTTATCCTTATGTGACCTCCTCCAACACCGTCGCCGCGGCGGCGGCGAGCGGCTCGGGCCTCGGACCCGGCGCCATCGGATATGTGCTCGGCATCGCCAAGGCCTATACGACGCGCGTCGGCGGCGGTCCGTTCCCGACCGAGCTGACCGACGCCATCGGCGAGCTGATCGGCGACCGCGGCCATGAGTTCGGCACCAACACCGGGCGGCGGCGGCGCTGCGGCTGGTTCGACGCGGTGCTGACGCGGCAGGTGGTCAAGACCTCGGGGATCAACGGCATAGCGCTGACCAAGCTCGATATTCTGGACGGTCTCGAGGAAATCAAAGTCTGCACCCATTATCTTCTCGACGGCGTCCGCATCGATCGCCTGCCCGCCTCGCAGGCGGCGCAGGCGCGGGTGGTCCCGGTCTATGAGACGATCGAGGGATGGAAGGGAACGACCGGGGGGGCGCGCTCCTGGGCCGATCTTCCCGCTCAGGCGATCAAATATGTGCGGCGCATCGAGGAGCTGATCGGCGCGCCGGTCGCGCTTCTATCGACGAGCCCTGAACGAGACGACACGATTCTCGTGCAAAATCCGTTCGAGGATTGACGCGAATCGCTCGAAATGGTCTTGAAGTGGCATGGCTGACTACTACTCGCTGCTCTCCCGCGCGGTCGCGTCTCTGCCGCAGTCCGCGCCCGAGTCTCGTCAGGCTGTCTATGAGCGCGCCCGCAAGGCGCTGTTCAAGCAGCTGCGCAGCATTCAGCCTCCGGTCGCCGAAGGGGACATAGAGTCCGAGGGCCGGGCGCTCGACGAAGCTATCGCCAGGGTGGAGCTGGAGGCGGTTCGCGGCGGCGAGCGGCCGGTCGAGCGCAAGGAGCCTCCCGCTCCGCCGCCATCCGCGCCGCTGCGCGTCGCCACAGAGCGGCCCGCCGCTCCGACGCCGCCGCCGGGCGAGCCCGTCGCGCCGCCGCCGGAAATCGAGCGGAGCGCCGAGCCGCCTCTGCGAGAGGAAGGGTCGACGCCCTCGGCGTCGCAGCGTCCGGCTGCGCCGCTGCCCTCGCTGCCGGAGCCGACGAGCAATTCACGGCGCATTCTGGTCATCGCCGGCGTGCTGGCGGCCGTGGTCGCGCTGGTGGCGCTGCTGGCGCTGCAGTTTCGCGAACGGCCCGAGGATCTCGCCAAGCTGGCGCCGGAGCCGCAGACCGCCGAGGAGCCGGAGGAGGGCGCCAAACTTTCCGACCGCGTCGGCGGGGCCGAGCCGGCGGCGCCGGCCGAGACCGGCAGGGCGCCCGATCAGGGGCAGAAGGCGCAACCCGTCGCCGTGGCGCAGAAGGCCGAGCTATGGGTGGCCGCGCCCGAGGAGGCGAGCAAGGTCAAGACCTTTCCGGGCACGGTGATCTGGCGGCTGGAGAGCCTGCCGTCCGGCGCCGAGCAGGCGCTGACGCCGGCTATTCGCGGCGACATCGACATTCCCGGCGCGAAGATGAAAGCCGCGCTGGTCATCCAGAAGAATTTCGATCCGGCGCTCTCCGCCTCGCATACGATCAATGTGTCGTTCCAATTCGCGCCGGGCGGCGAGCTCAAAGGGGTGAAGACCATCGCGCCGCTGCAGATGCGCCGTCCCGAGGCGCAGTCGGGCGAGCAGATATCGGGCGTTCTGGTGCCGATCACCGAGAATAATTTTCTGCTGGGCCTTCTCCCCGGCAATCCCGAGGCGCGCAATCTGACGCTGCTGCGCGCGCCGCTGATCATCGACCTGCCGATGCAGCTCGAGAACGGCCGCGCCGCGACCATCGCGCTGGAGAAGGGCCCCGCCGGCGAGCGCGTGTTCCTCGACGCGCTGGACGCCTGGGCGGGGAAGTAGGGCCGGGCGCTCTTCCTTCTCCCGCTTGCGGGAGAAGGTGGCCCCGCGAAGCGGGGTCGGATGAGGGTCCGCGCCGTTAACGCACATTCTTGAGGATACAGCACAGCGCCTTTTTCTGAAAGCGCCCTCATCCGACCCTCGCTGACGCGAGGGCCACCTTCTCCCGCCTTGCGTGAGAAGGGGCGCACCTTCTCGCTCCCGCCTACATCACCACCGTCAGCCGCTGCGCCGCGCGGGTGACGCCGGTATAGAGCCAGCGGGCGCGGTGCTCGCGGAAGGCGTGGGACTCGTCGAACAATGCGACATTGTCCCATTGCGAGCCCTGCGCCTTGTGGACGGTCAGCGCATAGCCATAATCGAACTCGTCCGAATCCTTGCGCTGCGCATAAGGGATCTCCTCGCCGCCGCCGTCGAAGAATTGCGGCAGCACGCCCACCCTTTGCAGCTTGCCGGCCGTCTCCTCCGATTCGACCAGCAGCCGCACCTTGCCGCGCCGCACCGCGCCGGCGCTCTTCACCGCGAACAGCGCGCCGTTGAGCAGGCCCTTCTTGCGGTTGTTGCGCAGGCAGACGAGCTTCTCGCCGGTCTGCGGCAGCGCGCCGGAGAAGCCGCGCAACTGGCGCAGCCGCGCATTATAGGCGCGGCGCGTGCGGTTGAGGCCGACGAGCACCTGATCGGCGCCGGTGACGAGCGACGGATCGAGCCCGTCGCGCCGCACCACCTGCGTCTCGCCATAGACGCCATAGTCGAGCCGGCCGCCCTCGCGAATGATCATCGACAGGCGCACGATCGGATTATCGGCGGCCTGACGATGCACCTCGGTCAGCATCACATCGGGCTCGGCCTCGGTGAAGAAGCCGCCGCCCTTCACCGGCGGCAATTGCGCCGGATCGCCGAGCACCAGCACTTTCTTGCCGAAGGAGAGGAGGTCGCGGCCCAATTCCTCGTCGACCATGGAGCATTCGTCGATGATGATCAGCGTCGCCTTGGCCGCCTCGCTCTCCTCGTTCAGCTCGAAGCTCGGCTCCTCGGTCTCCGAATCGGTGGCGCGATAGATGAGGCTGTGAATGGTGCGCGCGTCCTTGCAGCCCTTGGAGCGCATGACCAGCGCCGCCTTGCCGGTGAAGGCGCCGAACACGACCTCGCCGTCGACGCTCTCGGCGATATGGCGCGCGAGCGTCGATTTGCCGGTCCCGGCATAGCCGAACAGGCGGAAGAGCTGAGCGCGCGGTTCCTTCAGCCAAGCGGCGACGGCGGAGAGGGCGCGCTCCTGTTCGGGAGACCAGACGGGCATGGGAAGAATACTCGATTTGAGGCGCTGGTCAGAATGGCGGAAGCGGCGCCTATCGGCAAGGTTCGCGCGCGTGGGGGGCGCGGTCGGTTCGAATGCCGCGCCAGGAGCCGATGTTCGCACGCGTTCCATATAACTGGCTTATGCGCGAGCGGCGACGCCCCGCGCCCGACGAGGGGGCGCGGGTTCCATATTTGGCGCTCATGCGAAGGGGTAGAACGCCGCGCCCGACGTGGTGTGCGGTTTCATATCGCTGCGTGATGCGATTGATCGCTATTCAATAGCCGTCCTAACGCGGTTAACACCGCCAGCTTTTTCCCATGCTTTGTAACGGTGATTCGCAGCGCCGAAACTGATGTTCATGAGTTCCGAAACAGCATAGCGAGTTTTCCCGGCATCAAAATAGCGATAGCAAATTTCGATTCCGCGTTTCGTCAGCTTTTCTATGCCGCCAACTTCGTATTTATTTGCTGGGTCTTTGGGATCAAATTCAGAAGTGTCAGCACTCTCTTCTGGCACAAGCAGAAGCCTAAGGCGCTCTAAAGCAGAGGTGATGTTGTCGATGGCCGCACCAATGGCAGCGGGGTCGTAGGGAGGCAGGTTGGCGGATGGCGACATAATTGACTCCTTGGAGGATTCGGCTTGAACTACAGCCTTCTATAGGTACCTTAAGGAGGTAATGTCAATCCCCTTCCATAACCTAGTTACAGAAAATGATTTGACTCCCGCTACGTGCGCAATTCAAGACTTTTGCAACACGCGCCGCGCCCTTGCTTATCAAGGGTTTCCAGCGTGTCAAAAGTTCGGTGCGAAAGTCGCGTGCAATCCCGGTTGAAATTGTGGTTCAAAGCGCTATAGTTTATAGCGCTATGGGGGCGCGGTGCGCGTTTTCAAAATCAGATGGTTTGTGCGGTTCGCCCGCGGCGAGCGGATCGACGACGAGAGTCTGAGCGAAGCGATCACCCGCGCCGCGCGGGGCCTCGTCGATGCCGATTTGGGAGGCGGCCTGATCAAGCAGCGCGTCGCCCGGCGCGGCCGAGGACGTTCCGGCGGCTATCGGATGATCATCGCCTATCAGGAGAAGGAGCGCGCCGTTTTCCTATACGGGTTCGCCAAGAACGAGAGGGAAAACATCGAACCGGACGAATTGGAGGATTTGCGCCTCGTGGCGCGCGGATGGCTCGAGGCGACAGCGGAACGCATCGAGGCGGCCATCGCGGACGGAGCGCTTCAGGAGGTGCAACATGACGAAGAAAGCAACGCCTAGCCGTTTGCGCGAAGCTCTTCTCGAAACGGCGGGAGACATGCGCCGCCTCGGAATCATGGACGCGACGACGCATGAAAAGATCACTCTGCGTCAGCTCGGAAAGGGCGCCACGCCCGAGCTCGCGCCGTTCACGGGCGAAGAAATCCGGAGCCTGCGTGAAAAGGCGCGGTTGAGCCAAGCGGTCTTCGCTCGCTATCTCAACCTCACCGTCGGCTATGTTTCGCAGTTGGAGCGCGGCGCAAAGCGGCCCAGCGGCCCAGCCCTCGTTTTGCTCGATCTCATCCGCCGCAAGGGCATGGAAGCGATTCTCTAGTTCTACTGCGTCACATGATCGCAAATGCATCAAGAGCAGTGTCTTTTGACGCATCCCAACGAAAATGGGGCTCGGCATTGCGAGTGAAACGAAGCAATCCTTCAGCCGTGGGGCGGCATCTTCCGATATTTCGCGGCGGCTCTGGATTGCTTCGTCGCTACGCTCCTCGCAATGACGCTACCCCGATGATCGCGGGCTTGTTGTGACACAGTTAGAACTAGAGCGCTTGCCGAGAAGGTTTTCTGCGAGACGGTCACTGGATGACGGCATTGGTTCACCGACATAATGCCCGTTATCGTCCCCCATTCTCACGCCCCATTCCCGGTAAAACTCCGCGGCGCCGGCGCCAGCACCTTCGCCGCGCCGCCCGAGATCTCCAGCACCGACAGGCCGCGGTCGTTCGACCCATCCGCCTTGAAGCGGAACACGCCGTCGGCGCCGTTGAAGCCCGACGGATTGGTGAGCACATTTTCCGAATAGCGCTGCGAGCCCTGGCTGCGCGAGAGCGCGATGGCGAGCGACACCGCGTCATAGGCGAGCGTCGCGATGCGCGCCGGATCGGCGTTGAACTTGGCGCGATAGCGCTGCGCCAGCGCGTTGAAGCCGGCGTTCTCCGGCGCGACGAACCAGGCGCCCTGCAGCGCCGGCAGCTTCAACACGCGCGCGTCGTTCCAGAGGCCGGTGCCGAGAATCTGAATGCGTTTCGTGTCGATATTGGCCGCCATCAATTCGCGCGAGACGGCGGTCATCGCCTCCGCCTGCTCGGGGATGAATAGAGCGTCGATCTGCTCGCTCGCGGCGGCGATGCGCTGCACGGAGGGCTGCAGGGCGCCCGGCTTGTAGCGCTCTATGGTGAGCACGCGCAGATCATGCTCGGCGGCGCTCTGCTGGAACTGCGCCAGCGCGACATTGCCGTAATCGCCCTCGGGCGCCAGCACGGCGACCGATTTCTTGCCGCGCTCGGCGGCATAGCCGACGACGCGCTGCACATAGGATTCGACCTGGAAGGACAGGAGATAGACGCCGTGGCCGCCCACCGAGGCGTCGGTCGAGAAGGCGATCACCGGCTTGCCCGCGTCGCGCGCGACCCGCGCCGCCTCGCGCACCGAGCCGGAGAACACCGGGCCGATGACGATCTCGGCGCCCTCGTTCAGCGCCGCCTGCGTCGCCTGCGCGGCGCCGGCGGGCGTCGAATGATCGTCCTTGACCAGAATGGTCACGTCATTGGCGCCGCTCTCGGCATAGGCGAGCTTGGCGGCGTTGCGCAGCGAGGCGCCCACCTGGCTCGGCCCGGAGGCCTGGCTCAGCGGCACGATCAGCGCGATGCGCGTCGCGCCGGTGCCGATCTGCTCGCTGCCGTCGGTGAGCGGGCCGACCTCGACCGCGCCGAGCGGCGCCGCGAGCTTCGTGTCGCGCGCGCCGGGAACGCCGGGGCCGGAGAGCGGATTGCAGGCGATGAGCGACAGCGCCGCGCCGAGCAGGAGCAGCGCGCGCGCCGTGCTCGCGATTCCGCGCCGCGAAGATTCGCCGACATGACCCATGATTCGAACCAAGCCTCCCGCCCGAACGGCGCGTGACACGAAATCACCGTCCTATACGCGACTGCGGTAAGCAAACGGCAACCCCTAAAATGATCTAGAAGCGATTTTTGCGGGGAAATTGCGGCCTTGATGGCCGCGTCGCCGTTCTGTAAAAAGAACAGTCGGTCGATTATCAGAACGGCGCAGGCGCCGGGGAGGACGTGATGGCCGCCAGCAGAGAGGACGCTCCGCGCGCGCCGGGCTATGCCGCTTTCGGCCTGCGCGCCGAGGCGGAGAAGATCGAGCCCGGCCTGCATCTCGTGGCGACGCCGATCGGCAATCTGAAGGATATTTCGTTCCGCGCGCTCTCGACGCTCGCCGCGGCCGACGCCGTGGCGGCCGAGGACACGCGCGTCACCAAGACGCTGCTGGCGCATTACGGCATATCGACGCCGCTGGTCGCCTATCACGAGCACAATGCGCAAGTGATGCGGCCGCATCTCATCGCGCGGCTCGAGGCCGGCGCGGCGCTGGCGCTCGTTTCCGACGCCGGCACGCCGCTGATCTCCGATCCCGGCTATAGGCTGGTGGCGGAGGCGCTGGAGCGCGGGATCAAGGTCACCTCCGTGCCGGGGCCTTCGGCCGTGTTGGCCGCGCTCGTCGTCGCCGGCCTGCCGACCGACCGCTTCTTCTTCGAGGGCTTCCTGCCCAGCAAGAGCGGCGCGCGGCGCGCGCGCCTCGCCGAGCTCGCGCGCATTCCCGGAACTCTGGTGTTCTTCGAATCGCCCCGGCGCATCGCCGAGACGCTCGAGGATTGCGCCGCCGTGCTCGGGTCCCGCGAGGCGGCGATCGCCCGCGAGCTGACCAAGCTCTACGAATCGGTGCGCCGCGGCCGGCTCGATGCGCTCGCGGCGGCGCTGCGCGAGGAGGAGCCGCCGAGGGGCGAGATCGTGCTGCTGATCGCGCCGCCCGGCGCGGGCGCCGAGGAGGCGAGCGAGGCCGAGCTCGACGCGCAGCTCGAGGCGGCTCTCGCCGATCATACGGTGAAGGATGCGGCGAGCGTCGTCTCCGCCGCGACCGGCCGTCCGCGCCGTGAAGTCTATGCGCGCGCGATCAAGCTCGCGGCGGGGCGCGAGCCATGAATGAGGACAGCGCCGCGCGGCGCGCCCGCCATCTCGGCGGGCTGCGCGCCGAGACCCTCGCGGCGCTGTGGCTGCGCTGCAAGCTCTATAGAATCCTGGCGCGGCGCTATCGCTTGCGCGGCGCCGAGATCGACATCATCGCGCGGCGCGGCCGCACCATCTGCTTCGTCGAGGTGAAGGCGCGCGCGAGCCTCGAGGAGGCGATGGTCGCCATCACCGAGGAAAAGCGCAGGCGCGTGTCGCGCGCGGCCTCGCATTGGCTCGCGTCCAACCCCTGGGCCGTGGATCACGTGCTGCGCGCCGACGCGGTGTTCATCGCGCCGCGGCGATTGCCGCTGCATGTCGAAGCGGCGATGAAATTGGATTTATAGTCACGAACGGCGCCGCCTCTCCCTTCTCCCGCCAGAGCGGGCGAAGGGAAACGCCCCTCAATCGAACAGGCTGGACACGCTCTCCTCACGCGCGGTGCGGGCGATCGCCTCGCCGATCAGCGGGCCGATCGGGATGACGCGGATGTTGCGCGCCTCCTGCACCGCCGAGGTCTCCGCGATCGTGTCGGTCAGCACCAGCTCCTTCAGCTTGGAGGCGGCGATGCGCGCCGTCGCCGAGCCCGAGAGCACGCCATGGGTGATATAGGCCGAGACCGAATTGGCGCCCTTGGCCAGCAGCGCGTCCGCCGCATTGCACAGCGTGCCGCCGGAATCGACGATGTCGTCGATCAGGATGCAATTGCGTCCCGTCACGTCGCCGATGATGTTCATCACCTCGGATTCGCCGGCGCGCTCGCGCCTTTTGTCGACGATGGCGAGCGGCGCGTCGATGCGCTTGGCGAGCGCGCGCGCGCGCACCACGCCGCCGACGTCCGGCGAGATCACCATCACGTCGCGCAGATTCTGCCGCTGCTTGATGTCGGCGACCATCACCGGCGCGGCGAACAGATTATCGGTCGGAATGTCGAAGAAGCCCTGGATCTGCCCGGCGTGCAGATCGACGGTCAGCACGCGGTCGGCGCCGGCGCGGGTGATGAGGTTGGCGACGAGCTTGGCCGAGATCGGCGTGCGCGGCCCCTGCTTGCGGTCCTGCCGCGCATAGCCGAAATAGGGCAGCACGGCGGTGATGCGCCGCGCCGAGGCCCGCCGCAGCGCGTCGATCATGATGAGCAGCTCCATCATGTGATCATTCGCCGGCGCCGAGGTGGACTGCACGATGAACGTGTCCTGCCCGCGCACATTTTCCTGGATTTCGACGAACACCTCCATATCGGCGAAGCGCCGAACCTGCGCTCGGCACAGCGACACGCCGAGATAGGCGGCGATCGTTTCGGCGAGAGCGCGATTGGAGTTGCCAGCGAGAATTTTCATCGCGGCCATAGACGGGCATCCTTACTCGAAGACCAAGCCGGCCTCTTAGCAGCGATGGACGGCGCGGACAATACGGCAATAATGTGACACCGACGCCGGCTCGCCCGAGCGGCCAGCCGATGCGCCGCCCCTCGAGAGCGAGCCCTTCAGGCTCGCTTTCCGGGCTGTCAGCTCATTCGGCGCAGACCCTCACGCCGGACGCCGGCAGACGATCTTCATATATTCCTGCCCCTCGCGTGGGGCGATCGCGACGCCCGCTATGGTCGTCTGGCCCATCAGCCCGCATTGCAGCGCGCTCGCGACCTTCGGGCCCTGCACGACGTCTATCGCCGTCTCGGGCCGGCAGTCGCTCGGCGAGACCGAGAGCGAGCAGATCAGGATCAGGATCGAATAGGGCGTCATCGACAGATCTCCTCATGAGGAATCCGCGGGTCCGCATCCTCCCGGCGCCGGCGTCGAGGCCGGACGAGGCTTGTCGACAATCTACGGCATGTTCCATGCCACTTGGATGCGCTATGAGGGTCGGAACGCTTCGGCTCGAATGGTGAGGCAATAATGTCACAATTAGCGCCGCCCGCCGCCTCGGCACCCCCCGCCGTCTTCCACGCGCCCTTGCACGCGCCCTTGCGCGCGCCCGAGCGCGTGCGGCTCGAGGGGGAGCGTGTGGCGCTGGTCCCGCTCGCCGCCGCTCACGCCGACGAACTCCACGCGGCGACGCATGGGGCGGAGCGGGAGGAGGTCTGGCGCTATATGTTCAGCGGCCCTTTCGTCGACGCTCAAGCCTTCCGCGCCGACATAGAGGAGAAGGCGCGCAGCGAGGAGCCGTTGTTCTTCGCCGTGATCGACAAGAAGAACGGCCGCGCCGTCGGTTTTCAGGCCTATCTGAACATCGAGCCAGCGCATCGCGCCGTCGAGGTCGGCTGGGTGCTCTATTCCCCGGCGCTGCAACGCACCGCGGCGGCGAGCGAGGCGCAATATCTCTTCGCCGCCCATGCTTTCGAGACGCTCGGCTGCCGCCGCTATGTGTGGAAATGCGACGACGCCAATGAAAAGTCCAAGGCGGCGGCGATTCGCCTGGGATTCGTTCCCGAGGGCCTCTTCCGGCAGCATATGATCGTCAAGGGCCGCAACCGCGACACGGCCTGGTTCTCGATGCTCGATGGGGAATGGCCGGCGCGCAGGAGCGCCTTCGAGGCCTTCCTCGCCAAGGAGAATTTCGACGCGCAAGGGCGCCAGAAAACATCGCTTTCGGCCTTGAACGGCCGAATCTCCGCGGCAAATAGAGGCTGAGAGGCGTCCGGCCCGGCCGGGTGATTGCCTCTCGACTCGTATGATGCTTAAGAAAACCGAGCAGCGAGCCGGCCTCACATCGCCGGTGGTCGTTCGCCGAACGCGCTTCGGACGGTTCCCCTGAGATGACGACGGCAGGCGCAGGCGTCCCCGACGAGACGGAATTGAACAGCTTGGGCTTGCCCAAGCCGGCGCAGGACACGCGCGTCGTCGTCGCCATGTCCGGCGGCGTCGATTCGAGCGTCGTCGCCGCGCTGCTGGCCGAGCAGGGCTATGACGTCGTCGGCGTCACGCTGCAGCTCTACGACCATGGCGAGGCGGTCCATCGCAAGGGCTCCTGCTGCGCCGGCCAGGACATCCACGACGCCCGAAGGGTCGCGGCGAGGCTCGGCATCCCCCATTATGTGCTCGATTTCGAGACGCGCTTCCGCGAGACCGTGATCGACACTTTCGCGCAGAGCTACGCCAGCGGCGAGACGCCGGTGCCCTGCGTCGCCTGCAATCAATTCGTCAAATTCGTCGATCTGTTCGAGACGGCCAAGGATCTCGGCGCCGACGCTCTGGCGACCGGCCATTACATCGCCTCGCGGCCCGGGCGCGGCGGCCGCGGGCTCTACCGGGCGATGGACGCCGCGCGCGACCAGAGCTATTTCCTCTTCGCAACCACCCGCCCGCAGCTCGACATGCTGCGCTTCCCGCTCGGCGAATACGCCAAGCCGGACGTGCGCGAGCTCGCCCGCCGCTTCGATCTCGACGTCGCCGAGAAGCCGGACAGCCAGGACATCTGCTTCGTCCCGAGCGGTCATTACAGCGATATCGTCGAGCGGCTGTCGCCGGGCGCGGCCGTGCCGGGCGAGATCGTCCATGTCGACGGCCGCGTGCTCGGCCGCCACGCCGGCGTCATTCATTACACCATCGGTCAGCGGCGCGGCCTCGGCCTCGGCGCCGCCGTGGCCGGCCGCGCGAGCGATCCCCTGTATGTAGTGCGGCTCGACGCCGCCCGCGCGCGCGTCATCGTCGGCCCGCGCGAGGCGCTGGAGACCCGCAGCGTCCGGCTGCGCGACGTGAATTGGATCGGCGAGGGCGAGCTCGCCGACCTGCCCGAGGGCGGTCTCGAGATCGAGGCGCGCGTGCGCTCGACCCGTCCGCCCACGCCGGCGCGGCTGCTGCCGCTCGCCGGCGGCGGCGCTCAGGTGCTGTTCGAGACGGGCGAGTTCGGAGTGTCGCCGGGCCAGGCCTGTGTCTTCTACGATCGCGACGGAGCGCGGGCGCGGGTGCTGGGCGGCGGGTTCATCGCCGCGGCCGAGCACGCCGCCGAGCCCACGGAGCCCATTCTCGCCGAGGAGGGAAGAGCGACATGACCGACGCGCGCCCGGGCTTTCGCTTCTTCGCTCACGCGCTCGACCGGGCGGCGATCGAAGCGGCCTATGCGCGCTGGGCGCCGGTCTATGATCTCATCTTCTCCAATCTCCTCGGCCCGGGCCGCATCGCCGTGGCGGCGATCGCCTCGCGCGCCGACGGACGCATTCTCGACGTCGGCGTCGGCACCGGCCTCGAGCTGCCGATGTTCCGCAAGAGCGCGCGGGTCGTCGCCGTCGATCTCTCGGAGCCGATGCTGAAGCGCGCCGCCGGCCGCGTCGCCCGGCAGGGCCTCGCGCAAGTGGCCGGGCTCGCGCGCATGGACGCGAGCCGCCTCGCTTTTCCCGATTCGAGCTTCGCCTGCGTGGTCGCGCCTTATCTGCTGACGGTCGCGCCGAGCCCGGAGGACACGCTCGACGAATTCGCCCGCGTCGTGCGACCGGGCGGCGAGATCGTCCTCGTCAACCATGTGAGCTCGCCGGACGGGCCCTTCTTCGCGCTCGAATCCTTCATCGGCGAGCGCGTCGCCTCCCTGCTCGGCTGGCGCGTGCAATTCCCCTGGTCGATCATCGGCGACTGGATCGATTCGCGGCCGGACATGCGGCTCATCGATCGGCGCGTCCTGCCGCCCCTCGGCCTGTTCACGCTGACGCGCGTCGAGCGCCTCGCCACCTCCGGCGACGGCGCCCATCCCCCGACGCTGGGCGATCGGATGCCGCTCGAGCGCGTGTGACGCGCGCCGCCGGCGCGATTGCGGCTCCCCTCCCGGTCTGGTATCAAAACGTGAACGAAACGATTCTGCGCCGCCGCGGCCGCTCGCGCTCGCGCCCCCTTCTCGACGGCAGAGGCGATAGATGGAAAGTCGCAGGATTCTGGTGACGGGCGGGGCCGGATTCCTCGGGTCCCATCTTTGCGAGCGTCTCCTCGACGATGGCCATGAGGTGCTCTGCGTCGATAATTTCTTCACCGGCCGGCGCCGCAACATCGAGCGCCTGTTCGATGACCGCAAATTCGAGCTGCTGCGGCACGACGTCACTTTTCCGCTGTTCGTCGAGGTCGACGAAATCTACAATCTCGCCTGTCCGGCCTCGCCGATCCATTATCAGTTCGATCCCGTGCAGACGACGAAGACGAGCGTGATCGGCGCGATCAACATGCTCGGCCTCGCCAAGCGTCTCAGAGTCAAAGTCTTCCAGGCCTCGACCTCGGAGGTCTACGGCGATCCGACGGTGCATCCGCAGCCCGAATCCTATTGGGGCCACGTCAATCCACTCGGGCCGCGCGCCTGCTATGACGAGGGCAAGCGCTGCGCGGAGACCTTGTTTTTCGATTATCACCGCCAGCACCGCCTCAAGATCAAAGTGGCGCGGATCTTCAACACCTATGGGCCGCGCATGCATCCCAAAGATGGGCGCGTCGTCTCCAATTTCATCGTGCAGGCGCTGCAGAACCAGCCGATCACCGTCTATGGCGAGGGACAGCAGACGCGCTCCTTCTGCTATGTGGACGATCTCATCCGCGGCTTCGTCGCGCTGATGGACGCGCCGGATGCGGTCACCGGGCCGATCAATATCGGCAATCCGACCGAATTCACCATTCGTCAGCTCGCCGAGACCGTGATCGACCTCACCGGCTCGCGATCGCCGCTCGTGTTCGAGCCGCTGCCGGCCGATGACCCCAAGCAGCGGCGGCCGGATATTTCGGCGGCCGAGCGGCTGCTCGGCTGGCGGCCGACGATCGCGCTGCGCGAGGGCCTGGTGCGCACCATCGCTTATTTCGACGAGCTGCTCGGCAAATGTGACGGCGCGCCAGAGCGCTCACCGTTCATCGCGGGGTGACGATCGAAGATTCCGTCACGACGCGCTCGACGCCGTCGCGCTCGCCCCGAATGCGGTATTGAAGCCCCGTGCCCCCGTCCGGCAGGAGGCGGAGAATTTCCGACGGCGCTCTTTCCGACAGGACGCCGACCACGCACATGACATGCGCGCCGAGAGGGAACTTGTGAGTGGCGCGGTGATTGTTGCGCGGAGGGCTGCGTCGCCCGATCGCGCTCGTCGAACGGTTCATTGCTCGGCCTTTCCACAAGAGATCGTGGCGGACGCCTAGCATCCGCCTTGACCATATGGCGCGTGCGCGGCCTCCGGCGAGCGCCGCGCGGAGCTTTTCGCAATGCGAAAGGACCTCCCTTTCCCGCGCCTCGGATCGAGAGCGAAGGATCGAGCATGCGCAGCGAACGGGGACTCGACGTCGTCAACTTTCTGCTCGCCGACGTGCAGGGCGGGGTCGGCCCCTTTCTCGCGATCTATTTGTGGTCCAGCCGACATTGGGACGCGACGCAGATCGGCGTGGTGATGACGATCGCCGGCGTCTCCACCGTCTTGGCGAAAACGCCGGCTGGAGCGCTGGTCGATCGGACGAGCCACAAGCGCGGGCTCGTCGCCGCCGCCTGCCTTCTCGTCGCCGTGGGGGCGTCGGCGCTCGCGCTCTTCCCCGGCTTTTGGCCCGCGGCGGCGGCGCAGGCCATGGTCGGCGCCTGCGACGCGGCTTTTCCGCCCGCGATCGCCGCCATCAGCCTCGGCGTCGTCGGCCGCGCTCTGTTCGCTGGCCGGGTCGGGCGCAATGAGGTGTTCAATCATCTGGGCAATGTCGTCGCCGCCGTTCTGGCGGGGTTGGCCGGCTGGCTGATCGCCCCGGTCGCCGCGCTCTGGCTGGTCGCGTTGTTCGCCAGCGTCAGCGCGCTGGCGCTTCGCATGATCGACCCGCGCGAGATCGACGACCGCGTCGCGCGCGGCCTCGACGATGGCGCGGGCGAGTCGAAGAGGCGATCGCCGAACGGGTTGCGCATCATTCTCGAATCGCGTCCCTTGCTCATCTTCACGGCGGCGATCACGCTGTTTCACTTCGCCAACGCCGCTATGCTGCCGCTCGTGGGCGAGCGTCTGAGCGTCGGCGAGGATCAAAAGGGCTCGATGTTCATGGCGGCCTGTATCGTCGTAGCGCAGATCGTGATGATCCCGATGGCGGCGCTGGCCGGCGCCAAGGCCGGGACATGGGGCCGCAAGCCGCTGCTGCTCGCCGCTTTCGCTGCTCTTCCCCTGCGCGGCGCGCTCTACACCTTGACCGACGATCCGGCTTTTCTCATCGCCGTCCAGATGCTCGACGGCGTCGGCGCCGGATTATTCGGCGCGTTGTTCTTCATCGTCGTCGCCGATCTCACCGAAGGCTCGGGCCATTACAACCTCGCGCTCGGCGCGGTCGGCGCGACATGGGGGGCGGGAGCGGCGCTGAGCAACGCCGTCGCCGGCGTCGTCGTCGATCGAGCAGGCTTCGACGCCGCCTTTCTTTTTCTCGCGGGAATCGCGACGCTGGCGTTTCTTCTGCTCTGGCTGGCGATGCCGGAAACCCTCGTCGCCACGCCGACCGCGCGGCGCCCATGACCTCCCCGGCCGACGCGCCGCGTGGCGGCTTCTGGAGAGCGATCGGCGCCACGGCGATCATATTCGGTGGCGCGCTTCTCGCGGCGGCGGTGGGGACGGCGGCCGGATTCGGCCTCCTCGCGGCCGTCGGCGCCGGTTCGGCGCTCTGGGCCGATCGCCAGGAGGTCGCCGCCATCGCGATCTTCGCCGCCACCTATTTCGTCGTCGCGACCGGCGCGGCTCCGGGGAGGCTGCGGCTCGATCGCGCCGGCGCGGCGCTGCTCGGCGCGAGCCTGATGGTCGGCCTGGGCGTCCTGCCGCTCGAGGACGCCTATCGCGCCGTCGATTTCGACACGATCACGCTGCTGCTCGGCATGATGATCGTCGTCGCCAATCTGCGTCTCTCCGGCTTCTTCCGCCTCGCCAGCAATTTCGTGGTCTGCCGCGCGCGCAGCCCGCTCGCGCTGCTCGCCGCGATCGTGCTCGTCTGCGGCGCTTTCTCGGCGTTTCTCGTCAATGACGCCATCTGCCTCGTGATGACGCCGCTCGTCCTCGATCTCGTGCGCAAGCTGAGGCGCGATCCTATTCCCTATCTCCTCGCCATACCGCTTTCCGCCAATATCGGCAGCGTCGCCACCATCACTGGCAATCCGCAGAACATGATCATCGGCGGACTGTCCCATATTCCTTACGGCGCATTCGCCGCCGCGCTGTGGCCGGTCGCCGCCGTGGGTCTCGTCGCCACAGTCGCGCTGCTCGCGGTCATGCATCCGCGCGAATTTTTGACGCGCGCGCCGCTGCCGCAAGTCACTCCGGCGCCGGCGCGGGCGCGGCTTCCGCTCGTCGCCAAATCGGTGATCGTCACGCTCGCCATGATGGTCTTGTTCTTCGCCGGACAGCCGGTCGCCAAGGTGGCGATCGTCGGCGGCTCGCTGCTGCTGCTCACCCGCCATGTGAAGGCCGAGAAGATTTACCGCGAGATCGATTGGCCGCTGCTGCTGATGTTCGTCGGCCTGTTCATCGTCGTCACCGGCCTCGAGCAGACGGCGCTGACGCAAGAGCGCGTCGCCGCCATGGGCCGGCTCGACCTCGGATCGAGCCCGGTTCTCGCCGCGCTCGCCGCCGGCCTCTCCAATCTCGTCAGCAATGTGCCGGCGGTGCTGGTGCTGAAGCCCTTCGTCGCCGGCCTCGCCGATCCGCAGCGCGCCTGGCTCGTCGTCGCCATGGCGACGACGCTCGCCGGCAATTTCACTCTCGTCGGCTCGGTCGCCAATCTCATCGTCGTCGAGCGCGCCAAAGCCGCCGGCGTCGCCATCGGCTTCTGGGCCTATTTCAAGGTCGGCGCGCCGCTCGCTCTCCTGACCATCGCCTTCGGCGCGGCGCGTTTATGAGGGAATATTCGCGCAAGCGGCCGCAACTTTATGAGCGACATCACGTTTTTTCTCAAAGTGGGGGGCCAGAAAGGGAGGTCGAGATGGCGAGCGCACATCATGGGCTCGAGCTGATCTCGAGCGAGCATATCGTCGGCGCGAGTGTCTATGATCCGGGCGGCAAGGAGATCGGCGAGATCGATCATCTGATGATCGATCCCGAAACCGGACGCGCCCGCTACGCCGTGGTGAATTTCTGCGGCTTCATGTGTCTGCGGCCGGGCCATCACGCCGTGCCTTGGAGCACGCTGTGCTACGACAAGGATAAGCAGCGCTATACCAGCGAGGTGACCGCCGAGCAGCTGGAGAAGGCGCCGGATTACGACGCGGCGAGCTGGACCGATCGCGATTGGGAAACCCGCGTTCACACGCATTATGGCGCGTCGCCCTATTGGGAGAGCGCCGCGCGGTGATGGCGCCGGCCTCAGGCTGGCGCCTGCTGCGCTCGCATCAAATGCCGCTGGATCAGGCCGCCGACGAGATCGGCATGGGTTTGCGCGAGATCGTGGCCGGCGTCGGGAATGACGTGAAGCGATGCGCTGGGCAGAAGCTCTCGCAGCCGTTCCCCCACGGAGGGCGGGCTGATCGCGTCGCGATCGCCTGAGATGAGCAGCGTCGGCGCCGCGATCGACGGCAAGCGCGAGGACAGATCCGCGACCGGGTCGGCGATCCATCGCGCCGCGCGCGGGAACAGGCGAAAATAGGCGCGTCGCCAATCCGCGCCGCCGAGCTCTGCGATCGGCACGCCGCCTGCCGTGGCGGTCAGCACGAGACGCCCGACTTTTTCGGGCGCGGCCAGCGTCGCCGCGAGCGCGACGAAGCCGCCCATGGATTGGGCGACGATATCCACCGGCTCGCTCATATGCGCCAGCGTCATCGCAATGAGGTCGTCGACGCGGCCGATCTTCGCGTCGGCCGGCTCGTCGCCGAGACCCGGCCAGCTCAGGAACAGGCCGTCGCAGCCGGCGCGTTCGGCCGCCGGCTTCCAGAAAGCGGCGCTGCCGGCGGCGCCGGGGAGAAACAGGATCTTGGTCATGAGGTCCGTCGTTCGATCGAATCCGCGCAATTATATCCGCTCGAACGGAATCGTTCGAGTGATGCGAGGCCCGCGCTTCGATCGAGACGGTGTCCGGGCCGACCACAGGTCGATCATGGCCGAAGGCCGTGCTATTTTCGCCATGTCATGAGAGCCGGGAAGACGCCGCGGCGTCATTGCGAGCGGAGCGAAGCAATCCAGAGCCGTGGGGCATCGCTTGCTTCTCGCAATCACGCCGCCAGCTTCCGCGGGCTCATTCGATATATTTTTTCAGCTCACTATTCCATCGACGAGCCATTTTCGAATGCTTTTCACTTCGCCGATTTTTCTGTTCGGCTTTCTTCCCGTCGTCCTCTGCGGCTTTCTGATTCTCGAGCGCCGGGGCGATGCGGAAAGCTGTGCGCTGTGGCTGACGGCCGCGTCCTTCGTCTTCTATGGCTGGTGGAGCCCGAGCTTTCTCATCGTGCTGCTGGCGTCGACGGCGGCCAATTTCACTTTGGCGCGCGGCATGGAGCAGATGCGCGGCGCGCTCCGCCGCGCCGTCTTCATCGCCGGCCTCGCCGGCAATCTCGCGCTGCTCGGCTATTTCAAATATGCCGACTTCCTGATCTCCTCGGTCAATGACGTCGCCGGAACGGAATTTGTCCTTCTGCACATCGTCCTGCCGCTCGGGATCTCCTTCTTCACCTTTCAGAAGATCGCCTATCTCGCCGACATTCACGCCGGCCGGGCGGTCGCCGGCCGTTTCGCCGATTTCGTCCTCTTCGTCTTCTTCTTCCCGCAGCTGGTCGCCGGGCCGATCGTCCATCACGCGGAGATGACCCCGCAATTCTCGCGTCTCGCGCCGGTGGGCGGCGGCGTGGATTGGGTGCGGCTCGCGACCGGCGCCGCGATCTTCCTCATCGGGCTCATCAAGAAAATCGTCGTCGCCGACCAGATCGCGCCCTACGCCTCGCCCGCCTTCGCCGCCGCCCAGGACGGGCCGGTCGGCCTGCTGCTCGGCTGGCAGGCGGCGCTCTGCTACAGCGCGCAGCTCTATTTCGATTTTTCCGGCTATAGCGACATGGCGATCGGCCTCGCGCGGCTGTTCGGCCTGCGCCTGCCGGCCAATTTCGCCAGCCCCTACGCCGCGACCTCGATCGGCGAGTTTTGGCGCCGCTGGCATATGACATTGTCCCGCTTCCTGCGCGACTATGTCTATATTCCGCTCGGCGGCGGCCGCTGCGGCGCGACGCGGCGCGGCCTCAATCTGATGGCGACCATGCTGCTCGGCGGCCTCTGGCATGGCGCCGGTTGGACCTACATCCTCTGGGGCGGCCTGCACGGCCTCTATCTGCTGATCGCCCACGCCTGGAGCGGCTGGGGGCGCCTCGCTCTGCCGCGGCCGCTCGGCTGGCTGCTCACGCTCGCCGCGGTCGTCGTCGCCTGGGTTCCTTTTCGCGCCGCGAGCGTCGGTGACGCCGCCAATATCCTCGCCGGCATGGCGGGCCTGCACGGGCTGCATGGCGCCGGCGCGGCCATTGAGGCGCCGGGGGGCCTCGTCGCGGCGATGGCGATCCTCGCCGCTTGCGCCGTGCTGCCGAACACGCAGCAGATCATGCGCGCTTATGAGCCGACGCTCGGCGCGGCGCCGGCGCCGGGCCGGCGTCAAATCCCGCTCGTCTTTTCCCCATCCTTCGGCTGGGCCGCCGGCCTCGGGCTCGGCGCGGTCGCCGTGGAGTTGTTCTCATGGCAGACGTCCGAATTCCTGTATTTCCAGTTCTGACGTCCCAGGCGGCTTCGCCGTCGGCAAAGGCCGCCGCCATGCGCCGCTGGCTGATCGCGACCGCCGCCTGCGGCCTCGGCTGCCTTGCCGCTCTTCTCGCCCTCGTGCTCGCGACCGATGTGTTCGCTTTGTTCGGCACGCGCGCATCCGCCATCCCCGTTCCGCAGAATTTGCGGCTCTCGACCGGTGGCGACCGCGCGATCAAGGCGCTCGCGATCGCGGCGCTGAAGGAGCCGCTCGACGTGCTCTTTCTCGGCTCCTCGCGCGTCGTCTTCGGCTTCGATCCGGCGTGCCGAAGCCTCGAGGGATTGCGCGCCTACAACGCCGGCCTCAATGGCTCGCATTCCGACGAGGCGGCCGAGGTGCTCCATTACGCGCTGGACCATGGGCCGAAGATCGCGCGCGTGGTCTGGAACATCGATTTCGAGGAGTTCTTCCGCGAGAGGGAAGGCGCCGGCGATTTCGCGCAATCGGGCTTCGCCGGCGCGTCGCCCCTCTCTGTTCAGCTTCGCCATGCCCTGACTTATGAGGCGCTGCGCAAGTCGCTGGCGGCCATCTTCGGCGGACAGAGCTTTTATATGGATGTGAATGGCTTCTATCATTACGATCGGCAGGCGCCCGCCAATCTCGATAATGGCCGCGACTTTTCCGCGCTGCCGACGCTGCGCGACTGGTTTCCGCATTACCTGCTGACGTTGCAGGATCGATTCGCGATCGCCGCGGAGCAGCGCTTCGCACGTCTCGAGGAGGCGATTCGCGAGGCGCGCGGCCGCGGCGTCGCCGTCGATATCGTGCTGATGCCCACGCATGTCGCGCGCCGCGCACTGTTCGACCTCGCCGGCTTGCAGCCGCGCTTCGAGCTGTGGAAGCGCCGCCTCGCCGAGAGCGTCGCCGCGGCGGCGGAAGGCGAGGGCGCGCCGCTGCGCGCTTTCGATTTCACCGAGATCGGCGAGATCGCGCGCGCGCGCTTCGGGCCGGGCGGACCGCTGGAGCGCTCGCCGCTATTCTTCGAAGCGCTGCATCCAAAGCCGATCGTCGGCGAGATGATCCTCGCCCGTCTGCTGGACCGCGGTCCTCGCGCAAAGTTCGGCGATTCGCTCGCCGAGACGACGCGGCCGGAGCGCCTTGCCGCCGACCGCGCCGCGCTTGCCCGCTGGCAGGCCGAAAACCCGACGCTGGTCGCGACGATCGCCGCCGTTGTGCAGGCGAATGACCACCGTGACGAGCCGCTCGTCGCGACTGTTCGCGCGGAAGCCTCGTTTCTCATGCGCGAATAGACTAGTCGGGCTGAAGGAGCGAGCCTGAAGGCTCGCGGTCCAGGAGCCGCAATTGGACCGCGAGCCTTCAGGCTCGCTCTCGAGGGCCGTCAGCTCGAGTGCAACAGCCCCTAAATATGCAGCGCGCGGCCAAAGGCGTCGAGCGCGCTCTCATGCATCGTCTCGGACAGGGTCGGATGCGGGAAGATCGTCTCGATCAGTTCCGCTTCCGTCGTCTCCAGCGTCATGGCGATCACGAAACCCTGGATCAGCTCGGTGACCTCGGCGCCGATGAGATGCGCGCCGAGCAGGCGTCCGCTCTTTGCGTCGAAGATCGTCTTGATCAGACCCTCGGTCTCGCCCATGGCGATGGCCTTGCCATTGCCGAGATAGGGAAAGCGCCCGATCTTCAGCTCGTATCCCGCCGCTTGCGCCGCGGCCTCGGTCAGCCCGACCGAGGCGATCTGCGGATGGCAATAGGTGCAGGCCGGAATGCGCGTGCGCTCGATCGGGTGCGGGGCGAGGCCGGCGATCGCCTCCACGCAGACCGTTCCCTCATGCTCGGCCTTATGCGCCAGCATGGGCGGGCCGGCGACATCGCCGATGGCGTAGAGCCCCGCCACATTGGTGCGCAGCAGCCCGTCGACCTTGATCACGCCGCGCTCGAGCGCGACGCCCAGCGCCTCGAGTCCGAGATTTTCGCTGTTGGGAACGACGCCGACCGCCGAAATCACCCGTTCGGCCTCCACCATGCTTTCCGCTCCGCCCTCGGCCGCGATGGTCGCGACGACGCTGCCGTCCTTCGTGTCGAGCTTTGCGACCTTGGCGCTGGTCAGAATGCCGATTCCCTGCTTCTCGAAGGATTTGCGCGCGAAAGCGGCGATCTCGGCGTCCTCCGCCGGCAGGATTTGCGGCAGCGCCTCGACCAGCGTCACCTTTGCGCCGAAGGTCCGGTAGAAGGAGGCGAATTCGACGCCGATGGCGCCGCCGCCGACGATCAGCAGCGATTTCGGCATCGCCTGCGGCGCCAGCGCCTCGAAATAGGTCCAGACGAGCTTTCCGTCCGGCTCCAGCCCGGGCAGGGCGCGCGGCCGAGCGCCAGTCGCGACGATGATGTGCTTGGCCTTATAGGTCCCTTCGCCGAGCGTCGCCTTGGGCTTTGGAAATTGCGCCCTTTCGCCGAAGGAGGGCGGCGCGGCGACGCCGATCTCGCCCGGCGCGGTGATCCGCGCCTCGCCCCAGATCACGTCGATCTTGTTCTTGCGCATCAGAAAATCGACGCCGGAATTGAGCCGTGCGGCGACAGTGCGCGAGCGCTTCACCAGCGCCTGCGGATCGTAGGAGATCTCGCCCGTGATGGTGAGGCCAAAGTCCTTCGCGTGCTGGGCATAGCGAAAAATATCGGCGGCGCGCAGCAGCGCTTTGGTCGGGATGCAGCCCCAATTGAGGCAGATGCCGCCGAGATGCTCGCGCTCGACGACCGCCGTCTTCAGCCCGAGCTGAGCGGAGCGGATGGCGGCGACATAGCCGCCGGGCCCGCCGCCGATGACGAGAACATCATAATCACCCATGGCGAACCTCGAATCGAAAGCTGCGCGCCCCTTCGTCATGATACAAACAAAAGAGGACTGTCTGTCGAGGCAAGTCCAAGAGTCGATCGGTTTATTGAGGGGCGCGCGCCTTCCCTCACGAAACTGCTTGAAACGGATCGTGTGTCATGACATGTGTCATGACACGAGATTCAGTTTCGAGGTGAGAACGGCCTCCTCACGCGCCGGGCGTTCGATCGTTCGCTCGGCAAAGTAGCTAGGGCGACTTAGCGAAGAGATCCGGAATTGGGCGTCCGGCGAACCGGAATCTCGGCTTCAAGGCTCCGCCTCGGCGGAGCCTTTTCGTTTAGACGGCGCGTTTCAAATGTCCTTTTTCGCGGCGGCTCTGGACCTTTTGCTCGGAAATTCGATAAAAACTGGCGATATGATAACGCCCGCGTGCGTCTGGCTCGATATTGACGGCCACGAGGATGATTGCGCCGGCGGCGACGATGCGACCAACGAGCTCGATTTTGCCATGGTTGTTGATATCATCACCGACATACAAAGGGGCTGTGACCACGGCCGATACATGTGGCTGAATGACGGGGTATTCATCCGGGTGCCGTCTCGACGCGTGAATTTGAGCGCCGCGAGAGAGGATCACATCGCCCGGGTCCAGCTCATAACCGAGAACACGGTTTATCATCTCGACCGGCAGCGGGCCGAGGATCAGATCGGGGATTTTTGCGGCGTGCTTTTTTTTCATCAACGAATAGGTGTCTGCAACGCTGCTCGAGGCTGAGTCTCACAATATCGCCGGGGGACGACCCGTTCGAAAAAAAACCCGCCGGCGGCGCGCGCCGCGGCGGGTTTCGCATTCGGGACCGGACGAGCGCCGCTCAGGCGCTCTGCGGCAGCGCGGACTTGGCCTTCTCGACCAGCGCCTTGAACGCCTCCGGCTGGCTGATGGCGAGCTCGGAGAGGACCTTGCGGTCGATGATGACGCCGGCCTTGGTCAGGCCGTCGATGAAGCGGCTGTAGGTGATGCCGAACTCGCGCACCGCGCCATTGAGGCGCTGAATCCACAAGGCGCGAAACACGCGCTTCTTCGCCTTGCGGTCGCGCGTCGCATATTGCATCGAGCGGTCGACGGCGGCCTTGGCGGCGCGGATGGTGTTCTTGCGGCGGCCGTAGAAGCCTTTCGCGGCGTCGAGGGTCTTCTTGTGCTTGGCGTGGGAGGTGACGCCGCGCTTGACGCGAGCCATGATGCGATCCTTTCAGGAAATTCGAGAATGCGGGGGACGGAACGGGCTCAGCCGTTCGGCAGGAAGTATTTCTTGATGTTGTCGCCGTCCGTCTTGAAGAGGACGGAGGTCCCGCGCAGATTCCGAATCTGCTTGTTGGTTCGCTTGATCATGCCGTGGCGCTTGCCCTTCTGGGCGTAGACCACCTTGCCTGTGCCGGTGATCTTGAAGCGCTTCTTGGCGCCGGACTTGGTCTTCAGCTTGGGCATTTTGCTCTCCTCGGGCGAGGCCCGGTTGGTCGCGCCGACAGAATCGGCGCCTGTTTCGCGCGAGCGAAAAGAACCGCCACGGCAGCCCATCACTGGCCGGGCGGTTCGGAAGCGGGGCTTATAGGCGGAAAGACGGGCGAAAAGCAAGCAGGGCGGGAGGCGGCTCGGCGGCCCGTCCTGTGACAGCGTGGCGCATCGCGCATCGCACGCTGGGGCTCGCGAATACCCGCGGTTGAAACAAATTGGTCACACTCACCCCCGATGCTGAACCTTCAGCGGAAAACGGGGGGATTCCGATGGAGCAGAAGAGACAGGGTAGAAGGCGGATTGCGGCATTGGCGACGACCGCTCTGGCGGTCGTCATTCTCGGATCGGCGTCGGCGGCGACGCGCAAGCCGACGAGCCCGGCCCAATTCGACGCCGCACGCGCCGCTTTCCTGGCCGATCTGCAGAAAGGCGCCGTCGCGGCGGCGGCCGCGAACGCGACCAGCACGCTCGAAATCCAGCTCGGCGAACGGCTCTTTTCCGACAAGAACCTGTCGCTGCGGAGAAATCAATCCTGCGCCAGCTGCCATCAGCTCACCCCGGCCCGCGATTCGAAGACGGGAAAGCGGCTTCCAGCGCCTGGCTTCGTCGACGCCGACAATGTCGAGCACGGCACGCCGGTGTCCGACGGTTCGGTTCCGGGGCGCTTCGGCAGCCTCAACGCGCCGAGCGCCGCTTATGCCGCCTTTAGCCCGGCCTTCCATTGGGATTCGGACGAGGAGCTCTATGTCGGCGGCCAATTCTGGAATGGACGCTCGGCGACGCTCGCCGATCAGGCCGGCCAGCCCTTTCTCAATCGCGTCGAGATGGCGATGCCGAGCAAGGCCGCCGTCGTCGACCGGCTGAAGGCGAATGCGAATTACCGCGAGCTGTTCTGGTCGGTCTACAAGTTGAAGATCGACCGATCGCTCTCGGCGAAGGAGGTCGAGACCGTCTATGGCGCGATGACGCGGGCGATCGCCGCCTTCGAGCGCACCCGGCCCTTCGCCAAATTCAACGCGAAATTCGATTATTTCATGGTGGGGCGCACGAAGCTGACCCCGCTGGAGCTCGAAGGGCTCGTGCTCTTCGACGGCAAGGCCAAATGCGGCGGTTGCCATATCAGCACGCCGACGCAGCACGCCGACGGGACCTGGACGCCTGCGCTGTTCACTGATTTCACCTATGACAATATCGGCGTCCCGCGCAATGTCCTCATCCCCGGCGACCCTGCGCCCGACAAGGGTCTCGGAGGGCGCCCCGAGATCGCGGCCGTCGATCCTCAAAAGCTCGAGATCGGCAAGCAGAAGGTGATGACGCTGCGCAACATCGCGATCACGCCGCCCTATGCGCATAATGGCGTGTTCGCGACGCTCGAGCAGATCACCCATTTCTACAACACGCGCGACACGCTCGGGCGCGTGCCGGACAATCGCAGCTCCCGCTTCGGCGTCACCGGCTGGCCGGCGCCCGAGAGCCCGCGCAACGTCAACGCCGACGAGCTCGGAAACCTCCGGCTCACGGCGCATGAGGAAGCCGCGCTCGTCGCCTTCATGAAGACGTTGACCGACGATTATCCGAGCTGGGGACAGGACCCCAAAGTTCCTCCGGGCTCGTCGCCGCCTTATTGGCAGTGATGCGCCCCGTCCCTCCGCCGGTCGACGGGGCGACGGACAAGGGGTGATGGCGCAGCCAATGCGCGAGCGCGGCCAGCTCGGCGAGATCGCTGTAGCATCCGCCGAGCGCGACGAGATTGCGGAGCTGCAGACGCAGCAGCGCGCCTCGCAGCTCCCGCCGCGCGCCGGCCCAGTCGCGAAAGCGCGGGAGCAGCCACCAGAGGCGGGAGGGATTGGGCGAATAGCGCTTTTGCTGCACGAGGCCGGTCTTCGCGCTCAGAAACTGGCGGAGGAGCCATTTGGCGACCCCATCGCGATAGAGAAGCTCGAGCGGCAGGGCGAGAGCGAACTCGATCATCGCGCGATCGAGGAAAGGCGACGCGAAGGACATCTCTGGGCCGATCGCCCGCCGCGCCGCCAGCCATAGCCCGCGATATTTGGCCCCGACATGCTTCAGCGCATAGATGCGGTCGCAGAGCGGATAGCCGTGCCGCTCGAACAGGGCCCGCCGCTCGGCCCATTCCGCCTCGCGTTCGCGCCGCGCCCAATCCTCGGCCGCGCGTGGATCGAGGCCGAGCGCCGCGAGCGCCGTGAGGCGGAAGCGGCCGGGCGTCGCCGGCTGGCGCCGCCGGCGGATGTAGTCGTCGAGCGTGAGACCGGCGACGGCTCTGGCGTAATCGCTGCCGCCGGGCGGCAGGCCGCGCGTGTAATCGTCGAATTCGAGGAAGAGATCGCCGACGAAATCGCCGTCGAGGCAGAGGCGCGTCCCTTCGGCGAGCGCGCTCGCGCCGATCGCATGGACGCTGGTCGCTTGCGCGTAGCCGCTCGGCGCGTCGCAGTCTCGGGCCCGCAACGCCTCGACTGCCGCCGCGAACTCGCGTCGGCCGACGCGCACGGGCCGATGTGGGACGCCGAGCCGTGCGGCGGCGCGCGCGGCCTCCCGCAGTTCCGAATAGCGGCGCGGCGCATAATCGGCGGTCACGCCGACGACATTCATCCCCGCTTCGCGCGCCAGAAAGGCGATGATCGCGGAATCGGTCCCGCCCGAGAGGAAGCAGGCGACGCGATCCTCGCCGGCGCTCAGCGAGCGAAGATAGCTGGTCGCGATGTCGGCGAATTCGTCGCAGGCTGCGTCCAGCGACAGACCGGGGCGCGGCTCGATATCGTTCCAATCAAAATAAGCGTGAGAGACGACCCTTTCGGCCGTCAGGATCGCCAGCGACGCCGGCTCGACCTCATGGACTCCGTCATAGAGCGGGCGCAGGCCGCAGCCGCCGTGAACCGCCCAATGATACAGCGCCTCCGGCGACAGAGCGCCGGTCGCATGGGGAGCGAGATCGCAAAGGCGCGTCGAGACGAGCGGCGCGCGGCTTCTCCGGTCGAGACGATAGATGGGGACGCTGGCGACGAGGTCGGTGATCGCGATGGTTCTGTTCTCGCCGTCGCGAATGACGATGGCGAACTCGCCGCGCAATTTGCGGCAGAAGGCGATGAGGCGCTCGATGGACGCCGGCTCGCGAAAGACGGGGTCCTCGGCGCCGAGCCGGCGGCCTTCGTATATGGGAGCGCCCTCGATGGTGACGCAAATCGCGCCGGCGCCGATCGCATCCAACAGCAGCTGCATTCTCGAAGTCTCTGCAATAATTCACGAAACAAATTAGAGGCGAGGCGCTGCGCGCGTCCGTCTTCGCGAGCGCTCCAAGCGGTCCAGAAGCCGTGGGGCGGCCCCTCGATTGCTTCATCGCTTCTCGCGATCACGCCGCCTTTTCCGTCTCGGCGCCCGGCCAGGGAAGCCGCTGATTGCGGCGACAGAGCGGCCTCGCCGACAGTCTCCGCGGCACATGCCGCTGGCCCTGCGCGGCAAATGCCCTTAAAGGGCGGTGCCGACGATCCATTCATCCGAGCGAGCCAAAGCCGTGACCACGCCTCAGCCGAGCGATCCCATCTCGCGGCGGCGCACCTTCGCCATCATCTCCCATCCGGACGCCGGCAAGACCACGCTCACCGAGAAGCTGCTGCTGTTCGGCGGCGCCATTCAGCTCGCCGGCGCGGTGAAGGCCAAGCGCAACGCGCAGCAGACACGCTCCGACTGGATGAGCATAGAGCGCGAGCGCGGCATTTCCGTCGTCACCTCGGTGATGACCTTCGAATATGGCGGCTGCGTCTTCAATCTGCTCGACACGCCCGGCCATGAGGACTTTTCCGAGGACACCTATCGCACGCTGTCGGCGGTGGACGCCGCGGTGATGGTGATCGACGCCGCCAAGGGCATCGAGGCGCGCACGCGCAAATTGTTCGAGGTCTGCCGGCTGCGCGACATTCCGATCGTCACCTTCATCAACAAGCTCGACCGCGAGTGCCGCGATCCGTTCTCGCTGCTCGACGAGATCGAGAAGACGCTGGCGCTCGACACGGCGCCCGTCACCTGGCCCATCGGCTCCGGCCGCAGCTTCGCCGGCACCTATCGCTTCGGAGCCAAGACCGTGCGCAAGGTCGATTCCGACGCCGAGCCCATGCCGGTCGGCGGGCTCGAGGACCCGGCGCTCACCGCTCTGCTGCCCGCCCATGACGTCGCGGCCTGGCAGGAGGAGGCGATGCTGGCGGAGGAGGGCTGCAAGCCTTTCGAGCTCGCGGCCTTTCGCGAAGGGCATCTGACGCCGGTGTTCTTCGGCAGCGCGCTGCGCAATTTCGGCGTGCGCGATCTCATCGACGCGATGGCCGCATATGCGCCGAGCCCGCGAGGGCAGGAGGCGGACAAGCGCGCCGTCGCCCCGGCGGAGCCGAAGATGACCGGCTTCGTGTTCAAGATTCAAGCGAATATGGACCCGAACCACCGCGACCGCATCGCCTTCATGCGCGTCTGCTCGGGTCGGCTCACGCGCGGCATGAAGGCGAAGATCGTGCGGACGGGCAAGATGATGAGCCTCAACGCGCCGCAATTCTTCTTCGCCCGCGACCGCTCCATCGCGGATGAAGCCTTCGCCGGCGATGTGGTCGGCATTCCCAATCACGGCGTCTTGCGCATCGGCGACACGCTCACCGAGGGCGAGGACATCTCCTTCCGCGGCGTGCCGAGCTTCGCGCCGGAAATCCTGCGCCGCATCGTCATCTCCGACGCGATGAAGGCCAAGAAGCTGCGCGAGGCGCTGCGCCAGCTCGCCGAGGAGGGCGTGGTGCAGCTGTTCCTGCCCAATGACGGCTCCGGCGCGCTCGTCGGCGTCGTCGGCGCGCTGCAGCTCGACGTGCTGGCGACGCGGCTCGAGGCCGAATATGGGCTCGACGCCAAATATGAGACCTCGCGCTTCTCGATCTGCCGGTGGGTCACGTCCAGCGATCCCGTCGCCTTGAAGAGCTTCATCGACTCGCATGGCTCGTCCATGGCCGAGGATCTGGACGGCGCGCCGGTGTTCATGTCGCCGAGCGAGTTTTCCTTGCGCTATGACGCGGAGCGGCATCCGGCGGTCGTGTTCTCCGATGTGAAGGATTATCAGAAGAGCGCGGCGGGGAAGGGGTGACGGCGGGGGGCGTGATGCTCGTCCCCACGTGAAATGTCCCGGCGCTTCTGCGATGTGAGTCTCGGCTGTAAATTTCGTTCGAGACGTCGCGACGCCTCCCGCGCCCCTCACCTCACCTCTCGCCGCAGGCGGGGAGAGGGGCTGCCGGCGCCGCTGGTATTTCGCGCAGACGGCGCTCCTCTCCCGCTCGCGGCACGGCTGTCCGGGGAATGAGTCGATAAGTCGCGGGCGCATGCCTGGTACTTCCGAAGGTTTCGGGGTATTTTCCGGTTGTCGAGACTGGAAAATAAAGGACCAGACATGCGCTTCCAGAATAGCGTTTTTGTCGACTTGCTCAAGCCGATCGATCGTCGCGCGTTCGGCCAAATCGTCGCGCGCCACAAGGGCGACGCCTACGACAAATCCTTCAAGAGCTGGGATCATCTCGTCGTCCTGATCGCCGCTCAGCTCGGCGGCGAAACGAGCCTGCGCAGCCTCGAGGCCGCCTTCAACGCCAACAGCGGCTCCCATTATCACCTCGGCGTCCGCAGGATCGCCCGCTCCACCCTCGCCGAAGCCAATGCGCGCCGGCCCGTCGGCGTCTTCGCCGATCTGTTCGCGCGCCTCTCCTGCGAACTCGACCGCAGAACGCGCCGCGACGGCGCCGAGCTGCTGCGCCTCATCGATTCGACGCCTATCCCGTTGAGCAAATTCCACGACTTCGCCCGCTCGAACGGCCGCATCCACGGCATGAAGATGCACGTCGTCTACGATCCCGGGGTCGACCGCCCCTTCTGCGTCGAGGTCACGCCCGCCAATGTCAACGATGTCGAGATCGGCAAGAAGACGCCGATCGAGGCCGGCGCGACCTATGTCTTCGACAAGGGCTATTATGATTTCAAATGGTGGAGGGACATTCACGAGGCCCGAGCCTTGTTCGTCACGCGCCCCAAGAGCAACACCCGCCTCGCCGACCTCGCGGATCGGGAGATGCCGCAGACGCGCGGCGAAGGCTACACCGTGCTCAGGGATTGCGAGGTCGAGCTCGCCAGCAAGGGCGACTCGAAACTGCCCATGCCGCTGCGTCGCCTTCATATTCAACGCGATGCGCTGAAGGACGGCAAGCCGCAGCTGATCGTCGTGATCACCAACGACCGCTCTACAAGGCGCGCTGGGCCATAGAGCTGCTGTTCCGCTGGATCAAGCAGCATCTCAACATCCGCAAGTTTCTCGGCGAAAACGAGAACGCCGTGCGGCTGCAGCTGATCGCGGCGATGATCGCTTTCGTGCTGCTGCGCATCGCCGCCCACCGCCACGATATCGAACTCGCGCATCTGCGGTTCTCGGAGCTCGCCGGCAGGTTTCTGTTCGAGCGGCGACCGATCGACAGACTCGAACGGCCGCCGCCCAAATATCAGGCCGCGCGGCGGCGCATATCGCCGAGGCAGCTGGAGCTCGCCTATGCCTGATTTTCCCCGGACAGCCGTGCGCTCGCGGGGAGAGATGAGTGGCCGGGCCGTTGGTCGCAATCGAGACGCCGCGAGCAAATCGCGGCAGCGGCTTGACCGGCCCCGGCTTCTCTCGTAACATTCCGGTCGAAATTTCTCGAAGGAGCGAAGCCGTGGGCGGCATTCTTCTCGTAAGCAGGGCGCTGGAGACGGATCGGGGATGACCCGAGTTCCGCAGCCAGCGCTATCCCGAGGCCCCTCAGGGGCCTTTTTTATTGCCCGCAAGCCCACTCGACTGTGATGTCGACGCGACTTTGATGAGCCGATCGGAGTGACGAGAATGGCCAGAAAAATGACCGGAGCGGAAATGGTCGTCGAAGCCCTGAAGGATCAGGGCGTCGAGATTATCTTCGGCTATCCCGGCGGCGCCGTGCTTCCGATCTATGACGCGCTCTTCCACCAGGAGAAGGTGCAGCACATTCTCGTGCGCCACGAGCAGGGCGCCGCCCATGCGGCCGAGGGCTATGCGCGCTCCTCCGGCAAGGTCGGCGTGCTGCTGGTCACCTCCGGACCCGGCGCCACCAACACCATCACCGGCCTCACCGATGCGCTGATGGACTCCATTCCCGTGGTCTGCATCACCGGCCAGGTGCCGACGCATCTCATCGGCTCGGACGCCTTTCAAGAGTGCGATACGGTCGGCATCACCCGTCACTGCACCAAGCATAATTATCTGGTGAAGAGCGTCGACGATCTGCCGCGCATTCTGCACGAGGCCTTCTATGTCGCCTCGAGCGGGCGGCCGGGCCCTGTGGTCATCGACATCCCCAAGGATGTGCAATTCGCCAGCGGAACCTATACCGGCCCGCGCAACGTCCATCACAAGACCTATCAGCCCAAGCTCGAGGGCGACACGGAGTCTATCCGCCGCGCCGTGAAGATGATGGCCGCCGCCAAGCGGCCGATCTTCTACACCGGCGGCGGCGTCATCAATTCCGGTCCCGCGGCCTCGACGCTGCTGCGCGAGCTGGTGTCGCTGACCGGCTTTCCGATCACCTCGACCTTGATGGGCCTCGGCGCCTATCCGGGCTCCGGCCCCAATTGGCTCGGCATGCTCGGCATGCACGGCACCTTCGAGGCCAATAATGCGATGCATGATTGCGATCTGATGATCGCCGTCGGCGCGCGTTTCGACGATCGCATCACCGGACGGCTCGACGCCTTCTCGCCCGGCTCGAAGAAGATCCACATCGATATCGATCGCTCCTCGATCAATAAGAATGTGAAGATCGATCTGCCGATCGTCGGCGACTGCGGCCATGTGCTGGAGAGTCTGGTGCGCGTCTGGCGCTCCGAGGCGATGCACGCCGAGAAGCAGCCGCTCGACGGCTGGTGGAAGACGATCGACCATTGGCGCGAGCGCAAGTCGCTCGCCTTCCGCAATTCGGACAAGGTGATCAAGCCGCAATACGCCGTGCAGCGGCTCTATGCGCTCACCAAGGATCGCGATCCCTACATCACGACGGAAGTCGGCCAGCATCAGATGTGGGCCGCGCAGCATTATCATTTCGACGAGCCCAATCGCTGGATGACTTCCGGCGGGCTCGGCACCATGGGCTATGGTCTGCCGGCGGCGATCGGCGCGCAGCTCGCGCATCCGAAATCGCTGGTCGTCGACATCGCCGGCGAGGCCTCGATCCTGATGAACATTCAGGAGATGTCGACGGCGATCCAATATCGGCTGCCGGTGAAGGTGTTCATCCTCAACAATGAATATATGGGCATGGTGCGCCAGTGGCAGGAGCTGCTGCACGGCGGGCGCTACTCGCACTCCTATTCGGAGGCGCTGCCCGATTTCGTGAAGCTCGCCGAAGCCTTCGGGGGCAAGGGCATCCGCTGCTCGGACCCGGCGGAGCTCGATAGCGCGATTCTCGAGATGATCGACTATGACGGGCCGGTGATCTTCGATTGTCTCGTCGAGAAAAACGAGAATTGCTTCCCGATGATCCCGTCGGGCAAGGCGCATAACGACATGCTGCTCGCCGATCTCGGCGACGACGCCGGCGTCGAGCTCGGCTCGATCATCGACGAGAAGGGCAAGATGCTGGTGTGAGAAGGGCGAATAGCGAATAGGGAGTAGCGAATAGAGCTGTTCCGAATTCGACTATTCGCTACTCGCTATTCGCTACTCGCTGGAAACAGACACATGAACGCTCCCATCTCTCCACCCTCGCCCTATTCCTCGCCGTCGGCGCGGTCCAATGTCGAGACGCACACGCTCTCGGTTCTGGTCGACAATGAGCCGGGCGTGCTGGCGCGCGTCGTCGGCCTGTTCTCGGGGCGCGGCTATAACATCGAGAGCCTGACGGTGGCCGAGGTCGCCCATGCCGAGCATTTGTCGCGCATCACCGTGGTGACCTCGGGCACGCCGGAGACGATCGAGCAAATTCAGCATCAGCTCGAGCGTCTCGTGCCAGTCCACAAGGTGACCGACCTCACCGTCTCGGCGCGCTCGCTGGAGCGCGAGCTGGCCATGGTCAAGGTGCGCGGCAAGGGCGAGAACCGCACCGCCGCTCTGCAGATCGCCGACGCCTTCCGCGCCCGCGTGGTCGATGCGACGGCGGAGAGCTTCATTTTCGAGCTGACCGGCAGGCCGGACAAGATCGACGAATTCGTGGGGCTGATGCGCCCGATCGGGCTGGTCGAGGTCTCGCGCACCGGCGTCGCGGCGATCTCGCGGGGGCCGGAGCCGATCTGAGTGGACGCGCGGGCGGTGCGGATATACATTGTATATCCAACCGAGGAGGTCGAGCCATGCGCGCCAAAGTCGCCAAATGGGGGAACAGCGCGGCGTTGCGTCTTCCCAAGGTTCTGGTCGAGGAGCTCGGCCTGCAGCCGGGTCAAGAGGTGGAGCTGGTGCTCGAAGGGCGCGAGGCGCGCCTCAAGCCCATCCCGCGCTTTCCCGTTTACCGGATCGAGGACCTCGTCGCCGAGATGAAGCGGCTCGGCCCGCAGAACGAGCCGCCGCTCGAGGATTGGGGACCGGACGTCGGGGCCGAGATCATCGAGGACGACTACTCGCGGGAACAGCCCGGGCGCGTCGCAACGGCAAAGGAAAAAGATGATTCCGACGGCCGGTGACATCGTCTGGGCCGAGCTCGACCCGGTGCGCGGGCGAGAGCAGGCAGGGCGGCGTCCCGCGCTGGTCCTGTCGGATCGATCCTATCACGAGATTTCTGCACGGGCGATCATCTGCCCCGTGACCTCGAATATGCGAGAATGGCCGTTCAACGTCGCGTTGCCGCGAGGCATGAGGACCAAAGGCGCCGTTCTCGTCGACCAGATACGGGCGGTCGATCGTTCGATGCGCCTCCATGGGTTGATCGAGACGGCGCCCGACGAAGTCCTCTCTGAGGTTCGGGCGAAGCTCGCCGCGCTCGTCGGGTTCGACGTTCGAGACCTGTCGCACCTGTGAGGACGGCGGGATTCGGCCCTCGGCGGCGGGCGAATTCTCTGCGCCCTTTGACGGCGGGCGAATGGCCGCTTAGAAGGCGAGCACAACTATCGATGGGGCGGCCGAGGAGAGCCTGTCCCGCAATTTCGGGGAACGGGCCAGCATGCGCGTCTATTACGATCGGGATGCCGATATCAATCTGATCAAGGGCAAGAAGGTCGCGGTCGTCGGCTATGGCAGCCAGGGCCACGCCCATGTCCTGAACCTCAAGGATTCCGGCGTCGCCGATGTGGCCGTCGCGCTGCGCCAGGGCTCGGCCTCGGCGAAGAAGGCCGAGGGCGCCGGCGTCAAGGTGATGGAGGTCGCCGAGGCCGCCAAATGGGCCGACGTCGTCATGATGCTGACGCCGGACGAGCTGCAGGGCGAGATCTACGCCGCCGAGCTCGCGCCGAATTTGAAGACCGGCGCGGCGTTGTTCTTCGCTCATGGCCTCAACATCCACTTCAACCTCATCGAGCCGCGCAAGGATCTCGACGTCATCATGGTCGCGCCCAAGGGCCCGGGCCATACGGTGCGCGGCGAATATCTGAAGGGCGGCGGCGTTCCCTGCCTCATCGCCGTGCATCAGAACGCCTCCGGCAATGCGCTCGAGCTCGGCCTCTCCTACGCCTCGGCGATCGGCGGCGGCCGCGCCGGCATCATCGAGACGAGCTTCCGCGAGGAATGCGAGACCGATCTCTTCGGCGAGCAGGTCGTCCTCTGCGGCGGCCTCGTCGAGCTGATCCGCAATGGCTTCGAGACTCTGGTCGAGGCCGGCTATGCCCCGGAGATGGCCTATTTCGAATGCCTCCACGAGGTGAAGCTGATCGTCGACCTCATCTATGAGGGCGGCATCGCCAATATGAATTATTCGGTCTCCAACACGGCCGAATATGGCGAATATGTCACCGGCCCGCGCATCATCACCAAGGACACCAAGGCCGAGATGAAGCGCGTGCTGGAAGACATCCAGTCCGGCAAGTTCACCCGCGACTGGATGCTCGAGAACAAGGTCAGCCAGACGTCGTTCAAGGCGACCCGCACGCGCAACGCCGCCCATCCGATCGAGGAGGTGGGCGCCCGTTTGCGCGGCATGATGCCCTGGATCGGCAAGAACCGTCTGGTCGACAAAGACCGTAACTGAGCGCCGCCGGAGAGCGGACCGACATCGCGCGCTGCACGCGAGGGCTGGCCAGCTCTCGCGTGTGGCCAAAGAGGGCGTTTGCATCCCGAGGCCGACGATAGAGACGAGGAGCGCGGCCGCGCCCTCAAACGGGACATTTTCGCGATCACGCAGCTGCGCATGGCGGGCGCGCTCGACGCGATGATGAAATATTTCGCGGCCGATGTCGTCGTTCACTACCGCTGCACAAAGGAAGGGCTCTTCCTTCCCGGCGAGCTGCACGGAGTGGACGCGTTCCGGGAGAATATTCGCCTCACCGACGCCGCATACGAGCCGCTCGGCTTCGAGGTGCTCGATATTCTGGCGCAAGGCGACACGGGAGTGGTGCGCTGGCGCAACTCCTGGCGCTGCCGCGGGACGGGCCGGGTCGCCACGCTCGATATGGCGCATTTCTTGCGGTGGCGAAACGGATCGATTGTCGAGGTGTTCGAATATCTCGACTATCATGGCTGGGGGGCGACGGCGGACGAGGCGCGTCTCGACAAGTGAGTTCGTTCGGCCGATGGCCGAGCTGGCCGACGGACGGCGAGGGCGCCCGGCGGCAGAGTGGCAGAAAGCCCCGCCGCGCGTCCGTAGAGGCCGTGAATGACTGATTTCGATGATCTATTTGCCGCGCGTCCGCCGGGCCTCGACCGCGCCGAAATCCTGCGTCGCGCCGAGCTGCTCGCCACTTGGCGGGCCGATATGCCGAACAGTTTCGCGATTTTGCGTGGGCTCTTTTCACCGGACGTCGCCTGCGAGTTCATCGGCGACAAATCCCGCATCCCCTATGCCGGCCGGCATGTCGGAGTCGAAGCGCTGATCGCCGTCGTGCGCGTCATCCATATCGAGTTCGAGCAGTCGAATCACGAAATCGAGGACATCGTCGTCGATGGCGGCCGCGTGGCCGTGCGGCGCCGGGTCGATTGGCGGCATCGCGGCACCGGCCGGCGCGGCCGCGTCGATCTCGCCGAATTCGCGCGCTTCGAAAATGGTCTCATCGTGGAGATGATCGAATTTCGTGATTCCATGGCCATATTGGCGATGCAGGACGAGCCGAGCTGGCCGTGACCCCGCGCGAATGGCTCGCGGTCCAAGCGCGGCCCCTGGACCGCGAGCCTTCAGGCTCGCTCTAGAGCCTTGAAAAAATCGAACACTTCATATCGGAGTCATCTGCGATGAAGCTGCGCTTCCACACGCTCGACGTTTTCACGGATCGCCGCTTCGCCGGCAATCCGCTCGCCGTCGTGCTCGCGGCCGACGCGCTCGATGGCGCGACGATGCAGAAGATCGCGCGCGAGTTCAATTTGAGCGAGACGGTTTTCGTCCTGGAGCCGCTCGACCCGGTGAACACGGCGAGGCTGCGCATCTTCACCCCTTCGGCGGAGCTGCCCTTCGCCGGCCATCCGACCATCGGCGCCGCGGCGCTGATCGCTTCACGGCGCGCGCCGGACATGTTGGCGCGCAATGGTCTGGTCGTGGCGCTCGAGGAGGAGATCGGCGTCCTGCGCTGCGACGTCTCGGCCGGCGCCGAAGGGCGCGTCTTCGCTCGTTTCGCCGCGCCGCGCCTGCCGTGGGGCGGAGGCGAGCCGCCGCAGACGGCCGCGCTCGCCGCGGCGCTCGGCCTCGAATCGGCCGATATCGGCTTTCGCCGTCATGCGCCCTCGCGCTTTTCCGCCGGCGTCGAGTTTCTCTTCGTGCCGGTGAATTCGCGCGCCGCCCTCGATCGCGCCCAGCCCGACCTGTCCGCCTTCGGCGCGGTCCTCGGCGCCTCGCGCGGCGCCTATCTCTACACCACCGAGACGATGGCGCAGGACAGCGCCGTGCTGGCGCGCTCCTTTCCGCATGGCGTCGGCGTCGCCGAGGATCCGGCGACCGGCTCGGCGGCGGCGGCTTTCGCCGCGGTCGCCCACGCCTTCGAGGCGCCGGAGGACGGCGAGCACGAATTCGTCATCGAGCAGGGATATCGTGTGGGCCGGCCGTCGCGGATCATCGTCGGCTCGCGCATCGAATGCGGACAACTCGCCGCCGTCTCCGTGGCCGGGGCCAGCATCGGCGTGCTGAGCGGGGAGCTCGAGCTGTGAGCGCGGCGATCGAGCTCATCACCGTCGACCGCCTCCGCTGCGTCGTCGCAGAGCATGATTGGGCCTTCGACCGCGAGCGCTCGGCGGAGATCGACGCCCATTGGCGCGCGCGCCTTTCCGCCAATCCCGCCCTCTATGACGGGCCGGTGCTGCTCGCCCATGAGGTCGAACCGGTCCGCGACGCCGACGGCGGCGACGCTCTGCAGGTGAAGTTCTTTCACACGCGCTTCTCGCGCTTTCTCGCCTGGCGCGATTTCGGCTTTCCGGGCGAGGGGGTGCAGAATTGCTTCTCCATGCCGGCGCTGCGCTCGGCCGACGGCGCCTTTCTGCTCGGCGAGATGGGCGTCGGCCACTCGGCCGCCGGCGCGATCTATTTTCCTGCCGGCACGCCCGATCCGAGCGACATTCGTGATGGATTCGTCGATCTCGAGGACAATCTGCTGCGTGAGCTGCAGGAGGAGACCGGCGTCGCTCGAGGAGAGGTGCGGCTCGAGCCGCGCTGGACCATCGCGCTGGCCGGGCCGCGCGTCGCCTGCCTGCGCATCGCCCATTGCGTCGAGACGGCGGCGGCGCTGGAGCGGCGGATCACGGCCTTCCTCGCGGCGCAGGAGAAGCCCGAGCTCGCCGGCGTGCGCATGGCCGCCCGCCGCGCCGACCTCGCGGAACCGCGGCTGCTCGACTTCATCCGCCGCTTTTTGGAGCCGCTTCTGCCCGAATAGAGGGCTGAAACCAGGAATCGGTGCTGAATTTCCGGCGGACGCGGTGTAGATTGCCGGGCCATGAACAAAGCGCAAGCAATGGGCGAGACCGAGCCGGCGCGGGTCGGCTGGCCGGGCGACGGACGCGGCGGCGCGATTTTGCGCGCCGCGCTCGCCGGCCGCTCGATCGTGCTCGTCGGCATGATGGGCTCCGGCAAGACCTCGATCGGCCAGCGTCTCGCGCAGCGGCTCTCCCTGCCGTTCAAGGACGCGGACGCGGAGATCGTCGCCGCTGCGGCGGGCATGTCGATCCCCGATATTTTCGCCAAATATGGCGAGGCGCATTTCCGCGACTGCGAGCGGCGCGTGATCGCGCGGCTGCTCGCCGGCGAGCCCTGCATTCTGGCGACCGGCGGCGGCGCCTTCATGGACGAAGGCACGCGCGAGCGAATCAGGGAGCGTGGCCTCTCTCTCTGGTTCGACGCCGCCCATGACGTTCTGCTGCGCCGCGTGCGTCGCAAGGGCGATCGTCCGCTGCTGCAGACCAGCGATCCCGCGGCCGTGTTGCGCCGGCTGATGGACGAGCGCTATCCGGTCTATCGGCAGGCGGATATCGCCGTGCTGTCGCGCGATGTCGCGCATGAGGTGATGGTGGAGGAGACTTTGGCGGCTCTCTATGGCTGGGCGAAGGGAGAGCCGGAGAATGCGGCCTCGACGGCGGATCTCGCTCGCTTCATGACCTCGCGGCCGCCGCCGCGCGCCATCGAGCCGCAGACGGTTCCGGTCGGCCTCGGCGACCGAGCCTATGACATCGTCATCGGCGCCGGCCTGCTCGATCAGGCGGGCGACCATATCGCCCGCGTCGCCCCGGGCGCGGCCTGCGCCATCGTCACCGATGGCAATGTCGCGCGGCTGCAGCTGCCGGTGCTGCGCCACAGCCTGGAGGCGCGCGGCATTCGCTCGAGCGTGATCGTCGTCGAGCCGGGCGAAGGCTCCAAATCCTTCCCGGTGTTCCAGAGCGTCTGCGAGCAGATTCTCGAGGCGAGGATCGAGCGGCGCGACGTCGTCGTCGCGCTCGGCGGCGGCGTCGTCGGCGATCTCGCCGGCTTCGCCGCGGCGAGCGTGCGGCGCGGATCGCGCTTCGTGCAGATTCCGACGACGCTGCTGGCCCAGGTCGATTCCTCGGTCGGCGGCAAGACCGGCATCAACACCGCGCAGGGCAAGAATCTCGTCGGCGCCTTCTATCAGCCGTCGCTGGTGCTGGCCGATGTCGACGCGCTCGCCACATTGCCGCTGCGCGAGTTCCGCGCCGGCTACGCCGAGATCGTCAAATACGGACTCATCGACGATTTCTTCTTCTTCGAATGGCTGGAGAGCAACGCCTCGGCCGTCTTCGCCGACCGCGCCGCGCGCGTGGAGGCCATTTCGGTGAGCTGCCGCGCCAAGGCGAAGATCGTCGCCCGCGACGAGACCGAGCAGGGCGACCGCGCGCTGCTCAATCTCGGCCACACCTTCGGTCATGCCTTCGAACGGCTGGTGCATTACGACAGCGCGCGGCTGGTGCATGGCGAGGGCGTCGCCATCGGCCTCGTCTGCGCGCTGCGCTTCTCGGCGCGGCTCGGCATGTGCAGCCTGCAGGAGGCCGAGCGCGTCGAGCGTCATCTGACGCGCGTCGGCCTGCCGACGCGCATTCGCGACATTCCCGGCTGGCGCGCCGACGCCGATTCGGTGCTCGACGCCATGTTCCAGGACAAGAAGGTCGAGAAGGGCGCTCTCACCTTCGTTCTGCTGCGCGGCATCGGCCGCTCCTTCGTCGCCAAGGGCGTCGATGTGGACGCCGCGCGCAGCTTCCTCAAGGACGAGATGGCGCGCGAGTAGGATCATGCACGGCGGCGCCGACACAGGACTCGACATCGACATCTGGCTCGCCTCGGCCATCGTGCTGGCCTGCGTGCTGCTGTCGGCTTTCTTCTCGGCCTCGGAGACGGCGCTGACCGCGGCCTCTCATGCGCATATGCATGCGCTGGAGAAGGAGGGCGACGCGCGGGCGAGGCTGGTCAATCGCCTGCTGCGCCAGCGCAATCGCATGATCGCGGCGCTGCTGCTCGGCAGCACGCTGGTCAATATCGGCGGCTCCGCCTTCACCACCAGCGTGCTCGTCTATCTCACCGGCGAGAGCGGCGCGATCTACGCCACCATCATCATGACGGTGCTGCTGCTGGTGTTCGCCGAGGTGCTGCCGAAGACGGTGGCGATCAACCACCCCGATCGCCTGTCGCTGCGCGTCGCGCGCGTCATCAATGTGTTCGTCGCCGTGTTCGGCCCGCTGCTCATCGCGGTCGAGGCCTTCGTGCGCGCGGTGCTGAAGCTGTTCGGGGTCGAGATCGGCCATGGCCGCACGCTGCTGTCGCCCTATGACGAGCTGAAGAGCGCCGTCGACATTCTGCACGAGGAGGGCACGGTCGAGCGCAATTGGCGCGACATGTTCGGCGGCGTTCTCGATCTGCAGATTCTGCATGTCGGCGATGTGATGATCCATCGCACCAAGATGCGCACGATCGACGCCGATCTTCCGCCCGACGAGATCGTGCGCGAGGTGCTGGCCTCGCCCTTCACGCGCATGCCCCTGTGGCGCGATCGGCCGGATAATTTCATCGGCGTCATCCATTCCAAGGATTTATTGCGCGCGCTCGATGCGGTGAATGCCGATTTCTCCAAGCTCGACATCGACGACATCGCGCTCGAGCCCTGGTTCGTGCCGGAGTCGACCTCGCTCGAGGATCAGCTGCAGGCGTTCTTGAAGCGCAAGACGCATTTCGCGCTGGTCGTCGACGAATATGGCGAGGTGATGGGGCTCGTGACGCTCGAGGATATCTTAGAGGAGATCGTCGGCGACATCAGGGACGAGCACGATCTCGCCATGCAGGGCGTGCGTCCGCAGCCGGACGGCTCGGTGCTGGTCGACGGCGCCGTGCCGGTGCGCGATCTCAACCGCGTGATGGAATGGAGCCTGCCGGACGAGGAGGCGACGACGATCGCCGGCCTCGTCATTCACGAGGCGGCGGCGATCCCGGAAGCGGGCCAAGTGTTCAACTTCCACAATTTCCGCTTCGAGGTCATGCGCAAGATGCGCAATCGCATCACCGTGCTGAAGGTGACGCCGGCGGAGGCGAAGCCGCCGGAGTGAGGCGAGCCTCGGCGCGCCTCCAGCAATGACCGCGGCGCCTCCGCCTCTTCTCCCCGCTCGCGGGGTGAGGTGAGGGGCGAGGCGGGTTGGCGTGATGGAGACGCTGCGAGCCTTCTCCGGGCCCGCTCCGCAAGCGGCCAGCGCCGAGCAATTCCTCCGACTCCTAACGGACTAGCGGCTTCCCCTCCGCGTCCTTCAAATTCTCGCTCCAGCTCTTGCGGATCAACGCGATCACCGAGGAGGGCATCGGCTCATAGTCGAGCTCCTCCGCCGCCGCGCCGCCTTTGACGAAGGCCCAATCGAAGAATTTCAGCGCCACTCGCGCCGCCTCCGCATCCTTCGGCGTCTTCGGCAGCAGGATGAAGGTCGCGGCGGCGATCGGCCAGGACTGCGCGCCGGGCTGATCGGTCAGCAGGCGAAAGAAGCCCGGCGCATGCGCCCAATCGGCGTTGTCCGCGGCGGCGCGAAAGCTCTCCTTGCTCGGCGCCACCACCCTGCCGTCGTGATTGACCATGTGAACGACGGTGGAGCCGCTCTGCTTCGCATAGGCGAACTCGACATAGCCGATCGCGCCCTTGGCGGTGGCGACATTATTGGCGACGCCCTCATTGCCCTTGGCGCCCATGCCGAGCGGCCAGTCCACCGCGACATTCTCGCCGACCGTCTCCTTCCACTTCGCTGAGGCGTGCGAAAGATAATCGGTGAAGCAGAAGGTCGTGCCCGATCCGTCGGAGCGATGCACGACGACGATCGGCTGCGCCGGCAGCTTCGATTTCGGATTGAGCGCGGCGATCGCCGCATCGTCCCAGCGCGCGATCTCGCCGAGATAGATGCGCGCCAGCGTCGGCCCGTCGAGAACGAGGTCGCCGGCTTTCAGTCCGTCGAGATTGACGATGGCGACGACGCCGCCCGCCACCTGCGGCCATTGGATGAGCCCGGCCGCCTCCAGCTCGGCGGCGGTGAGCGGCTGGTCCGAGGCGCCGAAGGTGACCGTGCGCGCCTTCACCTGGCGAATGCCGCCGCCGGAGCCGATCGACTGATAATTGACCCGATCGCCGGTTTCCTTGCTGTAGCTCTGCGCCCATCGCGCATAGACCGGCAAGGGAAAGGTCGCGCCGGCGCCGGAGATGTCATAGGCGAGGGCGGGAGCGGCGACGAGAACCGCCGCCGCGAGCGTCGCGCCCCGGGCAAAACCATAAATATGCATGCAAGCGTCTCATCTTTTGCGAGCGACCCGAGCGAGGCGGCAGGCGCCGCCAATGGCCGCGTCGCTGTCATCTCTTCGTCACACAGCTGCTTGTCTCACGACCTCGGGCGAGCTGCCAAGCCTCCGGGCGCCGAGAAAAAAATTGTTCTTTTCCGTGAGCTTTCCTATTCTAATCAACAAGGCGGCAGGGACGGAGCGGGATCGCGGGGCGATGCAGGACGAAATGCGGACAGCCGAGGAGCGCGCGCGGGACGCGGCGCGCAGCTTGCGCGGGCGACTCATCGCCGCCGGCATGCGGCCGACGCGCCAGCGCGTGGCGCTGGGCGAGCTGCTGTTCCGCGGCGGCCATCGCCATGTGACGGCCGAGAAGCTCTATGAGGAGGCGCGCGCCGCCGCTCTGCCGGTCTCTCTCGCCACCGTCTACAACACGCTGCACCAGCTCACCGACATCGGCCTCCTGCGCGAGATCGCGGTCGATGGCGCGCGCGTCTATTTCGACACCAATGTCAGCGAGCATCATCACTTCCTCATCGAGGATGGCGACGCTCTGGTGGATATTCCCGGGGCCGAGATCGATGTGGTGAATTTGCCCGCGCCGCCGCCGGGGATGCGAATCGCCCGAGTCGATGTGGTGGTGCGATTGGTGAAGGACCAGCGGCGGCGAGGCTGAGGGCTCTCCCTGCAGAACCTCAATCGATCTTCTCGCCCGGATACACGCCCCACAAATTCTCCTGGTGGACATAGCCGTCGAATCCGTCGCCAGAGACGCGGCACCACGAGCCGTCGCAAAGGCGCAGATTGGCGACGACGCCGGGCGACAGCCGGGCGAGGGGGGTCGAGCGGTCGCGGGCGTAGGCGAGCGCGGGCTCCTTCTTCCACGGGGCGACCAGCGCCGTGCGGCGGCCGGAGAGCAGCGAGTGCAGCACCCACCCCTCCGTCCCCTCGGAATCGCGAATCTTGCGCCATGTCTCGAATTCTGCGGTGATCTCCACCGGCAGGCCGGCGCGCTCATAGACCCAGAGGGTCGGATGCTCCTTGCTCGGCCCCTCGTGGAGATTGACCCGGTCCGATTTGAGGCTGACGAATCGCGGCAGCGCGAGGCCGGAGACCGGGCCGATCTGCTGCTGCGCCGGGGCCGCGCCCGCAAAGAGCAGCGCGGCGGCGAGCGAGAGGACGGCGAGGAGCGAGCCCGGCTCGGCGTTTCGTGGGCGGAAAGTCGGCGATTCGGGCATGGTCTGCGTTGTCCTCAGCGAAGGCGTCCCATCGGCCGGGCGACGCGTCGTCTTGTCTTTGTCCCGCCATCTGATAGGAAGCTTGGAGGGAAGGCGGCGCGGGCGGCGAACAGGTCTTTTCATCCATCGTCGTTAAGGCCAGGTTGAAGAGACGGTTCATCGCTCCCAAAGCTCGGCCGTGATGCGCCGCGCAGCGGCGGCAACATAGTCGAGCGAGGCGGGAGGACGAAGGGGAAGATGGCGAAAAAGAAGCCGCTCGTCGTGGTGACACGTCGGCTCCCCGAGGTGATCGAGACGCGCATGTGCGAATTATTCGACACGCGGCTCAATGTGTCGGACCGTCCGGCGACGCGCGAGGAGCTCGTCGAAGCCGTGCGCACCGCGGATGTGCTGGTGCCGACCATCACCGACCGGATCGATTCCGGCCTCATCGGCCAGGCCGGCGACCAATTGAAGCTCATCGCCAATTTCGGCAATGGCGTCGACCATATCGACGTCGCCTCGGCGCTGCGGCGGTCGATCACCGTCACCAACACGCCGGGCGTCCTCACCGAGGACACCGCCGATCTCACAATGGCGCTGATCCTCGCCGTGGCGCGCCGGCTGGTCGAGGGCGCGCGCACCATTCCGGACGGCGGCTGGTCCGGCTGGTCGCCGACCTGGATGCTCGGCCATCGCATCACCGGCAAGAGGCTCGGCATCGTCGGCATGGGCCGGATCGGCCAGGCGCTGGCGCGCCGCGCCGCGGCTTTCGGCCTGTCGATCCATTACCACAATCGCCGCCGCCTGCCGGCCGAGATCGAGGACCAGATCGAGGCGACTTATTGGGAATCGCTCGACCAGATGCTGGCGCGCATCGACATATTGTCGATCCACTGCCCGCATACGCCGGCGACCTATCACCTGCTCTCCGCCCGAAGGCTCAAGCAATTGCGCCCGCACGCCATTCTGGTCAACACGGCGCGCGGCGAGATTGTCGACGAGAATGCGCTGATCCGCATGCTCGAGGCGGAAGAAATTTCCGGCGCGGGGCTCGATGTGTTCGAGCACGAGCCCGCCGTCTCCCCCAAGCTGTTGAAGCTCGCCAAATCCGGCAAGGTGACGCTGCTGCCGCATATGGGCTCGGCCACCAATGAGGGCCGGGTGGACATGGGGGAGAAGGTCATCATCAACATCAAGACCTTCATGGACGGGCATCGCCCGCCCGACCGAGTCCTGCCCAGCATGTTGTGAGCCGCCGAATTTCGGCGCGCGCGGCGATTCGCAAAAAAAAGCCATATCCGACACGCAGCTTGCGGATCAGCGATTCGGGAAGAAGGATCGAGGAATGAACAAAATTCTGACCGCCCTCGTCATCGGCCTTTCGGCGTCGGCTCTGCTCGCGACCGCGCAAGCGAAGGGCAAGCGCGAGGCGGCCAAGCCGAAGGAGGAGGGGGGCGAGCCGCAGCAGGAGCAGGTCCTCACCTATAAGCCGTTCCCGCATAATCATATTTTCAATCTTCAGGACATCAACGGCAAGGCTCCGTCGGCCGACATCTGGATCCGCATCGATTCGACGATGCGCGGCTCGGGCTTTTCGGGCTGCAAATCCTGGTCGGGCGTGTTCATCGTCGGCGCCAATCGGCTGGGGCCGAAGGCGATGCCGGCCGTCGCCGATGCGAAATGCGATCCGGCGCTGCAGGCGATCGAGCGCGATTTCTGGCAGGTCATGCTCTCCGGCCCGTTCTGGGACACGCAGGGCTCTGACCTCATCCTCAAGGGCTCCAAGGGCGGCGTGCTGCGTTTTTCGCGCTCGCTCTGATTCTCTGGGAGGAGGGCATGGGCGCCGGACGGGGAGCCGTGCCGACCCTCTCCGTCCTCGCCATCGCCGGTTATCGCTCGCTTCACGACCTCGTCGTTCCTCTCGAGCGCCTCAACATCGTCACCGGGCCGAACGGCAGCGGCAAATCGAGCCTCTATCGCGCCTTGCGTCTGCTGGCGCAGACCGCGCAGGGAGGACTCGTCGCTTCGCTCGCGCGCGAAGGCGGGCTGCGCTCGACGCTCTGGGCCGGGCCGGAGCGGATCGGCCGTAGCGTGCGGGCCGGCGCGCATCCGGTGCAGGGAACCGTGCGCCGCGAGGCTGTGAGCCTCAAGCTCGGCTTCGGCGCAGAGGATTTCGGCTATTGCATCGATCTGGGCTTTCCGTCGCAACCAGCGGGCTCCTTCGCGCTCGATCCGGTCATCAAGCGCGAATGCATCTGGGCGGGTCCGGCCTATCGACAATCCGCTCTGCTCGTCGACCGGCGCGGTCCGTCGCTGCGCTGCGCCGGTCCGACAGGCGCGCTGGAGCCGCTGCCGGAGACGCTGGCGGGCTTCGAGAGCATGATGACGGAATTCTCCGACCCCCGCGACGCGCCGGAAATGGCGGCCGTGCGCCAGAAGCTGCGCTCCTGGCGCTTTTACGATCATTTCCGCACCGATTCCGACGCGCCGTGCCGGCGTCCCCAGGTCGGCACCCACACGCCGGCGCTCGCCGACGACGGCGCCGATCTCGCTGCGGCGCTGGAGACGATTCGCGTGATCGGCGATAAGCGCGGATTGGACGATGCGATCGACGACGCCTTTCCCGGCGCCGCGATCGAGGTCATCGACACGGATGGCTGGTTCAAGATCGCGATGCATCAGCACGGCCTGCTGCGAGCGCTGGAGACGAGCGAGCTTTCGGACGGAACATTGCGTTATCTGATTTTGGTCGCCGCGCTGCTGTCGCCGCGGCCGCCGGAGCTGCTGGTGCTCAACGAGCCGGAGACGAGCCTGCATGCCGATCTGATCGCGCCGCTGGCGCGTCTCGTCGAGCGCGCCTCGCGCCACTCGCAGACGATCGTGGTGACGCATGATCGCCGGCTCGTCGAGTTGCTGAGCGAGGTCCGCGACGCGAAGCTGATCGAGCTCGAGAAGGATTTCGGCGAGACGCGCGTCAAAGGAGCGCTGGATTCACGCCCGCGCTGGGAGTGGCCGAAACGCTGAGCGAAGCGGAGACGCCGCGGTCTTTGCCGGAAGAGCCAAAGTGTGCCGGGAGAATTGCTCGGCGCCGGCCGCCTCCTCTCCCCGCTTGCGGGGAGAGGTACGGAGAGGGGCCCGGGAGGGCTCGCGGCGTCTCTCCATCGCGCCTACCCGCCTCGCCCCTCACCTCACCTCTCCCCGCGAGCGGTTTCGCGAGCGGGGAGAGGAGGCGGCGGCGCCGCGGTTGTCGCTCGACGAGCCCGAGACTGCCGGGAGAATAGCTCGGCGCCGGGCGCCCCTCTCCTCGCTCGCGGGAGAAGGAAGACCGCGCTCCTTCACGCCGCCAGCGCCAGATCGTCGATCACAGCGCGCAGAAACCGCGCCGCTTCGCCGCCGGTGACCACGCGATGGTCGAAGGTGAGGCTCAGCGGAAGCAGCCGCCGCGCGACGATGCGTTCGCCATCGGGCACGGCGGCGCGGCGCACGCGGCCGGCGCCGAGGATCGCCACCGTCGGCGGCAGCACCACCGGGGCGGCGTAGCGCCCCGCGATCATGCCGAAATTGGAGAGGGTGATGGTCGCGCCGCGCAATTCCTCCGGCGGAATGGCGCGCGATTCGATATCGGCGCGCATGCGGTTCAGCCCGTCGCGCAGATCGGCCGGATCGCGCTCGGCGACATTGCGCAGCACCGGCACGAACAGTCCCCCTTCACCCGAATCGACGGCGATGCCGAGATCGACGCGCTTCAGCACGCGCCGCGCCAGCGCATGCGATTCGAACCAGGCGTTGAGCGCGGGCTCTGCGCGGCAGCCGCACACGAGCGCGCGGATGAGCCGCAGTGTCGTATCCGTTCCCTGCGCCCAGTCCTCGATATCCGCGTCGTCGACGACCGTCGCGGCTGCGACCTCCGCTTGCGCCAGCGCCATGTTCTGCGCCATGGCGCGGCGAAAGCCGCGCAGCGGCTCGGCCGGCTCGGTCTCGGACAAGATTCGCGCGACGCGCTGCACATCGCTCGCGGTGATGACGCCGTCGGGCCCCGACGGCGTGACGATGCCGAGATCGACCTCGAGACGCCGCGCCAGCGCGCGCACCGCGGGCGTCGCGCGCACGCCGGCGACGCCATGATCGACGCCGGCGGCGCCCTCCTGCAGCACGCGCCCGCTGGTTTCCATCGCGCCGACCACAGTGCCCTTGTCGGCGCTCTCGTCGCGCGCGCCGACGAAGCCGATCAGCGGCCCGCCGATGCGCACGATCTCGCCCGCCTCGGCGAACAGCTTTTCAATTCGTCCCGCCTGCGGCGACGGAATCTCCACGACCGCCTTCGCCGTTTCGACCGAGACGAGCGGCTGATCGGCCGCGACCTCCTGGCCCGGGGCGACATGCCATTGGACGAGCTCGGCCTCCTGCAATCCTTCGCCGAGATCGGGAAGACGAAAGATGTTCATGCGGACGCCTCCATCGTCTCGCGGACCGCGGCGGCGATGCGGTCGACGCTCGGCAAATATTGGTGCTCGAGCCGCGCCAGCGGAATGACGACGTCATAGCCGGTCACACGCTTCACCGGCGCGAGCAGAAAATAGAGCGCGCGCTCGGCCAGCAGCGCGGCGATCTCGGCGCCGAAGCCGCTGGTGCGCGCCGCCTCCTGCACGATGACGCAGCGGCCGGTCTTCTCCACCGAGCGCAGAATGGTTTCGCCGTCGAGCGGCTTCAATGTCGCGACGTCGATGACCTCGCAATCGATTCCATCTTCGGCGAGTCGATCCGCGGCGGCGAGCGCCTCGTGAAGCATGCCGCCCCAGGCGACGAGCGTCGCGTCGCGCCCTTCGCGCGAGATGAAGCAGGCGTCGAGCGGCAGCGCCTCGCCGTCGTCGGCGACCTCCTGCTTGAACAGACGATAGAGCCGCGTCGGCTCGAGGAAGACGACCGGATCGGGATCGCGTATCGCCGCCAGCAGCAGACCATAAGCGCGTGACGGAGAGGAGGGGATGACGACGCGCAGCCCCGGCACATGCGCGAGCATCGCCTCGGGACTTTCCGAATGATGCTCGGGCGCATGAATGCCGCCGCCATTGGGCGCGCGCAGCACCATGGGGCAGGTGAGGCGTCCGCGCGTGCGATGGCGCAGGCGTGAAGCGTGATTGATCAGCTGATCCATCGCCGGATAGAGGAAGCCGCTGAATTGAATCTCGACGACGGGCTTCAAGCCCATCGCCGCCATGCCTATCGCCGCGCCGGCGATGGCCGCTTCGGCGAGCGGCGTGTCGATGACGCGCTCGCATCCGAAGCGCTGCTGCAATCCGAGCGTCGCGCGGAACACGCCGCCATTGACGCCGATATCCTCGCCGAGCAGCAGCACGGCGGAGTCATGCTCGAGCTCATGCGCGAGCGCGCGATTGACGGCTTCGACGAGTGTGAGCTCAGCCATGGCGCGCTCCTTCGACGCTCATTGTGACGGGAGCAGCGCTGAAGCGATGAAGGAGTCGCCCCACGGCTCTGGATTGCTTCGCTGCGCTCGCAATGACGGCTGGGCCGCCCGTCATTGCGAGGAGCGCAGCGACGAAGCAATCCAGCAGCCGCGTGACGGTTGTCGTTTGCGCTTCCGTGGTGGAATGCTCAGCCATGACGCGCTCCGTCGGAGGCGAAGCGCCGCGCTTCCTCATATTGATCGCGCATCGACGGCGGAAGCTGCGCGAACAGATGATCGAACATGGCCGCAAAGCTCTGCGGCGGCGTCGCCAGATAGGCTTCGACCGCGCGCTCCACCTCCTCGGCGTTTTCGCGCCCGAGCCTGGCTTCATCCTCTTCGTTCCAGAGGCCACGCTTGGTCAGATAATTGCGCAGCCGCGCGATCGGCTCCTGCGTCGCGGCGCGCCGCACGACATCGGGATCGCGATAGCGCGTCGCGTCATCGGCCGTCGTATGGTCGCCGAGCCGATAGCTCAGCGCTTCGATCAGCGTCGCCCCGCCGCCGCTGCGCGCGGTCTCGATCGCGCGATTTGCGACATGATGCATGGCGAGCGCGTCATTGCCGTCGACGCGCAATCCAGCGACTCCGGCGGCGATCGCCTTGTGCGCGATCGTCGGCGCAGCGGTCTCCAGGCTGCAGGGCGTCGATATCGCCCATTGATTATTGTTCACGACGACGACGAGCGGAACATCGAAGACGCCGGCCATGTTCAAGGCCGAATAGAAATCGCCGGTCGAGGTGCCGCCGTCGCCGATGATGGCGACCGCGACGCTCGCTTCGCCGCGCAGCTTGAAGGCGTAGGCGGCGCCGACCGCATGCGCGATCTGTGTGCCGACGGGAACGCAGATCGGAAAATCCCGGCGCGGAACGGCGTAATCGCTGCCGCGCTCGTCGCCTCCCCAATAGACGAGATTTTCCGTCATGCTCATGCCGCGCAGAAGCTGCGCGCCATGGTCGCGATAGGAGGGCGCGAGCACATCCTCCTCGCGCATCGCCGCGCCGACGCCGACGCCGATCGCCTCCTGGCCGAGCGCCGAGGCGAAAGTGCCGAGCTTGCCCGTGCGTTGCAGAGCGACGGCCTTGCTGTCATAGGCGCGCGTGCGCGCCATGGCGTGATAGAGCCGCAGCGCGAGCTCGGGCGCGATCGCCTCCGCAGGGGGCGCGCCGCAGAGCGCGCCGTCGGGCGCGAGGAAACGAAGCGGGTCGATCGGAATCGAGACGTCTGCAACCATGGCGTTCTCGGCCTCGAGCATCATGCGCGACTTAAGGCGCCGGTTCGCGCTTTTCATCGGCGCGTCGAAATTTTTTGGGCGCGCCGAAATTTTTTGATCACGCCGTCAGGCGCTCGCCGTCCTCGCGCGCGCGTCCCGCAGGCGTGAACGCGTCCATATTGCCCCAGTCGACGATGCTCGCCTTCAGCTCCGGCGCGGTCAGCACGGCAAGAAACTCGAGATGTTCCGGATGATCCGGCGAGCCGATGAAGGCGCGCGCGAATTCGTCACGGCTGAACACGTCGCGTTGGCGGATCATATTGAAGGAGACGAGATCGGCGCGGTGATCCGCGGCGAGACGCACGAATTCCGGCATCTCGCGGAAATTCGCCGTCTGCACCACCATGGAGAAGTGCAGATGCGAGATCGCGCCGCGCTGGCGCAATGTTTTGACGAAGGCGAGATTTTCGAGCAGCCGTGCGAAATTGCCCGGCCGCCGCACGATGGCGTAGGTCGCGGCGCGCGCCGCGTCGATCGAGATCTGCACGCCGCCGACATGGCCCTCGAGCGACAGGTCGCGCCAGGCGCGCGCGTCCAGGAGCTGGCCGTTGGTGTGCAGATGAATCTTCAGCCCCGGATATTCGCCGGCGGTGATGCGCTTGATGACATTGCGGAAATGATTGCTGCCGAAGGCGTCGCCGGAGCCGGTGATCACCACCTCCTCGGCATGGCGCAGCAGCGGCAATATGGCGCTCTCCATCAGCGCGTCGAGCCGCGCCTGCTGCGCCTTGTTCGCGAGATAGAGTCCCGAGCGGCAGGACGGACAAGCGAGATTGCAGGATTTGTCGTGGCTGAGAACGACATATTTGGGCGAGGGGGCGGGAGCGCCGGAGCGATGCTGCGCGATCATCTGCTGCGCTTGCGCCGACGCGCGCGGCGGCAGAGCGCGGCTCGCGATCAGCGGACAGGTGCGGTGATCGCAATGGCGAAACGAGCCGTCGACGATCGACTCGCGAATCTCGCGCGCCGCGGCGCTGTTCCACAGCGCTTGCGGATCGCCGGAGAGCGCGCCGATCGGCTTGGGCAGCCAGACCGGACAGCAGACGAAGGCGAGGCCGGTATGCGTCGTCTCGACCGTGTGAAAGGGTCGCGCGCAAAAATGTGTGCGAAGATAGGCGCGCATGTCCGCGTCGCGCGGCGAGAGGCGCGCGCGGCGCTGGCGCCAGGGCAGCATGAAGACATTGTTGATCCAGGCGCCGACCGCATTGAGCCGCTCGCGCCCGAGCGCGTCGTGCAAGGCGGGGTGAGCGAGGAGGCCGAGCAAACGCTGCGGCGCGAGCGTCAGCGTCAGCTCGACGAACAGAGAAATCAATCGCGACAATCGGGCGCTTCCGGCTACGACGAAACCATGGCGCAGTCTATGGCGCGGCGCCATGGCCGCGCAATGACGGCCCGGCGCTAAGCAATGCTACCGATAACGCATGCGGATCGCGCTTTTCGCGGCCGCATGCTTGAAGCCGCGCTCGCCCGCGCCACATCGCGCATATGTCCGCGCTGTTCAAATCCGACGCCTTCGCCTTCGTCGACGAATTCGGGCCGGAGAAGATCGTTTATCTGAGCACGCCCGCCGCCGGCCTCGAGGCGATCGTCGTCATCGACAATGTCGCCGCCGGTCCCGCCATAGGCGGCGTGCGCATGGCTCCCGATGTCGGCGTCGAGGAGTGTTTTCGCCTCGCGCGCGCAATGACGCTGAAGAACGCGGCCTGCGGGCTACGCCACGGCGGCGCCAAATCAGTGATCTTCGGCGACCCCGCAATGCCCATGGACGAAAAGGAGCGGGTGATCCGCGCCTTCGCCAAGGGCATAGAGCCTCTCACCGATTATATTCCCGGTCCCGACATGGGATTGGACGAGACCTGCATGGCCTTCGTGCATGACGAGATCGGCCGCGCCGTCGGCCTTCCCGCCGAGCTCGGCGGCGTGCCGCTCGACGAGATCGGCGCGACGGGTTTCGGCGTCGCCATAGCGGCGGAGGTCGCGGCGCCGCGCGCCGGGCTCTCGCTTTCCGGGGCGCGCGTGGTCGTCGAAGGCTTCGGCGCCGTCGGTCGTCATGCGGCGCGCTTTCTCGCGCGGAGAGGCGCGGTCCTCGTCGGCGCCTCGGATCGACGCGGCGCGATCTATGATGCGCGCGGCCTCGACATAGAGGCGCTGTCGCTGTTGCGCGCCAAGGGCATGAGCGTTTCCGCGCATTCGGTCGGCGAAAGGCTCGGCTCCGACGCGCTGCTGCGCGCGCCTTGCGATATTTTCATTCCTGCGGCGCGGCCGGACGTGCTGCGCGCCGACAATGTCGAGACGCTCGACTGCAAGCTCGTCGTCGAAGGCGCCAATATTCCGGCGACGGCGGAGGCGGAGCGGCGGCTGTTCGAGCGCGGAATCGTCGCCGCGCCCGACTTCATCGCCAACGCCGGCGGCGTCATTTGCGCGGCGGTGGAATATGCCGGCGGCGACGCGGCTGCGGCTTTTGCGGCGATCGAGGAGAAGATCGGCCACAATATGCGCAGGATCGTCGAGCGCGCCGATGCGGCGGGCGTGTCGCTGCGCGACGCCGCGACATCGCTCGTCGAGCAGCGGCTGCGCAAGATGAACGCGACGCGCCGCTGGCACGCGTGACCACCGGGGAATGCGATCCTTCAGGCTCGCCTTTGCGCGATTGCTCTTTCAGCCGTTCGACGACGCATCCGACTCGAGCACCGATTCGACGCGATTGCGGCCGTTGAGCTTGGCGAGATAGAGCGCGCGATCGGCTCGGCGGACCATCGTCTCGGCGGTGTCGCCGTCGACATATTGCGTCACGCCGAAGCTGCAGGTGATTTTGCCGATGTCCTCGAATGAGAGGCGCTCGACCGCGGCGCGCAGCTTCTCCGCTGCGTTGCGCGCCATGGCGCCGTCGGAGCCGGGCGTCAGCAGAATGAATTCCTCTCCGCCCCAGCGCGCCAGCAGATCGGAGCGGCGCACCAAGGCGCGCGCGGCGTCGGCGAGCCGCACTAGCGCGCGGTCGCCCGCCTGATGGCCATGCGCGTCATTGATGGCCTTGAAGAAGTCGACGTCGAACAGCACGAGCGAGAGCGGATCGCCATAGCGGCCAGCGCGCGCCATCTCGCTGGCGAGAGCCTGATCGATGCGCAGCCGGTTGAACAGGCCGGTGAGTGGATCGGTCACGGCCTGCTGGCCGAGGTCGCGGGCGAGCTCCTGCAGATGCAGGCGCTTGTCCATCTGAATGCCGTCGTGGAGCCGGCGCTCCTTGCCGACGAGATAGATCAAGGTCATCGTCGTCGCCAGCAAAGTGACGATGATGCCGAGCACGCGCGAGGCGAATAATTCGCGTGTCGGCGTCGCCAGCACCAGCGACCAGCCGCCGCCGCGCGCGAAGCTGCGCCGCAGATATTGGCGCTCGTCATTGACCGAGGTCCATATGTCGTCCACGAACTCGCGCTTCAGCATGGGCCGGCCGCGCAGCGCGCCGAAGCGGCGCTCCGCAGCCTCGGCCTGCGTCGCGTCGAGCGGCCACATCGGACGGAGCATGTTGTCGGGACGATTGGTCATCGCCACCACCCCATCGGGATCGACGAGATAATAGGCGTGTTCGAAGCCGATGAGATCGATCTCCACATCGGCGAGCGTTCGCACCAGCTGCGCGACGCCGACGACGTCGCCGACCGCATTGCGGATCGGCTCGCCGGCCGCATATTCGATCACGCCGCGCGTGCGGTCGAAGACGAAGCAGCGCGCCGAGGCGCCGCTCAGCGCCTCGGTGAAGGAGCCGCGCCTCGCATAGTCGCGGGCCTCCGCCATCCCCGCCCGTCGTCCGGCTGCAGCGACGACGGCGCCGGAGCGATTCATGATCATGCCGATCTCGGCGCCCGATGCGTCGACATGCAGCTCGAGCGCGGATGTCGCCTCCTCATCTGTCGATGGACCCTTCGTCTGCAGCGCTGCGCGCACAGACGGCGTTCCCGCCAGCGTTCTCGCCATAGCGTCGAGCGCGTCGGTCTCGCTGCCCAAGCGGCTGGCGAGCAGAGCGAGATCGCCGCGCGCCTCCATGACGACGCTGTGATTGTAAATTTTGCCGAGGTAGTTGGTGAGCGCCCAACCGCCCAGCAGGATCGCGGCCATCGCCGCGATGGTCCAGCCGAACTGCTTGCGCAAATAATCGGTGTAGCGCCGCGAGGCGAGCTCGAGCGCGAGCTGGTTCTGGCGGATCGACCAGACGGAGAACGCGATCCAGCAGCCGAGGAGCCCGCGCCAGAGCTGGATCGGCGTTCCCGTCACGGCCACGAAGGATCGAGCGTTGAGCTCATTGGCCGGAAAGAACGGCGCCGGCCCGACGACCAGCCCCGCGGCGACCGAATAGAGCGCGAAGCCGACGGCTGCGAACCTCAGAAATCGGCGTCCGTCTCCGCTCAGATTTTGCGCGCGACGCGCCACCGCGCAGGCGGCCGCGCTCGCGCCGATGAAGGCGATCAGATAGCGCGCGACGACATTCGCGGCCGGCAGGCCCGACCACAAGGCGACGAGCGCGACGGGGAATATCAGAGGCGCATAGATCGTGACGTCGATCCCGTGCCCGAGGCGCGCCCATTCGAGCCGCGCGAACTCCAGCAGAAACAGAAAGGAGACGGTGAGAAAGACGAAGCGCAGCAGAGCGAAATAGCGGTCGTCGCCGACGACCAGCGCAAACAGCTCCATCCATTCGAGGCAGCCATGCGAATAGCCGAACAGGCCGAGAGCGGTCCAGCTTTCCTCGCGCGCGCCGCCGCCCGCGCCGCTCATGCAGACTGCGCCGAGCAGCATGAAAGCGAGGCCGTAGAAGAAATAGATGAAGTCGAGCTGCTCGCCGAGAAAGGTCGCCATGATCTCCCGCATGCGCCCTCGTCCGCGCTCGCCGCGGGCGGTCCGCCCGATCCGCTTCCCACTCACATTGGCGAGGAGCGGCGAACGTCAAGGCGCAACCGAGGCGATGGTTGAAATCGGGACGCCTGCGTGAGAGTCTCGCGCCGGCGTTCTTTCGTTCGAGCGAATTCTAATCGATCGAACGATTTCGTTCGATCGGAAAGCGCTTCAGGCCGCGCGCGGCCTTCGACGGGGCCGGGCATGGCGTCGCAACGCAAGATCATCCATATCGACATGGACGCCTTCTACGCGTCGGTGGAGCAGCGTGACGATCCGGCGCTGCGCGGCCGTCCGGTCGCCGTCGGCTCGCCGCGCGAGCGCGGCGTCGTCGCCGCCGCGAGCTATGAGGCGCGCAAGTTCGGCGTGCGCTCGGCCATGCCTTCGGTCACGGCGCAGCGACGTTGTCCGGAGCTGATCTTCGTTCCGCCGCGCTTCGACGTCTATCGCGAGGTGTCGCGCGGGCTTCGTGCCATCTTCCTCGACTACACGCCGCTGGTCGAGCCGCTCTCGCTCGACGAGGCCTATCTCGACGTCACCGAGAATCGCAAGGCCATGGCTTCGGCGACGCGCATCGCCGAGGAGATCCGCGCGCGAATAAAGGAAGAAACGGGCCTCACCGCCTCGGCCGGCGTCTCCTACAATAAATTTCTGGCCAAGCTCGCCTCGGATCATCGCAAGCCCGACGGGCTCTTCGTCGTCACGCCGCAGATGGGGCCGTCCTTCGTCGCCGATCTCGCCGTCGGCCGCTTTCACGGGGTCGGGCCGGCGACGACAAAGAAGATGAACGCGCTCGGCATAGAGACGGGGCGCGATCTGCGCGCGCAGAGCCTCGAGTTTCTGCAGCGCAATTTCGGCAAATCCGGCGCGTTCTATTATGGAATCGCGCGCGGCGTCGACGAGCGGCCGGTGCGACCCGACCGCATCCGCAAATCCATCGGCGCCGAGGTCACTTTCGCGCGCGATCTCCACGCCCACGAGGAGGCTCGAGCGGCGCTCGCGCCGATCGTCGCGCGCGTCTGGAGCCATTGCCAGCGCGCCGCAACGAGTGGACGCACAGTGACGGTGAAGGTCAAATATGCGGACTTCCGCCAGATCACACGACGCAGCACTCTGGCGGCTCCCGTTGCCGGCGCGGCCGAGCTCGAGCGTTCGGCGCTCGCGCTGATGCACCCGCTGTTTCCCTCGCCCGCGGGCGTGCGACTGCTCGGCGTCACGCTCTCTTCGCTCTGCGCAGCGGAGTCGTCGAGCGATCCGCAGCTCGCGCTCGCGGTGTGAGCGCCGCGATCAGGGCGCCGTCCAGGGATAGGTCCAGGTCTCGGTCAGCGTCCGCGGGCCGGCCTTGAGAAACGCGCGCAGATCGGCGGTCTCGCCCGGCTTCGTCACCACGTCGAACATGGCGCGCAGCCCGTCGATATGCGGATTGGCGGCGACGCTCGAGCGGATCACCGAGCCTTTCGAGGTGGTGACGACAGCCTCGACCTGCGACGGATCATTGACGAAATAGGAGAGCTCGCCCTCGGCGAAATCGACGATGAACCGCTGCGCGCCGGGCGTCACGGGCTCGGACGAGCCGAGCGCCCGCGCCGTCGTCGCGAATGTGTTGACGGCGCGCCCATTCGGCGACAGGCGCTCGAGATCGAGCAGCGAGGTGATGCGATAGGCGTAGGAGAACGGCTTGCCGATTTCCGGCGCGGCGCTTCCGACGAAGGAGACGACGATATTGTCATTGGTCTCGTCTGGCGTCGGCAGCTCCAGCAGCTCGATCGCGCCCTCGCCGAACGGCGTTTGCGGCTCGACGAAATAGCTCGGCCGCGTCTCATAGGCGAGCTCTATGTCCTGATAGGAATCGAAGTCGCGGTCGCGCTGCATCAGGCCGAAGCCGCGAATATTCGGATCGGCGAAAGTCGTCATGCGCGCCAGCGGCGGATTGCCGAGCGGGCGCCACAGCCATTCCTTCGATTCGTCATGGACGAGCAATCCATCCGAATCATGCAGCTCGCCGCGAAAGCCGTCGCGCATGCGGCGGTCGTTCTCGCCCGTCAGATACATCGAGGTGAGCGGCGCGAGCCCGAATTTGACATTGGCGCGGCGCGCGAACAGCGTCGCCTGCACGTCGATCGTGCTCTCCTGGCCGGCCGAGAGCTCGAAGCGGAAGGCGCCGGTCGCCGCCTCGCTGTCGAGCAGCGCGTAAATGACGGCGCGATTGCTTCCCGCCTGCGGGGTCTCGATCCAGAACTCGCGGAAGAACGGAAAAATCTCCGAATTGTCGCCGCAGCCGATGCAGAGCGCGCGCGCCGAGAGCCCATATTTCTGGCCGCGGCCGAGAAAGCGGAAATAGCTCGCGCCGAGGAAGGAGATCGCCTCGTCGTAGATATGCGGATCGTTGAGCGGATAATGCAGGCGAAAGCCGGCGAAGCCGACATTGATCGGCAGCGGCTTGTCGAATTTGTTGCGGCCATAGTCGAACAGCGCCGGCGAATAGGGGATCGGCGTCGGAATGCCGTCGCGGATCGTGTTCACCGTGACCGGGCGCTTGTGGAGAAAGCCGAGGTGGAACGTATGCAGCCGGAACGAGCCGGGAATATTGGCGAACAGCGCCCGCTCGGGCTTGAAGCGTATGTCCCGCCAGGAGTCGAAGTCGAGACGGTCGAGCTGCTCGGGCAGCTGCGGCGGCGCCGCCTCGAAGGGCGCGCCGGCGAGGTCGCGCGCGCGGCGGACCACATCTTCGAAGCCGAAATGAGGGGCCTGGCCATTTGGAGCCGTCTGCGCGACGGCGCGTCCGAGCAGCGTCGCCTGCGCGCTCGCTGCGGCCATCGCGCCGATGAGACGGCGGCGGGAGATGTCGGTCATTTCACTCGGCTTCCGATAAGAATAAAGGCTCGCCGGCAGGCGGCCGGCGTGGGGCGTCGCAAACGAATTGGGCGTTCTTGGGGACGCCCGGGTCGCCGGCGCCGAGCGCGTCGCTATATGGCTCGTCGTCGCGCTCTCGTCTCTGCGTAGCCGGCTTCCGCCGCTCTCGCAAGCGGCTCGAGCGCGGCTGTGCCGCCTGTGCAGGCGGAGCGGTGAAGAAATGCGCAGCCGGCGCAAAAAAGCCCTTGTCAACCGAGCCAAAGCGCGTATTTACAGGGTTGCCCAATTTCGCACGTGCCTGTGGTCGTGTGTCGGTCGGCGGGGATCCGGACAAGAGGCCGGTTAACCACCGAAATAAAACCGGCAGCCGGAGGCGAAACCGGCGAACCTCGCCTGAGCGAGGGATCGCGACTTAAAGCAACGACGGACCGGGCTTTTTCGTCTCTGTCGGCCCTCCAAAGGCCGGCGTACCGAAGAGGCTTGTCTTTCTTGCCGGGCGTGCGGAAAGGGATCAATCCCCTTCCAAGCGATGGCTATGCAGGTCGGAATCACATGTCCGTCAGGACATGCGCGTCCGCGCCTTCATTAGCCTACGGCGCATCACCCGATCGCCTATGCGGCGCCCTCACGGGCGGCGTGTCGGCGATCCTGGATCGCAGTCGTATCGATATGCAGCGCGTCTCCACAGCGCCTGCGTAAACGGCGACGTGCATCCGCTCGAAGCCCTTGGCCACTCCGCGGCTTTTGCGCCGCGACTTCGTTGGGGATGCCGCAGCTATGACCGATCGTATCCGCGAATTTCTCGAGGCCCGTCGTCGCGCCGGACGCGACACCGGCCCGTGCCTCGTCGTCGACCTCGACATCGTGCGCGACAATTACCAGAGCTTCGCCCGCGCGCTGCCGGACACGCGCGTGTTCTACGCCGTGAAGGCCAATCCGGCTCCGGAGGTGCTCGCTTTGCTGGCGCGTCTCGGCTCCTGCTTCGACACGGCCTCCGTCGTCGAGATCGAGCAGACGCTCGCCGCCGGCGCGACGCCCGACCGCATCAGCTTCGGCAACACGATCAAGAAGGAGCGCGACATCGCGCGGGCCTATGCGCTCGGCGTGCGCCTGTTCGCGGTCGATTGCGAGGCGGAGGTCGAGAAGATCGCCCGCGCCGCGCCGGGCGCGCGCGTGTTCTGCCGCATCCTCTGCGACGGCGACGGCGCCGAATGGCCGCTGTCGCGCAAGTTCGGCTGCGCGCCGCAGATGGCGCCGCGCGTCCTCGAGCATGCGCATCGTCTCGGCCTCACGGCCTATGGCGTCTCCTTCCATGTCGGCTCGCAGCAGCGCGATCCCGGCATGTGGGACGGCGCGCTGAAGTCGGCCGCCGAGATCTTCAACGATCTCGCCGAGCGCGGCATTCAGCTGCAGATGGTCAATCTCGGCGGCGGCTTCCCGACGAAATATCTGAAGAATGTTCCGGTGGTGAAGGCCTATGGCCAGGCGATCTTCCGGGCGCTCTCCAAGCATTTCGGCAACCGAATTCCCGAGACCATCATCGAGCCGGGCCGCGGCATGGTCGGCAACGCCGGCGTGATCGAGGCCGAGGTCGTGCTCGTGTCGAGGAAGTCGGACGATGATCCGGTGCGCTGGGTCTATCTCGACATCGGCAAGTTCAACGGCCTCGCCGAGACCACCGACGAGATGATTCGCTATCCGATCCGCACCGAGGCGGACGGCGACGCGACCGCGCCCTGCGTGCTCGCCGGGCCGAGCTGCGATTCGATCGACGTGCTGTACGAGAAGGACCCTTATCTCCTTCCGATCGGCCTGGAGATCGGCTCGAAAGTGCTGATCGAGGGAACCGGCGCCTATACGACGACCTATTCGTCGGTCGGCTTCAACGGCTTCCCGCCGCTCGAATCCTTCGTGATCTGAGCGAGCGCCGGACCGCGGGCCTTCGGGCTCGCCTCTAGACGAAAGACCGCGAGCCTCCGAGGCTCGCGGTCCGCCTCTTCGCCCCTTGTCAGTCCCGTTCGGCGGGCGCGCATCTGCGCGCCAGGCGCGAGGGTCGTCCGTCCTCGATGGAGGAACCGATGACCTTTTGTCACTCCTTTCACGATTCCCTCGGACCGCGAGCCTTCAGGCTCGCCGGCGCCGCCTCGGGAGCGAGCCTGAAGGCTCGCGGTCCGGTCTTCGACATCGTCGACGAGACGCCCGCCGATGTCGATGCGCGCGAGGCGCTGCTCGACGAGGCCTTCGGCCCGGCGCGCTTCCTGAAGACCTGCGAGCGTCTGCGGGCCGGGCGCCGGCCCGCGCGCGGCCTCGCGCTCGTCGCCATGGACGACGAGCGGCTCGTCGCCACCCTGCGGCTGTGGGACATTCACGCCGGCCCGGGCCGCCCGGCGCTGCTGCTCGGCCCGCTCGCGGTCGCGCGCTCGCATCGCTCGCTCGGCCTCGGCGCCGCGATGATCGAGACGGGCCTCGCGCGCGCCGCGGCGCGCGGCCATGGCGCCGTGCTGCTCGTCGGCGACGCGCCATATTACGAGCGTTTCGGTTTCGATGTCGCGCTGACCGAAGGGCTGGTCATGCCGGGCCCGGTGGAGCGCGAGCGCTTCCTCGGCCTCGAGCTGATCGAGGGCGCGCTCGCCGGAGCGCAGGGCCGTGTGGCGGCGACCGGAGAGCGCGCGTCTCGCGCGCTTCGTCGCGCCGCGCCCTCGGCCCGCGCGGCCTGACGTCAGCTCGTCTTCCTGGCGGCGATCGCCCAGACCGCCGCCAGGAAGAAGCCCTTGCACAGCGGCAGCAGCGCCAGCGACGCGACGATGGTGACGCCGAGCAGCACCGCCATCTCCGCCGGATAGGACAGAAGCTCGCGGCTCTCGAAAAAGATCAGCAGCGGCACGATGATATGGGCGACGAGGCCGATGGTCAGCCAGGCCGGCCCGTCGTCGGCGTCGACGCCCTCGAAGCTCTCGCCGCAATGCGGACAGGTCTCGACGCGCTTCAGATAGCCGGCGAACAGCGCGCCGGCGCCGCAGCGCGGGCATTTGCGCAGGACCCCGCGCCGCAGCGCGGTCGCGAGCGAGGGGGTCGTCATCGGCCGGCGTCCCGGGCCGGCTCGACGCCGATGTCGGCGAGGCTGAAGGCGAGCTCCGGCGCCAGCATGGGCGTAAGCCGCGCGCTCGCCGGATGTTCGCCGATCTCGGCGTAGCCGGTCGCGCCGAGCCGGCGGTGAATCCAGGTCGTCGCTCTCACCGCATCGACGACCCACACCTCGCGCACGCCGAAGGCCGCATAGACGCCGATCTTGCGGCCCTTGTCATAGGAAAGGCTCGAATCGGCGATCTCGATCGCCAGCAGCACGGCTGGGCCGTCGAGCGCCGTCAGCGCGAGGCCGCGCGGAAAGACGCAGAAGTCGGGCTCGACGAAGCTGCGCGCGTCGAGACGTAGCGTGGTCTCTGGCGCGATCTCCACATGATCCGGGGCGATGCGCTGCAGGTGGCGATTGACCGCGATCTTCACCCATTCATGCCGGGCCCCTTTGGGCGACATGGGCACGACCTCACCGCCGATCAGCTCGAACCGCTCGTCCTCGTCGAGGATGCCGGCGCGAACCATCTCCTCGATTTCCGCGACGCTCCAGCAGCGCCGGGGAAGTCCCTCGGCGGCCTGGGTCTCGCGCGGAAGATCGAGCGGGCGCAGATGCGGGTTCATGCGCGCAATATAACGCATCGCGCCGGTCCTTGCATCGCAATCTCGAGCGAGTTCGCCGCGGCCGCGCGTCACAGCCCCGCAGCCCTGGCCGGGATCGACTCCTCGCCGGCGCAGCCAGGAGGCGAAGGCGCGCCAGTCGGCCTCATAGGCGCGGCGCGTATTGTCGGAGCGGGCTTTGCGGGCATAGTCGGGCGCGCTTGCCGAGAGCGGCGAGATGCGCTGGCGGCGCGGGCAGGGCGGGGGCGTCGGAAGAAGGCGACGCATCGGCCTCTTCGCTCGCCGGCCGCTTCGCCGAAGCCGGGGGAGGCGCCGATGCGCGGCGCGTGCTAGACTCAATCGTTCGATGTCTTCATTTTCTCGCGCCGGCGGAGCGCTCATGACCGCGACCACCATTCGACTCGAGACGGCGAAGCGCTTGACCGCGCGCCAGGAGCTGGAGCTCACGCGCGCCGCTCATGCGCGCAACGCCGCCTCGCGCGAGCTGCGCCGGCGTCTCGCCTGGCTGCTGAACGCCTGCGATCGGTATTCGGAGACCGTCGCGCTTCTGGCCGGGGCCGCGGACCTCGATTTCGGGGAGGCGATGCTGCGGACCAATGCGTTGCTGGCGCTCGAGACCCATGAGGCGACGCGCGAGGCGATCGTCTCCGCCGATTGCGCTTTCGCGCTCGCCGATGCGGATCGCCGCCGCGCCGCCGCGCTCGCCGACCGGGGAAAGGCCGAGATGCGGCTCGGCGACGTCCGCGCCGAGCGCACGCTCCGAGAGGCGCTGGCCCTCGATCCGCACAACAAGGACGCGTGCAAACGTCTCGCCGCGCTGTGCTTCTCCACGCGGGAGCCCGGCGCGGCCCTGGCGCTGGCCGAGGCTCTCGTCGCGCAGGGCGTCGGTCATTCGCGGGTGCTGGCGGCGCAGGTGCTGGCGCTCGCGCGGCTCGGCCGGATCGAGGAGGCGCGCGAGGCGGAGGCGCGGGAGCGTCTGCAGCTGGTCTCGCGCCTGTCGCCCCCTCCCGGCTGGGCGAGTCGGCAGGCGTTCGACGCGGCGCTCGCCGCCGAGCTCGTCGCCCATCCCGGGCTGCATCTCGAACGTTATGGATCGGCCTCGCATCGGACCTGGCGCATCGACAGCACGATCTCGCATTTCGCGCCGCTGGCGCAGCAGCTTCTCGCCCGCATAGCGACGATCGCCGAGCGCCACGTCGCGACGCTCGCCGCCGCCGTCGATCATGCGATGATCCGCGTCCGCCCGCCCGAGCTGGTCCTGCACAGCTGGTGCGTGATCACCGACGAGGACGGCTACGAAACCTGGCACGTCCATCAGCACGGCTGGCTGAGCGGCGTGTATTATGTCGCGACGCCGCCGGGAATCGCCGAAGCTCGCGACGAACGCGGCCATATCGCCTTCGGCCTTCCGGAGGATCTGGTCGGCGAGGAGGCCGCCCGCGCCTTCGGCTCGGGCCTCGTTCGTCCGGAGCCGGGGCTGATGATGCTGTTCCCCGCCCATTGCTATCACCGCACCTATCCGCATCGCGCCAGCGGCCGCCGCATCTGCGTCGCTTTCGACTTCCGGCCGGCGTGACGGGCGTTGGCGATGCGGCGGCTCTTCGGTTTCGGACAGATCATCGCCAGCGAGGCGCCGGTTCCCGGCGCGCGCGATTGGGTCGGCGATGAAGCGACCGCTCCCGGCGTCGTCATCTTCTGCGACGTCGCGGCGGAGGACGCTTTCGCAGCCCCCGCCGGCTTTTCCCGCGAAGGCGATGCGCTGCGGCTCGCCGTTCCGGGGATCGCGAGCTATCTCTGCTCGGCGTCGGCCATAGAGGTGACGCCGAGCGCTCACGCAAAAACGGAGGAGATCGGCGAGCGGCTCATCGCCGGCGCGCTGCCCGCGTCGCTGTGGATGCAGGGCCGGCTGGTGCTGCACGCCGCGGCGGTCTGCGCGCGGCCGGGCGGGCCGGCGCTGGGAATTCTGGGGCGTTCGGGCGCCGGCAAATCCACTCTGGCGGCGGCGCTGGTCGCGGACGGCGCGGCGCTGCTCGCCGATGACAGCATAGCGATCATTCCAGGTTCCGGCGCGGCGACCGTCTGCGGCCTGCCGGGAGGCCTGTTCCTGCGCGAAGGCTCGCAGGCGCGCCGGTTCCATCCTCTCGCCGCTGATCGCATGATCGACGCGGCGCGCCTCGGCGCGCTGATCGTGCTCGATGACGCCGTTGACGAAGAGCCGATGCGTCTCTCCCAGCGCAAGGCGCTCGAAGTCCTGCTCGCGCATCGTCATCGCCCGAATGCGCCGGCGCTGATGGGGCTGCAGGCAGCCGCGCTTCTCCACAGCGTCGAGGTCGCGCGCTCCGTCCCGGTCTATGCCTGGGGACGGCGCAATGTCATGATGGATCGCGCCGGCAGGGCCGAACGGCTCGCGCGCGCGTCGATCGACGAGAGAATTGAATTATGAGCGAGACGATTTGGCGCCGCGACGATCATTGGGTCGGATCCGAGATCGAGGACAGCCTCGTCATGATCAATGTGAACACCGGCTTCTATGTCGCGCTGAACAGCACCGCCTATGCGGTCTGGAACGCTCTGGACGCTCCGGCGAGCGCATCCGAGATCGCATCGAAGCTGGTCGAGCTCTTCGACGTGCCGCCCGATGAATGTCGCGCGGCCGTCGTGCGCCTGTTGCAGAAAATGCAGACGCTCAATGTCGCGCAGCCGGTCGCGGCCTGACGCCGTCGATCATTCACGGTTGTGGCGACGCCGAGTTTCTAGTACGAATTCGAACCGTCGATAATCATAAAGATCGCGTGTTTATTTGAGGGAGGAGTGAACGTCATGGCGGAACTCTACTTAGGCCAGATCATCCAGGGCGGTTGGAATTTCGCGCCCGCGCACACCGCGCTCTGCAACGGCCAGCTCGTGCCCATCCAGCAGAACTCCGCGCTGTTCGCGCTGCTGGGCACCACCTTCGGCGGCAATGGCGTCAATAATTTCGCTCTGCCGGACCTGCGCGGCCGCACCCCCGTTCATTGGGGCCAGGGTCCGGGATTGTCGAATTACGTGATCGGTCAGCAGGCCGGCGTCGAGACCGAGACGCTGCTGTCGACGAATCTGCCGGCCCATAATCACAGCGCCACCTTCACCTCGACCTCGAGCTTCAATGCGTCGGGCGTCCAGCCCAAGGCCTCGCTGCAGACCCCGGACAATGGAACAGTGCTCGGCCATGCGGTCGACCTCAATCAGACCGGCTCCGCGCCGGCGATCTACTGTCCTGCGGGCACCGCCACGACTATTCCGCTCGGAGGGCTCAATGTCGCCGGCACGGTCACCGTGGGCGCCACCGGCGGCAATGTGCCGATCTCGACGCTGCAGCCCTATCTCGCCATCACCTTTGTCATAACGTTGACTGGTATTTTCCCGTCTCGCAGCTGAGCGCGGGCGGATATAAGCGGGGGGCGGGAGCCGCGGCGCGACGAGTCGGCTCCCGTCCGTCCATTCATGGCCGCGAATATGGAGAGGCTGACCTATGACCGCAACGCCCGAATCAGAGCCTCCGGTCTCCACGCCGGCTTCGACGTCTCGCAAGATTTGGGTGGAGCCTGAAATCGAGGCGCTGGCCATCGAGCAGACCGAGTTTTTGTTCGGAGTGGGCCTCGATGGCAATCCCGGGAACGCCCCCGACTGCACCCAATCCTGACCCGGCTCCCCGGTTGGACAGTCCCCGCCGACATTGCGAGCGGAGCCTAGCAATCCAGTTGTCTGCGTCAGCGAAAATAATGGGCCTCGAGAGCGAGCCTGAAGGCTCACGGTCCGAGCGCCTGGACCGTGAGCCTTCAGGCTCGCTCTTTCAGCCCTGTCAAATCGACTGAATCAGACCATTGGGCTCGAGCGGCAGAGCGCCAGCAGATCGGTCGGCGCCCCCGGGCAGGGGGCCTCGACGAGACGGCGAAAGGATCGATCGAGATAGATGATCGAGCCCGAGAGAATATCTCGATCCGATCGCGGTCCGAACAAGGACGCGCCGACGATGAAGCCGCCGGGAACAGCGATCAGCCCGCGCGTCATTCGCTCGGAAATTTTTATACGCGCGCCATTCGCATCGATGATCTCGCCCGCGAACGACCCGCAATGCCAGATCGACCCGTCCGGCAGGGGCAGAATGTCGTGACAATGACGCCCCGGCAGCGGCTGACGCGAGAGCAGATTGAAATCGCGGTCGAGCCAGGCGAGCTCGCTCGGCTCCTCGGGGAGAACCGGGCCATTGTGCAGCATCAGAGCAATGCGCTCGCCGACCTCGGCGATCGAGTTGATGTGGCGATAGGCGCCGCCGCCGCCCGGCCGCGGCCCCACCTCGATCGGCTGGCGAATATCGTGGAGGCCGCCGTCGAGCCGCAGCCGCACGATCGACTGGCGCGCGGTGTCGACGACGCACAGGAGATCGTCGATCACCGCGATCTGATGACATTGATTGTGCAGCCCCTCGGCGAGCACGACGAAATCGCTGAGCCGGCCGTCGTGCAGATGAAAGCGCAGGATGCGGCCCATGTCGCTCGAGCCGGCGGGATCGTCGCAGGCCTCGAACAGATAGATCGCGTCCTCGTGGCGGGCGACGCCGAAGAAATAGCCCCACAACAGCCGCTTGACGCCCTCCCGTCGTCCGGCGAACAGCCCGAGGCGGGTCGAGATCAGGCAATCATGGCCGGCGACCACGGGATCAGCCACGCGAATCTCGCGTCGGCCATAGGCCGCGCGGGCCAGCGCGTGACGCAATTTCCGCTCGGAGAGGGGTGAGGGCGTCTCAGGGCTCCGAATTTGGGTTAACAAGCAGAGAGTTTCCAGCGTCATGGCCGCGCTTGTCGCGGCCATCCACGCCGCGACGGCTCGCAATATTGGATCATGAGCCGAACATCACCGCCTCTTTTTCCCGCGCGTCGCGATGTCACGGCGTGGATGGCCGCGACAAGCGTGGCCATGACGCTGTTGCTCGGAAGCTGTCAATCCGGATTCGGAACGCTGGAGGGCGTCGGCACGGCGTCGCGATTAAACCAACGCAGGACCGAGTCAAGATCGAGGACATGGATTTGAAGAGCGGATTATACGGCGTCGTCCGCCTCGACGGCGGGCCTGTGGAGGCCGCGGATTGCGCTGCTCTCGGTCTGACGCGCGCGACGGGCTCCTTTGTCGCCGCCGGCGTGGACCGCGTCGATCCTCGCGCCGTGCATCGCGCTGATGCGGGCGGATGCTGCTGCATATTGCTCGGCTATCTCGATGAGCCGCAGGAGCTCGCCGTCCGCCTCGGCCTGCCGGTCGACTCCGGCTTCGCGCTTCTGGCGGCGGCCGCTCATGCGCGCTTCGGCGCCGAGGCGCCCGCGCATATGCTCGGCGAATGGTCCTGCCTCGTCTGGCGCGCCGAGGAGCGGCGTCTCGCGCTGATGACCTCGCGGGCGCTGCGTGATCCGGTGCTCCATGCGCGCAAGGGCGCGAGCGTCGTCCTCGCGCCCTCCATCCATGCGCTGCGCCGCCTTCCCTGGATGCCGAACGACATCGACCCGGAGGGCTTTGCGGCGACCATGGCCCGCCATCGCGCGGTGCGTCCGTTCAACACCCGCAGCCTGCTGCGCGGGGTGGAGGCCCTGCCGCCTGGCGCCTGCGTGACCTTCGATGCGGGTGGGACGCAGCTGCGTCGCATCGGCGCTCCAGTGGCGGCTCCGCCTTTCGCCGGCTCCTTCGCGGACGCGCTCGCCGAGGCCGAGACATTGCTGCGCCAGATCCTGCGCCAGCGTCTCGCGCGTCACGGCGGGCTGGCGGTCATGCTCAGCGGCGGCCTCGATTCCTCGACGCTCGCCGTCGTGGCGGCGGCGGAGCGCGCCGCGGGGCAGAGGCTGACGCTGCTGACCTCGGCGGCGCCCGAGGAAAGCGGCCTGCCCGACGAGACGCCCTTCGCGCGCATCGTCGCCGATCGTCTCGGCCTGCCGCTCACTCTGGTGCGCCCATCGCCTCAGGCGCGGCTGTTCCGGCCGTCGCGCCGCCATTGTCTCGCGCGCAATGATCCGACCCGCGCGACCTGGCATCATTTATACGAAGCCTTTTTCGTAGCGAGCGGCGCCGCCGGCCATGCGGAGCTGATCGACGGCTCGGGCGGCGAATATACATTCACCGCCGCCTTCCCCTTGGCGACGCCGGCCTATCGCTTGCGCCGCGCTCTGCGGCGGCTGCGCGATCATGTCGATCCGCGTCGCGGAGCTCCACACTGGCCCGAGGATGGCTTCAATGTGCGGCTGGCGCCGGGGCTGCTTTCCGGCCTGCCGTCGCATCTCGAGGAGACATGGCGCCGCCCCTGGAGCGCCGAGCCGGCCTTCGATCCGCGCGGCCGCTGGGGCTATTGCCAGGGCGTCGAGAAGCTCGACAACAGCCCGAGCGAGACGATGATCGGCGCCGCGCGAATTGTCCCACCCTTTCGCGACCAGCGGCTGCTGCAGCTCTTCTCGGGCTTTCCAGCGCGCTACTCCAACCATGGCGGCGCATCCCGCGCCCCGGCGCGCGCGCTGCTCGACGGACGGCTTCCCGATTCGATCCGTCTGCGCCGGTCGGGCCTGGCGTTCTGTCCGGATTTCTATCCGCGCCTCGCCGCGGAGGCGCCGGAGGCGCGGACGCGCCTGCTCGCCTTCCGCCGCGCGGGAATCGGCGAATGGCTCGATCTCGACTGGCTCGACCAGCGGCTCGCGCGTCTCGACGCCGAGCCCCGCCCGCCGGTCGCCGAGGCGTTCCGCATTCAGATCACCGCCAATGTCGCCGAATTCCTGCTCGCCTGGAACGAGGGCGCCGACGCTCTGGAGTGAGCTCACGCGCCGAAGATCTCGCTCGGCGCCATACGCACCGCGCGCATGGCGCGGGTCGCGTCGAATTTCGCGCGCGCGGTCTCGACGGCGTAGGTGATCAAGAGCGATCGACGCGGAGCGCCGGCGATGTTGCGCGTCGCGCCATGCAGCACATTCACATCGAGCACGACGATGTCGCCGGCCTCGCCCTCGAGGATGGTGGTGGGCGGGCCATCCTCCTCGCGCAGCGCCAGACCAGCGCCGCGATGCGTGCCGGGCGCGAAGCGCGTCGCTCCGTTGGGCGGCCCGAACGAATCGAGAAAGGCCAGTGCGGAGACGATCTCCACTACTGCGGCCGCCGGCGCGTCGCGGTGCAGCGCCTGTCCGCCGCCGCCGGCGCGCGGCTCGCGCCCTTCGACCTGGACGAGCGCGAAGGGAGCCTGCAAGACATGATGAGCCGCGGCGAGCAGGATCGGCAGACGGCAGGTGGCGGCGACGGCGGGATCGAGATCGAGCATGGAATGGCGCCAGTCGGCGCCGCGCGGGACCGGCCACTCCGACGAGGCGCGCGCCCCCGCCTCGAAGGCGGCGCGCAGCGGCGCGAGCAATGGCGCGGGAATGGCGCCGCGCAGCAGCGCGAAGCCGTCCCGGTCGAGGGCCTCGGCGGCGGTCGCGGCCTCCGATGCAGGATCGTTCATGTCGGCTCCTCGCTTTCTTCTCCACAGGGCCGAACGTCGAGGCCGATGGCGATGCGCAGCGCCTCGCTGCGCGTCGGAACGACGTCGTGGAACATATGGGAGGGGAAGACGACGAGCGTCCCCGGCTCGGGCGCGACATGGCGGACGCTCCACGCCGGCCGGTGGCCGCCCGTCAGCCTCTCGCATTGGCCGAGCGCGAGACGGCCGCGCAGATCAGAGCCCGCGAGGACGCTCGAGGGCGCCTCGACGTAATAGACGCCGGACACATAGCCGCCCGGATGGACATGCTCGCCATTGCGGCCCGCGCCGCGCAGGAAGACGACCACTTCCTCGATGCGTCCCGCCGCGGGCGCCGGCCCGTGAAGGCCGAGCGCCGGCATTGCGGCGATATAGCCGTCGAAGGAGCGGCGAAAGAACTCGCGCAGCGCCAGCAGGAGCGGATCGCGCCTTTGCGGAAGGCCGCCGTCGATCACGCAATCGGGCCGCGGCGTCGGCGTCTGGCCCATATTCGCCAGCAAAAAGGCGGCGAGGCGCCTGTTGAACAGATCGACGGCGCCGAGCGCCGCCGGCGGCACGAAGCGGAAGAGCATGACATGACGATCGGGGTCGATCAGGGCGCGCGCCTCCTGCGTCCGGCCGAGCCGGCTATAGGCGAGCGCCCGGAAGGCGAGGCGCTGAGCGTCGAAGCGCCGCGTCGCCGGCAGCGCCGCGCAAAATGCCAGCAGCGGCTCGGCGTCGGAGGCGTGGCTGAGGAGGCGCAGCGCCGCCTCCAGCGCCAATGCGTCGGCGTCGTCCTCGGCGAAGGCGCGCGCATATTCTCTCAGCGCGTCCTCGGGCCGCCCGAGCGCCTCCAGCGCTCCGCCGCGCGCCCGCGCGACGCCGCGCCCCTGCGCCCGCTCGCAGATGTCGAGCGCCGCCGCCGGCTCGCCGATCGCGAGATGGCATTGCGCCAGCCGCCCCCATGAGGTGAAGCCGCTCGGCTCCGCCGCCGCGCTCGCGCGCAAGGCGGCGATGGCCTCGCCATGCCGACCCTCGTCCATCAGCGCCGCGCCGAGCCGCTCGCGCAGCGCCGGCCGGTCGGCCGCGGCGTCGACGGCGGCGCGCAGGACCTTTGTCGCCGCGCGTCGCGAAATGCGACGCGCTTTCGGGGGCTCGATCTCCATCCACTGCATGGCGCGGCCCTGGACCGCGAGCCTTCAGGCTCGCTCTTGGACATATCGCATTGGGAGCTCCCGCCCACCAATGGGGGCGGGCTCGACATCCGCGACGATGGCGATGCGCCATTCGCTGCAGCGCGTCGGAACGACGTCATGGAACATATGGGCGGGGAACACGACGAACATTCCGGGCTCGGGCGCGATGTAGCGGGCGCCCCAGACCGGCTCATGGCCGCCGGCGGTCTCATGGCACCGGCCCACGGCGAGCCGGCCGCGCCGCTCGACATTTGTCCGGATCGCCTGCGGCGTGTGGACATAATAGACGCCCGTCAAATAACGGCCGCGATGAACATGCTCGCCATTGCGCGCCTCGTTGCGCAGAAAAGTGGCCCCGTCGGCGATGTCGCCCGCAACCGGCGGCGGCATCAGCCGATCGAGGCCGAGCGCCGGCAGAGCGGCGATATAGGCGTCGAACGACTGGCGGAAGAAGGCGCGCAATTCCTGCAGCAGCGGGGCGCGCATATGTCTCAGCGCGTAATCATGCACGCAATCGCGGCGCGGCGTCGGCGTCGCTCCGGTGTTGGCCAGCAGCCAGCCGGCCAGCCGCGCGTTGAACGCGTCGACGCCGCCGCTCTCGCAGGCCGGATCGAAGCGGAAGGACATCACATGACGCTCGGGATCGATCAGCGCCGACGCCTCCTCCCGCCGGCCCAGCCGGCTGCAGGCGAGCGCGCGGAACGCCCTTTTCTGCACGTCGAAGCGCGCCGTCGCGGGCAGGGCGTCGCAGAAGGCGAGCAGCGGCGCGGCGTCCGCCGCGCGGCAGAGGAGGCGCAGAACAGCGTCCAGCGCGATCGCGTCGGTCTCGTCCTCGCCGAAGGCGCGGCGATAGCTTTCCAGCGCTTCGTCCCGCCGGCCCAGCGCCTCCAGCGCGGCGCCGCGCGCCCGCGCCACCCGGGCGCCATGGCCGCCGGCCCTGTCGCAGATCGCCAGCGCCGTCGCCGGCTCGCCAATCTCGTTATGGCATTGCGCCAGCCGTCCCCAGGATGTGAACCGCGCGGGATCGGCCTTTGCCCGCGCGTCGAAGGCGGCGATGGCCTCGCGATGGCCGCCCTCGTCCATGAGCGCGGCGCCGAGCCGCTCGAGCAGAGGGAGCGGATCGGGCGCCGTCGCCACGGCGGCGCGCAGCACCTTGGTCGCGGTCGCTCGCGAGATCCGCTTCGTCTCCGGGCGCTCGACCTCGACCCATCGCATGCGCCGACCTTTCGTCTGCCGCGTCACGCCGCGCAGGGCGATCGAGCGAAGGACAAAATCCCCAACCCTCGTCCTGAGGAGCCGCCGCAGGCGGCGTCTCGAAGGACGGCCGCTGGGCGAAATCTAAGGTCTCTACCCTTTGCCGTCCTTCGAGACGCCCGCTTCGCGGGCTCCTCAGGACGAGGGTCGGGGATCGTTATCCTCCGCTCAATTCCCCTCGATCGAACGGCCCGTTCGGCGGATCAGTTGAACACGGCCTGATAGTAATGACCGGGCGCGTCGAAGCCGAGCGACGCCATCTGCTCGATATAGATGGCGTCGGGTCCCCATTCGCCGCAACGCATTGCGTAGACGCCGGGGAGCAGCAGCACCTCCGGCGCGCTGCGGAAAACGAGGTGGAACGGCGGACGCGCCGTCAGCCCGTGATTGGTCAAGGGCTTCGCGCTCACCAGCTCGAGCGCGGCGGGGCTGGGATTGCAGTCGGCGAGAAGAATCTGACCGATCATGGGGACGAATTCGTCCAATGTCATCGGTCGTGGCGCAATATCATGTATCGACATGAATGTGATTCTAGCCTCTCGGAAAAGTCGCGACAAGCCATGACCAACGACTCCGAGACCAAAGACTCGCTGCTCGACCCGGCCGCCGCCGCGGCGGCTTTCGACGGCTTCGTCGCGACGCGGGCGCCATGGCTCACCGTGCGGCCAGAGGCGCCGGAGGACGCGCCCTTCCTGCGCGCTCTGTTCCTCGCCGATCATCCGCTCGCCGCCCTGCTGCCGCCCGTAATGCTCGAGCAGCAGGCCGATATTCGCATGGCGGCGTTCCGTGACGGCCATCCCGGGGCGATGCGGCGCATCTTCGAGTCCGGCGCTGCGCCGATCGGGCGCGTCATCATCGATTGGAGCGCGCCGGACGGCAGCCTCTGCGTCGATCTCGCGGTCGCGCCCGCTCATCGCCGCCGCGGCGTCGCCGGCGCGGCGCTGGAGGCGTGGAAAGCGGCGGCCGACGCGCGCGGCCTGCGCTGCGCTCTCACCGTGCTCGCCGATAATCCGGCGCGCGCGCTCTATGCGCGTCACGGTTTCGTCGAAGCGCCGGGCCAGGAGGGCGAAGCGGGGGTCCGCATGATCCGCGCCGCGCCGGCCGAGCGCGAGCAGGGGCTTCCTTCGATTGATTCGCGTTGCTAAGCTTTCGGGCGCCGACTCGAAAGGAGCCGCCTTGCTCGCCGATCTCGCCTATGGCCTCGTCTCCTTCGCCGCCTATTTCCTCGGCTGCCTCGCTTATTGCGCGGCCTATTGCGTCGTCTACACGCGGCTCACCGCGCATGACGAATATGCGCTCATCGTCGAGCAGCACAACGCTTCCGCGGCCATCGCCTTCGGCTCCAGCCTCATCGGCTTCGCCATCGCGCTGGCCGGCGCGGTTCACAACACCACATCGGCGACCGAGTTCATCGTCTGGGGCTTCGTCGCCTTCGCGACGCAGCTCGTCGCTTATCTGCTCGCGCGCCTCGCGCATCCCGGCCTCTCCGCGGCGATCGAGCAGAACGCCATCGCCGCCGCTGTCTGGCTCGGCGCCGTCTCTCTTTCGGCCGGCGTGCTCAGCGCCGCCTGCATGAGTCCGTGAGATGGGACCCAAGGAGTTCGGCCGTCGCGGCGTCGCGGCGCCGCCCGTCGTCACCAATGCGCCGCAGGGCCTGCCCGGCGTCCTCGCGCTGTCGCCGGCGCGCAAGCGCTCGCTCGCCATTGCGCTGGTCGCGCTCGGCGCCGGCTCGCTCGGCGGCTTCGCCGCCTATGAAGCCGCCGCGCCGTCCGATTGTCCGCGCGAGGGCGATCCGCCGCAGGGAGAATGCGCGCATAAGAGCGGCGGCGGACATGGCGGCTCCTCCTCCCGCAGCGGCTGGTTCTTCGGCGGCTCGGGCGGGCATGACTCGTCCGGCTCGTCGCATACGGGCGGTTCATCGAGCATCCGTTCCTTCTTCGGCGGCTTCGGCCATATGGGCTTCGGCCACGGCGGCGGCTCGTGAAGCGGCGCGCCTTCGCGCCGCGCCCCGATTTCGCCGAGCACGCCGCGCGCATCGGCTTTCACTTCGCCCATATCGACGGCGCGCCCTATTGGGACGAGAGCGCCGCTTATATTTTCTCGATGCGCGAGATCGAGGATGATCTCGAGCAGGCGACCTCCGATGTGTCGGCGCTGTGCGACGAGGTGATCGCGCGCGTCGTCGCCAGCGAGGAGCTGCTCGAGAGACTGCGCATTCCGCGTCACGCCTGGAGCCTCATCGCCGAGACCCATGCGCGACGCGAACCGTCGCTCTATGGGCGTTTCGATTTCGCCTATGACGGCAAGGGTCCACCGAAGCTGCTCGAATATAACGCCGACACGCCGACGAGCCTCTATGAATCGGCGGTGGCGCAATGGCATTGGCTGGAACAGATGATCGCGCGCGGGCGTTTGCCCGGCGACGCCGATCAGTTCAACTCGCTGCATGAGCGGCTGATCGCGCGCTGGCGCGAGATTGCCAATGGCGCCTTCGTGCATCTCGCCTGCATGAGCGCCAGCGTCGAGGACGCCGGCACGCTGCGCTATCTCGCCGATTGCGCGATGCAGGCCGGCTCGCAGACGGCGCTGCTCGACATGGGCGACATCGGCCTGCGCGGCGATGTCTTCATCGATCGCTCGGGACGGCGCATCGAAGGCCTGTTCAAGCTCTATCCATGGGAATGGATGTTCGCCGATGCATTCGGCTCCTCGCCGGCGATGCGCGCCACGCATTTTCTCGAGCCGCCGTGGAAAGCGGTCGCTTCCAACAAGGGCTTTCTCGCGCTGCTGTGGGATGCGGCGCCGGGCCATCCAAATCTTCTGCCCTGCTTCTTCGAGTGTGATGGGCGCGCGGCGGAGCTGCGCCGCTATGCGCGCAAGCCGCTCTATTCGCGCGAAGGCGCCAATATCGCGCTCGTCGACGGCGACGCGCGCCTCGCAGAAACGGGCGGGACCTATGGCGCCGAAGGCCATGTGCGCCAGGAGCTGCATCTGCTGCCCGATTTCGACGGCAAGCGTCCGGTGCTCGGCTGCTGGCTCGTCGGCGACGCGCCGGCGGGCCTCGGCGTGCGCGAGGATGCAGCGCTCGTCACCTCCGATCGCTCGCGCTTTTTGCCGCACGCCATCATCGATTGACGCGCCTTCGGGCGAGGCGTACCTTCTTCTTTGTAATAAGAATAAGCTAAGGGAGAACGACCATGCCCGACGTCACTTTCTCCACTCCGCTCCTCCACAAGAATGTCACCGTCTATGCGGTCGCCGGCGACACGCACACGATCCTCGCCGTCGCCGAGGCGAACAAGATTCCCATTCCGCATGATTGCAAGGACGGCGAATGCGGCTCCTGCCTCATCGAGGTCATGCCGCTCGACGACAAGACCATGGGCGCCATGCTCACCGAGAAGGAGAAGGCGCAGCTCAAATCCATGGGCAAGATCAGCAATGACGAGATCAGACGCGCCGAGGTCGACGACATTCCGCCGAAATATCGGCTCGCCTGCCAATATGTGGTGCGCGACCAGGATATTCTGGTGACATTCACCGGCGAGCCCGGCGGCGCGAGCTGAGCGTCGTCGCCGCGCTCCTCGCAATGACGGCGCCCCAATCGTTGCGGCTTCTCGTGGCGCGGCGCCGAGAAATCTACCGATCGCCGTCGCTTTGCGAGCATTGCTCCGCGGCGTGATGTGGTTGGCCCGGACAAGCCCACGGCTGTCCGGGCCAAAAATTGCAAAAATTGGTTGTACAAGCGCATCGACTCTAATCCGGTCTCGAGTTTGGCGACTCGTCGGTCAACGTCATGCGCCACAAAAATACAGTTTTCCACGATCTGCTCGAACTGGTCCCCTTGAACGCTTTCGATATTCCGGTCGCGCAGGATGGCGTTGACGACCTCGTTCGCAGCTGCACGACAGTCGATTTGACCGGGCCGAAAGGGCGAGCCTGAAGGCTCGCGGTCCAGGGTCGCGCTCGGATCGCGAGCGTCAGAGGTTCACCCTCGGTCTCATCGCCCCGCTGGTCGAAACCCAGAATCGCCCTAATGCTCTGTTCATGATCCGAGTTGGTAAGAGTTTCGCGCGAAGAGGTCGGCGCGCGGGGCGCGCCGGCTCGAACGCCTCGACATCGAACTTTTTCCAGCGCCCGGAGACGGCTCATGTGTGGAATTGTCGGCATTCTGGGGCGCGAGCCCGTCGCGCCCGCGCTCGTCGAGGCGCTGAAGCGGCTCGAATATCGCGGCTATGATTCGGCGGGACTCGCCACGCTGGAGAAGGGCCGGCTCACGCGGGTGCGGGCCAGCGGCAAGCTGCGCAATCTCGAGGACAAGCTCGCCGCCGCGCCGCTCTCCGGCCTCGTCGGCATCGCTCATACGCGCTGGGCGACGCATGGCCGCCCCACCGAAGCCAACGCGCATCCGCATGCGAGCGCCGGCCTCGCCGTGGTGCATAATGGCATCATCGAGAATTTCCGCGAGCTGCGCGAGGAGCTTTCCGCCAAAGGCCATGTCTTCGCCACCGAGACGGATTCGGAGGCGGTCGCCCATCTCGTCGCCGAGGAGCGGCGCTCCGGCGCCGGCCCGCGCGAGGCCGTGGCCAGCGCGCTGACGCGGCTCCACGGCGCCTTCGCGCTCGCCTTTCTCTTCGATGGTGAGGAGGATCTCTTGATCGGCGCCCGCCGCGGCGCGCCGCTCGCCGCCGGCTGGGGGCGCGACGGCGTCTATCTCGGCTCGGACGCGCTGGCGCTCGCGCCTTTCGCGCATACGATCGCCTATCTCGAGGAGGGCGACCATGTCGTGCTGACGCGCGACAAGATCACCTTCTATGACGCCGCCGGCCGCGAGACCGAGCGGCGCCGGCAGCCGCTGCAGGCGGGCGCCTTTCTCGTCGACAAGGGCAATCACCGCCATTTCATGGCCAAGGAGATCGCCGAGCAACCCGAGGTGGTCGGCCGCACGCTCTCGCATTATCTCGACCTCGCCGCCGGCAAGGTGCGCCTCCCCTTCGATCTCCCCTTCGATGCGGAGAAGCTGTCTCGCGTCACCATTTCCGCCTGCGGCACCGCTTATTACGCCGGGCTCATCGGCCGCTATTGGATCGAGCGCCATGCGCGGCTCGCGGTGGAGATCGACATCGCCTCGGAGTTCCGCTATCGCGAGGCGCCCTTGCCCGCCCATGGGCTGACGATCCTCGTCTCGCAATCGGGCGAGACCGCCGACACTCTGGCGGCGCTGCGCTACGCCAAGGCGCAGGGCCAGCACATTCTCTCCATCGTCAATGTCGAGACCTCGACCATCGCGCGCGAGAGCGACACGGCGGCTTTGACTTTGGCGGGCCCGGAAATCGGCGTCGCCTCGACCAAGGCCTTCACCTGCCAGCTCGCCGTCTTCGCCGCGCTCGCCATCGCGCTCGGCCGCGCCCGCGGCGTGCTGAGCGAAGAAGACGAGCAGCGCCTCGTGCGCGAGCTCGCCGCGACCCCGGGTCAGATGGCCGCGGCGCTCGCCCGCGAGGCTGAGATCGAGCCGGTGGCGCGCGATGTGGCGCGCGCGTCGAGCGTGCTCTATCTCGGCCGCGGCGCGGCCTATCCGCTGGCGCTGGAAGGCGCGCTCAAGCTGAAGGAATTGTCCTATATTCATGCGGAAGGCTACGCCGCCGGCGAGCTGAAGCACGGGCCGATCGCGCTCATCGATTATGCGATGCCGGTGATCGTGCTGGCGCCGCCGGACGCGACCTTGGAGAAGACCGTCTCCAATCTCCAGGAGGTCGCCGCGCGCGGGGGCCATCTCATTCTCATCGGCTCTGCGGCGGCGCGCGCGGCGGCGGCCTCGGAGCTCGCCGGCTTCATCGAGCTGCCCGAGATATCGAGCGCCTTCGCGCCGCTCGTCTACGCCATCCCGGTGCAGCTGCTCGCCTATCATGCTGCGGTGTTCATGGGGAAGGACGTCGACCAGCCGCGCAATCTCGCCAAGAGCGTGACGGTGGAGTGAGGCGCTTCCGCTGGGCCGGCATTTGTCGTAACGTATGGAAGCCAACGGAAGCTCGGGCCGTCATTGCGAGCGGAGCGAAGCAATCCAGAGCCGCGGGGCGGCGCCTTTGTTGCTTCGTCGTCACGCTCCTCGCAATGACGCCGGCCCGGTTGTTGCGAGGCCTGCCATGCCGATCACGACCCAGTCGATCCATGAGTTCAATCAGGACACCAGCCGAGCCAAGAGGGCCGTGGCGCGCGGACCCGTCTCCATCACCGATCGCGAGGCGACCCACGGTCGGATGACGCTCGCGGAAGCGTTGGCGCAGCCGGAGGCTCCTGATTTCAATTTTGCGCCGCCGCGTGCAGAGGGATTGTTTCGCAAGCCCGATCTGCTCTGATGTTCGTTCTCGACGCCAATGTCGTCTCGGAGCTTCGCCGTCCGGAAAAAGCAAATAGTTCTACTGCGTCATGAGAATCCGTAACGATCGGGGCGGCGTCATTGCGAGGAGCGAAGCGACGTTGTAATCCAGAGCCCTCCCCGTGGCTCTGGATTGCTTCGCTCCGCTCGCAATGACGGCTTCAGCTTCCGTTGGTTCACATCAAGATCTGTCTTGGATGACTTTTTTTATGTGACACAGTCGGCCGCCGTCGCGCAGATTTGCGCGCGTGTGACGCGCTGATCGCGGCGACGGCGCTCGCGCATGGCATGACCGTTGTCACGCGCAACATCGCGGATTTTGCGCCGATGAAGGCGTCTGTGCTCGATCCTTGGCGCTAGCCAGCTCCCCGGATGCGCGCCGCTGTCGAAAACCCGGTCACATTTCTCGAGACTTGGGCTAAGGGATGAGCAGCGGATTCGAGACGAGGGGGGCGCGTCGCGCCGCTCGGGCTCGAGGCGAAATTCAAGGGAAAGCAACTCATGTCGCGCGCACAATCGGCGTTCCTCGCCCGCAAGGACGTCCCGGGACGAAGCGAGCTCCAGAAGGCCGTCGACGGCCTCGGCTTCAAGGTCGTCATCGACGACACTTATGTCCCGATGAAAACTTCGGGCTATCTGCCCTGCACATTCGACGGCGAGGATTCGGGCTTCACGATCAAATTTCTCGAGGTCGATCCCAATGCCGAGCGTCCCGAGGACCTGAAGGCCGCGCTTGGGGACAGGGATGTGGAGATCACTTTTCGCTGGAGCGGCGACGCGCGCGAGGTGGTCAGCGCCATGGCGGTCGGCGCGGCGCTCGCGACGAGCTTCGGCGCGGTCGTCTATGACACGGGCGACAAGACGCTCGTCTCCAGCGACGAGCTGCTCGCGAAGGCGCGCAAGGCCGCGTCCGCGCTTTAGAAGCGGCGCAGTCGCGCAATAGAGCGGCGCTGACCTTCGATGTCCGGAGATCAGCGCGGCGCGCGCTCGCGCGCTATTTCTTCCCCCTGTCGAACGGGTTCTCGCCCGAGCGCACCGAGATGCGGATCGGCGTCCCGGGCAGAGCGAAGGCCTTGCGCAATCCGTTCGTCAGGAAGCGCATATAGCTCGCCGGCAGCTCCTCGAGCTGATTGCCGAACAAGATGAAATAGGGCGGACGCGCCTTGGCCTGCGTCATATAGCGGATCTTGATGCGGCGGCCGGAGACCGCCGGCGGCGGCGTCTCGTCGATCGCGCTCTCCAGCCAGCGGTTGAGCCGGGCCGTCGAGATGCGGCGGTTCCATACCTCATGCGCCTCCAGCACCGCGCGCATCAGCCCTTCGAGGCCGTAGCCGGTCGCGCCCGAGACGGGAACCACCGGGCAGCCTCTGATCTGCGGCAGCAGGCGCTCGGCCTCCTCGCGCAGCTTGGCGAGGCGCGTTCCCGGATCGTCGACCGCGTCCCATTTGCCGAGCGCGATCACCACCGCCCTGCCTTCGCGCGCGGCGAGATCGGCGATGGTCAAATCCTGCTTCTCGAACGGAATGGCCGAATCGAGCAGCAGCACGACGACCTCGGAGAAGCGCACGGCGCGCAGCGCATCGGCGCCGGCGAGCTTCTCCAGCTTGTCGACGACGCGGGCGCGCTTGCGCAGGCCAGCCGTGTCGAACAGCTTCATCTCGCGATCGCGCCAGCGGAACTCGACGCCGATCGAGTCGCGGGTGATGCCGGCCTCCGGCCCGGTGAGCAGACGATCCTCGCCGAGCAGCCGATTGATCAGCGTCGATTTGCCGGCATTGGGCCGGCCGACCACGGCGATGCGCAACGGCTTGGTCGGATCGGCCTCGCTGCCGTCCTCGTCGGCGGAGATTTCGACGTCGGTCGTCGCCTCCTCGTCCTCATCCGGCGGTTGCGTCGCCTCGGGCAGAGCCTCGAGCAAGGCGTCATAGAGCTCGCCGAGGCCTTCGCCATGCTCGGCCGAGAGCGGCACAGGATCGCCGAGCCCGAGCTCGTAGGACTCGACGAGGCCGGCCTCGCCCTTCTTGCCTTCGGACTTGTTGGCGGCGAGCACCACCTTCTTGCCGGCGCGGCGCACCAGATCGGCGAAATATTTATCGTCCGGCGTCACGCCGACGCGCGCGTCGATCATGAACAAAATGGCGTCGGCCGATTCGATCGCCGCCTCGGTCTGGGCGCGCATGCGTCCCTCGAGCGTCGCAGACGCCCCTTCCTCGAGCCCGGCGGTGTCGATGATCGTGAAACGCAGATCGGCGAGACGCGCCTCGCCCTCGCGGCGGTCGCGCGTCACGCCCGGCCGGTCGTCGACGAGCGCGAGCTTCTTGCCGACGAGCCGGTTGAACAGCGTCGATTTGCCGACATTCGGTCGGCCGATGATGGCGAGTGTGAAGGTCATGAGCGGCATCGAGCCCGCGCTGGCGGCCCGCCTATTTCACTTCCACCGCCGGCGCGTCGGGCGCCGGGGCGGGGGCCGCGGGCGCCGGCGCGGACGGCGTCGGCTTGCCGCCGCGCGCGGCGTTCAGCAGCGCCTGATAGGCGGAAGCGCGCTGGCGCATCGCATGCGGCGCGTCGAGATTGTCGAGCAGCAGCTTGAACACGCGCTGCGCCTCGTCGAAATCGCCGTCGTTCAGCGCGTCGAGGCCGATCAGCTCCTGCGCCGTGTAGCGGAACGGCCCGTCGGAGGTGACGAGCTCGCCGAGGCGATCGACCATTTTCGAGCGGTCGCCCTGCTCGAGCGCGACGAGCCCGGCCCGCAGCTTGGCCACCTCCTGGGTGAGGCGGTCGACGCTCTTGTCCTGCGCGACGGCGTCGAAAGCGGCGAGCGCCTTCTCCTTGTCGCTCTTGGCCAGCTCCTCGGCGGCGCGCAGCCGGGCCAGAGTCGCATAGCCCTTGGGCGTCTCCTTGGCGACCGCCTCGAAGGCGGCCGCGGCCTCGGCGCTCTTGCCCGCCGCCGCCAGCTCGGCCGCAGCGCCATAGCGCTGATTGGCGGCGAAGGCCGCCTCGAGGCGCTTGTTCTCGTAGAAGCTCCAGGCCGCGGTTCCGGCGACGATCAGCGCCGCCGCGACGATCACCGGCGTCCGATAGCGCTTCCAGAGATTGGCCGCCTGATCGCGGCGGACGTCCTCGTCGACCTCGCGGAAAATATCGGACATGGCGCTCCCCGAAAGCTGCGCGGCGGACCGATCCCGGCGCGAAAGCCGCTGTTAGCATGGCGCAGGCGGCAAGACCAGTTGCGCGGCGCCGCCGCCAGGGCTTCCGAATCCGTGTCGAAAATCCTTTGTCGTTCCACCGTCATGGCCGCGCTTGTCGAGACAAGCGCGGCCATGACGGTGGAAATGCTCTGCGCGCTAATCTGAATTTGGCGCCCCGTCCGCCCCTTGCCCGCCGCTCCGCGCTCCTCTAGTCATGGAGCCGCCATGAAGCGCGCCTGCCGGAGAACGGGCCGATGATGTCGCACTGGTCCAATCTCCTCGTCCTCGGCGCCGTCGCCGCTGTGGCCGTCGTCGTGCTGCTCGGGCTGATCAATCTGTTGCGCAAGGGCGACCGCAACCGCTCGCAATTGCTCATGCGGTGGCGCGTGGGCTTGCAATTCTGCGCGCTTCTGCTGATCCTTGCGGTCCTCGCTTTCCGACACTGAACGAGATTTCAATTCGATGGTGCGTCTCGATAAAATCTACACGCGCGGCGGCGATTCCGGCGCCACCTCGCTCGCCACCGGCGAGCGGCGGCGCAAGGACGATCTGCGCGTCGAAGCCTATGGCGCGGTCGACGAGGCCAATTCCGCCATCGGCGTGGCGCGCCTCGCCACCGCCGCCGAGCCGGCGCTCGACGCCATGCTGGCGCGCATTCAGAACGATTTGTTCGATCTCGGCGCCGAGCTGGCGACGCCGCAGAGGCCGGGCGTCGAGCCGAACGGCGCCGCCCGCCTCGCCATTCTGCAATCGCAGGTCGACCGGCTGGAGCGCGAGATCGACACGCTCAACGCCGCGCTCGCGCCCTTGAAATCCTTCGTGCTGCCGGGGGGGACCGCCGCCGCCGCGCATCTTCATGTCGCCCGCGCGATTTCTCGCCGCGCCGAGCGCATGATGGTCGCGCTCGCCAATGCGCCGGAGGAGACGGTGGACGCGCCGGCGCTGCGCTATGTCAATCGCCTGTCGGATTTCCTCTTCGTCGCCGCGCGCTACGCCAATCGCGAGAAGGGCGATGTGTTGTGGACCCCCGGCGCGACGCGATAGCGCGCTTTCCGATCGAACGGAATCGTTCGATCGATCAGAATTCGCTCAAATGAAAGAACTCGAGGTCTACTGCGTCAGGGGAAGCCGTAATGATAGGGGCGGCGTCATTGCGAGGAGCGGAGCGACGAAGCAACCCAGGGGCCGCCCCACGGCCCTGGATTGCTTCGCTCCGCTCGCAATGACGGCCCCGGCTTCCGTTGGCTCACATTTCATGGTGTGACAAATCGGGGTGGCGCGGCCGTTCACCGCGCCTTCGCCTCCGGCGCGAGCCAGCGCTTGATCGGCGGCGAGTCCAGCGCGCCGGCCGCCGTTCGCGTCTCGCCGTCGGCGCCGATCAGCGCGGTGAAGGGCAATTCCCCGCTCCAATGGTGGTCGACCTCGCGATAGAGCTGGTCGACGCTCTCCTCGGCGAAGGCGAAATTCGCCGCTTGTCGCAGCCCCACCTTGTCCATGCGCGCCTCGACGCGATGACGATCGCGCAGCCGGTCGGCGTTGACGAAGACGAAATCGATGTCGCGGCGTTCGCGCGCGAGCCGCGCCCAATCGGCGAGCTCGAGCACGCAGGTCGGGCAGGCGACGGACCAGAAATGCACGATCAGCGGACGTCCCGCATGGGCCTTGCGGATGAGGGCGTAGGAGCCCTCGGCGAAGGGCTCGGGATCGCTCGCAGCCGCCGGAGCAGCGGCGCAGGCGGCGAGGCCGGCCGCGAGCAGCGCATGAGCTCTCGCTCGCTGTGTCCTCGCACGCAGCATCGTTCAGTCCCTAAAAAGACAGCGCCGCATCTTCACATAGCGTAAAACGACCGCTCACGCTATCGGCGTCCCAGGTCGTCTTAAAACGCAAACATTTGTTGACCGCGCGCGCCGCAAAGCGGAAAAGCTTTGGATAGAGCCTGCTCGGCCGCACTGGCCGAGACGCCGCGCCGCCTTCGGAAAAGATGACGATCGTGAACAAGATAGGACGCCTCGCTGCGCTGGCGGCGGTCGCCGCGGCGCTGAGCGTCGAGCCCGCCGTGATTCGTTTCGCCCCCGCGCAGGAAGCCGCGCCGACTCCGGCTCCGGCTCCGACGAGTCCCGCGCCTGCGCCCGCCGCGTCTGCTCCTCCTGCGCCCGTGCCCGCGCCCGCTGCTGCGCCGGCTCCCGCTCCGGCCGAGCCCGTTCCCGCCGCGCCTGCGCCAGCCGCTGCGGGCGAGACGCCCGCTCCCGCTCCGCAGGCGCAGGTCGCGCCGAAGCCCAAGCCGAAACCCAAGCCGGCGCCGCCGCGCGAGACCGCGCTGTCCGATGATCCGACTCCGGCGCTGCAGCCGGAAACTTTCTTCACCACCTCGCTCGCCTCGGAGCGCTATGCGGCGATCGCCGACGCCGGCGGCTGGCCCAAGGTCGGAGCCGCTCTGAAGCCGGGCTCCAGCGGTCGCGCCGTCGCGGCGCTGCGCAAGCGGCTCGCGGTCGAAGGCGATCTGCCGAGCGCCGCGGCCGCTGGCGAAGGCTGGGACGGCGCGCTCACCCAGGCGGTGAAGCATTTTCAGTTCCGCATGGGGCTGAAGCAGACCGGCGTCGTCGCCGGGGCCACGCTGCGCGAGCTCGACGTGCCCGCCAATGTGCGCTTCCGTCAGCTCGCCTCCTCGGCGCAGCGGCTCGCCGGCAATAATTTCCCCTTCGGCCCGCGCTATATCGTCGTGAATATTCCCTCTGCGGCGGTGGACGCCGTGGAGAACGGCCGCGTCGTGCGCCGCTACACGGCGATCGTCGGCGGCGTCGACCATCCCTCGCCAGAGGTCGAAGCGCGGGTCGGCGCGGTCAATCTCAATCCCACCTGGACGGTGCCGGTCTCGATCATCAAGAACGAGATCATGCCCAAGATGCAGAAGAACCCGTCCTATCTGGCGAAGCTCCGCATCCGCGTGCTCGACAATCACGGCGCCGAGGTCGATCCCAAAACGATCAATTGGGCGAATGAGCGCGCCGCCAATTACACGCTGCGCCAGGATTCGGGCGCGGGCAACTCGCTCGGCTCGATCCGCATCGCCATGCCCAACAAGCACGCCGTCTATATGCACGACACGCCGAGCAAGCGGCTGTTCGCCAGCGACTACCGCTTCCTCTCGCATGGCTGCGTGCGCGTCGAGGGCGTCTATGATCTCGCCGCCTGGCTGCTGCAGGGCGCTTCCGGCTCGCCGAGCGGGCAATGGGACAAGGCCGCGATCCTGGCCAAGATCGCCGGCGGCGAGCGGCAGGACGTGGCGCTGCCCAAGCCCGTGCCGGTGGTGTGGGTCTATATGACCGGCTGGGCCTCGGCCGACGGGACGGTGCATTTCCGCAACGACGTTTATGGCGTCGACGCGGTCGGGGAGGCGCGGGGCGACCGCTGAGCGCGCGCGAGCCTTCGTCTACTCGCCCTTGCCGCGCGCGCTCTCGTGCCAGCGGCGCAGGCAAAGATGCGTCAGCAGCGTCAGCGCGCCATAGATCGTCACCCCTGCCGCCGAGACCAGCGCCAGCGCCGCGAACATGCGCGGAATGTCGAGCCGATAGCCCGCTTCCGAAATGCGGAAGGCGAGGCCGGCGCCCTGGCCCGCGGCGCCTGCGGCGAGCTCGGCGGCGATGGCGCCGATCAGCGACAGGCCGCCGCCGATGCGCAGCCCGGTGAGGAACTGCGGCAGCGCCGCTGGCGCGCGCAGCAGGATCAGCTTCCGCCAGGGCGAGGCGCGATAGAGATCGAACAGCTCGACGAGCGCGCGGTCGACCGAGGCGAGGCCGAGCGAAGCGTTGGCGAGAATGGGAAAGAAGGCGACCAGAAAGGCGCAGACCAGCACCGCCCGCGCCGGCTCGAGATAGACGAGCAGCAAGGGCGCGATGGCGATGATCGGCGTCACCTGCAGCACGATGGCGAAGGGCATGATCGCGCGCTCCAGCGCGCGCGAGCGCGAGATCAAGAGCGCCAGCGCGACGCCGCCGAGCGTCGCCAGCGCCAGGGCCTCGAGCGCGGTGGCGAGCGTCACCAGCAGCGCGGAAAAGAGGATCTCGCGATCCTTCACCAGCGTCTCGGCGATGAGGCTCGGCGCCGGCAGCACATAGGTCGGAATGGCGAAGCCGCGGACACCCGCTTCCCAGGCGGCGAGCGCGCCGGCGAGCACGGCCAGCGGCAGCAGCGCATCGCGAAAGCTCACCTTGCTCACAGGCGCTCTCCCGAAGCGCTGCGCAGAGCGGCGGAGGCGCGCCGGCAGAGCTGCGCGAATTGCGCGCTCGCGCGAAACTCCTCGTCGCGCGCGATATCGGCGTCGATCTCGATCTCGTCGATGATCGCGCCGCCGCGCGCCGCCAGCGCGAGAATGCGCGTCGAGAGATAGACGCTCTCATAGACCGAATGGGTGACGAAGACGATCGTCGTCCCGGTTTCGCGCTTGAGCGCCAGCAGGTCGTCATTGAGACGAAAGCGCGTCACCTCGTCGAGCGCGGCGAAGGGCTCGTCCATCAGCAGGAGCGACGGCCGCGTCACCAGCGCGCGGGCGATCGCCGCGCGCATCTTCATGCCGCCGGAGAGCTGGCGCGGCAGCGCGCTCTCGAAATCGGCGAGGCCGACGCGGGCGAGCGCCTCGCGCACGCGCGGCGCCGCCGTTTCGCGCGCGACCCCCTCGAGCCGCAGCGGCAGATAGACATTGGCGAAGACATCGGCCCAGGGCAGCAGCGTCGGCTCCTGGAACACGAAGCCGGCGCGCGCCGCCTGCGCTCCGCGCCAGTCGATGCGCCCACGGCTCGGCTCGGTGAGGCCGGCGATGAGCCGCAGCGCCGTCGATTTGCCGCAACCGGAGGGGCCGAGCAGAGTGAGGAGCTCGCCCTCGCGCAGATCGAGATCGAAATGGTCGAGCGCCGCGACGCCATTGTCATAGGCCTTGCCGATCCCGCGCAGGCAGACGAGCGGGGCGGCCTGCGCCGCGACGCGCAGGGTCACGGCGCGCTCGCCGCCTGCGCCGGGCGCAGCTCGACGCCGATCTTCTTGTTCACGAAGCGCGTCGTATAGCCCTTCGCGATGTCGAGATCGGCGGGGAAGACGCCCGCCTTGGCCATCTTGTCGAAGAAGCTCTTCACGCGGGCGTCGGTCATGGCGCCGATGCCGAGAGTGAGCGAATCGCCGCTGTCGACGATGCCGCGCTCCTTCATCTTGGCGTAGGAATAAGCGAGCTGGCCCTCGGACATTTCGGGATTGTCCTTGCGGATCGCGGCGTCGGCGGCGGCATGGTCGCCGTAGAGATAATGATACCAGCCGATGATCGAGGCGTCGACGAAGCGCTGCACCAGATCGGCCTTGGCCGCGATCGTCTCGGCGCGCGTCTCGATCGTCGTCGAATAGCTGTCATGGCCATAATCGGCGAGCAGGAAGACGTTCGGCGTGAAGCCGCCCTGGCGCGCGATCTCGAAGGGCTCCGAGGTGAGATAGCCCTGCTGGATGGAGTTCTTATCGGCGAGGAAGGGCGCGGAGTTGAAGGTGTAGGGTTTCACCTTCTCCTCCTTGAAGCCATAGGCTTGGCGAAGCCATTGGAACACCGAGACGAGATTGTCGTTGCCGATGAAGGCGGTCGCTTTCGGCAGATCCTCGAAGCGGTCGAGCCCCGCGCCGGGATGCGACATGAAGATGATCGGGTCCTTCTGGAACAGGCTGGCGACGGCGACGATCGGCGCCTTCTGCTGCACGGCGGAGAAGGTCTGAATGAGATTGGCGCCCATGCAGAAATCGACGCGCCCGGCGGCGAGCAGAAGGCGCGCGTTGGACTGCGGCCCGCCCTGCACGATGCCGACGTCGAGACCGTATTTGGCATAGGTGCCGTCGACGACGGCTTGATAGAAGCCGCCATGCTCGGCCTGCGCCCGCCAATTGGTGGCGAAGGAGACTTTGTCGAGCGCCAGCGCCGGCGCGGCGAGCAGAAAGGCCGCGAGCATTGCGGCGAAGCGTTTCGTCATCGATTGCCTCGTTTGAGTGTCTTTGCAGGAGGGGCGCTATGGCGAAGAGCATCCGAAAGGTCTAACTTCCTCGCCATGCTTCCGTCTCGTTATTGGACCGACCTCACCACCGTGGACTTCCGTGACCTCGACAGGTCGCGCGTCATCGCGGTCCTTCCGCTCGCCGCCGTCGAGCAGCATGGGCCGCATCTGCCGGTCGGCGTCGACAGCGCGATCATGCAGGGCATGATCGAGCGCGTGGTCGAGCGTCTGCCGGAGGATCTCGACGTCCTGTTCCTGCCGCAGCAGGCGATCGGCGTCTCCATCGAGCACGGCGATTTTCCCGGCACGCTCACGCTCTCGCACGAGACCGCGCTGCGGCTCGTGACCGAGATCGGCGAAGGCGTCGCCCGCGCCGGCTGCCGCAAGCTCGTACTCCTCAATTCGCATGGCGGCAATACGCCGCTGCTCTCCCAAGCCGCGCTGGAGCTGCGCGCGCGTCGCGGAATGCTCGCGGTCGCCTGTTCCTGGCACCGCTTCGGCTATCCCGACGGGCTCTTCCCGGAAGACGAGATCCGCCTCGGCGTGCATGGCGGCGAGATCGAGACCTCGCTGATGCTGGCGCTGGCGCCCGATTTCGTCGACACGGCGCGCGCCGCGCGCTTCGGCTCGGAGAGCGAAGCTTTCGAGCGCGAGTTCACCTGGTTGCGCGCCGACAAGCCTATCGGCTTCGGTTGGATGACGCAGGATTTGTCTCGCGACGGTGCCCTCGGCGACGCCGCCGCGGCCAGCGCCGCCAAGGGCGAGGCCGCCGCCGATTATTGGGCCACCGCCTTCGTCGAGCTGCTGCGGGATGTCGAGGCCTTCGATCTGGAGCGGCTGCGGTCGTAAAGCGAAATCGCGCCGTTCTCTTCCTTCTCCTGCAGGGCGGGAGAAGGAAGTCACGCCCTTAATTCTATGTTCATGCTCCGGCGCGATCCATCGCTGATGTCCGACTCTCCAGCGAAACCCGCGCGCAAGCCCGCCGCCTTCCCCGCGGCGCCCGAGATCGCGCGAGCGGCGCAGGATTGGCTCGACTATCTCTCCGGCGAGAAGCGCTGCTCGCGCCATACGCTCGCCGCTTATGCGCGGGATGCGCGCTTCTTCCTCGCTTTTCTCGCGGAGCACAAAGGCGCGCCGGCGAATGCGGCCCTGCTGGGCGCGCTCGCGCCTGCGGATCTGCGCGCCTTCATGGCCCGGCGCCGCGCGCAGGGCGTCGAGAACCGTTCGCTGCTGCGCGGGCTCGCCGCGGTGCGCTCGCTGATGCGCTTCCTGGAAAAGCGGGACCTGGCCAAAACGGACGTCTTCGCCGCCATTCGCGCGCCCAAGCGGCCGCATGCGCTGCCCAAGGCGCTCGGCGTCGCCGACGCGCGCGAGCTGGTCGATCCCGCGACCCGCGCCGGCGAGGCGCGCGAGCCCTGGATCATCGCCCGCGACGCCGCCGCGCTGGCGCTGCTCTATGGCGCCGGCCTGCGCATTTCCGAGGCGCTGTCGATCGACCGCGACGCGGCGCCGATCGGCAAGATCGACCGCGTCACCATTCACGGCAAGGGCGGCAAGACCCGCGTCGCGCCGATCATCGAGCCGGTGCGGCGCGCGATCGAGGACTATATCCGGCTCTGTCCCCATGAGCTGTCCGGCGGGCCGCTGTTCATCGGCGCGCGCGGCGGCCGCCTGTCGCCGCGCATTCTGCAGCTCGCCATGGAGCGCATGCGCGGCGCGCTCGGCCTGCCGGACAGCGCGACGCCGCATGCGCTGCGCCATTCCTTCGCCACCCATCTGCTCGGCCGCGGCGGCGATCTGCGCAGCATTCAGGAGCTGCTCGGCCACGCCTCGCTGTCGACCACGCAAATCTACGCCGCGGTCGACAAGCAGCGCCTGCTGGAGGCGTATCGTTCGGCGCATCCGCGGGCGGGGAGGGGAGAGAGTAGGGAGTAGGAGTCTGAGTGGCGCCCCGTCATTGCGAGCGTAGCGAAGCAATCCAGAGCGGCAGGGAGACTCCTCCGCCGATTGTCCAATGCGTCGATGACCGGGCCTCGTTTTCTGCTACCTCGATTTGAATTTGCTTTGATTTTTCCCTTTCGCGTCAACCCTGGCGCGGTGAAATTATTCAGCGGCGGCACAGGCTCGTTTTTCTCCTGCTGCGCCCTTCCTTAAGCAGCGTGCCGGGGCTGCGGCGGTGCGGAAGCACATGGCGCCGCGGGCCTCGAAGGCGCGAGGGTCGGACTGCGCGCGGGGAGCGACGCAGCCGATCGCAGGAGGGGAACATGCGCGAAACGCCGAGATTGTCGCTGCTCGGGCTGCTGCTCGCAATGGCGTTCGCCTATGGCGTCTGGATCATCGTCACCTCGGGGCAGGCGGTCTCGGCCGACGCCTGCCTCGGCTACGCGCTCTGCCGCTGATCGGCGCGCGGCGCGTCTCTCACGATGCGCCGCGCCGCTTCACCATCGCGCGAAGGAGCGCGACCCGCCGGAAAAATTGCGACCGTCCCTCGCCGAACGCAGCGGAAAGCCGCGCCGCGACATAGGCGCGCGCCTCGCGCAGGCGCTGGCGCACCGGATCGACGAGGCCATGCGCCCAGGCGCTTACACGCAGCACGAGCGCATAGAGCCGCGCGAACCAGGCGATCTGCATCAGCTTCTCGCGGCTGGCGTCGAAGAGGAAAGACGTGACGCCGAGCGCCAGCGTCTTGGCGGCGAAAATGACGCAGAGCCCCATGAGCACATGGCCATGGGCGATGGCGGCGACCGCCATCAGCTTCAGCGGAAAAATAGTGATCGCAGGAACGGTGAAGACGGCGAGCGTCGCCACTGGCGACAGGCCGCCGATGAAGGCCCGCGCCCGCGGCTCCAGATCCTTCAGCCCCGAGGCGTGGGCGAGCCACACCAGCGCCAGCTTCACATTGTCCCACAGCCAGCTCTCGATGAGAAAGAGCACGGCCAACGCGAACCAGAAGGCGCGGGAGAGGCGTTGTTTCAGTTCGTCCATGGGTGGCTCCTCTTCTTTGGGGGAGTGGGCAGTAGTGAGTAGGCGGTCGTTCCGCGGCGTCACATAATGAAAAACAACGAAAGATGGGTCGTCATTGCGAGCGTAGCGAAGCAATCTAGAGCCTCGGGGCGGCTCCTGGATTGCTTCGTCGCTTCGCTCCTCGCAATGACGGCGCCCCGAACGTTGCGGCTTTTCGTGACGCAGTAGGCAGTCGGTCTCACTTCCTCCCCGCCCTTGCCGCGATCGCCAGCAGCGCGCGGCCCGCCTCGATCTCGGCGACCGAAGCGTCGACCCTTGCGCGCCGCTGCGCCTCGCGCAAGGGGGCGATCACGCCCGCGATCTTGGCCGCGGTCCAGCTCTTCAAATGGCGCTCCAGCGCCGGACGCGGAAACACGCCGAAGCCGCTGCGCATCAATATGGTGACGCCGGCGTCCGTCCGCCCGCCCTCGCGATCGGCGGCGAGGCGCGCGCGATGCAGCGCCATCGCATAGCGCAGCGCGCCGCCGAGCAGTTGTCCCGGATCGGCGCCTCCTGCGAGCGCCCGGTCGAGTTCCTCCCCGGCCGCCGCCGCCACGCCCGAGAAGGCGTCGATCACCAGCCGGTCGGAGGCGATGGCGGAGGCGTGGGCGACGATGTCCTCGACATCCTTCGCCTCGACCGTCGTCTCGCCATGCTTGTAGAGCGCGAGCTTGGCGAGCTCGGCGCGGCTCATGCGGCGGTCCTCGCCGAGCGCGGCGCGCAGCAGCATGCGCGCCTCGGGCGTGGCGGCGAGCCCCGCCGCGCGCAGGCTCTCGTCGATCAGCGCTTCGAGGTCCTGCTCGGCGTCCGGCTGGCATTCGATCGCGGCGCCGAGCTTGGCGGGCTCGATCAGCTTGCGCAGCGGCGCGTCGCGCTTCAGCACGCCCGCGGTCACCACCACGGCGCAATCGCGCGGCGGCGCGGCGAGCAATTGCTCGAGCGGCGCATTGATGGATTTGGACCCCGCCTCGACCAGGATCGCCCGCCGCCCGCCGAACATCGGCACCGTATTGGCTTCGTCGAGCAGCGACAGCGGATCGGCGGCGACGGCGTCGCCGCTCATCTCGATGCATTGGAACGGATCGCGGCGATCGTCCACGCGCTTGGCGATCAGCGCGAGCGCGCGCTCGCGCACGAGGCCGGCGTCGGCGCCATGGAGCAGGAACAGAAAGATCGCCGCGGGCGGCGCATCGACGAAGCGCTGCGCCTCGCGGCTCTTGACGGCGACCATGCGAAACCTCGGCGAAGGCGAGGATCCTGTCTAGCCTCCGCGACGCGCGAGAACCAGCCAGAATCTCGACGCGCGCTCCTTCTCCCGCAGGGTGGGAGAGGGCGCCCTCGCGTCAGCGAGGGTCGGATGAGGGCGCCCCCGGTTCGCGCGATTTCTCTTTGTGATAATTGAATATAATCACTCAAATCGGCGTGGACCCTCATCCGACCCGGCTTCGCCGGGCCACCTTCTCCCGCGAGCGGGGGAAGGAATCGCGCCGCCTTGTGGCGGGCGCGCTTTTGCCTATAGTCCGCCGCTCACGAGAGGCGAAAGCGAGATGACAACGGCAATTTTGACGATCGGCACGCGCGGCAGCCCGCTCGCCCTGGCGCAGACCCATGAGGTCCGCCGGCTGCTGGCGGCGGCGCTCGGGGCGCCCGAGGAGGCGCTGCCGATCGAGATCATCCGCACCACCGGCGATATGATCCAGGATCGGCCGCTCGCCGAATCGGGCGGCAAGGGGCTCTTCACCCGCGAGCTGGACATCGCCCTCGCCGAGGGGCGGATCGATCTCGCCGTGCATTCGTCCAAGGATCTGCCCACCCATCTGCCGCCCGAGATCGCCATCGCCGGCTTTCTGCCGCGCGAGGATGTGCGCGACGCCTGGATCGGTCGCGGCGGCGCGAGCCTCGCCGATTTGCCACAAGGCGCCGTCGTCGGCACCGCCTCGCTGCGGCGCGGCGCCCAGGTGAAGCGCCTGCGGCCGGATGTGTCGGTCACGCTGCTGCGTGGAAATGTCGAGACGCGGCTGCACAAGGTGGAGAGCGGCGAGGTCGACGGCACGTTGCTGGCGCTCGCCGGGCTGAAGCGCCTCGGCCTCGCCGATAAAGCGACCGCCATTCTGCCGCTCGAGGATTTTCTGCCCGCGGCGGGGCAGGGGGCCATCGCCATCACCAAGCGCGCCGGCGACGCGCGCACGCGCGACGCGCTGGCGCCGATCCTGGATGCGGCCACCGGCGCGGCGCTCGCCGCCGAGCGCGCCTTTCTCACTGTGCTCGACGGCTCCTGCCGCACGCCGATCGCCGCTCATGCGCGCGTCGATGGCGATGCAATGGAGTTTCATGGCTTGGCGCTGCGCGCCGACGGCTCCGAAATCTATGAGGCGCGCCGGCGCGGGGCGGCGATCGACGCGGCGCGGCTCGGCGACGACGCGGCGAATGAAATCCTGCTGCGCCTGCCGCATGGCGTCGCGGGCCTCTCATGAGCCGCGTGCTCGTCACGCGCGCGCGGGACGACGCCGAACGCACGGCGGAAAAATTGCGGCGCCTCGGCCATGAGCCGATCCTCGCGCCGGTGACGGAGATCGTCGCCACCGGCGCGGCGATTCCGCGCGAGAGCTTCGACGCGGTACTCGCGACGAGCGCGCGGGCGCTGCGCCACGCGGGCGAGGATGTCGAGACGCTCCGCGACGTTCCGCTTTATGTGGTCGGCGCGCGAACCGCCGAAGCGGCGCGCGCGCGGGGGCTGCATGTGGAAGCGAGCGCGAGTGATGTCGCGGGACTGATCGCGCTATTGCGCGAGCGTTTTCCCACGCCGCGCCGCTTCCTCTATCTCGCCGGCCGCGACCGCAAGGACGCGCTCGAAGAGTTTTTGCGCAGCTGCGGCCATGAGACGCGCGTCGTCGAGATTTATCACGCGCAGGAGACGGCGGCCCTCCCGGCGGATGCGCTCGCGGCGATGGCGTGCGGCGAGATCGATGTCGTGCTGCATTATTCGGCGCGCAGCGCGGCGCTGTTCCTGGCGCTGACGCAGGGGCGCGTCGAGGCGCGCCGGATCGAGGCGGTCGCGCATCTCGCTCTGTCGGCGGACGTCGCGCGCGTGCTGCGCGGCGCCGGCTGCACGCATGTGCGCGTGGCGTCGTCACCGAATGAGGACAGCCTGCTTCAATCGTCTCGAGCGCCGCCCGTGGTCAGCCGCCGAGCGCCTGGGCCGGAATGACGAGGACCGGCTGGTCGGCCCCGTGAATGACTTTCGCGCTCACGCTGCCTTTCAGCGCCTGTGTCCATCCCTGGAGGCCGCTCGTCGGCATGGCGATCAGATCGGCGCCGATCTCCCGCGCATGGTCGATGATCGTCTCGGCGACGGGACCATGCCGCAGCTCGACCGCCGGCGCCGATGCGCCGAGGCGTGGCGCCGCCTCGCCGACATGCAGCAGGCGGATGCGGCAGGCGGGATCGAGCCGCGCCGCGGCGCGTGACAGCCAGAGCCACGCCGGCTCTGCGGCGTCCGTCAAATCGACGGCCATCAGCACGAGCCGTAGCCGCATCTCGCCGGTCCCGGCGTCGACGAATCCCTTCTGGCCGTCGCGCAGGAACAATGCCGGCGTCCCGGCGGCTTGGGCGGCGGCCTCGGCGGTCGAGCCGAGCAGCAAACGCTGCAGGGCGCTCGCATGGGTCGCAAGAATCAGCAGGTCGCATCGGTGAAGCTCGAGATAGGACCGGATGCCGTTGACCGGATCATGCGCTTTCACAAGCGCCTTGCGGATGTCGCATCCGAGCCGCTCGGCCACCGCGGCCTCGCTCGCGCCGCGCTCGATCATTCCCCAATCGGCGAGCGTGTCGCGCACATGTGGAAATTGCGACCAGTCGTGCGGCTCTCCCGCGCCGCCGATGTGCAGCAGATGCAGCAGGCCGCGCGCGGCGACGGCCATGCGCAGCGCGTGAGCGAAAGCGGCGCTGCTCTGTGGCGAGAAATCGGTCGGAAAAACGATCGAGCGAAAATAGTCGTCGGACATGTGAGAGGCCTTTCGGTCGGGCGAAGCGAGCCGACGATAGAAGCTCGCGCGGCGCCGAACAATCGGCGCTCTACCGCAGGCGACGCACGCGCACGGATCGATCCCATTGCACGAACCGACCGCTTCAAATGACGGAAGGCGGGGCGAGACCGAGCGCCTCGCGCATGAGGACCCATGCGCTCCACAGAATGGCGGCGGCTCTCCCTATGCTCGCGAGGATCGAGCCAGTCGCTCGAGCGTCACGGCGATCGCGAATATCGCTCCGCATCGGGCACGCGCGGTGTTCGTTCGTCGTCTCGATGGTCGCCGCGTGTCATGCCGGTATAACTCGCGTCGCCCGCTTCTGTCGCTTTCTTGACGGAGCAAAAAAGAGGGCATATACCCTCAATCATGACGGACCCACTCGACCTCGCCGAGATTCGCGCCTGTGCGCAAAGCTGCGCGGCCGCCAATGTGCGCCGCGCCGGGCGCGCCGTCGGGCGGCTCTATGCGGAGAGCTTCGCCGAGATCGGGCTGGAGCCGACGCAATATTCGCTGCTCGTCGCCTGCACGCTCGCCGAGGGCGCGACCGTCGGCAAGCTCGCCGAGGTTTTTCTGCTGGAGCGCAGCGCCCTCGCGCGCAATCTGGCGGTCATGGAGAAACGCGGATTGTTGCGCGTGAAACCCGGCGAGGATCGCCGCACGCGCAAGGTCTTCCTCACCGCGAAGGGCAGGACGACGCTCGCTGCGGCCTTGCCGCGCTGGCGCGAGGCGCAGGCGAAAGCGGAGAAGGCCTTCGGCCCCGAACGGCTGGCGAATCTCGTCGGCGAAGCCCGCGCGCTCGCCGATGCGATGCAGAAAAAGGATCATGCGGAAGAGTGAACGTCGGAGCGCTTCCGATCGAACGGAATTCGCTCCGAAGGCCCGGTAGAGCGAGCCTGAAGGCTCGCGGTCCAAACCCGGCCTCTGGACCGCGAGCCTTCAGGCTCGCCCTTAGAGCGCCACCGCTCGCGACGAAAGGGGTATATGCATATGTCTACCGCTTTGCTCGAAACGGCCGGTTCTCTCGCCGCTCCCTTCCCGGCGCGCCGTCTGCGCGAGATGGCGCTCGCCGCCGGCGCCGACGATGTCGGTTTCGTCGCGCTCGACGATCCCGCGCTCGATGGCGAGCGCGACATTATTCGCGCGGCCTTTCCCTTCGCCAAGACGCTCGTCTCCTTCGTGATGCGCATGACTCGCGACAATGTGCGCAGCCCGGCGCGCTCGGCGGCCAATGTCGAGTTCCATCGCGTCGGCGACGAGACCGATGCGGTGGCGCATCGTCTCGCGCGCGCGTTGGAGGAGATGGGCGCGCGCGCGGCCTATCCGGCGATGGCCTTTCCGATGGAGGCGGCGCGCTGGCCCTCGCGTATGTGGATCGTCGCGCACAAGCCGATCGCGGTCGCCGCCGGGCTCGGGCGCATCGGCATACATCGCAATGTCATTCATCCGAAATTCGGCAATTTCATCTTGCTCGGAACCGTCGTCGCCGATCTCGAGCTCGATTCCTATGCGCGCCCGCTCGACTTCAATCCCTGTCTCGAATGCAAGCTCTGCGTCGCCGCCTGTCCGACCGGCGCCATCGCGCCCGACGGCGCGTTCCAGTTCGAGGCTTGCTACACACATAATTATCGCGAGTTCATGGGCGGCTTCACCGATTGGGTCGAGACCATCGCCGACGCGAAGAGCGCGCGCGCCTATCGCCGCGACATGAGCGATTCCGAGACCGTGTCGATGTGGCAGAGCCTCGCCTATGGGCCCAATTACAAGGCCGCCTATTGCCTGGCCGTGTGTCCCGCCGGCGAGGATGTGATTTCCTCCTATCGCGACGACCGCAAGAAATTTCTCGAGGAGATCGTCGATCCGCTGCGCGCCAAGCAGGAGACGATCTATGTGACGGCGGGCTCGGATGCGGAAGATTATGTGAAGCGCCGCTTTCCCAACAAGAGCGTGAAGCGCGTTGGCAATGGCCTGCGCGTCGCATCCATCGCGGGCTTCGCGCGCGGGATGTCGCTTCGTTTTCAGCGCAAGCGCGCGGGAGGCTTGCGCGCCGTCTATCATTTCGTCTTCACCGGCGCCGAGCGCCGCGATCTCACCGTGGCGATCGCCGACGGACGGCTCAGCGTGGAGGAGGGGTTGATCGGAACGGCCGATCTGCGCATTCGCGCCGATTCGCAGGTCTGGCTGCGCTTCCTGCGCAAGGAGGCCAATCTCTTCTGGTCGCTGGCGCGCTTGAAGATACGGCTCCGCGGCGATCCGCGCCTGCTCGCCGCCTTCGGCCGCTGCTTTCCGTGACGAGCCGCCGCCGGCTCGGAAAAAATGTTTCTGATCGTTGACCGAACCGGCGGTCGCGGATAAGCTTCAGACATTGGTTACTTTTCGAGGAGAGCGTCGAATGCGGCGGCGCGGGAAATATTTTATCGGTTGTTTGCTGCTGGCGAGCCTATCGCCTCTGGTCGAGAGCCGGGCGGGTGATCGCGTGTTCGGCTACCTCGATCCATCGAGCAACAGCTTCACGCCCGCCACCGGCTCCGCCGCGCTCATGTCGGGCAAGAGGACCGCGTCGCCCGTCGCCGCCGCGCCGCCGATCGTTCGCCGCGGCAAGCTCATCGTGACGGTGAACATTCAGTTCGCGCCGGATTTTCCGACCAATCTGCGTGTGACCGCGGTCGTCGTGGCGACGACCACGCCGGCGCCGACCGCGGATCCCTCGACGGCCACGTCGACCATCGCTTTAGCCAATGTCGCGCGCTCCGGCTCCGTCGGAGTCGCGGAGGTCGAGCTGCCTTACGCTTTCACGACGACGGCGGCGACCGACAAGGTTCTGCTCTCGACACTTCTCTTCCATCCGGACGGCGAGGTCGATCTGGACCAATCGATCTCCCTGCCTGCCGACGGCGCGACAACGCGCGTCACCGTATCGCATCGAATTTGAGGATGAGGCCCATGTCTCGATTCGGTAGGCTCGGCGCCGTTCTGGCGATGACGGCGTTCGTTTCGGCCAGCGGCTCTGCGGATGCGGCGACGATCACGCGGCGCGGAACCTTCAATGTGACGGTGACGATCCTGTCGCCCTCGACGATCCCGAAGGCGACATTGTTCACCCTGCGCGCTTCGGTCATCGTCAATGGGACGCAGACGCGGCAGACGGAGGCGGCGACGCAGCTCGTCGCGAAGACCAAGGATACGCAGATCGTGACGATCTCGGTTCCGTATCTGTGGAAATTGGAGCAGCCCGTCAATTCGAAGGCGAGCCTCACCATCGGCGTTTCGGCCACGACCTCGAACCAGCAGCCTTTGTTCAACGAGGCGACGCGAACCTTCGCGGTGACGCTGCCCGCGCATGGCGCGACGACGTCGGTCGCCACCTCGCTTCGACTTTGAGACAAGAGTGGCCGCAGCAGGCAGGAGAAGCTTCATGGGAACGAGATGGACGGGCGCCATCGCTCTCGCGGTCGTCGCCTCGACATGGGTCGGGGGAGGACTTCGCGCAGAGCCGAAAAATTCGGCTATGGTCGTCGAGCCTCGACTCGCTCCGACCAGTGTGGGTGTCGGCGGAACATTGGCGATCACCGCCACGATCGCCGCGAGTCCCGATCTTCCCGACGGCTCGACGGTCTTTTATTCGGCCAATGCGAACGCCGTCGACGCCTCCTTTTCCAATGCTCACTCGGTCGCGGGTTCGGCGACGGTGATCGGGCGCAAGGTCGCGATCTCCGTCGCTATGCCTTACCTCTGGAAATTGGTCGCCGCGGGCGAGGATATGACCGTGTCGATGTTCGTGAGCGCCAATAGCTCGGTCGCAGGGGTCGGCCATAGTCTCACGGCGAGCTTCTCGAAGACTTTCGCGACGCCGGGTTCCGGCGTGACGACGCCGGTCGCTTTCTCCGGCGCGCTCTAGAATAGTTTCGTTCGGGCGAATTCTGATCGATCGAACGATTCCGGTTCGGTCGGAAAGCGCTCTAGATCGCGGGGCGGCGATGAGCAATAGGCGAGCTTCCTTTTTCGTGACGTCGGGCGCCCTGCTCGTCGCATTCGCCGCGCATGCGGGGCCCGATCTCGCGCTCCCGCCGGGAGTGGTCTGGCCGCCGGCGCCCGAGCAGCGCCCGCCGGCCGGGGCGATCCCCGGCTATTATGATCCGGCGACGAAGACATTTCAGCCGCTCGCCGCCACCCCGGCGGCGGCGAAGACCTATTCGGTCACCTTCGTCGTCCCCCTCTCCTTTACATTCAAGAACAGCTCGGCGACGGATTGGGGGTCGATCAATTGTCAGGCGACGATCAGCTATCGCGCGCCCGATAATTCCATCTCGCGCGCCGACGCCGGCAGCGAGGGGTTCGACGCCTTCTCGACTCAGCCGCAAATCACCTCGAAGCAGAGGATCACGACGACGAGCGAAGCCAATCCGCGCGGCGTCGTCACCGTGCAATGCACGGCGTACGACGATAATGGACGCGGGTACAGCACGCGGCAGGTGAAGAGCTTCACCATCGTCAATGGCGTGGTGACGACGCCTTTCACCTTCAACATGCCGTGATCGGTCTGAACCAGAGTGCGATGGATCGACGACAGGTCGTGATGCTGGGCGGCGGTCTCGCCGGCGCCGCGCTGCGCGGAAGGGCGCGTGCGGATGCTCGCAGACCGGCGCTCGAGGCGGTTCTGTTCGACGCGGCGCTCTGCGAGGCGGAGTTTCCGGGCCGGGCCGGGGCGGCGAGCTCATCAATCTCTGGCGGATGCGCCCGGCTGGGCCGCGCGCCGGCTTCGGTCGCGTCTGCCGCCGCGCGCTCGCGCCTTCGGCGCGCCCTCACGAAAAAAGCCGGTTTTCACTTCCCGGCAAAAGGCGCTAAACAACCCGCCGAGCAATCCCACATGAGCGAGACCGATCCCCCATGGCGCGCCAGTTCATCTATCACATGCAGGGTCTGACCAAGACCTATCCCGGCGGCAAGAAGGTTCTCGACAACGTCCACCTCTCCTTCTACCCCGACGCCAAGATCGGCGTGCTCGGCGTCAACGGCGCCGGCAAATCGACCTTGCTGCGCATCATGGCCGGCATGGACAAGGAGTTCACCGGCGAAGGCTTCGTCGCCGATGGCGCCAAGGTCGGCTATCTGCCGCAGGAGCCGCAGCTCGATCCCGCTCTCGACGTGCGCGGCAATGTGATGCTCGGCGTCGCCGAGAAGAAGGCGATCCTCGACCGCTACAATGATCTCGCGGTGAACTATTCCGACGAGACCGCCGACGAGATGACGACGCTGCAGGACGAGATCGAGGCCAAGGGGCTCTGGGATCTCGACAGCCAGGTCGATCAGGCGATGGAGGCGCTCGGCTGTCCCGCCGACGATTCCGACGTCACCAAGCTCTCGGGCGGCGAGCGCCGCCGCGTGGCGCTGTGCCGCCTGCTGCTGGAGCAGCCGGAAATGCTGCTGCTCGACGAGCCGACGAACCATCTCGACGCCGAGACGGTGAACTGGCTCGAGGGGCATTTGCGCAATTATCCCGGCGCGATCCTGATCGTCACCCACGATCGCTACTTCCTCGACAATGTGACGGGGTGGATTCTCGAGCTCGATCGCGGCCGCGGCATTCCCTATGAGGGAAATTACACCAGCTGGCTGAAGCAGAAGCAGAAGCGCCTCGCGCAGGAGAGCAGCGAGGACAAGGCCCGCCAGCGCGCGCTCGAGGCCGAGAGCGAGTGGATCTCCGCCTCGCCGAAGGCCCGTCAGGCCAAGTCGAAGGCGCGCATCCAGCGCTATGAGGAATTGGTCGCCAAGCAGAACGAGAAGGCGCCGACGACCGCGCAGATCGTCATTCCGGTGGCCGAGCGCCTCGGCGCCAATGTCATCGACGTCGAGCATGTGTCGAAGGCCTTCGGCGACCGCCTGCTCATCGACGACCTCTCCTTCAAGCTGCCGCCCGGCGGCATCGTCGGCGTAATCGGCCCCAACGGCGCCGGCAAGACGACCATGTTCCGCATGATCACCGGCCAGGAGAAGCCAGACAACGGCGCCGTGACTGTGGGCGAGAGCGTGCAGCTCGGCTATGTCGATCAGTCGCGCGACGCGCTCGACGACAAGAAGACCGTGTGGGAAGAGATTTCCGGCGGCAATGACATCATCTATCTCGGCAAGCGCGAGATCAACTCGCGCGCCTATTGCGGCGCCTTCAACTTCAAGGGCACGGATCAGCAGAAGAAGGTCGGAATGCTCTCGGGCGGCGAGCGCAACCGCGTGCATCTCGCCAAGATCTTGAAGCAGGGCGCCAATGTGCTGCTGCTCGACGAGCCGACCAACGACCTCGACGTCGACACTTTGCGCGCGCTCGAGGATGCGCTCGTCGATTACGCCGGCTGCGCGGTCATCATCTCGCATGACCGCTTCTTCCTCGACCGCATCGCCACCCATATGCTCGCCTTCGAGGGCGATTCGCACGTCGAATGGTTCGAGGGCAATTTCGCGGACTATGAAGAGGACAAGAAGCGTCGCCTGGGGCTCGACAGCGTGATCCCGCATCGGCTGAAGTATAAGAAGTTCTCGCGCTAGAGCGCTTTCCGATCGAACGGAATCGTTCGATCGATCAGAATTCGCTCAAACGAAACAACAACTTTAGAGCCCGATCAAACGGAGCTCGCTCGAATGAAAGAATGCTGACACGTTATCCGCTCGGATAACGTGTCAGCGGCGCGCGCTGGCCCTCCCGAGGGACGCTCGCCTCGCTTCCTGGAATTTTCGCCGGCGCCTGTTGGCGCTGCTCGCGCATGCTACCATATTCTGGTATCAGAGAACATGAACGCGAAGCATCGGCGCACCTTGGAGGCGATCTTCGCCCGTCCGGTCCCCTCGGATATTCGCTGGACGGACATCGAAAGCCTCCTCATCGCGCTCGGGGCGGAGCGTTCCGAGGGCCGCGGCTCCCGCGTTCGTTTCCTGCTGGCTGGCGCCGAGGCGGTTTTCCATCGGCCGCATCCGCAGCCGGAAACCGACAAGGGCGCCGTCGCAGCGGTTCGCCGCTTCCTCGAAAGCGCGGGAGTGACGCCATGATTCTGAAGCATGAAGGCTACATCGCCGAGGTGAGCTATGAGGACGGCGATGCGCTCATGAACGGCGTCGTCGTCAACGCTCGCGGCACGCTTCACTTCGCCGGCCGCGACATAGATGATCTGCGCCGGGCTTTCGCGGAGACGATCGACGACTACCGAGAGTGGTGCAAGGATCGCGGCGTCGAGCCGGAGAAGCCCTATTCGGGCACGCTGTCGCTGCGCATTCCTCCGGAACTGCACAAGCGCGTCGCGGAGCAGGCCGCAAAGGCCGGCGAGAGCATCAATCAGTTCATCGCCGCGCGGCTCGCAGATGTCGCGTAATCCCCTTAGAGCGCTTTCCGATCGAACGGAATCGTTCGATCGATTAGAATTCGCTCAAATGAAAGAATGCTAGGGCACTATCCGATCCAATTGGATCGGATAGTGCCCTGATCGAGGAGCGACCATGCACGGCCAGGACCGATTTCTGCTCGCCGGCGTCATGGGCTGGCCGATTTCCCATTCGCGCTCGCCGAAAATCCACAATTACTGGCTGGCGCGCTATGGGCTCGATGGCGTCTATGTCCCGCTCGCGATCGAGCCCGAACGGCTGGCGGCGGCGCTGCGGGCGTTGCCGGCGCTGAATTTTTCCGGCTGCAATCTCACCATTCCGCATAAGGAGGCGGCGCTCGCCATCGTCGATGATCTCGACCCGACCGCGAAACGCGTCGGCGCGGTCAATTGCGTGGTGGTGGAGGAGGACGGAACGCTGGTCGGGCGCAATTACGACGGTTTCGGCTTCACCGCCTCGCTGCGCGCCGCCGCGCCCATGTGGCGGGCCGACGCCGGCCCTGCCGCGGTCATCGGCGCTGGCGGCGCCGCGCGCGCCGTGATCGCCGGGCTCATCGACGCCGGGGCGACCGAGGTGCGCGTGTTCAACCGGACGCTGGAGCGCGCCGAGACCTTGGCCCGGGATTTCGGACCGCCGGTCGTGGCCCATCGCTGGGAAGCGCGCGAGGCCGGCCTCGCCGACGCCGCGCTGCTGGTCAATACAACGAGCCAGGGGATGGTCGGCCAGCCGCCGCTCGATTTGCGGCTCGACGCGCTGCCGGCGGGAGCACTCGTCTCCGATATCGTCTACGCCCCGCTGGAGACGCCGCTGCTGGCGGCGGCGCGCGCGCGCGGCCTCGTCGCCGTGGACGGGCTCGGCATGCTGATCCATCAGGCGCGGCCGGCGTTTCGCGACTGGTTCGGGATCATGCCCGAGGCGACGCCGGAGCTGCGCGCAATGATCGAGGCGACGTTGTGACAGGCGGGCCGCAATCGGCATAGGCGCGACGCCGCCTGCTTCTACTATTCAGAACAGCGATCTGGACTTGAGCCAAGGTAGCTTAGGCCGTCATCAACTCAGTTGAGGGGTCATTTTGAGGTCCCTCAGCTTTGCGTTGGCGATGACGATGATTTTTCGCATAATTGCGGAAAGGGCGACAATGGGTTTTTTGCCGTTTGCGAGAAGCCTCTTGTAGACGTCGCGCAAGGCAGGATTATGCCTTGCGGCTGACATAGCGGCCATGAACAGCACGCGCTTGACCTCCGGCCTGCCGCCGGTCATGCGGCGGTAGGCGTCTTTTTCACCGCTCTGTCGCGGATGGGGAGCGAGGCCGGCGAGAGAGGCGGCGCGTCGCCGATCACAAGAGCCGAGCTCGGGCATGAGGGCGAGCAAGGCGGCGGCGGTCTTTGCTCCGAGACCGGCCACGCGGCGCAAGGCTTTTTCGGAGCGGCGCAGCTCGTCATGCGCCTCGATCAGAGCGGCGATGTCGGCGTCGATCGCCGCGATCTGAGCATCGAGACAGTCGAGAAGCGCTTTCAAATAGCTCTGCACCGGCTCGGCTCCAGGGGCCTGCGCGCGGTTTGAGAAAGCGGTGCGCTGGACGACGAGATCGCGTCGCGTGAGCGCCAACGCCTGCAACTTTCCGCGGGTTTTGTCGGGCGCCTGCCAGCGGGCGAGCTGGAGATGACGCTCCTGGCCGTAGCGGGCGAGAGCGCGGGCGTCGAGGGCGTCGGTTTTCCCGTGGACGCCCAAGGATCGGATAAAGGCCTTCACTTTTCTGGCGTCGGCGCGGTGGGCCGGGACGCCGGCCGCGAGGAGGGCGGCGAGGAGAGCGGCCTCATAACCACCGGTGGCCTCGCAGACGACCAGGCAGTCGGGATCGAGGGTCGCCGTCCATTCGGCGAGGGCGACGGGATCATTGGCGATGGATTTGCGGCTCTGATCGCGGCTGACGAAAATCTCGATGCGGGCCTTGCCGACGTCGCAACCGATGATACGAGGGGCGGTGGTGGAGATGGACATTCGGGGCTATCCTGAAGGAGCTTATGATTGTCTTCGGGCGTTCGCCTTTCGACGCAGAGGCCCGTGCAACTCATCAAGCGTTTCAAAGGAAAGCGGACCGCCGACCATGATGACGACGGACGTCGCGCCCAATTGCGAGACGGTCTGACGGTCCGCGCCTCGGGCCGGGTGGCCACCCGGCCCGAGGCATCCCGCTCACGCGGGACGGCCCTTCATTAACATCTCGCCATCAGACAATTGCGAGCGCAGCGAAGCAATCTAGAGCCGCGGGGCGGCCCCTTGGTCACTTCGCTCCTCGCAATCCGATCCTTGTGGCCTAAGTCACGCGACGAAAGTCGAGACCCGCAGCTTGAACGGCGCGTGCTGGAACGCCAGCCGCCGCGTCAGCTCGGCGACCTCGCCGGCCTGGCGAACGAGGCTCGAATAGCGCTCGCTGGCGAAGCGCGACTGCAGCTCGAGCGCGTCGCCGACCGTTTTCGCGGCGCCCAGAGCCAGCGCGAAGTCCATCATGGCGGCGGCGTTCTCGTTGAAGAGATCGAGCGTCTTCAGCGGCAGCGCGCTGGCGTCGAGCGTCGCCGGCGCGGCGCTCGTCACGGCGGCGACGATGACGAGCGGCTCGGCCGCGGCGGGACTCGGCTCGGGCTCGACCGCGGCGAGCGGCTCGATGATGATATTCGCCGCGGTCGCGGGCTCGAGGATCTCGGCCGGGGCGACAGCTTCGCTCGCGACCGGCTCGGCCTCGAGCGCGCTCACGATCGTGTCGGCGAAGGTCGTGTCCGACGGAGCGGCGAAGGGCGTGTCGGCGGGCGGGGCGACCGGCTCGTCGGCGTCGAGCTCGTCTTTCAGGGAGATCGGCGCGACCTTGGGCGCGCGCGGTTTCGCGGGACCTTTGAAATGGGTTGCCATCGCTGCGGGCTCCTAATTGCGGGCTCTGGCGCGCCCGGCTCGTCTCGAAAACGCCGCCACTCGACGCGCGGCAAGCCACGCGCTCGAGGCGCGCGGCGTGCGATCACCGGCCGGTCGCGGCCTTTTGCAGCGCTGCGCCGAGATCCTTGGCCTGCGACTGAATCGATTCGACCTGGGTCTTCACATATTCCGTTTGCAGGGTGAGCACTTCCTGCGGGTCTTTCGCATGCAGCAGCTTGCGCGCGAGCTCGAAGGCGGCGTTGACATTGGCCTCGGCGTAGCCGAGCGCCTTGGCGCTCACATCGGTCGCGCCGGTCTGAAAGGTCGAGGTGCTCGTCTCGAGGGAGCTGATCGCCTTCTGCGCGGCGCCGGCATAGCCTTCGAACGCCTTGCGAGCCTGCTCCATGCTCTTTTCGGCGAAATCGCGCACTTCGTTCGGAATCTGGAAGATCGGTTCGCTCACGAAGGATATCCTTTTCGTCACGTCGTTCGAAGGGCTGGCCCGGCCGATCGCGACCGTCGGCCCGGCAACGCACCGATCCGCCTCAGCGAGCCGGACGGCGCGACTATGGCGCAATTCATGCTGCATTGCAACATGCTTTACGGGCAGCCGCCGCGGCCGTTCACCATAAACGGTCGAACCTGTTCGAAACGGCCTCTGCCGCATAGACCAAGCCGCGTGAAACCTTTAAATTTCTCTTAACCGATCGCTCGCTTCGTTCGATCGGCCGCGTTCGGGGCGCAGTCGAGATGCAGGACGAATCTGTGAGCGTGGGCGATGCAGCCCTGCAAATTCGCGAGGATCCCGCCTTCGCGGCGCTGGAGGATTCGGGCGCGCCGATCGTCGCCGCCGTCGGAGTTCCGCCCGCGATCGTCTATCTCAACGAATCGGCGCGCGCCGCTTTCGGCGCCGACGCCGCCGCGCTCGGCGAAAGGCTGTTCCGCGGCGAGGAGGAGGGGGCCCGTCGCCTCGCCGAGCTCGCCGTCTCGACGCAGCATGGCGCCGCGCCGCGCCTCGAGCGCCTGCGCTTCTCCTTTGGTCCGATCGCGCAGACGGTGACCATCCTCTGCCGCAAGACCCGCGCGGCCGAGCAGGGTGGTCTGTTCCTGATCGCGGCGCTCGGCGTGCGGGCGCGCTCGCAGGCCGAGCTCGCGTTGCAACAGGCTCCCTCTCTCCCGGTCGAACCGGAGCCGCGTCCGATCGTCGAGGCGGCGGCCGAGCCCGAGCCGGCGCCGTCCCTCGTCATGCCGGATCCGGAGCCCCCTTCGGTCCCGGCCGTCGAGCCGGAGTCCGCGCCGGAGCCAAGAGCGGGCGAGCCTGCCGGCGAGCCTGCTTCCAAGCCGGCGCGGCCCGAGCGCTTCATCTGGCGCACGGACGCCGAGGGTCGCGTCGTCGTTGTGACGGGGGCGCTCGCCGATGTGGTCGGCCGCGACAATAGCGACATCGCCGGCCGCAGCTTCGTCGAGACGGCTCGCCGGCTGCGCCTCGACCCGCGCGGCCGCCTCGACGAGGTCCTCGCCTCGCGGCGCTCCTGGAGCGGAGTCGAGCTGGACTGGCCGTTGCAGGGCGGCGGCGCGCGCGTGCCGGTCACGCTCGGCGCATTGCCCATTTTCGACGACGCCCGCCGCTTCGGCGGTTTTCAGGGCTATGGCGTGCTGCATGTCGGCCGCCTGCGCTTCGAGCCGCCGGCCGCCGAGCCCGCGCCGCCGGCGGAGGCGCCCGAGGCTGCGGCCGAATTGCCGGAAGCCGCGCCGCTCGTTTCCACAGGGGGCAAGGTGGTTCCGCTGCGTCCGCAGCTCGCGCTTCCGCGCTTCGAGGACGGCGCGGCTGCGGCCGGAGAGCCGCTGACGGCGAGCGAGCGCGCCGCCTTCGACGAGATTTCCCGCGCCCTCGGCGCCGGGGCGAGGACGGGCAAAGGCCCGGCGCGCGAGCTGATCGAGGCGGTGGGGCAGGCGACCGGCTGCGAGCCCCCGGCCTGGCCCGAAAGCGACGAGGCGGAGCCCATCGGCCTCGCCCGCGCCCGCGCCCTTCTGGACCGCCTGCCGGTCGGCGTTCTGGTGGCGCGTGGCGCGCAGGCGCTCTACGCCAATCGCACGCTGCTCGATTATCTCGGCTATCCCGATCTCACGGCGCTGGCCGCCGAGGGCGGCGCCGCGCGGCTGTTCGTCGGCCCGCGTCTGCAGGACGCGTCGGAGGGCGGCGCCAATGTGCTCGAGCTGCGCGGCGAGGACGGCGAGCGGCTCGACGCCGATGCGCGCCTGCAGGCGATCGATTGGGACGGCGGCCCGGCGACGCTCGTCACTCTGCGCAGCGCGCGCCCCGCAGCCGGCGCCGCCGAGGCCGCGCGGCTCGGCGCGTTGGAGAACGAGCTGGCCCGACGCCAAAGCGAGATGGAGGAGCTGCGCACCACGCTCGAGGCGACCGGGGCCGCCTATGCCGTTCTCGATCGCGACGGCCGAATCCGCAGCGCCAGCGGCGGCTTCGGCCGTCTCCTCGGCGAGGAGCCGGAGGCGCTGGCCGGCGAGCCGCTGGCCGCGCTGTTCGCCGAGGCCGATCGTGCGGCGGTCGCCGATTATCTGCGCGGTCGCGAGCCCGGCGCCGATGGCCTGCGGGCCTCGGTCCGGGCGCGCAAAGGCGCGCTGCAGCTGACGCTGGTGGGGATTGGAGCGGAGCAGCGGCGCTGCGCGGTTCTGCGCGAGCTCGGGCCGCGTCGCGGCGCGGACGAGGCGCTCGAGGCCGCGCGCCGGGAAGCCGAGCGCGCCAACGCCGCCAAGACCGATTTTCTGGCCAAGGTCTCACATGAGGTGCGCACGCCGCTCAACGCCATCATCGGCTTCGCCGAGGTGATGATGGAGGAGCGCTTCGGGCCGCTCGGCAGCGAGCGCTACAAGGAATATCTGAAGGATATCCACACCTCCGGCCTGCATGTGCTGAGCCTCGTCAATGATCTGCTCGATCTGTCGAAGATCGAGGCCGGCAAGATGGAGCTCGACGTCGAGCGCATCGACGCCAACGCCATGATCGCCGAATGCGTGTCGATCATGCAGCCGCAGGCCAATCGCAGCCGCGTGCTCATCCGCCTGTCGCTGTGGCCGCGGCTGCCGCGCGTGCTCGCCGACGGGCGCTCGCTGCGGCAGATATTGCTCAATCTCCTCTCCAATGCGGTGAAGTTCAACGAGGCCGGCGGACAGGTGATCGTGTCGAGCGCGCTCACCGACGCCGGCTATGTGGTGATCCGCGTGAAGGACACGGGGATCGGCATGAGCGAGAGCGAGATCGAGACGGCGCTGGAGCCGTTCCGCCAGGTCGGCCCGCACAAGGCGAGCGGCACCGGGCTCGGCCTGCCGGTGACCAAGGCGCTGATCGAGGCCAATCGCGCGTCTTTCTCGATCACCAGCCGCAGGAACGAGGGCACGCTGGTCGAGGTCGCCTTCCCGCCGCCGCAGGTGCTGGCGGCGGAGTAGGCGCGAATTGTCGCGGTCCGAGCTTCTTTCGGCCGGAGCAATGGAAATTCTTTCAAAACGAAATGTTTGTTCTGCTCGGTAGGGAATAAGGCTAATGGCATCGATTGACAGAGATATTACGGAGTTTCTGCAATCTTGCGCCATGTCGGGCGTGAAGACCGTGCTTCCTCAGGGAACATTCGAGGTGAGCAAATCGGTCAGGCTATATGATGACGCCCATATCTGCGGCTTCGGCGCGTTGGAGACGACGCTGGTCCTGGCTGACGGTGTGAATGACAATATGTTCACCAATGCGGATCACCGTAAGGGCAACAAAAATATCCGATTAGAGAATATACGTATTATAGGAAACGATAAGCGTCAGTGGAAGCCGGCTACCGAACAACGGTCGAGCTTTTGCAATGGTGTGTATCTTATCAACTCCGGCTCGGTGTCATTCTGTGATATATACATTTATGATATGCTGCAGACAGGGCTGCACTTTACATTTTGTAATGATGTTTCGATCGATGGCCTCTATGCAGAAAATATTGGTTGGAGCGGACTCGGCACGACAGGAACCAATAATATCGTTGCGATCGATTTGATGGTGGTCAATTCGGGATTGGATAGTCGTCATTCCGCCGTGCATTTGGATGGCGGCAACTGCGCTTATGTGCAGGGAGCCATTCATCGATGCGTCGGCAATGGCGTGATGTTGGATTCGACTTACGGTAAGCTGACCAATTGCCTGGTTCAGGTGAACGCGCGCGATTGCATGCGCGGCGTGGCTCTGATCGGCAATCCGGTCTCTCAGCCGAGCAATATTTGTGTGAGCAAGTCGACATTCGTCGACAATGAGATCGGCGTCATGATCTCCAATGCGCATGGCGCTTTCGTGGTCGATTCTCATATCGAAGGCAGTCGCGAGTGCGGCGTGCTGTTCCAAGGTAAAGTCGGCGGCTATGACTCGTTTGTCGCAAATTGCAGTTTTGCGAGGAATGTCGTCGACGTGAATCAGCTGCACCAGAGCCGGAACAACTTCTTGATCGACAACGAGTTGGAGAGCGCGTGACGCGCGCCGCGATCGGCGCCGATCGTCTCGCCGCTTCCGCAGCCGCGGCCGCGCCGGGCCGTCGGGAGCGCAGGAGCTTGATTATGCGCCGCACGCGCCGATAAATATCTGCGTCGCAATGGCTCCCTATGGCGCGGGGCCCTTCGCCGGACCCGCGGGGGAACAGTCTTGCCCACCATCGACCTCAACGCCGATCTCGGCGAGGGCTTCGGCGCCTGGCGCATGGGCGATGATGACGCCATGCTCGGTCTCGTCACCTCCGCCAATGTCGCCTGCGGCTTTCACGCCGGCGATCCCGACATCATGGCGCGCTGCTTCGCGCTCGCGCGCGAGCGCGGCGTCGCGATCGGCGCGCATGTGTCCTTTCCCGATCTCGCCGGCTTCGGGCGCCGGCGCATTCCCTATTCGCCCGCCGAGATCGAGCGGCTCGTCGCCTATCAGATCGGCGCCGCGCAGGCGCTCGCCGATTATTGCGGGCATCGGCTCACCCATGTGAAATGCCATGGCGCGCTCGCCAATATCGCCGAGAGCGAGGCCGAGATCGCGCGCGCCGTGGCGCGGGCGACGCGAGCGGTCGACCGCGATCTCATTCTGCTCGCGATCGCCCGCAGCGCTCAAGTGCTGGCGGCCGAGGAGGCGGGGCTCGCCGTGGCCCGCGAGGCTTTCGCCGACCGCGCCTATACGGACGAGGGGCGGCTGACGCCGCGCGGCCTGCCGGGCGCGGTGATCGAGGACGCCGAGCGCGCCGCCGAGCGGGTGCTCGCCATGCTGGAGGCGCAGGCGCTCATCTCCGAGAGCGGCGCGCTGCTGCCGACGCCGATCGACTCCATTTGCGTGCATGGCGACACGCCCCATGCCGTGGCGGTGACGCGGCGGCTGCGCGGCGCGCTGGAGCGGGCGGGTTTCCGGCTCGCGAGCTTTACCGCCGCGGAGGCGTGAGATGCTCCATCCAGCGTCGCGCTGGCTCGACGCGGGCGAGGCGGCGCTCGTCGTCGAATTCGGCGACAGCGTCGATCCGGCGATCAACGCCCTGGTGCTGGCGCTGGACGCGGCTCTCGGCGCCGCGCCGCTCGAGGGGATCGTCGAGACCGTTCCCACCTATCGCTCGCTGATGATCCATTACGAGCCGCTGGCGCTTTCGCGCGCGGCGCTGGTCGCCCATCTGCGCGCGCTGCTGCAGGCGGGCGAGACGCCCGCCGCTTCCGCGCCCGGCCGTCGCTGGGTCGTTCCCTGCTGCTATGAGCCGCCGCTGGCCGAGGATGTCGAGGCGGCCGGGGAGGCGCTGGCGCTGGCGCCCGAGCGCCTCGCCGCGCTCCACGCCGGCGCGCTCTACCGCGCTTATATGTATGGCTTCGCGCCGGGCTGGTGCTATCTCGGCGGGCTTCCTGCCGCGCTCGCTCTGCCGCGCCGCGCCGCGCCGCGCGGGCCGACGCCGCGGGGCGCCGTGCTGATCGGCGGCGGACTGTCGCTGATCGGCGCCGCGCCCATGCCGACCGGCTGGTATGTGATCGGCCGCACGCCCGAGCGCATGTTCGCGCTCGACCGTGATCCGCCCTTCCTGTTCGACCCCGGCGACGCGATCCGTTTCGAGCCGATCGACCGCGCCGCTTTCGCGCGGCTGGAGGAGAGTGCGGGGCGAGGCGAGATCGTCTCGCGGCTGGAGTCTGGGGGCGTCCCGTGACGGCGGCGCTGCTCATCCGCTCGGCCGGTCCCGGCGTCACCGTGCAGGACGGCGGCCGTTGGGGCTATCTGCGCTATGGCGTGACGCCCGCCGGTCCCATGGACGCGGGCGCGCTCGCCGCCGCCAATCTCGCGGTCGGGGCGCGCATAGATGCGGCGGCGATCGAAGTGTCGCTCGGCGGTCTGGAGCTCGAAGCCGAGGGGGAGGCGATCGGCCTCGCTGTCGCCGGCGGCGCTTTCGATCTGCGGCGCGACGGCGCGCCGCTGCCGCCGGCCTGCCGGCTGACGCTGGAGCCGGGGGCGCGCCTGTCGATCCGCGCCGGAGCGGCGGGCGCCTGGTGCTATATCGCCATCGCCGGGCGGCTCGATCTGCCGCCGGCGCTGGGCGCGCTCGCGACCCATACGCGATCGATGCTCGGCGGGCTCGCCGGGCGGGGGCTCGCGGCCGGCGACCGTCTGGCCCTCGCCGATCTTCGGAGGCCGTCATTCGATGCGCTCGCGATCGAGGCGCCTTGGCTCGCGCCCTCGGCGGCGCCTGTCCGCGTCATCCTCGGACCGCAGGACGACCGCTTCACCGAGGCGTCGCTGCGCGCCTTTCTCGAAGCAACATGGAGCGTCGCCGCGCGCAGCGACCGCATGGCCTATCGGCTGGAGGGGCCGCGGCTCGCCCATCGCGATGGACATGACATCGTCTCGGACGGCGTCGCGCTCGGGGCCATTCAGGCGCCGGGCGACGGCGCGCCGCTGGTGCTGATGGCGGACCGCCAGCCGACCGGCGGCTATCCCAAGATCGCCAATGTGATCGGCGCCGACATCGCCCGTCTGGCGCAGAAACGGCCGGGCGAAACGCTGAGCTTCACGGCGGTCACGGTCGAGGAGGCGGTGGGGCTGCGCCGCGCGCGCCACGAGGCGATCGCCGCCGGCGTGGGCCTGCGGCCGCTCGCGCCCGAGCTGACCGCGGAATTTCTGCTCGCCGCCAATCTCATCGGCGGCGTCGCCGACGCGACCGAAGATTGAGCGGATCCGAGACGTTCTGCCTTCTCCCGCAAGGCGGGAGAAGGTGGCCTCGCGCAGCGAGGTCGGATGAGGGCCCATCAGAAGAGGGCGTCAGTCGACCGCCGCTTCGAGGGCCGGAGCCGGGCTCGTCTTTTCCGGCTCGGGGACCGGCTCGGCGATGGCGACGGCAGGGGCGGCGGCCCGCGCGGCGCGCCAAGCGGCGAGACGGCGCCACCAGGGCTCGCCGACATGCAGATGGCGGCGCAGCGGTGTCTTCATGATCGCGAGCACGAGGCCGATGCTGAACAGGCACCACACCGCCGGCCATTCATTGATGTTGGAGGTGGTGAGGCTCGCGGCGAAGGGGCCGGCCACATAAGAGAACAGGGTGAAGCGCCAGCTGCCGATCAGCGCCGGCGTCAGGAAGGCGAGCAGCGGATAGGCGAGATAGCCGCGGCCGAGATAGGCGTTGTCGGCCATGCTGTTGCCGATGCCATTGGTCGGCACCAGCCAAGCCAGATGCCATTCGCCATGGACGGTGCAGAGGAACTCGCCGCAGAGCGGCCGGCCCGGCTGGCAATGTCCGGCCCATTGGAACGGATAGAGCTGCACCAGCATGGAGATGGCGCCGATGAAGCAGGCCGCGAACACGATCGGCGCGACGCGCTTGGCGGCCTCCTTCGGCATGAAGTAGAGCGCCACGGCGTTGATGAAGAAAGGCTGGAAGGTGATGTGCAGATAGCCGAACAATGTCATCATCTGATTGAGCGGCGAATCGCACTGGTCCAGCACCGCATAGCTGACCGCCTGCAGCGCCTCCATGCTGGAGAAATAGAGCAGGCAGCCCCAGAGCGCCAAGGGCTCTTTCTTGATCGCGCTATAAATTGCTCCGCCGACGCCCACCGTCGCCAGCACCGTCGACGCTTCCCCACTCCAGCACATGGAATGTACCCTATCTTTCTTCTAGTTGTGGCTCAGATAGACAATTTCGGCGCGGCTGTCGAGCGCCCTCGCGCTCCAGCGCCCGCGCGCACATCGCCGCAGCGGCGCGCCCGGCCGAGCTCTCGGCTTAACCGATCATTAACCGCGCCGGTCCGACAGTGGCGCGACCATCGACAGACCGTCGGTCGCCGTGGAGGCGCCCATGCCGATCATCGCCGCAAAGCCATTCGGGGTCTTCTCGCCGCAGGGGCTGCGGCGCGCTGTCTTCGTCGTCGCCTCGATCGCCTTCGGAACGGCGGCCGGCTATATGCTCGGCTCGCGCACGGGCGTCAAGGACGCGATCGAGGCGGGCCAGAGCATAGACGCGGAGACTTTGTCCAAGGCGCTCGCCTGGAAGCCGGAGGTCGCCTCGATCGATCTGCGCCGGCGCCGCGAGATCGCGCAAATGCTCGACGACGTGCGTTCGGCGCGCGCGCAGATCGAGTCGCTGCGCCATGAGCGCGAGGCGCTGCGTCCCGGCGAGCGGCTGCGCGCCCTCGAGGCCGCGCGCGAGGCGGGCGCCGCGCGTCTCGACCGGCTGGAGGCGCGGCTCTCGCGGCTCGAGCGGACGCAGGTCGATCCGACGCCGACGGGCTCCGTGCCCAAGACGGCCGCGCCGAAGACCGCCGAACGCAAGGAGCCGCCCCCGCGTCTCGCGCCGGAGCGGCCCAGATCCCTCGGCCGGGCCGGCAAGGACGGCGCCTGAGCCGCCTCTCGCCGACGCGCGACATCATCGCACGCGCATCAATTGTCCGCGCAGCGCGCCGTCGGGATGCTTGTCCGTGTGCAGGTTGAAATACCATCGCCCGTTCTCGAGCTGCTCGACCTGCTTCGCATCGAGCGTGGCCTCGCCCTCGAATTTGCCGTTCGCGGCGTCGACCGGCAGCACCGGGGCGGCGTTCTGGCCGGGCCCGGCGGGGCCGTGGAAATGGGCCGCGGTCTCCTCGCTGCGGAGGCCCTGGTAGTGGCCCTTCCAGGTGATCTTCTTGGTGTCGGGATCGAGCTTGACCTCGATCTCGCCCGACGCTTTGCTCCCGCTCGGCGGATTGACGGCGCCGCCGGTGAGGTCGCCCCTCAACATGACGGTTTTGGCCATGGCCGGAGCGGCCGAGAGGACGAGCGCGAGGGCTGCCGCCGAGCATATGCTCGCCATTGATGCGTTCCTGGACATTCCACCGGCTCCTGTGTCACATGGTGGGAACTGCGCCCCCGAGGCGCTGCCACCTAACGCGCCCGCGCCCCGCATCAAGCCGGCATCGCTCGGCGGCGGGAGCGCCCATTTCAGGACCCCGACCATGGCCGACCCGTTCACCGACATCAGCCTCGACGATTTGAAGACCGGCCTCGCCGACGGCTCGATCATTCTCATCGATGTGCGCGAGGCCGATGAATACGCCTCCGGCCATATCGAAGGCGCGCTGTTCAATCCGCTCTCCCGCTTCGACCCGACGCAGATTCCGCGGCCTGCGGAGAACCAGACGATCGTCGTCTATTGCCGCTCCGGCAAGCGCTCGGTGAATGCGATGGAGCAGGCGCGCCTGCTCGGCCGGCGCGACGTCCGCACGCATTTCGGCGGCGGCATTCTCGGTTGGCAGAAGGCGGGCGAGCCGGTCGTGCCCGGCATGTGACGCGGGCGCCGCGATCTCGCCGAATGGGGACGCCGGAATGGCCGAGCAGCACAAGGCCGAGGCCCCGCCGCTCGCCAACGCGCCGCGGGTCCTCATCGTCGACGACGAGCCGCAGCTGCTGCGCGTGCTGAAGCCGGCGCTCGCCGCCGGCGGCTATCGGACGATCGAAGCGGCGAGCGGGCGCGAAGCCTTGAGGGCGATCGCCGCCCTTTCGCCCGACGCGGTGTTGCTCGACCTCGGCCTCCCCGATATGGACGGCAAGGAGGTGCTGGCGCAGGCGCGGGCCTTCTCCCAGGTTCCGATTCTCATCGTCTCTGCGCGCGACCGCGAGCAGGAGAAGATCGAGGCGCTCGACGCCGGCGCCGACGACTATGTCGAAAAGCCGTTCTCCATCGGCGAGCTGCTCGCGCGGCTGCGCGCGGCGCTGCGCCATGGCGCGCGCGACGCCGGTCCCGCCGCCGCCGAGGTCGAGAGCCTCGGCCTGCGCATCGATCTCGCCAATCGCGCCGTGACCCGCGACGGCGCGCCGGTCAAGCTCACCCCGAAGGAATACGACCTCCTCGCGACGCTCGCCCGCCATCCGGGCAAGCTGCTGACGCATAAGCAGATCCTCACCGCCGTCTGGGGGCCGGCGCATGGCGGCGACACGCAATATCTGCGCGTCTTCATCGGCCAGTTGCGGGCCAAGATCGAGGAGGATCCCTCCGCGCCGCGCCTCATCGTCACCGATCCCGGCGTCGGCTATCGTTTCGTCAAAGCGTAAAGGCGTCTCAGCCCGCCTTGCGGCAGACCCAGCGGGTGACATGCCCGCGCACGCCATAGCCTTCGTCGATCTCCACCTCGACCGCGCGGCAGACATCCTTGGCCGGCGCCGCGCGCAGCGTCGCCACCGCCGGGGCGGGCTCGGCCAAGGCCGGCGTCGCGACGCGGGCGATGAGCGCCTTGCCCGCTGCAAGACCAGCCACCATTGCGAGCAGCGCCAGCGAGATGCGCACAGCCGAGCCGGTCTGAACAGGCCGGGACGCGAATTCGGTCATTGCAAAGCTCATGATGTTCCCCCGGTCCCGCGCGGGCCTGGCCCGTCGTCATTTCGTCTCTGACCAGAGTTCTACGGATCGGGCGGGCCGGCCGCTGTGCGCCGGCGCACAGCGCGCGCGGCGCCGAGATTGCTTGCACCTAGGCAGTCTTTGGAACGGCTGTAAGCAGAGGAAGCGAGATGGAGGTCAGCGAAATCTTCGCCGTTTGCCACGTCAATGACGTCGCCAAGCGCAGGGCGGTCGGCTATGTGCTCGCCCGCATCAATGAGGAAGGGAAGACAGTCCCCTTTCCGATCATCATCGTACGTCATCAGGGCAAATATTACGCCTATGTGAATCGCTGCCCGCATCAGAATAGCCGGCTCGACTTCGAGCCGAAATCCTTCTTCGATCCCACGCAGCGATTCCTGCTCTGTGGCAAGCATGGCGCGCAGTTCGACATTCCGACCGGCGTCTGCAACGACGGCCCCTGCGTCGGCGCGGAGCTCGAGAAGGTCGCGCTGGTGATAGATCAAGAGGAGGTGTGCATCGCCGGCGTGCAGATCGCCGAGGAAGACGGCCTCGATCGCGAGGAGAAGGATCTCTATCCGGAGGTGGTGATCACTTCCGATTGAGCCCCCAGCACGCCTGATCGTCGCAGGTTCGGGGAGACCCGAGCCTGCGACTTCATGCGGCCGCAGCCGTTGCCGCCGCGTTCATGTTGCCAGCAATGTATAATCCAGAAATGTTTCGGTATTATTGGATATGCTATAGATAAATACGACGGCGATTGTAATCGAACGGTGTATCCGCCTGCCGAGGATCTGCATTTGTAAGGTTTGCATAAGGATACTATACGAAATTCCTGCGTCGTCCCCCTCGGGAAGGATACGCAGAATGACAATATCTAGCCTCAACTCCGCGAGCGCGCTAACCTCGCTCTATCAGCAGCAAAAAACCGACAAGGATGTCGAAAAAGCCATCGCCGATTCGGCGGCCCAGGCCGCTCAGACGGCCGGCGCAGCCGGCGCCACGCAGCCGGCGGGGCCTCCGCCCGATGCGGCGGGCATGGCCTCCTTTCGCAATTCCGCCTCCGATGGGCTGGCGGGCGTCCTGGCGCAGCTCGATTCTTCCTCGACGTCGAGCAGTCAAACGACGGACAGCAGCGATTCGTCCTTCGCTTCGACGGTCGCGACATTGCTGAAATCGGTCCAGTCCGGCGATACGGAAGCGGCGTCCGCCGCGGCGACGAGCTTGAAGACGCAATTGCAGGATCTGACCAGCGCGAGCGACTCCGACACGGCCGGGCAATCCGGCTTCCTGACCGATCTTCAGTCGCTCGTCTCGTCCGTGCAATCCGGCGACATGACCGGCGCTCAGACGACAGCGACCGAAATCGAGAGCCGGTTGAGCGCACCGCCGCCGCCGCCCACTGATGGCGGTTCCGGCTCGTCGAGCGGAACATCCGATTCGTCGTCCACGGAATCGTCTTTCGTCTCCGACCTCGCGACGCTTCTCGAGGCCGCTCAGTCGGGCGACTCTTCCGCCGCGAAGACGGCTGCGACGAGCCTCGACGGCGAACTCTCGACGCTTCTGGGAACGTCCACGGACGCGGAGACCAGCGACGCCTCGTCCTCGTCCTCATCGTCTTCTTCGACGATCATCGACGATCTGAAAGCGCTGATCGCGCAAGCTCAGAACGGAGACGCCAGCGCTACGCAAACGAGCGCCGACACGCTGCTGAAGGATTTGATGGGGCAGGGCTCTCGGCCCGCCTGAGGCCGTCGATCCGGCGGCGTCGTCGACGCCGCCGGACCAGCGCGATCAGCCGCGCACCGAAACCTTGCGGAACGGATTGTCGTGATTGGTCTGGAACACGTGACCGAATTCCGTCTTCGCCCATTCGACCGTCTCGGCCGGGCCGAATGTGACCGAGGTCACTGTGACAGGGAAGTCCTTGGTCGCCGAAACGCTGGCGAGCTTGATCTCCGTCGCGCCCGGGCCGGCCGAAAGATCGGCCACCGGCGTGCCGTCCGCCTTCGACAGGCGCGCCCAGCCGGGCGTGCCGATCGCCGTCGCGATCACCGTCGCTTCGGCGAACGACGGCGCGTCGCCGTTGAAGGCCGGAGAAGCGAAAGTGAAAGTCGCGAGCGCCTCGCTGCGGGTAATCACGTGATCCGGCCCCACCGGACGACCGGTCGAATACAGGACCAGTTTGCCGCCGTCGAGCGCCGCCTTGATATCGTCGAGCGTCGCCGACGCGAAAGCCTCCGCCAATCTCATATCGCCTACTCCTCCTTTGCTAGGCATGCCGGCTTTGCGACAAAAGCGACATGCGGAAAGGACTTTTGAACAAGCGATCGCAATTGTCGTGCCGAAAATCTCATGTTTAGGCGCGATGCGGGCGGGATAAAAAGCGAGCCTCGGGCGCGCGCGCTCTGGGCGCCGGATTCGGAAGGCAGGCCACCGCAGGACGAGTGGCGTGATTCAGCCGATTCGACAGGGCTGAAAGAGCGAGCCTGAAGGCTCGCGGTCCAAGCGCGGCCCCTGGACCGCGAGCCTTCAGGCTCGCTCTCGAGGCCCGTCAGTTTCGAACGGCAGCGTTCGATCGATCAGAATTCGCTCAAACGAAAGAATTCTAGAAAGCGCTCTGGCGCCCCTCCCTCGATCGAGAGGGAGGGGCGTCGGCGCCAATCAATAGATCGGGAATTTCGCCGTCAGCGCGTGGACCTTCTCCTTCACCGCGGCTTCCGTCGCGGCGTTGTCCGCCTCGCCCTTGGCGGCGAGCCCGTCCAGCACCTCGACGATATAGCCGCCAACCGTCTTGAACTCCGCCGTGCCGAAGCCGCGCGAGGTGGCGGCCGGCGAGCCGAGGCGAATGCCGGAGGTGACGAAGGGCTTCTCCGGATCGAAGGGAATGCCGTTCTTGTTGCAGGTGATATGGGCGCGGCCGAGCGCCGCTTCCGCCGCCTTGCCGGTCAGCTTCTTCGGACGCAGATCGACCAGCATCAGATGATTGTCGGTGCCGCCGGAGACGATGGCGAGGCCGGCGTCGACCAGCGTCTGCGCCAGCGTCTGGGCGTTGTCCTTCACCTGTTGCTGATAGGCCTTGAACTCCGGCTTCAGCGCCTCGCCGAAGGCGGCGGCCTTGCCGGCGATCACATGCATCAACGGGCCGCCCTGCAGGCCGGGGAACACCGCCGAATTGATCTTCTTGGCGATCTCTTCGTCATTGGTGAGCACCATGCCGCCGCGCGGGCCGCGCAGCGTCTTATGTGTCGTGGTGGTGACGATATGCGCATGCGGGAACGGCGAGGGGTGCAGGCCGGCGGCCACGAGGCCGGCGAAATGCGCCATGTCGACCATGAAATAAGCGCCGACGCTGTCGGCGATCTTGCGGAAGGCCTCGAAGTCCCAGATGCGCGAATAGCCCGAGCCGCCGGCGATGATCAGCTTCGGCTTGTGCTCGGCGGCGAGCGCCGCGACCTGTTCCATGTCGATGCGCTGGTCGTCCTTGCGCACCGTATAGGGGACCGGCTTGAACCATTTGCCGGAGAGGTTGACCGGCGAGCCATGCGTCAAATGGCCGCCCGCAGCGAGGTCGAGGCCGAGAAACGTGTCGCCCGGCGTCGCCAGAGCGAGGAACACCGACTGATTGGCCTGGCTGCCGGAATTCGGCTGCACATTGGCGAAGCCGCAGCCGAACAGCTGCTTGGCGCGCTCGATCGCCAGATTCTCGGCGATGTCGACGAACTGGCAGCCGCCATAATAGCGCTTGCCCGGATAGCCTTCGGCGTATTTGTTGGTCAGAACCGAGCCCTGCGCCTCGAGCACCGCCTTGGAGACGATGTTCTCGGAGGCGATCAGCTCGATCTCGTCGCGCTGCCGGCCGAGCTCGAGACCGATGGCCTTGGCGAGCTCGGGATCGGATTCGGCGAGCGGAGTAGAGAAAAAGCTGGTCTGGCTCATGTTTACCTCTGATGGCGAGCAAAGCGCCGGCGCTCCCGCGTCCCCGACGGGAAAGCCGATCGATCACATTCGGCATGGCGGTTTCGGGGGCGATAAGGCGCGCGCCCGGCCCATGCGGGACGAAACGAAATGTGAAGCCTGCCGCTTATCACGCCGAGCCCGGGGTGAAAAGAGCGGTCTTCGCGCTCGCTCTTCAGCTCTTATCGAATCGGGATGACGCGAGCCGCCGGCCACGGGCGGCTTCGGCTTCGGCGGCGCGCGCGTCGCCGAAGCCGTCCGAGGATCAATGCGCCGCCTTGTCGCTGCGGGTCGGGAGCACTTCGCGAAGGGCCTCGACCTCGACCCAGGCGAAGGCGCCGTTCGGGTCGGCGACGTCGATGCTGTTCTCGATGATCAGCTTGTCGCACAGCATCTGGCAGATGGCGGAGATCGGCGCGCTGGTGTCGTTTTCTTCCGTCATGCGATCGATGGAGATCTCGCCCTCTTCCTCGCCATCGACGAGATGCATGATGAACACTTCCTCGTGGCCATCGATGCCGTGCGCGTTCACTCTGAAAGTCTCGCCACGGTATTTGAATTCGCGGATCATGCGTGCCTTCCCTCTGCTTCCTGCCCTTAGGTTCCGTTTACGGCCCTGTCGCGTCGCTCGAGCGCCCATCGGTCCGTCGGCGCTCGCTCTCGCAATCGGCGAAGGTCCTATAGCGCAACCGCGACGCTTCGAAAACCTGCAGAAACGACCTTCCTCCGCCCTGCCGCCCCGTGGCGCGGATATGGGCGCGCCGAGACGCGAAAGTTTCGCTATGATCGGGGCCGAGACCGATCGAATTTTTAAAAAAGCTCGGCGGCGGCCGGCCGCGCCGCTTGTGAGCGAAGCTCCCGGGAGACGGATGATTTGACGATGCGACGCCTCATTCTCCTGCGCCACGCCAAGGCCGACGCCCATTCGGCGGGCGGCGACCGCCAGCGGCCGCTGACCAAGCGCGGGGAGGAGGACGCCCGCCGCGTCGGACGTTATCTCGCGGAGGAAGGCCTCGTGCCCGATTTCGCCGTCTCCTCCGACGCGCGCCGCGCCAAGCGCACGCTCGATCTCGCCCTCGCCGCCTTTCCGCGCGAGGTGGGGCGCAAGCTCGACGACGCGATCTATCTCGCCGATCCCGACCGTCTGCTCGACGTGCTGCGCGAGACGCCGCCCGAGACCGCGACGCTGCTCGCCATCGGCCACAACCCGGGCTTCGCCGATCTCGCCTGCGCCCTCGCCACCGACGGCGCGCCCGGCGATTTGTCGCGCCTGCGCTCGAAATATCCGACGGCGGCCTTCGCGGTGCTGGATTTTTCCGGCGACGACTGGACCGAGGTCGGCAACGCCGGCGCGCGTCTCGAGCGCTTCGTCACGCCCGCGGATTTGCGGGGCGGCGGCGACGAGCCGGATTGAGCGGCAAAGCCGCGCGAGGCTCTTGTTTTGCGCGTCGCTAGAGCGCTGAGCGAGCCTTAAGGCTCGCTGTTTCAGCCCGGTCGGATCTGAATCACGCTCGTGGGCGCTCTGCCTCGACAAGCCGGCCTCGGAGCGGCTTCGAGCAACGCCGATTCGGCTCATTGCACTTTAAGAGTGTAATCTTGACCATAGACACGTGAAAATCTATTGTTTGAAAGTGCGGTGGTTCATTTTCGAGGAGGCCCGGTTCTCATGATCGATCCGTCCAGCGGCGCGGCGCCGGTTTTCATCCTGTCATGTGAAAGATCAGGATCGACATTGCTGCGTATGATCATCGACACGCATTCGCAGATCGCCTGCCCGGCGCAAGCCTATCTCGGCCCAACCTGCCGAAGTCTGATCGACACGATCCGTTTTTCGGTCGGACAGCGTTTCGATGGTTCGGAAAGAGACCGTGATACGCAAATCCTGCAGGAGGTGCGCGCGATCGTCGATGGATTGATGCAACGCTACGCCGCGATGCGAGGCAAGCGCCTGTGGTGCGAGAAAACGACGCTGAATGTCGATTTCCTCGATATTCTGTCGAAAGTCTTCCCCGATGCGAGATATTTGTGTCTCTACCGCAATTGCATGGATGTCGTTCAGTCTTGTCTGAAGTTCAGCTCGCTCGGCTTCATGCCCGAGCTCGCTTCCTATGTCGCCGCCCAGCCGGACAATCTCGTGGCCGCCATGGCAGAGAGCTGGCTGGACAAGAATACGAAAATCCTGGATTTCGAAAGCGCGCATCCAGATCGATGCTTTCGTGTCGTCTATGAGGAAATGACCCGCGACCCCCGCGCCACACTGCCGCATATCTTCGCTTTTCTCGGCCTAGCTTGGGAGCCGAGCATAGTGGACAAGGTCTTTACCTCCGATCACGATCGTGGCGACGGCGACGTCAAAGTTCACTTCTCGGAGAAGATCAATCAGGACTCCGTCGGAAGAGGCCGCGCTATTCCGCTCGCCTCCGTCCCCGAGGCCTTGCGATCGCGCATCGACGGCTTGAGTGAAAAACTGGGCCAGGACACGCTCGCGCGCTTCTATGGCGGAGGAGAGCCGGGCGAGGCGGCGACGAAGGCCAGACCCGTCGACTTTCATGCGCTCGTTCGCGCGCGTCTGCCGATGAGCGATTCGGAACGGCGCGCCGGCCTGCGAGGCGTTTGTCGATTCGTCGTGGAAGGGGAGGGCGGCGACGCTTGGATCCTCGATCTGTCCGGACCGGAGGTCCTCGTGCGCGAGGACGCGGGCGACTCCGCCGATTGCACCATCGCCGTCACGCATCCGGCGTTTTGCGAATTGGTCGACGGGACGGCCACGGTCGGAGAGGTCTATGAACGTGGAGCGGTCAGCATTCAGGGCTCCACGCATCTGGCGCTGCAAGTGGGATTGTTGATGTTCGGTTGAGGACTGCGGGCGCGCGGTCGGTGTCGCCGTGCGCGCCACGTTCCGCAGGCTTTGTTCGACGTGAATCATGGCCGGCGACGGAGTTTCGCCGATGTGCGGAGCTCGGCGACGAAGCGCAAGCAGGTCCCGCTCTTCGTCGAATTGATCGACGCTTCGACGAGCCCGTTGTAAGGATTTGCGCGGTCTGACCGATCGCGTGATCCCGAGCCGCGACCGCGTCGCCCTACCCAAAACCGCGCCCGCAGGCTACATGAGGCGTCCCGCTCCTCTCAGCCCGAAACCGCCCGTGTCGCAGCTCTCCGACCTCCTCTTCGAGACCAGCGTCGCCGCCTCCAGCCTGAAGGATTATCTTTCGGGCGCGCGGCTGCGGCTCGGCGTCACCGGCCTGTCGCGCTCGGGCAAAACGGTGTTCATCACCGCGCTCGTGCATCAGCTCACCCGCGCCGTCGCCGCCAAGACGGCCGGGCCGGGACGCAAGTCGCTGCTGCCGGTGTTCCGCGTCGCCGCCGAGAACCGGCTCGTCTCCGCCCATCTCGATCCGCAGCCCGACGACGCCGTTCCCCGCTTCGCTTATGAGGAGCATCTCTCCGCGCTCACCGGCGCCGACCGCCACTGGCCGCAATCGACGCGGCGCATCTCCGAGCTGCGCGTCACGCTGCAATATGACCGCAAGGCCGCCGGCCTGATGTCGAGCCTGCGGCCGGGCCCGGCGCGGCTCGACATCGACATCGTCGATTATCCGGGCGAATGGCTGCTCGATCTGCCGCTGCTCGGCAAGACTTACGCGCAATGGTCGCGCGAGACGCTGGAGGCGGCTTCCGCCGCCGCCCGCGCCACCATCGCCGCCGATTGGCGCGGCGCCACCGCGCTGACCGATCCGCTCGGCAATGCGAATGAGGAGACGGCGCGCCGTCTCGCCGCGCTGTTCACCAATTATCTGCGCGCGGCCAAGACCGACCGCTACGCCCTCTCCACTTTGCCGCCCGGGCGCTTCCTGATGCCCGGCGATCTCGAGGGCTCGCCGGCGCTGACCTTCGCGCCGCTGCCCGTGCAGGAGGAGAGCGCGCCGCCCGCGGGCAGCCTCGCGGCGATGATGGAGCGGCGATACGAGGCCTATCGGACGCATGTGGTCCGCCCCTTCTTCCGCGACCATTTCGCTCGGCTCGACCGGCAGATCGTGCTCGTCGACGCGCTCGCCGCGCTGAACTCCGGACCGGCCGCGGTGCGCGACCTCGAGACCGCGCTCGCCGATGTGCTGACCGCCTTCCGCACCGGCCGCTCCAGCCTCGTGTCGACGATCTTCCGCCCCAAGATCGACCGCATTCTGTTCGCCGCCACCAAGGCCGATCATCTGCATCACACCAGCCACGACCGGCTCGAGGGCGTGCTGCGCCATCTCACCTCGCGCGCCATAGAGCGGGCCGAGGGCGTCGGCGCGACCATAGACGTCATCGCGCTCGCCGCGGTGCGCGCGACGCGCGAGGCCATCGTCAAGCATGATGGCGAATCGCTCGCCGCCATCGTCGGCACGCCGATCGAGGGCGAGCGCATCGGCGACGACGTCTTCGACGGCGTGGCGGAAGGCGCGATCTTCCCCGGCGAGCTGCCCGCCGATCCGCGCAATGTGTTCCGCGGCGACGCGCTCGCTCTGCCGGAGGACGACGCCGATTTCCGCTTCCTGAAGTTCCGCCCCCCGGTCGCCGCGCTCGGCCGCGACATGGAACCCATGCCGTTGCCGCACATAAGGCTCGACCGGGCGATGGAGTTCCTGTTCGGCGACCGCCTCGGCTGAGGCGTGGCCCTGTTTCAAATCATTCCAATTCTCGCTTGGCATTCTCGAATTTCAAATTATTCTAAACAAGGGCGCTGCGGCCGGCCCAGCGGCGCCGGCGCGGACGCCCCAATGCGATTCATCCAGGGAGATGAGTTATGGCTACGCTCAAGGGCACCAAGACCGAGCAGAATTTGAAGGACGCCTTCGCCGGCGAGAGCCAGGCGAATCGTCGCTATCTGTATTTCGCCCAAAAGGCGGATGTCGAAGGCCACAACGACGTTGCGGTCGTGTTCCGCTCCACGGCGGAAGGCGAGACCGGCCATGCGCATGGCCATCTCGAATTTCTCGAGGTCGTCGGCGATCCGGCCACCGGCCTGCCGATCGGCAAGACCGAGGATAATCTGAAGGCCGCCGTCGCCGGCGAGACGCACGAATATACGGATATGTATCCGGGCTTCGCGCGCTCGGCCCGCGAGGAGGGTTTCGAGGAGATCGCCGATTGGTTCGAGACGCTGGCCAAGGCCGAGCGCAGCCACGCCGGCCGTTTCCAGAAGGCTCTCGACGAGCTGAAATAAGACGCGACGCTCCGGCGGCCGCAAAGGCCGCCGGACTCTCCGCCGTCAGAACCGCCTTGCGCGCAAGAGCGAGCCTGAAGGCTCGCGGTCCGAGCCCGCCCCTGGACCGCGAGCCTTCAGGCTCGCTCCACCGCAGGCTTCGAAGCGAGAACATCCGACAAGGCAGGAGCGACATGAGGGAAGGCGGTCTCGAGGCGCCCTTCAGGCGTCCGCTGGATTGGGAAAATCCGGATTTCACCGACGAGGCGATGCTCGACGCCGAGATGCGCCGCGTGCTCGACATCTGCCACGGCTGCCGGCGCTGCTTCAATCTGTGCGATTCCTTCCCGCGCTTGTTCGATCTCGTCGACGAGTCGCCCAAGGGCGAGCTCGAGACCGTCGCCAGCAAGGATTTCAAGCAAATCGTCGACGCCTGCACGCTCTGCGACATGTGCTTCCTGACGAAGTGTCCCTATGTGCCGCCGCATGAGTTCGATCTCGACTTTCCGCATCTGATGCTGCGCTATCGCGCCGTCGAGGCGAAGAAGAACGGCGTCGCGCGCGCCGATCGTGAACTGGCCGAGACGGATCGCAATGGCGCGCTCGCGACGAAGCTCGCGCCCCTCGCCAATTGGACGACCGATCGCGCCCATAAAACCGCGCGCAATGTGCTGGAGAAGGTCGCCGGCCTGCATCACGAGGCCGTGCTGCCGAAATATTCGGGAAAGACGCTCGAGGCGCTGGCGAAAGAGACGCCGGTCGAGGTGAATCGCGCGGCGCCGGGCTTCGGCCGCAAGGCGGTGATCTACGCCACCTGCTTCGGCGAATATAACAACCCCGCCGTCGGCCTCGCCGCGCGCGCGGTGCTGGCGAAGAACGGCGTCGAGACGAAGATCGTGCATCCGCATTGCTGCGGCATGCCGCTCTTGGAGCAGGGGCTGATCGGCGAGGTCGCGGCCTCGGCGAAAAAAGTCGCCGCCGCCTTCGAGCCCTTCATCGACGAGGGCTATGACGTGATCGCGCTGGTTCCCTCTTGCGCCTTGATGCTGAAATTCGAATGGCCGCTGATCGTCACCGACGACGCGAAGGTGAAGAAGCTCGCGCAATCGACCTTCGATCTCAGCGAATATGTGGTGGGCGTCGCCCGCAAGGAGGGGATGGCCGAAGGGCTCGCGCCGATCGAGGGCGGCGTCGCCTTCCATGTCTCCTGCCATTCGCGCGCGCAGAACATCGGCCAGAAGGGCGCCGAGCTGCTGCGTCTCGTGCCGCAGGCCGATGTGCAGGTGATCGAGCGCTGCTCCGGCCATGGCGGCGCCTGGGGCTATAAGACGCAGAATTTCACGACGGCGCTGAAGGTCGGCAAGCCGGTTGCGCGTTCGGCGGCGGGCGCGGGCAAACGCTATCTCGTCTCCGAATGTCCGCTGTCGGGCCCGCATATCGAGCAGGGCGTGGAGCGGCTCGGCGGCGAGGAGCCAAAGCCCGAGCTGCTGACGCATCCGATCGAGCTGCTCGCCCGCGCCTATGGGCTCGTGTAAGCTCGCGGCGCATTAGCCGTCATTGCGAGCGAAGCGAAGCAATCCAGAGCCGCAGGGCGAGTCCTTTGTCGCTTCGCCCACGCGACGTCGAAGAAGGGGAGCGATCGACATGGCGCCAAAGCACGACATCTCCGTCGCCGATCTGCTGCCGCCCGAAGACTATGCGAAGATTCGTGTGGAGAGCCGCAAGCGCATCGCCGCGCGAAAGCGCAACCGCCGCGTCGAGGTCGGGCCGTTCGTCACCTTTCACTTCGAGGATTTCGAGACGATCTGGCTGCAGATTCAGGAGATGATTCATATAGAGAAGGGCGGGCTCGAGCAGGCGCCGAGCGAGATCGCCGCCTATAATCCGCTCATTCCGAAGGGCCGCGAGCTGGTGGCGACCTTCATGATCGAGATCGACGAGCCGCAGCGCCGCAAGCGCGTGCTCGCGACGCTCGGCGCGATCGAGGAGACCGCCTTCATCGAGGTGAACGGCGAGCGCATCTTCGGCGCCGCCGAGACCGATCAGGACCGCACCAGCGCCGAGGGCAAGGCGAGCGCGGTTCAATTCGTGCATTTCCCCTTCACCGACGCGCAGGCCGCGGCCTTCCGCGAGCCCGGCGCGCGCGCGCTGATCGGCTTCACCCACGCGAATTACGGGCATATCGCCGTGATGCCCGAAGCGGTGCGCGCGGAATTGGCGCAGGATTTCGCCTGACGGAGCGTGCGGCTCCTTCGAGCGCCGCGACGCTCGGCTAATCCCCGAATCGTGACGCGCGACTCCTTCTCCCGCAGGGCGCACGGCTGTCCGGGGAATGAGTCGATAAGTCGCGGGCGCATGCCTGGTACTTCCGAAGGTTTCGGGGTATTTTCCGGTTGTCGAGACTGGAAAATAAAGAACCAGACATGCGCTTCCAGAATAGCGTTTTTGTCGACTTGCTCAAGCCGATCGATCGTCGCGCGTTCGGCCAAATCGTCGCGCGCCACAAGGGCGACGCCTACGACAAATCCTTCAAGAGCTGGGATCATCTCGTCGTCCTGATCGCCGCTCAGCTCGGCGGCGAAACGAGCCTGCGCAGCCTCGAGGCCGCCTTCAACGCCAACAGCGGCTCCCATTATCACCTCGGCGTCCGCAGGATCGCCCGCTCCACCCTCGCCGAAGCCAACGCACGCCGGCCCGTCGGCGTCTTCGCCGATCTGTTCGCGCGCCTCTCCTGCGAACTCGACCGCAGAACCCGGCGCGACGGCGCAGAACTCCTGCGCCTCATCGATTCGACGCCTATCCCGTTGAGCAAATTCCACGACTTCGCCCGCTCGAACGGCCGCATCCACGGCATGAAGATGCACGTCGTCTACGATCCCGGGGTCGACCGCCCCTTCTGCGTCGAGGTCACGCCCGCCAATGTCAACGATGTCGAGATCGGCAAGAAGACGCCGATCGAGGCCGGCGCGACCTATGTCTTCGACAAGGGCTATTATGATTTCAAATGGTGGAGGGACATTCACGAGGCCCGAGCCTTGTTCGTCACGCGCCCCAAGAGCAACACCCGCCTCGCCGACCTCGCGGATCGGGAGATGCCGCAGACGCGCGGCGAAGGCTACACCGTGCTCAGGGATTGCGAGGTCGAGCTCGCCAGCAAGGGCGACTCGAAACTGCCCATGCCGCTGCGTCGCCTTCATATTCAACGCGATGCGCTGAAGGACGGCAAGCCGCAGCTGATCGTCGTGATCACCAACGACATGACGCGTTCGGCGGTCGAGATCGCCGCGCTCTACAAGGCGCGCTGGGCCATAGAGCTGCTGTTCCGCTGGATCAAGCAGCATCTCAACATCCGCAAGTTTCTCGGCGAAAACGAGAACGCCGTGCGGCTGCAGCTGATCGCGGCGATGATCGCTTTCGTGCTGCTGCGCATCGCCGCCCACCGCCACGATATCGAACTCGCGCATCTGCGGTTCTCGGAGCTCGCCGGCAGGTTTCTGTTCGAGCGGCGACCGATCGACAGACTCGAACGGCCGCCGCCCAAATATCAGGCCGCGCGGCGGCGCATATCGCCGAGGCAGCTGGAGCTCGCCTATGCCTGATTTTCCCCGGACAGCCGTGCGCAGGGCGGGAGAAGGTGGCCTCGCGAAGCGAGGTCGGTTGAGGGAGCCTCAGAATGCGCGCCGACGAGGGGGCCGCCGAGGACTCGCGCAGCGCCGAAGGACCCTCATCCGACCCGGCTCCGCCGGGCCACCTTCTCCCACAAGTGGGAGAAGGGCGCGCTCCGCTTGACAAGTGCGGATTTAATTCCTATTCTCTCCCTCGCTTCCGCCGCATGGGACGCCTCCGATGGGTCGGAGGCGTCGGCGGGGCGCGGTTCGCGGGGACGGGAGGCGACCCTCTCTCGAAACCTCGCGACGCCACGTCGCCGGCGCTGGTCTTCCTTCGTGCGGAAGCCTTTGAAAAAAGGCGCGGACCGGGCCGAATATCCGAGGGTGGCGCGGGGACCTACGACCCGAAAGGGGGAGGCTCCCTGGCCCCGGAGGCGGCGAACAGCAGAAAAGGCGACCGTGGTCCGGAACGCTACCGGCTCCGACGCTCTATTCTTTACTCGCGGCCGAAAACGGCGCCGCGGCGTTCCGGACCTCCCATCCCCCGCGCCGGAAACGGCGGCGGCGACGATCATGCACGTCCGCGCCGCGGCGTCCTCCATCCATGCGCTCGAGGTCGCGTTGACAAGCCGTGTCGCCGGCGCCTAGATATGGTTATGTTATAACATATGTCGGTTGGGGGCACGATGACGAGACATTCCTTCCGCAGCAGGCTGCTGGGCTGCTGCGCAGCGGCGCTGCCGCTCGCGGCCGAGAGCGCGCTCGCGCAAGAGACGCTTCCCGAGATCGAGATCGCCGCGGCCAGCCCGATCGCGCGGCGCGCGCCGGCGCAGAAAAACAAGGACGCCGGGCCGGGCGTGCTGAAAATCGTCACCGATCAATTCGCGACGACGACAGTGGTCGGGATCGACGAGATCCGCCGCTCTCCGGGCGCGACGCTCGGCGACGTGCTGAACGGAAAGCCCGGAATTTCCAGCTCCAGCTTCGCGCCAGGCGCCAATCGGCCCATCCTGCGCGGTCTCGATAATTATCGCGTGCGCGTGCAGGAGAACGGGATCGGCGCCAGCGGCGTATCCGAGCTCGGCGAGGACCATGGCGTGCCGCTCGATCCGCTGGCGATCGGCCGTGTGGAAGTGGTGCGCGGCCCGGCCACTCTGCGCTGGGGCTCGCAGGCGATCGGCGGCGTCATCGACGCCAGCAACGACCGCATCCCCACGGCGCTCCCCTGCCGCGAGGGCCAGACCTCGCTGCTCGCGCCCTGCATGCGGGCGGAGACGCGCAGCGCCGTCTCGACCGTCGACGCCGGTCTCGAGCAGGCGGCGCTCGTCGATGTGGGGCAGGGCAATTTCGCCTTTCACGCCGATGCGCATGGACGGCGCACGAGCAATTACGCCATTCCCGCCTATCCCTATCTCTCGCCGCCCGAGACCGGCGCGCCCGGCGTCGGTGGGCGCCAGCCCAATTCCTGGCTGCGCTCGAGCGGCTGGTCGGCCGGCGGCTCCTATATTTTCGATCGCGGATTCTTCGGCGTCGCGGTGACGCGATTCGAGAGCGTCTATCGCATTCCCGGGGTGGAGGCCTCCGACACGCGCACGCGCATAGACATGCGCCAGACCAAGGTCACGGGCCGGGGCGAATATCGGCCGCTGTCCTCTTTCGTCGATGCGATCCGGCTCTATGCCGGCGTCACCGATTACCAGCATCACGAGCTCGGCGACGAGGGCGGCTTCGACGGCATTCAGCAGACCTTCGCCAATCAGGAGCAGGAGGGGCGGATCGAGGCGCAGCTCAAGCCCTTCGAGCTGGGCTTCGGGCGCCTCGTGAACGCCGTCGGCGTTCAAGGGTCGCATCAGCGGCTCATCGCGCCCGGCGTCGACGGCGCGCTGTTCGATCCGACCGAGTCGCGCAGCATCGCCTTTTATTCCTTCAACGAGCTCGCTCTCTCGACGGCGACGCGCCTGCAGCTCGCCGGCCGCATCGAGCAGGTGGAGACGAGCGGCAAGACGCCGAATCTCTTCGTCGACCCCTCGCTCTCCATAGGCTATCAGCGCAATTTCGCGCCCAAGAGCCTGTCGTTCGGTCTGCTGCACGACCTCCCTTTTGCGCTGACCGCGAGCCTCACCGCGAGCCATGTCGAGCGCGCGCCGCGCGGGCCGGAGCTGTTCTCGCATGGCGTGCATGACGCGACCGGCACCTTCGACATCGGCAATCCGAATCTTTCGATCGAATCGGCGCAGACGGTGGAGGCCGGGCTGCGGCGGGCCGAGGGGCCTCTGCGTTTCGAAGCGACCGTCTTCTACACGCATTTCAATGGCTTCATCTATCGGCGCCTGACCGGCGAGAGCTGCGACGGCGATATCGAGAGCTGCACGCCTTCGGGGGCGGGCGGCGACGTCCATCAGGCCGTCTATTCGCAGCGCGACGCGAATTTCGTCGGCGGCGAGTTCCAGAGTCAATGGGATGCCGCGGCGCTGATGGGGGGCGTCTTCGGCGTCGAGAATCAGCTCGACGTCGTGCGCGCGACTTTCACGGATGGAACCAATGTGCCGCGCATCCCGCCGGTGCGCGTCGGCGGCGGAATATTCTGGCGCGACTCCAGCTGGCTCGCGCGCATAAATGTGCTGCACGCCTTCGCGCAGAATCACGTCGCGCCGATCGCCGAGACGCCGACGAAGGATTATAATCGCCTGCGCGCGGAGATCAGCTATCGGGCGGAGCTGCCCGCGAGCGGCTTTCCGGCGCGCGAAATTCGCGTCGGCGTGATCGGCGACAATCTGCTGAACGCCGATATTCGCAACAGCGTGTCCTATAAGAAGGACGAGGTCCCGATGGCGGGCGCCAATGCGCGTCTGTTCGTGGATTTCGTGTTCTGAACCAAGAGCAAATCCGCTGTGGCCGAGCTCGCGCGAGGCGACGGCGGACTTGATCGACGACTGGAAATGAGGCATAGGCTTCGGCCACGAGGAGCTGGGCGTTCATCCCGGCCTTGAAACATTCTGCCGGGAACAGACCGATGAAAGTCCGTAATTCGCTCAAGTCGCTGCGCGCTCGTCACCGCGGCAATCAGATCGTGCGCCGCAAAGGCCGCGTCTATGTCATCAACAAGCAGCAGAAGCGCTACAAGGCCCGCCAGGGCTGAGGGCCTCGCCAAGGCCGAGAGGGCGAAAGGGGGCTCACGCCCCCATCAGCGCCAGCACATGGGCCGCCGCCGAGCGGCCCAGCGCTTCGAGATCATAGCCGCCTTCGAGCAGAGAGACGACACGCCCGCCGGCGCTACGGTCCGCGAGGTCCATGAGCCGCTTCGTCGCCTCGGCATAGTCCTGCTCCGTGAAGCGCAGCCCGCCCAGCGGATCGTCGCGATGCGCGTCGAAGCCCGCCGAGATCAGCAGCAGGTCGGGCGAGAAATTTTTCACGCGCGGCAGGATGCGCGTCTTCAGCGCCTCCAGGAAATCATCGCCGGTCGAGCCCGCCCATAGCGGCGCATTGACGATATTGTCATGCTCTCCCGTCTCGCTCATCGCGCCGGTCCCCGGATAATAGGGAGCCTGATGCGTCGAGCAGAACAGCACTCGCGAATCCGACCAGAAAATATCCTGCGTGCCATTGCCGTGGTGGACGTCGAAATCGACGATCGCCACCCGCTCCGCCGCATGAGCGGCCAGCGCATGGCGCGCCGCCGCCGCGACATTGTTGAAGAAGCAGAAGCCCATGGGCGTCGATGGTCCGGCGTGATGGCCGGGCGGGCGCACGCCGACGAAGGCGGTGTCGGCCGTCCCGCGCATCACCTCGTCGACCGCGGCGACGGCGCCGCCGACGGCGTGGAGCGCCGCGTCGAGCGTCTGCGGGCACATGATCGTGTCGACGTCGAGCGCGACCAGCCCCTCATGCGGCGCGGCGGCCTCGATCCTGCGGATATAGCTCTCCGGATGGACCCGTAGCAGCGCCTCGCGCGTCGCCGCAGGGGCCGTGACGCGCGCCAGCGTCTGGAAGCGCTCTTGCTCGAGGCTCCGCTCGATCGCGCGCAGCCGGTCCGGCTGTTCGGGATGGCCGGCGCCCATCTGATGCGCGAGGCCGCTCTCATGTGTGACGAATAGGGTTCTCACCACGCCGCGCCGTCGTCTCGAAATCAGGGAGTGACAGCGCCTATAGCACGATCCGGCGACACAACGGCGAAGCCTCTCGGGAAAATTTCTCGAGTGGCGTCCCCGAGTGATTCTCCCTGGTGTCTCCCGCGCGCAACACCGCCGTGGATTCTCGCAATCCGAATATTTCTGCGGAGTAAGTTTATGGTAAGCAAACTCCTAATAGGATTGCTCGGGCGTTGGAAAGAGGGCGCGTTCATGAATGCGAGGCTGGTCGTCGTAGCGGTAGGGGTTGGTTTGTCTGTCGCCGGCTGCAACGTCGCCGGCTCGCGTTTGCCGGACCCGCATCTCAGCGGGAGGGACGCGCAATATATGGCTCTGGTGCCGACGGCGGACGTCGGCGCGGCCTATGAGCGCTATCTCGTCGATTTCAAAACGAGCGAGCCGCCGGGATCGATCGTCGTCGACACCAAGAATAAGTTCCTGTATTTCGTCGAGGGCGGCGGCAAGGCGATCCGCTATGGCGTCGCCACCGGTCAGGAGGCCTATGGCTGGACCGGCCGCGCCACCATCGGCGGCATGCAGGAGTGGCCGCGCTGGATTCCGCCCAAGGACATGCTTGAGCGCTGGCCGCATCTGCAGCCGACGGCCGACGCCGGCGGCCTGCCCGGCGGCCCGGACAATCCGCTCGGCTCGCGCGCGCTCTATCTCCATGAGGGCGGCAAGGACACGCTCTATCGCATCCACGGCACCAATGAGCCGGACAAGATCGGCCAGAGCGTTTCGTCCGGCTGCATCCGCATGCGCGACATCGACGCGATCGACCTCTACAATCGGGTCAAGCTCGGCGCCAATGTGGTGGTGATCTGAGGCGGTACGGCGAAACAGCTGCTTCATTCGCCGACTCTCGACGCGCATCCCTTCTCCCACTTGTGGGAGAAGGTCGCCCTCGCTTTTGCGAGGGTCGGAAGAGGGCGCCTCCGGCTCGCCCGATTCATGCATCGCTTCGCTTTTGAATTCGAAGCAATTTATCCGGGAAGGCACTTCGCCGCGTCGGCTAAGTCCTCCGTCGCCGATCGGCGCGTCGCCAATAGATCGGCGCGTCGTCAGGGCGAGGAGCCAAACCACGAAAGCGATAAAGGGGCCGCCCCGCGGCTCTCGCTTGCTTCGTTCCGCTCGCAATGACACAGCAGGCCCGGCTCGCGTGGGCTCGCATCGAGAGCGGCTGGCCCTCTCACAGGCGTTTCAACGCGAGCGCCTTGCCCTCCTTGGCGTCGCGGCGCCAGACGCCGTCCGCCTGCTGCTCGAAATGCGCCTGATGACCCTTGCGGGCCGTCAGCGCGAGGCGGCCGCGCTCCAGCGACCAACCGACCGGATCGAAGATGACGACGCCCTGATCGCGGCAGGCCGGCGCGAGCTGAGCGCGGAACTCGCCCGCCCCGCGGGCGCGCTCATAGAGCGTCAGCATGCAGCCGGTGTCCTTGTCGTCGGCGCGCAATATCGCATAGCGGCCGGCGACCGCCCCCGAACGCCCGGCGCCGGCGGCGAAGGCGGGCGCGGAGGAAAAGCCCGCGACCGCGAGCCATAGGCCTGCGGCGAGAACGGCCGCTTCCGAAAATTTCGACATGGCTCACTCCGAGATATCGTCCGGTAGAATCATTGAGAGAGATATTGCCCTGTCGCCGTGCGTCGACCAAGCGCGCCGGTTCCCCGCGTTCAGAAATCCTGCCAGGAGTCGGCCGCCTCGGCCTCGACCTTTCGCGCCGCGGAGCGGCCGCGGCCGCCCATCGCCTTCAAGGCCGGCTGCGGCGCCCGCGGCGTCGGCGCGGAGCGGGACGGCGCCGTCGCCTCCTGTCGTCCGCTCACGCGGAACATGAGGACGGTCTCGGCCAGCCCCTCGGCCTCCTTGCGCAGGCTGTGGCTGGCGGCGGTCGTCTCCTCCACCATCGCCGCATTCTTCTGCGTATCCTGGTCCATCTGGCTCACGGCGACATTGACCTGCTGCAGGGACGAGGACTGCTCGGTCGCCGCATTGGAAATGGCGATGATGACGTCATTGATCTCATTGACCCGCGCGACGATCTGCTCGAGCGTCTCGCCCGCCCGCGTCACGAGGCCGACGCCGGCGACGACCTCCGTCGTGGATCTCGAGATCAAATGCTTGATCTCTTTCGCCGCCTCGGCGGAGCGCTGGGCCAGCGCGCGCACCTCGGAGGCGACGACCGCGAATCCGCGCCCCGCTTCGCCGGCGCGCGCCGCCTCGACGCCGGCGTTCAGCGCCAGCAGATTGGTCTGAAAGGCGATCTCGTCGATTGTTCCAGTGATCTGCTCGATATTCGAGGAGGATTTCTCGATGCGGTTCATCGCCGCGACGGCGTTGCGGACCACTTCGCCGCTGTTCTGGGCGTCGGCCTTGGCGCGAGCCGCCACATCCTGGGCCTGCCTGCTGCCGTCGGCTGTCTTCCTCACCGTGTGGGTGATCTCGGAAACGGCGGCGGAGGTCTCCTCGAGGCTCGCCGCCTGCTGCTCGCTGCGGCGGGCGAGATCGTCGGAGGCGATGGCGATCTCTTGCGCCGCGGAGCGAATGACCTCCGCGCCGGTCACGACCACGCCGATCGCCGACTCGAGGCGCTCGACCGCCGAATTGAAGTCGGTGCGCAGCTTGTCGAGCTCGGGGATGAAGGGCTGGTCCAGGCGTTGGACGAGATTGCCGGCCGCGAGCTGTCCCAGCCCGTCGCCGATTTCCTTCACCGCACGCACGCGCTGCGTGATGTCGATCGCGAATTTGACGACCTTGATGACGCGCCCGCTCGGATCGAAGATCGGATTATAGGAGGCCTGGAGCCAGATCTCCTTGTCGCCCTTGCCGACGCGCCGAAATTCGCGCGCCAGGCATTCGCCGCGATTGAGCGCATTCCAGAACTCGCGGTAATCGGCGGACTCGGCATAGGACGGATCGACGAACATGCGGTGGCGTCGGCCGACGACCTCGTCGAGGCGATAGCCGACCACCTGCAGGAAATTCTCATTGGCGGTGAGAATCACGCCATCGGTGGTGAATTCGATGACGCCTTGGACGCGCGAGATGGCGTCGAGCTTGCCGCTGTTCTCGGCGGATCGCAGCTTGTCCGCCGTCACATCGCTCGCGACCTTGACGACCTTGATCACCTTGCCGCGGCTGTTGGTGACGGGATTGTAGGAGGCCTGAAGCCAGACCTCCTTCCCACCCTTGCCGATCCGCTTGTATTCGCGCGCGTCGAATTCGCCGCGGCCGAGCTTGGTCCAGAACGTCTCATATTCGGCGCTGCGCGCGTGATCGGGCTCGATGAACATGCGATGGTGGCGACCGACGATCTCCGCCGGCTCATAGCCGAGAAGCTCGCAGAAGTTCCGGTTCGCCGAGAGCACATTGCCGAGCGGATCGAACTCGATGATGGCGAGCGAGCGATCGAGAGCCGCGAGGATCGCATCGCCGTTCGAGCCGCTGGTCAGCTTGTCGAGGAGTCCCATCTCGGCGCTTCCTTGTACCATGGATTTTCTACTAGCCTAATCATGGGCTTGACAGGTTAATGAAATGCTGTGGCCGCAAGCCTGCGCGCGGCTCTGCGACATGAAGGGGCGGAGAGGCGCCGCGATTGGTCGCGCTGAAGGCGGGTTTTGCGCCGCGGCGCGCGACAGTCTAAATAGACGGATACGATCGACCGCGTCCCCAGGAGCCGGCGGAATGTCCAGCGCCTCTCTCGCCCTCGCCGAACGTTCGGCGCCGCGTTACACGAGCTATCCGACCGCGCCGCATTTCTCGGGCGAGGTCGGGCCGGAGACGGCCGCGCGCTGGCTCGCCGAGCTCTCGCCGCAGGCCAATCTCTCGCTCTATCTGCACGTTCCCTTCTGCCCCGCGATCTGCACTTATTGCGGCTGCCACACCAAGGCGTTGCGGCAGGACGCGCCGCTCACCTCCTACAAGGAGACGCTGCTGCGCGAGATCGAGCTTCTCGCCGCCACGACGCCCGCGCGCCGCGTGCGCTCGATCCATTGGGGCGGCGGCACGCCGAGCATGTTGGGGCCGTCGCGCTTGCGCGAGGTGGCGCGCGTCCTCGGCGAGCATTTCCGAATGGACGACGCGCTCGAGCATGCGATCGAGCTCGACCCGCGGCTCGTCGATCCCGCTCTCGCGGAAGCTCTGGCCGAAGCGGGGGTGAACCGTGTCTCGCTCGGCGTGCAGGATTTCAATCCGCATGTGCAGAAGGCGGCTGGTCGCGAGCAGCCCTATGAGGTCGTCGAGCGCTGCGTCGCCATTCTGCGCGCCGCCGGGCTCACGGCGATCAATTTCGATCTGATGTACGGCCTGCCGGAGCAGAGCGTCGAGGATGTGATCCGCACGGCGAAGCTCGCCGTCGCGCTCGCGCCGAGCCGTTTCGCCGTGTTCGGCTACGCCCATGTGCCCTGGTTCGCCGTGCATCAGCGTCTCATCGACGAGGCCGCGCTCGCCGGCGCCAATGAGCGTCTCGCCCAGGCCGAGGCGGTGCGCGAGACGCTGGAGGCGGCCGGCTATGAGGCGATCGGCCTCGACCATTTCGCGCGGCCCGACGACGCCATGGCCGTCGCGGCGCGGAGCGGGACGCTCCACCGCAACTTCCAGGGCTACACCACCGACGCCGCCGACGCGCTGCTCGGTCTCGGCGTCTCGTCCATCGCCAAGCTGCCGCAGGGCTATCTCGGCAATATCGGCGACACCGGCAATTGGCGCCGCGCGGTCGAGGCGGAGCGACTGCCGGTCTCGCGCGGCCTCGCCTTCTCGGGAGAGGATCGCGCGCGCGGCGCCGTCATCGAGCGGCTGATGTGCGACTTCTCGGTCGATTTCGGCCGCGTCGCCGCCGCGCATGGATTTGCCGAGGACGCTTTCGACGACGCCGTTCCGCGTCTCGAAACGCTGCTCGATGAAGGGCTGGCGGAACTCTCCGGCCGCCGTCTTGCGGTCACGCGGCGCGGTCGGCCTTTCGCGCGGCTCGCGGCTTCGGCCTTCGACTCCTATCTCGAGGCGCGCGCGGCGCGCCACTCGGTGGCGGTCTAGCAATCTTTCATTTGAGCGACTTCCGATCGATCGACCGTTTCCGTTCCATCGGAAATCGCTCTAATCGAATATTGCCGGGTCGCGCGCGGCGGAGCGATACGGGGACGCGTGGCGCGACTGTTTCTGAATCATTGCCCCTGGAAGTTGTCCCCTTCTTACTGGGCCGTTCCGATGAATCCGCGTTGACAAGCGGGCGTCGGATTCCAATTGTCTCATTATGAGCTACGTAATAACGCGTAGTCGATTCGAGCCGGCAAACATTGCGCGCCGCGAACCAAATGTTGGCGCTTATCAGAACCATGCGCGCAAATAATTAGAGGACAAAAGCAAATGCTCGCATCGCCGCTTGTTCTCGTCGGAGCCGACAAGGGGGGAGTCGGCAAAACGACGGTGACGAGGCTTCTCGTCGATTTTCTCGAGATGTCGGGCCTCGATGTGCGTCCCTTCGACACGCAGGCGCCGACGGGGACTTTGCTCCGCTTCTATCCCGATATCACGAAGGTCATGGACATTCGCGACATTCGCGATCAGGCGCGGCTCATCGAAAGTCTCGCCTCTCACCAAGCGGTCACGATCGTCGACCTCAAGGCGGGCCAACTCGTCCACACCTTGCGCTTCATGGAAGATGTGGGCCTGCTCGACGCCGCGGCCCGCGGCGAGGCGCGCATTCTCGTCCTGCATCTCATCGGCGCCTCGCTCGCCTCGCTCGCCGAGCTCGAGGCGGTCGCGCCCTTCAAGGACAAATGCGAATATCGAATCGTCAAGAACCTCGTCAACGGATCGAGCTTCTTCGACGATAACGCCGACGTCTCCGAACATTATCTGCGCCGCGGCGACGCGGGATCGGAAATCGTCGTGCCGCGGCTCGATCCGCTCGCCTATGAGGCGGTGGAACTGACCGGTCTTCCCTTCTCGTCCTTCGTGTTCGACGAGCCGGCCCGCGTCGCGGAGGCGCGTCCGCGCTCCTTCGTGCTGCGCGGCTATGTGCGCACCTGGCTCGAGCGGTCCTGGGCCGGTTTCGAGACGGCCGGCCTGCGCGGCTTTCTGGCCCCGCAAGGCGATAAGCACGAACTCGACAAACAAGAACTCGATAAAAAAGAACTCTTGGCCGCCGGCTGACGGCTCTGAAAAGAGGAGGGCGTTGCAATGAAAGATTTTCGTCCGGAAGAAAAGAACGTCGTCTACATCGGCGAGGGTGTGTCGGTCACTGGCTCGGTCAAGGCGCAGGACACGGTGGTCGTCGACGGAATGGTCGACGGAGAGATCACCTGCAGCCAGCTGATCGTCGGCGCGTCGGGCGTCGTCACCGGGGTCATCTCGGTCTCGGACGCCGACATCTATGGCCGGATCGGCACCGATATCTCGATCAAGCAGCTGCTGGTCGTCCGCTCGACCGGACGGGTCGAGGGCAAATGGATTTACGGCGAGATCGAGGTCGAGAAGGGCGGCGTGCTGTTCGGCACAGCCGAATCCACCGAGATCCGCTCCGAGCGCAAGCTGCCCAAGGACGAGAAGCCGTCGTCCTCGTTCAAGACCTTCGACAAGCCCGCTCTCGTCGCCTCGAACGACGAGGAGGCCGCGAGCGCCGCTCCTGGGGCGCCCGCTCGGTCGCTGCGCGACCGTCGCAAGCTCTAGCGCGCTTTCCGATCGAACGGAATCGTTCGATCGATCGACGAGACCGTCATTGCAAGCGGAGCGAAGCAATCCAGAGCGGCGAGGCGGTCCCTTTGTGGCTTCGTCGCTTCGCGCCCCGCAATGACGCTGCTCCGATCATGACGCAGAAGAGGCGTCAGGGCAGCGCCGCGCGCAACAGCTTGCCATTGCGGTTGCGCGGCAGCGCCTCGAGAAAGACGACGACGCGCGGGCGCTTATAGGCCGCGAGATGCTGCGCGCAATGAGCGAGGATCGCCTCCTCGCTCAGCGTTTCACCGTCGCGCGCGACCACATAGGCCTTGATGATCGTCTGATCGTCGCGGCCCGGCCGTTCGGCGACGGCGGCCTCGGCGACGAGCGGATGCGCTGCGAGGCATTTCTCCACCTCGGCCGGCGAGACGCGATAGCCCAGCGCGTTCATCACCTCGTCGGCGCGGCCGTGGTGCCAGACATAGCTTTCGGCGTCGATCTCGACGAGATCGCCGGAGACGAACCAATCGCCGCGGAAGGACAGGCGCTCCTCGTCGGGCCGGTTCCAATAGCGCAGCATCAGCCCCGGCTCGCCGCGCCGCACGGCGAGCACGCCGGTCTCGCCGACGCCGAGCGGCTCGGTTCCTCCGTCGCGCGGCAGCACGGCGACGCGGCGCCCCGGCTGCGGCCGCCCCGGCGAGCCCGGACGCACGGGCGTCGTCGGGCCGCTGGAGACGAAGGTCGAGATCTCGCTCATGCCGAAGGCTTCGTAGAGCTCGGTTCCGACGCGGGCGCGCCACTCCTCGAGCAGGCTCGGCGACAGCGCGGCGCCAGCGGTGAGCCCGTGCCGCAGGCTGCGGAGATCATGCGAGGCGAGCGCCGCATATTTGAGGATCTGCCGATAGACGCCGGGCACGGCGGCGAAGATCGTCGCGCGATGGCGCTCGATGAGGCGCGGCCAGGCGGAAGGGTCGGGGCGGCCGTTGTAGAGCAAAGCGGTCGCGCCATTGGCCAGCGGATCGACGACGCCGACGCCGAGCGTGTAGGTCCAGTTCATCGCGCCGGCGTGCAGCACGACGTCGGACGGGCCGAGGCCCTGCCAATGGGCGTACATGGGGCGTCGACCCCAGGCGGCGCGATGGGCGTGCAGCACGCCCTTGGGCCGGCTGGTCGTGCCGGAGGTGTAGACGAGATAGGCCGGATCGTCCGCGCCCGTGTCGGCATAGTCGATCGGGTCGTGGGCCAATAGGCGCGTGAGATCGTCGCCGCGCAGCACCGCGAAAGCGCCGACATGGGCCTCGCCTTCGAACTCGCGGCCGAGGACGAGCGCGCCGGCGCCGCAATCGGCGAGCAGAAAGCCGGCTTCCTCCTCGGTCAGCTGCGCCGAGGCGAGCAGCGCGACATAGCCGGCGGCGATCGCCGCAAAATAGGAGAGGACGGCGCCTGCCTCATTGCCCATGCGGATCATCACGCGCGCGCCGGGCGGAAGGCCGAGCCCGCGCAGGCCGGCGGCGAGCGCGCGCACGTCGCGGTCGAGCGCGCCATAGGTCCAGCTCGTCTCGCCGGCGTCGCCGACGATGGTGACGGCGATGCGGTCCGGATGGGCGCGCGCCTGCTCGGCGAGGCAATAGCGGGCGAGGTTGAAGCGGGCGGGAGCGGGCTCGGTCATGCGTCGGCGCGATAGCACGAATTCGCGCGCGCGTCGCTGCGCCGCGACGCGGCGAGCGAGCGGTCAGGCCGAAGTGGCGACGGAGCGCGCGCCGGCGGGCGGCCCGCGATCCTCGCGAGCGTCCGGCTCGGGGAAGGCGATCCGGAAGGTCGCGCCGCCGCCCGGCGTGTCCTCGATGGAGATGCGCCCGCCATGGCGGGACACGAGGTCCCTGGTGATGGACAGGCCGAGGCCCGCGCCCGGAGTGCTCTCATCCTTGCGCCAGAACGGCTCGAAAATATTGGTCCGATCCTCCTCGCTCACCCCGGCTCCGTGGTCGATGACGGCCATCGTGGCGTTCGGTCCGACCTGCACGATCACCACGCCGCCTTCAGGCTCGGCGCGCAGCGCATTGTCGACGAGATTGGCGATGATGCATTCGATCGCCTGCCGATTGCCGCGCAGCGCGACGCTCGTCACAGCCGCGTCGAGCTCGATGCGCCGTCCGGCCTTGTGCGCGAGCGGCGCGCAATCGCCGACGATCGCCCGGGCCGTCTTGACGAGATCGACCGTCTGATCCCCCGGCGCCTGGCCCTCGGTCAGCCGCGCCGAGGCGAGGATCTGATCGACGATGATGCGCATGCGCGCGACATCGCGTTTGAGCTGCGTCTTATAGCCGGGGCCCGCAGGATCTTCGATATGCGCATCCAGCACGGCGAGCGGCGTCCGCAGCTCATGCGCGGCGCTCGCCGTGTAGCGGCGCATGCGCGCGGCGCTGGCGTCGAGCCGTGCGAGCGCGGCGTTGATCGAACCTATCAAGGGCTTGATCTCGCTCGGAGCGCCTTCCGAAGGAAGGTCCTGTCCGAGCGTGTCGAGGTCGATCTTCTCGGCCGCCGCCACCGCCGCGCGCACCGGCGCGAAAGCGCGATGCACGACGAGCCATGCGACCAGCCCCGAGACGACGAGGAGAGGCACGAGCCTGACGCCCAGCGATTCGACATCATTGACGAGTCGATAGATCGGGTCGGTCCACGCGAAAGAATAGCCGCTGAGCGCGATGAACAAAGGACCGTGAGGCGTCCGCCATCGCCATAGGCTTCCTCGAGTGCCGGGCGGATCCTCGGGCAGCTTGAACTCCATTCCCCAAGCTTCCACGCTGGAGATGGCCTGGAGACCGGCGGTCAACTCTGCGGAGGAGCCGGGGAGGGGCGCCTGGTTCAGCGATTGGAACACGGCGAAACGCAGCCCGGGCGTGCGCAGCTGCTCTGCGCGCAGACGCTCGGTCGGCTCGATGAAGAGAGAATTGTCGGGCGCGCGCGCGATCGATTGAATGACATCGTCGCGAGCGCGTTGGGACGCGAAAAGATCGTCCATGTTGTAGCCGAACGCGCCCTGGCCCAGACTCGGGCCGAACACGATCATGATAGCCCATTCGAAGAGGATGACGAGGAGCTGCACGAGCATCAGATGAACGAGCAGACGCGCTGTCATCGCTCGGCCGCGCTCGTCTCGGATGCGAAATATCCGACGCCGCGAACCATCACTATGTCCACGCCGGCGTCATATTCCGTGAGCCGTGCGCGCAGGCGCGAGACGAGATTGGTGAGGGCGTTGGGCTGAACCTCGTCGTCGAAGCCCCAGATTTCCGAGAGGAGCGCGTCGCGCTCCACGACGCGGCCGCCTCGGCGCACCAGCGCCTCGAGAAGCGCCAGCTCGCGCCGATGAAAGGTCGCCGCCCGGCCGTGGATCGAGACCGACCGCGTCGCCGGGTCGAACGCCAGCGCGCCGATCGCGACCGGCGGCGTCGCGCTCACGCCGCCGCGGCGCAAGGTCGCGCGCACCCGCGCCATCAGCTCGTCGAGGTCGAAAGGCTTCACCAGATAGTCGTCGCCGCCCGCGTCGAGACCGCCGATTCTCTGGTCGATATCGTCGAGCGCGCTCAGGATCAGCACGCGGCTCTCCGGCTGCGCCTGACGCAGCTTCGGGATGACCTGCAGGCCGTCGCCGTCCGGCAGCCTGCGATCCAGAACGGCGAGGTCATATCGGGCGGAGCTGACGGCGAACAGTGCGTCGCGAACGGTCCCCACGCGGTCGACCACGAAGCCGGACCACGTCAATCGTCTCTTGACGTTGCGCGCTTGGTCGTCCTGATCTCGACGAGAAGTATTCTCATGGGCGCCGCTTCCCTGTTGTTTGGACGATCCTAGCGCAATTTCCGATCGGGTTGGATCGGAAACTGCGCTAGGCTTTTTAGTTTGAAGCGAACTCTGATCGATCGAACGATTCCGTTCGATCGGAAAGCGCTCCGGCGCCTTCGGGGACTATCGGCGAGCGACCGTCTCCTGTTGTATTTCAGCCACAGCGGCGGCGAATTTTCGGCTGCGCCCGCCATGATGCACTCATGAGAGTTTCGTCTGCATATTAGGACGGGGGACGAGGGGAATTCGCTCGATCGTTCGATAGACGCGGCACTGCTATTCATGCGCTCCACACGAAGCATCTGGACGAGACCATCGCGGGCGGCGGGTTCGCGCATCGTCGCCGTTCTGCTGGCGCTGCAAGTCTCGCTCTTCGCGGGCTTGCAGTTTTGGCGTGCGCCGGACGCCCTCGGCCGGGGAAGCGCATCCTATTTTTCTTCATTGACGTCATGCGGCGATGAAGTCGCCGACGATAGCAGCGTCGATGGTCGCGTAGACCAGGCTCCGGACAAGAAATCGAGCTGCTGTGATTTCGGCGCGTTATGCGCAATGGGGCGCGTCTCGCTCGCTTTATTATCGCTCGGCGACGCTATCATCGGTTTTCAAAACTACTATTATTTCGTATATGACGAAAAGCATATTTTCGATCAGGCATTCCCGATCTGGATCGGCTCGAGCTCTCCGCGCGGACCGCCTGCCTACTCCTGACGACGTCTTGGCCGAACGGCCACAATTCGATCCCGTCGGGTCGGCCCCAGGGGCCGCATCAGGAGATAGACATGACCAGTGACGCTTTTTTGCGCGGCGTTTCCGCCTGCGCTGTGACATTCGCTCTGATCTGGCCCGCGCGCGGCCAGGAGGCGCTCCCCACCATCGATGTCGCCGGGCAGGCGTCCCAGGGCGGTGCGTCCAATGGCGACGCCAAGGGCGGCAAGTCCGAGAAATCGGGCGGACGCGAGACGGGCTATAGTCAGACCGGCCCGGTCTCCTCCTCCAAGACCAATATTCCGATCCTGCAGCTTCCCTATGCCGTGCAGGTCGTGCCGCGCCAGACGATGGACGACCGCCAGGCCGTGAGCCTCCGCGACGCGCTCGCGGCCAATGTCAGCAGCGTTTCCGGAGCGGCGGGCTATTATGACACGCTCATCGTGCGAGGGTTCAACGTCGGCGACGCTGTGTATCGCAACGGCTTGCGACAGCAGGAAACGTCGGGCATCGAGACGACGAATCTCCAATCGATCGAGGTGCTGAAAGGCCCGGCCGCGATGCTGTTCGGACGCGTGCAGCCGGGCGGAATGATCAATTTCGTGCCCAAGCGCCCGCAGGCGACGCCCTATGTCTCGGTGCAGGAGCAGGCGGGGCTCTTCGGCCAGACCCGCACCTCGATCGACCTCACCGGGCCGCTCAGCGAGGACAAGGCGCTGCTCTATCGGTTGAATGTGTCCTATCTCGACAAGCGCTCGTTCCAACCTTACGTCGGGCAGAGCAATCTGCTGATCGCTCCGACGATCAGCTGGCGGCCGACCGAGCAGTTCACCCTGAACCTCGACGGGGAATATCATCGGCTCTACTTCACCGATGCGTCACCCATTCCCGCCGTCGGCTTCGGGCCGGCGAAGATTCCGATCAGCTCCTATCTGCTCGCTCCGGCTTTTGCACAGAAGTATCCCAGCTTCCAGGAGCGTGAGCTGTTCGCCTATGACTGGACCTATGAATTCATGAAGGATTGGAGCGTGACCAATCGCTTCAGCTACACGAATGTCGATTACAAGCAGCGCGGGCCGGGGCTCGGATTCCTGGACGAGGCCACGGGCATGCTACACCGTTACATGTGGGACGTGCCGGCGTCCGGGTCGGAGCCCGTTTTCTACCGGCGATCGATCTCGACCAATGTCGATCTGAAGGGCAAGGCCCAGACCGGGCCGCTGACCCATGATCTGCTCGCTGGTTTCGACTATTACAACTCTGATCTACAGGCGGATGGACATTGCTGCAAACCTCTTACAGTATTGGTAAATATCTATAAACCCGTCTACGAATATTTCGACCCGGACGGCTTTCCTGACAACTATCGTTTGCGCAGGAAGAGCAAATGGACAGGTCTATATCTGCAGGATCAGCTCTCCTTCTTCGATGATCGCGTTCATTTGTTGATCGGAGGCCGGCACGATTGGGCGGAGTATAGTCAGGGCGCGAGCTTCACCGGTGAGTCCGACTTCATCACCGACAAGAAGCGCGTCGTCAGCTACACCAGCGCGAACAGCCCCCGCCTCGGGCTGTCGCTTCAGCCTTTTCCATGGATGTCGGTCTATGGGAACTACACGCGCTCCTATGGCGAGAGCAATGGCGTCAGCGCGCAGAGCACGCCGCTGCCGTCGCAGGTCGGCGTGCAGTTCGAAGGCGGCGTCAAGACGGAGTTGCTCGACGGTCAGCTGACGGCGACCTTCGCCTATTACGACATCGAGAAGAAGAATATGACGCGCCCCATTCCGGGGACGCAATTCGTGCGGCCGATCGGCGCCGCGCGCAGCAATGGCGTCGAATTCGATCTGAAAGGCCGCATCGACGAGAATTGGAGCGTGATCGCCAATTTCAGCCATCTCGATGCGCGCATCACCAAGGATGAGGACGCCGCTGGAACCGGCGGCAACACCGGGCGGCGCCTCGCCAGCGTTCCGCATAATATGGCCAATCTCTGGATGAAATACGAAGCCTCGGACGAGTGGAAGGGCCTCGCGCTCGGCAGCGGCGTCTCCTACAATGATAAGCAGTTCGGCGACGACGCCAACACTTTCGAGCTGCCGGCCTATGCGAAAGTCGATCTGATGGCGTCGTACAAGTTCGCGGCCGCCGCGCTTCCCTTCGCGCCGGATCTCACCTTCCAGATCAATGTCACCAATCTGCTCGGCACGACCTTCTACGAAGGCGCGGCCGATCGCGTCTCCATCACTCCCGGCGCGCCGCGCGCCTTCCTCGCGTCGCTCAGAGCGGAGTTCTGAGCATGAACGAAGACGGCGTCACACGGCAGGCCTCGATCGCCGCCCCTCGCATCGCTTCGATGCGAGACGGCGGCGCATGGAGGGTGGAGATCGGCCGCAAGCTCTGGCTCTCTCTCCATCGCTATGTGGGGCTGGTCGCGGGCGCCGTCTTCGTCATCATCGGGCTATCCGGGAGCATTCTCGCATTCCGCGCCGAGATCGACGAATGGCTGAACCAAGAATTGAAAACCGTGTCCCTCCCGGCGGAGGGACGCGGCTCCTACAGACCGCTCGACGAGATCATCGCGCGCAGCAAGGCCGCGGCGCCGGAGAACGGAACCGCGGTGTTCATGCATTTCCCCAAGAGCGCAACCGGCTATTTCGACGTCATCTATTCCGCGACAGCAGCGCCGGGCGAAAGCGGCGAGCGCCACGCCGACAGGATTTATCAAGTGTTCGTCAATCCCTATGACGCCGCGGTCATCGGACAGAGGCTGATCGTCGATCCGGAGAATCGCTTTTCGGAGCCGTTCACCAATATCATCACGCATCTTCATTACACCTTGCTGCAAGGCGAGATCGGCGAGACGGTGGTCGGCTTCGTCGGATTGTTCCTGTTCGTCTCGGTCGCGAGCGGCGTCTATCTCTGGTGGCCGCGCAATGGGAAATGGCGTCAGGCCTTCACCATCAAGCGCGGCGCCAGCGGGGAGCGCCTCGTCCTCGATCTCCACAAGGCGACCGGCGTCTATGTCGCCGTCGTCGTGCTGGTGATGGCGTTTTCAGGCGTCTACATTATCTTCATGCCGCAGGTGAGCGCGCTGGTCGGCCTGTTCTCATCGGTGTCCGCGCATAGGATCCCGGATGATATGAGGTCAGAGCCGGCGGCAGGTCGCGCGCCCATCGGCGCCGAGGCGGCGGTCGCGATCGTCGACCGCCTGTTTCCGACCGGTCAGCTGATGAGCCTCGGTCTTCCGCATGACCCCACCGGCGTCTATGTCGTCGGCAAGCGCGCCGACGACGAGGTCGGCCGCAGCGAGCCCGCCCGGCGCGTCGCCGTGGATCAATTCAGCGGGCGCATTTTGAAGATCCAGGATCCGCACGACTACACGGCCGGCGAGCGCTTCCTCGAATGGCAATATCCCTTGCATACGGGAGAAGCCTTCGGCGACCTCGGCCGCGCCTTCATCTGCGTCTTCGGTCTCGTTCCGGCGCTTCTCTATACGACCGGCGTCGCCCGCTGGCTGCAGAAGCGGCGCATGAGACGCGCGAATCGGATCGGCGCGACGGCCGCCGGTCCTTGATTACGTGGTCGTGGCCGTTGACAGTGCTGGAGAACTCGCCTAGCTTCATCTGAGCGAAGCGAGGAGTGAAAGCCTGCGTTCTCATAGTCGAGGCCTCATCTTTAAATTTCCTCCCTCGTTTTCGAACGGTTCTAGACCGTTTTAAACTGCGTGCGACGCAGGATTCCGAATTCGAGGCCTTGGATGTGGAAGGATTGAGATGCGAGTGCTCGTCACCGGCGGCGCAGGGTTCATTGGATCGGCCGTTTGCCGGCGCATCATCGAGGCGACGCCTCATCATCTCCTCGTGTTCGACAAGCTCACTTATGCGGGCAATCTCGATTCGCTCGCGCCTGTCGCCAATGACCCGCGCTATTCCTTCCGCAGGGCCGACATCTGTGATCGCGGGGCGGTCGCTGCGGCGATGCAGGAGTTTCAGCCCGACATTGTGATGCATCTCGCCGCCGAGAGCCATGTCGATCGCTCGATCGACGGTCCCGCGGCCTTCATCCACACCAATGTCGTCGGCACTTTCACAATGCTCGACGCGGCGCTCGAATATTGGCGCGGGCTCGATTCCGAGCGCGCCGCCGCCTTCCGCTTCCTGCATATCTCGACCGACGAAGTGTTCGGCGCGCTCGGCGCCACCGGGCTGTTCCGCGAGGACACGCCCTATTCGCCGAACTCGCCCTATTCGGCGTCCAAGGCCGGCTCCGACCATCTGGCGCGCGCATGGCGCGAGACCTATGGCCTGCCGACCATCGTCACCAATTGCTCGAACAATTACGGACCCTATCACTTCCCCGAGAAGCTGATCCCCTTGATGATCCTCAATGCGCTCGACGGCCGGCCGCTGCCGGTCTACGGCCGCGGCGAGAATGTGCGCGATTGGCTCTACGTCGACGATCACGCCGCAGCGCTGCTGCTCGTCGCGACGCGCGGCGCCGTCGGCGAGACCTACAACATCGGCGGCCGCTCGGAGATGCGCAACATCGACGTCGTCACGACGATCTGCGATATTCTCGATGAAATCCACCCGCGCGCCGCCGGGCCTTATCGGCAGCTCATCAGCTATGTGACCGATCGCCCGGGCCATGATCTGCGTTATGCGATCGACTGCTCGAAGATCGAGCGCGAGCTCGGCTGGCGGGCCTCGGAGACTTTCGAGACCGGCATTCGCAAGACCGTCCGCTGGTATCTCGACAATGAGGACTGGTGGCAGGCGATCCGCTCCGGCAAATATCGCGGCGAGCGGCTCGGCCAGTTCACGGCGCCGAGCGAACGGCCGTCGACCATGGCCGTCGCGGCCGGAGAGTGAAGGAATGATCGTCGAAGACACGGCGCTGGCGGGCGTCAAGATCGTCACGCCCAAGAAATTCGGGGATGAGCGCGGCTTCTTCTCCGAGACGCATAATCAGAACAAATGGGACGCGCACGGTCTGCATTATCGCTTCGTGCAGGACAATCATTCGCTCTCGCGCGAGGTCGGCGTGATCCGCGGCCTGCATTTCCAGACCGCGCCTTTCGCGCAGGACAAGCTGGTGCGCGTGGTGCGCGGACGCATTCTCGATGTCGCCGTCGACATTCGCCGCTCCTCGCCGACCTTCGGGCGCCATGTCGCCGTGGAGCTCTCCGCCGAGAATTGGCGACAGCTGCTGGTGCCGATCGGCTTCGCGCACGCCTTCTGCACCTTGGAGCCGGATACGGAAGTCTTCTACAAGGTGACGAATTTCTATTCCGGCGCCAATGATCGCGGGCTCGCCTTCGACGATCCCGATCTCGGCATAGACTGGCCGGTCGCGCTGGAGCGCGCCGTGCTGTCGGACAAGGACCGCCGCTGGCCGCGCCTGCGCGATCTCGCGGATGCGTTCGACTGATGGCCATTCGCATCGCCGTCACCGGAGCGCAGGGCCAGGTCGTCACCTCTCTGCTGGAGCGCGCCTCCAGCACGGCGGAGATCGTGGCGCTCGGCCGTCCCAAGCTCGATCTCATGGACCGCGACAGCGTGCTCTCCGCGCTGCGCGACTCGCGCTGCGACGCCATCGTCGGCGCCGCGGCCTATACGGCGGTCGACAAATCCGAGCAGGAGCCGGAGATCGCCATGCGCGTCAATGGCGCGGGGGCGGGCTTCGTCGCCGAGGCGGCGGCCGAGCTCGGCGTGCCGCTCGTTCATATTTCCACCGATTATGTGTTCGACGGAACGGCGGCGCGTCCCTATCGCGAGGATGATCCGACCGCTCCGCTCGGCGTCTATGGCGCGTCGAAGCTAGAAGGCGAGACGCGCGTCCTCGCCGCCTGTCCGGGCGCGACGATCCTGCGCACCGCCTGGGTCTACAGCCCCTTCGGCGCCAATTTCGTGCGCACCATGCTGCGGCTCGGCGAGACGCGCGAGGAGGTCGGCGTCGTCGCCGATCAGCTCGGCAATCCGACCAGCGCGCTCGACATCGCCGACGCGACGCTCGCCGTCGTGACGCGGCTCGCGCAGGACGCCGATCCGGCGCTGCGCGGCGTGTTCCATATGACCGGCTCCGGCGAAGCGAGCTGGGCGGATGTCGCCGAGGCGATCTTCGCGCGCGCCGCCGAGCATGGCCGCGCGCCGGTGCGCGTGCGCCGCATCACCACGGCCGATTATCCGACGCCGGCGAAGCGTCCGGCGAATTCCCGTCTCGACAATAGCAAGCTGGCGCGGCTCCATGGCGTCGCGCTTCCCGATTGGCGCGCCTCGCTCGCCGCCTGCGTCGACCGTCTGCTGGCGGCGGCGCCTCCCCGAGGAGCCTGACATGCGCGGAATCATTCTCGCCGGCGGAAGCGGCACGCGTCTCCATCCGGTGACGCTCGCCACCTCCAAGCAATTGCTGCCGGTCTATGACAAGCCGATGATCTATTATCCGCTGAGCACATTGATGCTCGCGGGCGTGCGCGAGATCATGCTGATCACCACGCCGGACGACATGCCGGCGTTCCAGCGTCTGCTCGGCACGGGCGAGCAATGGGGCGTCTCGCTGACCTATGCCGTGCAGCCGAGCCCGGACGGGCTGGCGCAGGCCTATATCATCGGCGCGAGCTTCGTCGAGGGTCAGCCGTCGGTGCTCGTGCTCGGCGACAATATCTTCTACGGCCATGGCCTCATCCATTCGCTGACGGAGGCGAAGGGCGACGGCAAGGGCGCGACGGTGTTCGCTTATCATGTGAGCGATCCCGAGCGTTACGGCGTCGTCGATTTCGACGCGCAGGGCCGCGCCTTGTCGCTCGAGGAGAAGCCGAAGGCGCCCAAGTCCAATTGGGCGGTGACGGGCCTTTATTTCTACGACGAGCGCGCGCCGCGCTTTGCGGCGGAGCTGAAGCCCTCGCCGCGCGGCGAGCTGGAGATCACCGATCTCAACAATGTCTATCTCTCGCTCGGCGATCTGAATGTGCAGCGTCTCGGCCGCGGCTTCGCCTGGCTCGACACGGGCACGCCGGCCTCGTTGCTGGAGGCGGCCGAATATGTGCGCGCCATCGAGCTGCGCCAGGGCCAGCGCGTCGCCTGCCTCGAAGAGATCGCCTTCCATCAGGGCTGGATCGACGCGGAGGAGCTTCGCGCCGCGGCGCAGAGGCTCGCCAAGAGCCTCTATGGCGCCTATCTGCTGCAGGTGTTGAACGAGCATCGACAATCGGCAGGCTGAAAGCGGCATGGACAGGTTTCGAGATCGGCTGCGCCGCCTCGCGCTCGCCGTCGCGACGTTCTCGCTTATCGGCGCCGGCGCGAGCGCGCAGACGCCCGACCTGCCGCAGCGCCGGCCGGGCCTCTGGCGCATTTCCACTGTATCGCCCGAGGTCGGCCTCGCGACTCATGACGTCTGCATCGAGGCCGGCGACAGCCTCATCGGCGCGACCGACGCGACATGCGAGCCGCCGACCATCGAGCCGGCGCAGGATCAATGGATCGTCACTCTGTCGTGCCCTCGTGCGGGCGGGCGCGATGTGACGAGCCTGTTGTTCACCGGCGATTTCTCGAGCTGGTATCGGGCCCAGGCCAAGACGACCTTCACCCGCGCCGATGGAACCGCGGCGCCAGGCTCGGGCTTCACCATCGACGCCAAATACCTCGGCCCCGATTGCCCGAAAGACGCGTCGCCACAGGACTCGCGATAAGCGAGCGCGTCCCCTGGACCGCGCGCCTTCAGGCTCGCATCTGCGGCCATGATCCGCGCTCTCGCTCAGCTCGAAATCCCGCAACGCGCCGATTGCGGACCTTCCCGCAAAATCAACTCGTCCGCGGCGGCGCGGCGGGGCTCGTCGAGAAGAACCGCAGCATTTCGCGTGAGGCGTCGGGCCCCTGCCGATCCGTGTATGAACCTTCGGGGTCGCCTCCGGACCAGGCGTGTCCCAAGCCGTCGATGGACCAGCATTCGATGTGGGGAACGCCGCTCGCGTCCGCGATCACGGGTGCGCGTGTAGGCGCGGCCTCCCGCAGAGCCGTCATGCTGCGTCTCCTGCGGGTCGCGGAGACCGACGCGAGCTTCCGCAAGGATCATCTCGGCGTTGGAACAATGCACCTTCTGGTCGGCGGCGCCGTGAAAGACGATGGTGCGAACGCCGCCAGTCGCCGTTTTGCGATGACCGTTCCTTCGCGCCGGCGTTGCTCGACCCGCGTCGCCGCGCATGGCGGCATATGCGGAAATCAAGTCGGTGGCGACCCCATAGGCGAGACCGGAATGAATGCCCGTTGCGGCGTAGAGATCGGGATAGGTGGCGCCCATGACCGCGGCCATCGCGCCGCCTGCCGAAAGGCCCGCCACATAGACCCGCTCGGCGTCGATATCGAACTGCGCGATCACGGCGCGGGTGATGCCGGCGATGATGCTCGGCTCCCCCGCATCGCGCATCTGATCCGCGAGATTGAACCAGTTCCAGCATGCCGATTGATTGGCCTTCATCGTTTGTCTCGGATAGACGACGATGAAGCCATGTTCTTCCGCGAGGCGGTTCATGCCTGTTCCCACCGCGAAGTCGTCGGGGTCTTGAGCGCAGCCGTGGAGCATGACGATCAAGGGACGCTTCCGGCCATCGGCGCGGCTCGGGACATAGACCTTATAGTCCCGCGAGCCGGCCGCGCAGGCGAAGCTTCGCGTGAGATAGGCCGCCCCATCCGGCACAGGCGCCGTCGGCGATCTACGCGCTTTCACGAACGGCGCCGAGTCGAGGCCGAAGCGCGGAAGATCGGCCTGACGCAACAGTTTCAGGACCTCTCCCAGCGGCCTTCTCACGCGGGGGGTGGGACGTCGTTCCGCTGCGGCGTCGCTCGAGCGAGGGCCGGCGATTCTGGCGTCTTGCCGGGGCGTTTCGAACGCTCTCGAAAGCTCGCCGGTTCGCAGCACCGACGCTCGACCCGTTTCGGGCGATTGTCCGCCCGGTGAAACCGCCTGATCTCGTCCCGATAGAGCGCGCTGGATCACCCGCGTCGCCTCGACGACATTTTGCTCACGCGTGAGCTGCATGGCTCGACGGATGGCGGCGCGAAAGACCGTTTTCATGTTTGCATCCTCCTGGAAAAGCAGCGCCCGGTCGATCACGCGATGCGATCTGAGAGCGCCGCCTTGACGGCTTTGCTGGCCTGAAGAGCGCCGAGGACAGTGATCGACTCGATGGTCGCGAGCGCGAGCTCAGGCGTGACGTCTTCCGCGATTGTCGCGAGCCCGATGACCTGGATGCGCAGCCTGCCGCCCGCAGCCTTCACGGCTTCGAGATCTTCGCGGCTGTAGCGCCGCAAGCCGAGCTCGAGCGTGTGCCGCACGATGGATTGCTTGACGGCGTCCGCGTGCGTGGCGATCTGGTTTCGGATCGCCGTCCGGATAAAATCGGAGCGGTTGGAGTAGAAGCCCTCTTGCACCAGCAAATCGATATGGCCGAGGTCGACGAATCCGACGTTGATCGTGATTTTCTCGGTTTCGCCCGCCTTGTCGCGCAGTCGGTGTATCTCTCCCGCCATAGCCGCCCTCGTATCATCCAGATGGATGGTATGTGGATGGAGATGGCTCGATTGCAAGAGGCGCGAATCGCCCTCGAGCGTGTTCTCGACAGCAGCTTGCGGCTCAGCCGAAAGTCGAACGGACCCACTGCGCTCTCGCAGGGCAATCGGGCGAAGGATAAGATCCCCAACCCTCGTCCTGAGGAGCCGCCGCACGCGGCGTCTCGAAGGGCAGTCGTGGGGCGAAATCTTAAGGTTTCTCCCCGTTGCCGTCCTTCGAGACGCCCGCTTCGCGGGCTCCTCAGGACGAGGGTCAGGGATATAGTCGTTCACCCGATTGCCCTGTACCTTCTCGCCCTCGAAGGTGCTTTCTGCGCGCGTGTCTGCTAAACCGCGCGGCTCGAAGCCCTTCGGCCGGGACCCGAAATGAACATTTTCTCCGACTTCCACGCGATCATCGCCGCCATTCTCGAACGCATCAAAGCTTCCGGCCGTCTGCCGGAGACGCTCGACGCCTCGCGCTTCGTCGTGGAGCCGCCCAAGGACGCCGCTCACGGCGATCTCGCGACCAATGTCGCCATGGTCTTCGCCAAGGAGGCCAAGCCGCACTTCCCCAATCCGCGCCAGCTCGCGGTCGAGATCGCCGCCGCGCTCGTGAACGAGCCGAATGTCGCGGAGGCCGAGGTCGCCGGACCGGGCTTCATCAATATCCGCCTGAAGCCCTCGGTCTATGCCGATGTGCTGCGCTCCGTGCTCGCCGAGGGCGACGCCTACGGCCGCCCGCACGGACGCGGCGCGCTCGCAGGTCGCATCAATGTCGAATATGTCTCGGCCAATCCGACCGGGCCGATGCATGTCGGCCACGGCCGCGGCGCCGTCTTCGGCGACGCGCTCGCCAATCTGCTGGCCTTCGCCGGCGCCGATGTGACGCGCGAATATTACATCAATGACGCCGGCGCGCAGGTCGACGTGCTCGCGCGCTCGGCTTTTCTGCGCTATCGCGAAGCGCTCGGCGAGACGATCGAGATACCCGAGGGTCTCTATCCCGGCGACTATCTGAAGGTCGCAGGCGAAGCCATCGCGAAAGCGCATGGCCGCGCTCTTCTCGACAAGCCCGAAGCCGAATGGCTGGAGCCGGTCAAGCGCGCCGCCATCGACGCGATGATGGAGATGATCCGCGACGATCTCGCCGCGCTCGACATTCGCCACGAGGTCTTCTTCTCCGAGCGCACGCTGCATGCGAAAGTCAACGGCGTCTCGCAGATCGACAAGGAGATCGACGAGCTGCGCGCGCGCGGCCTCGTCTATGACGGACGTTTGCCGCCGCCCAAGGGGCAATTGCCCGATGATTGGGAGGACCGCGAGCAGACCTTGTTCCGCTCCACCGATTTCGGCGACGACATCGACCGGCCGCTGAAGAAATCGGATGGCGCGAACACTTATTTCGCCGCCGATATCGCCTATCACAAATCCAAGATCGACCGCGGTTTCACGACGCTGGTCGACGTCTGGGGCGCCGATCACGGCGGCTATGTGAAGCGCATGGCCGCCGCCGTCGCCGCGCTCTCGGCCGGCAAGGTCGAGCTCGATGTGAAGCTGTGCCAGCTCGTCAAGCTGATGCGCAATGGCGAGCCGGTGAAAATGTCGAAGCGCTCCGGCGATTTCGTCACGCTGCGCGAGGTGGTCGACGAAGTGGGCGTCGACGCCGTGCGCTTCATGATGCTCTATCGCAAGAATGACGCGCCGCTGGAGTTCGATCTCGCCAAGGTGATCGAGCAGTCGAAGGACAATCCGGTCTTCTATGTCCAATACGCTCATGCGCGCGCTAAATCGGCCGTGCGTCAGGCGCTCGCCGCTTTCCCCGATCTCGACGTCTCCCCGGCGGCGCTGGCCAGCGTGCCGCTCGAGCTCTTGACCGACGAGGGCGAGATCGCTCTCGCCAAGGCGATCGCGCATTTTCCCCGCCTCGTCGAGCAGGCGGCGGCGGCGCATGAGCCGCATCGCGTCGCCTTTTATCTCCACGACCTCGCGAGCGTCTTCCACGCCCATTGGAACAAAGGCAAAGATCGGCCACAATTACGCTTTGTTAATGCAGATGATAGAAATTCGACCTGCGCGCGGATCGCATTGGTCGCTTCACTGACTTGCGTCCTGGCGTCGGGTTCGCGACTGCTCGGCGTGAGCGCTCCCGACGAGATGCGGTAGTCCGCGCGGTCTGGCCGCGGCGACCTCTGCGGCCGGCGCGTCGGCGCGCGGGTTCGTCGAGTTGTGAGCGGGAAGGTGCAGCATGCGCGAGGCGACGGCCCGAGGGCCTTCCATCGACATCAGCGAGTTCGAACGGCGCCTGCGCGGCTCCGAGCCCAAGGAACAGAAGCCGGCCGGCGATCCGCTGGCCGAGCTGGCGCGGCTGCTGCACGGCGGGGCCGAGGCGGAGCCCGACCCTTATGGGCGCATGTTCGCCGCCGAGCCCGGCCGCCGCGCCGAGCAGCCGCCGGCCGCGCCGCAGGCTCCGGTGTTCGCGCCCGGCGATCTGCGCGGCACGCTCCCGCCGGAGCCCGAGGCCGAATCCTACTATCATGCCGAGGAGCCGCTGGCGGCCCATGGCGAGTGGGGACGGGAAGAGGCGCAGGATTATCTCGATTATGGCGATGATCCCGACGAGATGGTCGAGGAGGAGCCGCAGCGGCCGAAGGGCTTCTTCGCCGGATTGCGCGAACGGCTGAAGCCCTGGCATGCGGTCGCCGGCGTCGCGACGCTGGGCGCGGTCAGCGTCGGCCTCGTGTTCGGACATCGCAGCGGCGTCGTCGCGCCGCAGGAGATCGCCACCATTCGCGCGCCGGAGGGCCCCGCCAAGGTGCAGCCGCATGTGGTCGCCGAGGCCGCGGCGCCCAAGCCCGGCGCTACGATTCTCGATCGCAGCCAGAGCGCGCCGGTGCGGCAGGTCGTGTCCAATCAGGAACAGCCGATCGATCCGGCGGCGGCCATGCGGGTCGTGCGCCTCGGCGACGGCCCGGTCGACGCGCCGCATGAGCCGGCGGGCTCGCCCTTCGGGGCCGAGCCCAAGCGAGTGAAGACCGTCTCGGTGCGGCCGGACGGCACCGTCATCGAGCGCGACGCGCCGGCGCCGGCCATCGCCCGGCCCGCGCCCGCCGCCCGGCAAGCTCTCCCCGGCGCCGCCAAGCCGGCGCAGGTCCCCGACGCCGGCGCCGCAACGCCGAAAAGCCCGGTGAAGCCGGCGACGACGCCGCACGCCGCCGCGCCCGCCAAGCCGAAAGTGGAAAAGCCGGTCGCGCCGCAGACCGCAGCCGTGGCCGAGCCCGCAGCGCCGGCGCCCGCCCCAGCCGCACCGGGCGCCGCCGGCGGCTTCGCCGTGCAATTCGGCGCCGCGGGGTCCGAGGCGGAGGCGCGCAAGATGATCCAGGACGTCAGCGCCAAATTCGGCGCGCAGCTCGGCGGACGCCGGCCCGGCTACCAATTCGCCAAGGTGGGCGATAAATCCGTTTATCGGGTGCGGGCCGCCGGCATGAGCCGCGAGGCGGCGGTCGGCGTCTGCCAGAAGGTCAAGGCCTCGGGCGGCAATTGCTTCGTCGCCGGCAATTGAGGTGATATGACGCGCGCTTTCATCAGCGGCTGCGCCGGGACCAGCCTCTCGGCGGAGGAAAAAGCCTTTCTGCGCGAGGCGCGGCCCTGGGGCGCGATCCTGTTCCGGCGCAATGTCGAATCGCGCGAGCAGCTGCGGGCGCTGACCGTCGAGATTCGCGAGCAGCTCGGCGCCGAGGCGCCGATCCTCGTCGATCAGGAGGGCGGGCGCGTGCAGCGGCTGGCGCCGCCGCATTGGCGCGCCTATCCTTCCGCCGCCGCTTTCGCCCGGATCGGCCTCGACGCCGCGGCGACGGCGCGTCTCGTTCGCCTCGGCGCGCGGCTCATCGCCCATGACCTCCACGAGGTCGGCGTCGATGTCGACTGCCTGCCGGTGCTCGACACGCCCTGCGACGGCGCCCATGACGTCATCGGCGACCGCGCCTACTGCCGCGATCCCGCCGAAATCGCGCGGCTCGGCCGGGCGGCGGCCGAGGGCCTCCTCGCCGGCGGCGTTCTGCCGGTCATCAAGCATGTTCCAGGACATGGCCGCGCCCGCGCCGATAGCCACAAGGAGCTGCCGGTGGTCGAAGCCTCGCGCGCCGAGCTCGAGGAGAGGGATTTTCAGCCCTTTCGCGCCGACGCCGATCTGCCGCTCGCGATGACCGCCCATGTCGTCTACACCGCGATCGATCCCGAGCGTCCAGGCACGCTCTCGCCGGTGGTGATCGGCGACATCATCCGCGGGCTGATCGGCTTTAACGGCCTGCTGATGACCGACGATCTCTCGATGAAGGCGCTCACGGGGAGCTTCCGCGACCGCGCCGAAGCGGCGATCCGCGCCGGCTGCGACATGGTTCTCCATTGCAATGGCGCGCTGGATGAAGCGCGCGCCGTCGCCGAGGGGGCAGGCGATCTCGACGGCCGCGCGCTGGAGCGAGCCCGGGCGGCGCTCGCCCGCCGTGTGGCTCCCGAGGATTTCGATCCTGTGGACGGCGCCCGCGAATTGGACGCGGCGCTTGCGGCGACCGCCTGATCGGACCAATCTCGCGCTGCTTTGAAGAGGGCGTGAAGCGAGATGGCGCAGGAATTGGCATTCGAGACGGCGGGCGCGGAGGATCGCGCCGCGACCGATCCCGCCTTCCTCGTCGATGTCGATGGCTTCGAGGGACCGCTCGACCTGCTGCTGGAGCTGGCGCGACGGCAGAAGGTCGATCTCGCCCGCATTTCGATTCTCGCTCTCGCCGAGCAATATCTCGGCTTCATCGAGGCGGCGCGCCGCGTGCGGCTGGAGCTCGCCGCCGATTATCTGGTGATGGCGGCCTGGCTCGCTTATCTCAAATCTCGCCTGCTGCTGCCCGAGGCGCCGAAATCCGGGGACGAGCCCTCCGCCGCCGATCTCGCCGCGGCGCTCGCCAATCGGCTTCGCCGGCTGGAGGCGATCCGCGCCGCCTCCGACAAATTGCAGGACCGCGCCCGTCTCGGCCGCGACATGTTCCTGCGCGGCGGACCGGAGGGGATCGAGACCACCACCGCGTCGAATTATCAGGCGAGCCTCTACGATCTCCTCACCGCTTATGCGCGCCAGCGCCAGAAGCAGGCGAAATCCAAGGTCACGCTGCGCCAGCGCACGGTCTGGTCGCTGGCCGAGGCGCGCGAGGCGCTGGAGCGATTCGCCGGCATCGCCACACAATGGACCGCGCTCGATGATTATCTCCTGCGCTATTGCGTCGATGTGCAGACGGCGCGCACGGTCCGCGCCTCGTCCTTCTCGGCCTCGCTCGAGATGGTGCGGGAGGGGCGATTCGAGATCCGGCAGGACCGCCCCTTCGCTCCGTTGTGGCTGAGACGCCGGGACGAGGCGCGTCCGGTTCCGACGGAGCTGGAGCAGGGCGGCCCGCGAGGCTGAGGAGAGCAATGGCGCAGGCGCTGAGACCGATCGAGCTGTTCGACGAGGCGACGCACGCGGAGGCGCTGCGCGAGGCGACGCGCATCGCCGAGGCGCTGCTGTTCGCCGCGAGCGAGCCGCTCGACGAATCGGAGATCGCGCGCCGCCTGCCGGCCGGAGCCGATGTGCAGGCGGCGCTGCAGCGGCTGCGCGAGGACTACGCGCAGCGCGGCGTGCAGCTGACGCGGGCCGGACGCAAATGGTTCTTCCGCACGGCCGCCGATCTCAGCTGGGTGCTGGCGCGCGCGCAGGTGGAGCAGAAGAAGCTGTCGCGCGCCGCGCTGGAGACGCTCGCCATCGTCGCTTATCACCAGCCGGTGACGCGCGCCGAGATCGAGGATGTGCGCGGCGTCGCCGTCGCCAAGGGCACGCTGGACGTGCTGCTCGACACCGGCTGGGTGCGCCTGCGCGGCCGCCGCCGCGCCCCCGGCCGTCCGCTCACTTATGGAACGACCGACGCGTTCCTGATGCATTTCGGCCTCGAGCAGATCGGCGATCTGCCGGGGCTCGACGAGCTGAAGGGCGCCGGCCTGTTCGACGGCGCTCTGCCCAAGGGGTTCGGCGTGCCGCAGCCCTCCGACGACGCCGCGCTGAAAGAGGACGAGGAGCCTCTGGAGGCGGAGGCGGCCGAGGCGTTGGAGATGGAGTTTCTCGACGCGCCGGAGCAGCCGGACGCGCTCGAGGAGGAGTGATCCGGCGCGCTCGGCCGAAGACAGATTCCCGCCGCAACCAGAGCAGTCGCGTCGCGACGCGCGCCTCGGATCGCGAATGCCGATGATCGAGCGTTTTGCGCCGATCCCGCGGCTCCGCTGGCGTTGCGCCTCGAGCGCGGGCATTGCCGATCCGGCTTCAGCCTGATAGAAACGAGCGCTTTTCGTTCGAGCATTTCTCGGAGGTTCGAATGTCGATATCAGGCTTCCTCTCCCAAGTCGCAGGGGAGCGCCCCGCCTCCGATGGGCGACTATTATCCGTCGTTTCCTCGATCCGTTTGCTCACATTGTCGATTTCGCTGCTGGCCTCGGCCGGCGCCGCCGAGGCGAGCATCGTCGTGCGGACCGCTTTCGAAGCTTCCACCATCCCCGCCGGGGCCGGCGTCCAAGTCTATGTCGATGGGGAGAAGATCGGGGCCACCGCCGCCGACGGGCGGTTCGTCATCGGCTCTCTGCCGGTCGGAACGCATCTCATCGGGGCGATCGCCCCCGGCCTCGCCGGCGGCGCCGTCGAGATCGTGGTGAAGAATCCGACGCAGGACAGAGGCGTGGACGTGGTGCTGACCGGGGAAGGTCTCGGCAGCGTCGTTCTTGCGGCGCTGAAGTCCGAAAATATTCCGGTTGTGCCTCTGACGACGACGGACTTTTCGGCGTCCCTCGTCGATCCTGCGACCGGCAAGGCGCGGCCGATCACGAAAATCACCTCGGTCACGGTCGAGCGCACCGTTTCGGGCGAAATTCTGGATTTCACGGCCGGTTTCGAGATCGTGAACGGAACGAAGCTGCGCTTCGTCGCCCCCGCCGGCGTCAATCTGACGCAATATCTGGACGCTGACGCTCGGCATGTGCTGAAAGTGGAGGCGCTGAACGCCGATGGCGCGCTGCTGCGCGCGACGCAGAATCTCTGGATCGGCCGATCGCGAATTTCCGGCAGCTTGCTTCCCCCCGGGTCCAACTCCGGCGTCCCGCTGGGCAATGTGCTCGTCACGCTCGATTTCCTCGGGACCGGGGCGTCAGTCACGACGCGGACGGATCCGAACGGCCGATTCACCTTCAACGCGGTTCCCGCCCTCAATGTCGCTTTCTCCGCGCAATCGCCGTCGAATTCGACGCTCTATAGCGGCCGCGGCGTCGCTTTCATCGATCGCAATGTCGAGGCGCGGCTGAGGCTGCTCGGTCCGTCGGAATATAAGGCCGGAGGAGCGCCGCTCACGATCATCCCGATCGCGTCGCCCGGCGTGCCGAGCGCGAGCGCGGCGGATGTCGCGGAGCGCGCGACGCGCCTCGCGGCGGAGAAGGCGTCGGGCGCTCGCGCCACGCCTGTGGCGATTCCGGCCGCGGGCGGCGGGGTGTCGATCTCGGCGACCTCCGCGCAGCAGGACGCGCGCGTCGTCAGCGTGGCGAGCCTCGATGTTCCCAAGGGCACGGCGAGCGTCACCCTCACTTATTCGGTCACGTCGCGCGAATATCCAGTCTATGTCCTCGGGCAGAGCAAATACAACGACAATTGGGACCTCTCGGTGATCTCGGGGCAGGGCAAGCCGCTGTTCCAAATCGCACGCAACGTCAACTCCCAGGTGAGCCTCGATCCCTTGTGGCGCTGCGACAGCTCGACGGGGCTCGTGTCGACGAAGCTCGATGTTTCGGCCCTCACCCGCACTGGAAGGGCGACGCTCATTCTGACCGGCTCCGCCATGAATGTCGGAGACAGCATCCTGCCGACCACCGTGCAGGCGACGCTCGGAGCGTCGTCCGATGTTCTGCAGGCCACGATCGCGGACATCTATGAGGAGATCCCGGGAACCAAGGACTATTTCAGCATTCCTCAAAAAGGCCGGAAGAACAGCTATCGCAAGGGCTTCGACTTCAAGATCGAGCCGCCCTACGATCTCTCTAGCGCGCGCATCGAATCCGTGAAGGCGCAGATCGGCTTCGGGACGGCCGTAGCGACCGGCGCCAAGATTTTCCAGGGGAAGGCGACCGCCATCGGGACCGACATGTTCCGCGTGCCCGTGACCTTCGGAGGCGACAATCCGCTCGCGTCGCCGATCGTCGGCGCGCCGCCGCCCGCGCACAATATGTGCTATTATTTCACCATCAATGCGAAAGTAGGCGGCTCGACCAAGACGCTGCAGATCGTTTCGCCGCTCGTTCATGCGCTCTGGACCTTGCCGTCAGACGTCCCGCGCTACGGTCCGCGCGCGATGGGCGGAGACGGCTGGGTCTCGAAAGGCGGATATGAGTGGCTGAAGACGAACGTCGCCCTGCTGTCGCGCGTCGACGATATTTCCGGCGAGCATGGGCGCAGCCTCGGCGGCTCCGGCCATGAGGATGGCGTGGCGATCGACATCGCTCATTTCGCGCCGATCGACGCGTCGAGCGGGCTGAAGAACTATCTCGCTCTGACGGCCCTGGCCCAGCGCGTCAGGGACGGCGACGCCGCGGCGGCCGCTCGCCTCGTCGCATGGGCCAATGCGGAGAGAGCCGGGCTTTCCGGGCTCGCCTCGCTCTCGGGCGTCGCCGAAGTTCGCACCGTTTTCGGCGCGGCCACGACCGGACTTCAATCGGGGTGGTTGTGGGGCCTGCTGCGATATGGCGTCATCATCAGCAGTGGCGGGATCGTTTATGTGGACGGCGGAATTGCGCTGAACGACAAGATCCGGCCCGCCGCCGGCAATGACCTGCGTCATCACATCGTGCTCAATCGCAAGCAATTGGCCAACACGCCGTGAGCCAGACGCGAGCGCTTTCCGATTGAACGGAATCGTTCGATCGAAGAGAATTCGCTCAAACGAAAGAACGCTAGAGCGCTATCCGATCCGATTGGATCGGATAGCGCTCTAGCCGCCGCGCTCGAAAGATTGTTTTACGGCCCCGGCCTCTGGCGTTTGCGGTCGCAGGGGACTAGATTAGCCACGCGGCGCTGCGGGGTGCGTGTCGGACTTTAATTCCCCGGGGCCTTATCGATCTCCAAGGGAGCTGTCCCTGGCCTTGCCCGTGGGCTCGGTCACTACGGCGCCCACCTACGTTGTAGGTTCCCGGGATCGATGTCCCACGGCTCACGCGGCCCGCGCTCTTCATTACCGGACCAATGCGCCTCATGACTGTTGACGTGAAAGCCGATTTGCGCCGACATGCGCTCGCTCGTCGCGACCTCGTCACCCATGTTGAAGCTCATGAGGCGGCGCTCGCTGTCGCCTCGCGAGCGCTGGCCTTGTCGCGCGAGCTGGCGCGGCGCGCGGAAGATGTCGTCTCCGTCTATTGGCCGATCCGCAGCGAGCTCAACACCCGTCCGTTGCTCGAGGCGCTGGCCGACGCCAAGATCGCGACGGTTCTTCCGGTGATGACGGCGGTGAAGCAGCCGCTGGTCTTCCGCGCCTTCACGCCGGGCGACGCGCTGGTCAAAGGCCCGTTCGGCCTGTCGGAGCCCTCCGACGACAAGCCGGCGCTGGAGCCGGACATCGTCTTCTCGCCGCTCGCCGCCTTCGATCGCAATGGCTGCCGACTCGGCTATGGCGGTGGGATTTATGATGCGACGCTCGCCGAGCTGCGCGCCAAGAAGCGCGTCGTCGCGATCGGGATCGCCTATGCCTGCCAGGAGGCGGAGGCCGTCCCGACCGAGCCGCACGATCAGCGGCTCGACTTTCTGCTCACCGAGCAGGAGCTGATCGCCTTTTGAGAAGGCGACGGCGCGCCCGAATCACGCGATTCCGACAGACAGGCGGAAGCTCAGCCGCGTCGCAGATAGCGACGGCGGATGAAGGCCGTCAGACTTTCCTTGTCGAGCTGCTGCAGCCGCTCGTGCAGCCGGTTGGCGTGCGCCAGCACATTTTCGGCCCAGGCCCGGATCTCGGCGGATTCAGCGCCGGAGCGGTCGCGCAGCTCGGTGAGGCCGGCGATGTGCTCGCGAGCGGCGGCGAGCTCATGCGCGACAGCCTCCGCGGCGGCCGAGATGCGCGCGAAATCGGCCGTCAGTCGATTCCGCTCTTCCATGAGCACCCGTATATGCTCCTGCGCTTGCGCGCCGTCGGCATTCGGCTTGCGCGCCGCTTCGAGCTCGCTCTGCGCCGCGGCGGCGGCCGAGAGGGCCTTCGCCTTCTCCTCGGTCAGCGACGCGATTTGCGCGCGCGCGGCGGTCAATTCCTTCTTCGCCGTGTCGGCCGCCGCCTGCGCTTGCGCGGCGATCTTGTCCTTTTCCGCTCTCAGCGCAGCAACTTTGGCGGCGAGATCGCTCTCGGCGGCGGGCTTCGGCGGCGTGGCGGGATCGGCGGCCGCCGGCGCAGCCGGCTTCGGCGCCGGCGCGGCGGGGGGCTTGGCCGGCGCAGCTGGCTTGGGCGCCGCCGCAGTCGGTTCGGCGTTCGCCGCGGGGGCAGGTTTGGCGGCTGGCGCCGCGGGTTTCGGCGCAGGAGCCGCAGGGGCGGACGTCGCCGCATTCGGCGAGGCGTCCGGCTTGGCGGCGGGCGCTGGGGCGGCAGGTTTGGGCGCGGCCGCATTCGGCGCTGGCTTGGCGGCGGGCGCCGGCGCGGCAGGTTTGGGCGCGGCAGGAGCGGGCGCCGCGGCATTCGGCGCCGCGTCCGGCTTCACGGCGGGCGCTGCCGCCGCGGGCTTGGGGGCGGCAGGGGTGGGCGCGGCCGCATTCGGCGCAGGCGCCGATTTGGCGGCGGGCGCGGGAGCGGCGGGTTTGGGCGCCGCGGCGGCAGGCGTTGGCGCAGCTGCTTTCGGCGCGGCGGCCGGGGCAGGCGCAGGTTTGGCCGGCGCGGGCGCGGGATTCGGCGCCGCAGGACTCGGGCTGGCGGGCGCCGGATTCGATGGCCTGGCGTCGCGCATATCTGCGGCGGCATACGCCGGCGGCGTCGAGAGGGACTGGCCCGAAACTTGTTGATCGTCGGCTTGCGGCATAGCGGGACCTTAGCGTCCGCGGCGGGGGCCGTCAACGCGGCGGCCGTTTTCGCGCAGGCTCCTTCAGGACGAAGGTCGGGGATCTTGTCCTCAGCCCGATTGTCTCGTGTTTTCGCGCCCGACCCGGCGGCACTTGGCGCCATGGGCGAACCACTGATAAAATGTGAAAACTCGATTACGCCGGCTGAAGGAGGGTCGCTCTTGCCGCTCACGCGCTCGCACGCCATCGGCGCCGTCTTCGGCCTCTCGCTTCTTTCCGCCGCCGCGCGCGCGGGCGATGCGCCGATCGCCGCGGTTCCGGACGGCTGGATCGTGACCGTGCGCGCCACCGGCGCGCTGACGCCGAGCTACCCCGGTTCGGCTCGGCTGCGGCCCTATCCATTCCCTGCGATCGACATTCGCCGGATCGGCGAGCCGGAACTGTTCTCGACGCCGGACGAGGGCTTCGGCTTCGCGCTCATCGACACCAAGGGACTGCGCGTCGGGCCGGTCGCCAATTTCGTCTTCAAGCGCGGGCAGCGCGACGGGCTGACCGGCGTCCACACGGTCTCGCTCACACATGAGATCGGCGGCTTCATCGAATATCGCGCCGGCGAGCATTTTCGCGCGCGCGCGGAGCTGCGGCAGGGGATCGACGGCCATGAGGGCTTCGTCGCCGCGCTCGGCGCCGATGTTTTCGGCGGCGACGGCCGCGCCACCGTCTCGCTCGGGCCGCGTCTCAGCCTCGGCGACAATCGCTACGCCAACGCCTATTTCTCGGTGACGCCGGCCGAAGCGACGCTCAACGGCCGTCTCGCGCCCTATGAGGCGACCGGCGGCTTCACCTCGGCGGGCGGGCTCGCCACCTTCCGTTATGATTTCACCAAGAATATGAACGCGACGCTCTATGGCGGGCTGCAGCGGCTCACCGGCAGCGTCGGCTCGAGCCCGATTCCGAACGAGGTCGGCTCGCGCAATCAATTCACCGCCGGCCTCTCGATCGCGCGATCCTTCGAGATCCGCGGCTTCACCTGGTGAGGGCGGCGCCCGCGCTCACGGCGCGAGCGGATTCGCCAGCTCTCCCGCCAGCGCTTTGGCGATGAGGCCGCGCGTCTCCTCGACGCCGAACAGAGCGACGAAGGAGCCGAAGCGCGGCCCGCGGCTCTCGCCGAGCAGAATCTCATAGAGCATGTTGAAGAAATCATTCGACACGCCCGGCCGCTCCGCCGTCGCGCCCTTGGCCTCGAGGTTCTGATAGCGTGGCACGGCGCGCGCGACGTCATAGAGCGCGGTCTGAATCTCCTCGGCGCTCGCGCCCTTCGGCAGGGCGGCCAAAGTCTCCGAGATGTTCGTCAGCACCGCGCGCTCGACGTCGTCGGCGGCGCGATAGCGCTTGGCCGGCCGCACGAAATCGCGAAAATAGGCGACCGCATAGCCGACGAGCCTGTCGAGTCGTGGATGATTCTGCGGCGACACATTCGGCGCATAGCGGCGCAGAAAGCCCCACAGAACCGCCGGGTCTTCGGCATTGGCGACGGTCGCGAGATTGAGCAGCATGGAGAAGGAGATTGCCGTCCCCTTGGCGTCGCCCTCATGGGCGAGCGTCTCCGGCTCGGGCGGCGCGCCGAAATGCAGATGCCAGACCGGATTGCCGAGCCGCTCCTTCCAGGCCTGCCGCTGATAGGCCTCGAGGAAGGAGAGATAGTCGTCGACATTGCGCGGGATCACGTCGAAATAGAGCTTCTTGGCCGCTGTCGGCTTTTGAAACATGAATTGGGCGAGGCTCTCGGGGCTGGCGTAGGTCAGCCATTCCTCGATGGTGAGGCCATTGCCCTTGGACTTCGAGATTTTCTGGCCCTTCTCGTCGAGGAAGAGCTCATAATTGAAGCCCTCGGGCGGCCTGCCGCCGAGCGCGCGCACGATGGCCGAGGACAGCTTCACCGAATCGATGAGATCCTTGCCGGCCATCTCGTAATCGACCGAGAGCGCATACCAGCGCATCGCCCAGTCGGGCTTCCATTGCAGCTTGCAATGGCCGCCGGTCACGGGCGTTACGAAGGCTTCGCCCGTCTCGGGGTCGCGCCAGGAGATGGTCCCAGCCGCCGCATCGAGCGAATCGAGCGGAACCTGCATCACGATCCCCGTCGTCGGATGGATCGGCAGGAAGGGCGAATAGGTCGCCGCGCGCTCCTCGCGGAACGTCGGCAGCATGATCTTCATCACCTCGTCGTAGCGCGCCAGCATATGCAGCAGCGCCGCGTCGAAGCGGCCGGTGGTGTAGTATTGCGTCGACGAGGCGAATTCGTAAGTAAAGCCGAAGGCGTCGAGAAAGGCGCGCAGCCGCGCATTATTATGCGCGCCGAAGCTGTCATGCGTGCCGAACGGGTCCGGCACCTTGGTGAGCGGCTTACCGAGATGGGCCGCGACGAGCTCCTTATTGGGAATATTGTCGGGAACCTTGCGCAGCCCGTCCATATCGTCGGAGAAGGCGAGGAGGCGCGTCGCGATTTTGCCTTCGGTCAGCACCTCGAAGGCGTGACGCACCATGGAGGTGCGCGCCACCTCGCCGAAAGTGCCGATATGCGGCAGGCCCGAGGGCCATAGCCCGTCTCGAACAGCACGCTGCTCTGCCCGGTCTCGGCTACGCGTTTGACCAGCTTGCGCGCCTCCTCGAACGGCCAGGCCGGCGAGACGCGGGCGGCTTCGACGAGATCGGCGGGCAGAGAGTCGGGGCGGGGCATGGCGTCGCTTTGCTGCGGTTGCGAAGAAGGCGCGCACACTATGGGCGCGGGCTGCGCGCGTCAACGCGCGGCCACGGCCGCCGCATCTCCAAAAATCTCCGTTCGGTTCTGGCGCGATCTTCGGGGCAGGCGCGTCTCAACGGAGCAGAACGCCGAGACCGACGAGGCGATCTGTCGAACGGAGCGAGAGGAGCGTCGAATGGCCTGGGACGAAGAGGACGACACGATCTACACGGTCGTCGTCAATCATGAAGAGCAATATTCTATCTGGCCCGAGTATAAAGAGCTTCCGGCCGGCTGGCGCGCCGTCGGCAAGACCGGCCCGAAGGCCGAATGCCTCGCCTATATCAAAGAAATCTGGACCGACATGCGGCCGTTGAGCTTGCGGCGGCGGATGGACGGCGAGGCCGTCGCCAATTCCTGACCGATGCGCTGCGCTTCGGCGGCGCGGGCGACCGCGCGGCCGCTCGCGGCCAGATGCGGAGATGCGCAAGGTGAGCGGTTTCGATTATGTGGTCGAGGAGCGCGACGCGCTCTCGGCCGAGGAATTCACGCGCCGCCATGTGGCGCAGCGCCGCCCGGTTCTGCTGCGCGGCGCCTTGTCGAAATGCGGCGCGCTCGCAGGCTGGTCGCTCGCGGGGCTGCGCGAGCGGGCGGGCGCGACAGAAGTCACGCTGAAGGACTGGAGCGCGTCGGGCATTCGGGTGACGCGCTCGCGCCTCGACGCCTATATCGACGGTCTCGACGCCTATGAGCGCGCCATTCGCGCCGGCGGCGAGGCTGCGGCGCCGTCCTATCTCCACGATATTCCGCTGACCAGCGTGCTGCCCGGCGCCGCGCGCGATCTCGCGCCGTTTCCGCAGGCGTTCTTCCCCGGCTGGTATGGCGCGCAATGGACCTTGTTCGCGCAAATGTTCCTCGGGCCGTCGACGAGCCTGACGCCGCTGCATTTCGACTGTCTGCTCACGCATAATCTCTTCTTCCAGGTGTGGGGGCGCAAGCGCTTCATCCTCGTTCCGCATGAGGAGCTGGCCAAATGCTACCCGCGCGATTGGCGCTGGTGCCGCGTCGACGCCGAGCGGCCGGATTTCGAGAGATTCCCGCTGTTTCGAGAAGCGCGGCGCGCCGAGATCGTGGTCGAGGCGGGCGATCTTCTCTACATGCCGCCAGGCGTGCTGCATCATGTGCGCAGCCTCGAATGCTCGCTCTCCTTCAATGTCGACTGGCATACGCGGGGCAGCGTCGCGCGCGGCGTCGCGGCGGCGGCGCGCGGCATGCCGGCGAAGAATGTCTATTATAATCTGCTCATCGCGCTCGGCCTCTGGGGCGGCGTCCCCATGCGCCATGTGCTGCCTTATTATAAATCCTATCTCAGCTATATTTCCTGAGCGGCCGCCGCCGCCGCGTCACGAGACGTCGCGACGATCGAGGCGGCGTCGCTGCGAGGAGCGCAGCAGCGAAAATCCATGGGACTCGAGAGCGAGCCTTCAGGCTCGCTCTTTGGACACATCGATTTCGGGGACACAGACCACACGAGAGCGCCCGAAAAGGATGGCTTTCTCGCAGGCGGCCTTATACTGCTCTGCGCAGAGCCTCTCGAGCAGCGGTCGCGGCGATACTCATGTCTCCTTCTTTTCGTCCTCTCGTCCTTCGTTGTCTCACGGCGGCGGCGCTGCTGTCGCTTTGCGCCTGCGGCGATCGCGAGAGCGTCGGGCCGGAGCCGGGGCAGCCGAGCTTCTATCGTTCGCTCGCCGCGCCCGGCGCTCGGGTCGACGCGCAGGCGGCGCGCGATATGATCTCGCTCTATCGCAGCAACAACGGTCTCTCGGCGCTCGATGTCGACGCCACCTTGCAGCAGGCGGCGCAGGCGCAGGCGGACGCCATGGCCGCCGCCAATTCGCTCGCCCATGACGTGCGCGGCACGCTGGACGAGCGGCTCACGGCGCGCGGCATGAGGAGCGCGCGCGCGGCGGAGAATGTCTCGGCCGGCTATCATACGCTCGCCGAGGCGTTTTCGGGCTGGCGCCAGTCGCCGCCGCATAATCGCAATCTGTTGATGAAGGGCGCGACCCGCATGGGGATCGGCGCCGCTTTTGCGCCGGGGACGAAATACAAGGTCTATTGGGCGCTGATCCTCGCCGATTGACCCCGCCCGGTCACGCGCGCTTCCGCTTGCCGCGCCCGCGCGGCGAGCGCTTCGTCGCCGTCTCCTCGCGCACGTAGCGAACGCCGAGGAAGAAGAGAATCTGCGCTCCGCCGGGAGCCGGCGGCAGGCTCGCCGCTGCTCTCGGCTTCGGCCGCAAGGCTATGATCTCGCCCATGCCGTCGCCCCCCGCGACTATGCGCTATCGCCGCGTGTCGCTGAGGCCAGCAGAAACGCCGAGAGTTAATGTCGCGTCAACGCAAGCGTCCTAAAACCGTCACATCGGGACTCTTCTTGCGGCGCCATTGTCGATGTTTCACGGCGAGAGTGAACGATTTTCGGCGGCGGCGCTGCTCGGAGCGATCGTCGGCCGCTTTGTCGCGCATCCTCGGCAGTCTCCGAGCGATCTGGACCAGTTCGAGAAGCTCGCCTGCGGTCTGATCGAGCTTCTCGACGCCGAGGCGGTCGCCGATTGCGCGGCCGATCTCTGCGCCTATCCCGAAACGCCGCCGGGCGTTTTCACCGCTCTGCTCGAGAAGGGCGGACGCGCGGCGCGCATGGTCCTCGAGCGCGCGCCATCCCTGCACGCCGGGCTCCTCCGCGTCACCGCCGAGCATGGTCCGGCCGAGCTCGCAGCGGCCATTGCGCGGCGTGAGACTCTGGATTGCAGAATGATCGTCGTCCTGGCCTCGCGCGGCGAGAGCGAGGTGCTCTGCGCGCTCGCCGCCAATCGGCGCATCCATCTCGACCAGGCGGCGCGGCGCGCGCTGGCGCAGAGGGGACGGGACGATCTGCGGCTCGCCCGCATCCTGCTCGACCGGGATGATCTGTCGCTCGACGTCGAGCCCTTGTTCCTCGCCGCGGACGCGCGCGAGCGTTGCGCGATTCTCCTCGCGGCGACCTCGAGGGCGCTGTCCTGCGGCGGGCCGGAGCCGGTCAGCCGGCCGGCGCCGCAAATCCTCGCGCGCATCCGGCAATGCGCGCGGGCGCGCGATCCGGACGCGCTGGCCGGGGCTTTGGCCGAGGGGCTCGACTGTCGCAAGGCGCGCACGCGCGCGATGCTCGCCGACCCCGGCGGCGAGGCGTTGGCCCTGGCGTTGCTCACGCTCGGCGTCGATGAAGAGCTGGCGATCCGCATTTTCCTCGGCGCGGAGCGCGCGGCGCCCGATGTCGAGCGCGTGCGCGCGCTCATCGCGCTGATGCGCTCGATCCCGCTGCGGGCGGCGCAGTGGCTCGTTGCGGCGATCACCGGCGCGGCGCGGCCGGATCGCGTCGTCACGCCCGCCTGTCAGCGTGTTTCGGTCTCGGAGGTCGGCCCGGCGCGGCGCAAGAAGGGCCGGCGGCGCGGCGCCGAGGTCGGCTCGTAGCGGCCTCGCGTCTATCAATCTGGAGCGCTGAAGAGCGAGCCTGAAGGCTCGCGGTCCAAGAGTGGCCCCTGGACCGCGAGCCTTCAGGCTCGCTTCTCTCGACCTATTTCTCTATCGGCGCGAGATCGACGAAGGGCCGGCCCTCGCGGTCCTCGATCTCGACGAGCCAGAGATCGGAGTCGAAGGCGATCTCCTTCCTCACCCGCTCCTCGGCTTCGAAGGGCGCGATCCATTCGTCGCGGTGGAGACGCGTGAACAGGCGATCGACGCCCTCGGGGAGGTCCTCGCTCTGCGGCGCCGGCGCGAGCAGAGCGGCGCGTCCGTCGAGACGATCGATCTTCACGAACACCGCGCCGGCCTCGGCGGCGCCGCGCCGGCGCAACATTGCGCTGGCCCCGGCGACCTCCGCGCGGCGGATCAGAGCGGCGACGAATATGTCCGAGCGCAGCCGCATTCAGTTGGCGCGCACGGGCGGCGTCGGATGCGCGGCATGCGCCGTCGCGGCGGGACCGGTCGTCGTGGCGGGGGCGGGAGTCGTCGTCGTGGCGGCGGCCTTGGCGCGCAAACGGTGCAGAACGGCGGGATCGAGCTCGCCCTTGGCCTGCAAGCCGTTGGCGTGCTCGAATTTTTCGAGCGCCCGCCGGGTCGCCGCGCCCATCACGCCGTCGGGCTGAACGGAATAGCCCAATTTGGCCAGCGCCTGCTGCGCGGCCTTGATGGTCTTCTCGTTCTCGGCGGATTTCGGCGCGCCGATCAGGGCGCCGATCGCGTCGCCGCGGCGCTTCTCCGCCGGGCGCGCCGGCTCGGTCTTCATGGCGACGGGCCTTTGCGCCGGCGCTTCCGGGGCCGGCTCCTCGATCAGCGCGCGCGGCGGCGGGGCGGGGGGCGCCACGAGATGCGCGTGCTTGGGCTCGGGCGCCGTCGCCTTCTGGAACAGTGGCGCCGGATGGCGTCCGTCCTGCAGATAGAGCGCGTTGAGCGGCACGCCGATGGCGACCAGAGCGGCGAAGCCCAGGAACATGATGGCGCGGCGACGGCCGCCGAAGAGGCGCGTCGCGGCGGTCTTCTTGCCCGCGTGGCCGGCGCGGCGCTTCTGCTCGCGGTCGTCGAGCAGCATGTCATGATTGGCGGCGGCGAGAGCTTCACGCAATTTTCTTCACCATGTCGTCGCGGATGTCGAGGTCGTCGCGGATGTCGAGGATCGCGCCGCGGCGCGCGGTCGTCTCGATCCGGGCGAGGGCGGGCGAGCGGTTCTGATGCGGCCGGCAGTCGAGCGGCAGGCGCACGGTGACGCAGGTGCCGCGCTGCGGGGCGCTCTCGACGGCGATGGCGCCGCCATGCAGCCCGACGAGGCCGCGCACCACCGAGAGGCCGAGGCCGGTGCCCTCATAGGCGCGGTCATAGGCGGCGCTGGCCTGGAAGAAGGGATCGCCGAGCCGGCCGAGATCGGCGGCGGCGATGCCGATGCCGCTGTCGCTGACCGCGATGGCGAGGCGATTGCCGTCCGGATAGAGCCGCACCGCCACGCGTCCGTCGGCGGGGGTGAACTTCACCGCATTGGACAGAAGATTGATGAGGATCTGCTTGCAGGCGCGCTTGTCGCCGACGATCTCCGGCAGGCCGTCGGCATAATCGCAGGCGAGCGCGATGCGGGCCTGCTCGGCCTTCAGCTGCATCATCTTCACGCATTGGTCGGCGAGCTCTTGCGCGGAGAAGGGCTCTGGCACGATCTGCATCGAGCCCGATTCGATCTTCGACATGTCGAGGATCGAATTGACGACGGCGAGCAGATGCTGACCCGAATTGTGGATGATCTCCGCATATTCGCGTCGCTTGGAGGGATCGGCGGGTGAGAGCTGCTCGCTCGCCAGCATGTCCGAGAAGCCGATGATGGCGTTGAGCGGCGTGCGCAGCTCATGGCTCACATTGGCGAGGAAGCGGGTCTTGCCGGCGCTGGCCAGCGCGCTCTCGCGGCGCGCCTCGGCGAGCATGTCCTCGGCGCGGCGCGCCGCCGTCACATCGGCGAGAAAGCAGATCACGCCCGCCCCGTCGCCGGCCGGACGGCTGCGCGCCTCGAAGCTGTTGAACACCGGCTCGGCATATTCGCCGGCGCCCGGTGCGGAGCCGATGCGCAGCCGCAGCTCGGCGCAGGCCGGCGCGTTGGTGGCGATCGTGTCGGAAACGAGCTTCAGAAAGGCCGGCCGGTCGGCGACATGGACGCGATGAAACAAGCCGCGGCCCATCAGATCGGCGGTCTCGAGCCCGTAGATGCGGTGCCGATCGCCGACGAGCCGGGAAACGGCGCCGCCTTCGTCGAAGCCGATGATCAATTCGCCGGCCGCCTCGCCGAGCAGAGCGAGTTCCGCCGCGCGGCGATCGGTCTCGCCCGCATCGAGACGGGCGAGGCGGATCGCGCCGGCGGCGAGCGCGGTGGCGTAGGCGACCAGCGGGGCCGCGAGCGCAAGGGCGAGGGCGCCGCCCGCAGCGAGGGTCAGCAGGCCGGCGCCGGCGGCGACAGCGCCGAGCAGCGCCATGTCCAGAGCCAGAGCCGCCTCGACGAGGGCCATGGCGATGAACGGCGCGAGCGCGGCGGCCGAAGCGCCGCCGACGGCCGCGCAGGCGCCGGCGAAGATCAGCCAGCCGGCGGCGGATGCGGCCTGCGCGAGGCGCAGATCGTCGAAGCGCAGCAGCGCGACCACCGACAGCAGGGGAAGCTGAGCGAGGGCGAACAGCAGGCTCTCGCCCAAGCTCGGCGCGCCGGCGATCACCACCCAGAGAGGGGCGGCGAGCAGCACCGCGGCGGCGAGCGCGAGGCGCGGCGCCAGAAAGGCGACGCGGCGCGCGCGCTCCGCTCGGGAGAGCGCTCGTCTCGATTGCGCCAGCCGCTCGATCCAATCTCGCGCCACTGGCGGCCAAGTTACAGAAAGCTTACGCAAATTGGCGCTCCTGTTCGCCGCCAATCTGGCAAATCCGTCTTAAGTGACTGCTAAACCGATCGCAGGAACGACGCGTTTGCGGCGCAGGGCGACGAGAATGCGCCTTATGGTTTGCGACTTCTTGCCGAAAGCGGCGGCGGCGCGCGTTTACGCGGCGGTAGCAATTGGGGCCGATTGTGGGCGCGTGGCGGCGAGCGGCCGCCTGGAGCATAAGGACAGCCGCCGTGCTCACCCTGTTGAAATGCGTGATTTTTCTCGGGATCGTCCTGATCGCGATCGCCGCGCGCGAGGGCGGACGCGACGAGCGGCCGGCGCGCCTCGCCGCCGCGCGGCCTTCGACCCGGGCCGGCGCGCCCGCGGAAACTACCGTCATGATCGGCGCAGCGCGCGCGGCCTTGTCGGATGTCGCGGATCAGGCCGTCGGCCGCGCAGCGGAGGCGGCGCGGGAGCACTGCCTCGCGCATCCGCTCGATTGCTTGCGCGCCGCCGAGAAGCTGCAGTCGATCAAGGCCGAGTCCGGGCGGCGCTGAGCGGCCGGCGCCGGGCTTGCATCCAGAGGAAGCGATTGCGCGGAAACGGACAGTCGCCATATTAGACTGAGCGTTACGCGCGCATCCTAGGGGCGAGTGAACATCGGGCGACGGACATGGCCATAGACGAGATCATCGGCAATTTCGAAATGCTCGACGAGTGGGAGGATCGCTACCGCTATCTCATCGAGCTCGGCCGAACGCTGGAGCCTCTGCCCAAGGAGGCCTACACGGAAGAGAACAAGGTGCGCGGCTGCGCCAGCCAGGTGTGGCTGGAGAGCAAGCTGAGCAAGGAGGGGCCCGGCGCGCCGGTCCTGTCCTTCCGCGGCGACAGCGACGCGCATATCGTGCGCGGCCTCGTCGCGCTGATCTTGGCGCTCTATTCGGGCCGTCCGGCCGACGAGATCATGAGCCTCGACGCGATGCCGCTGTTCACCGACCTCGGCCTCGCCCAGCATTTGACGCCCCAGCGCAGCAATGGCGTGCGCTCCATGGTCGAGCGCATCAAGAACGAGGCGCACGCCGCTCTGGCGTGAGCGATCACGAGAAGCCGCAAGGATTGGGGCGGCGTCATTGCGAGGAGCGAAGCGACGAAGCAATCCAGGGGCCGCCCCACGGCTCTAGATTGCTTCGCTCCGCTCGCAATGACGGCCCCGGCTTCCGTCGGTTTACTTCATGATGCCTGCTTTTGACGCGAAGGCCGCCTTCCCCACGAGTGGGAGAAGGGCACGGCCCTTTCGCTTTTGATCACACATTTCCCAGGCACACATATTTGATCTCGAGATAATCCTCGATCCCGTATTTGGAGCCTTCGCGCCCCATGCCCGACTGCTTCACGCCTCCGAAAGGCGCCGCCTCGCTCGACATCAGCGATTCGTTCACCCCCACCATGCCGAACTCCAGCGCCTCCGCCACGCGGAAGGCCCGGGCGATGTCGCGGCAGTAGAAATAGGCGGCGAGGCCGTATTGCGTGGAATTGGCGAGGCGGATCGCCTCCGCCTCGTCCTCGAACGGAATGATCGCCGCGACGGGGCCGAAAATCTCCTCCCGGAAAATCTCCATCTCCGGCGAGACGTCCGCCAGCACGGTCGGCGCATAGAAGGTCCCGCCGAGCGCATGACGCGCGCCGCCGGTCAGCACTTTCGCGCCACGGGCGCGCGCGTCGGCGACGAGGCGCTCGACCTTGGCGGCGGCGGCCTCCTCGATCAGCGGGCCGATGACGACGCCGGGCTCGACGCCGCGGCCGACCTTCAGCGCCGCGACGGCGGCGGCGAGCTTTTGCGCGAAGGGGCCGGCGACGCCGCGCTCGACCAGAAAGCGATTGGCGCAGACGCAGGTCTGGCCGCTGTTGCGATATTTGGTCGCCAGCGCGCCCTTCACCGCAAGGTCGAGATCGGCGTCGCCGAACACGATGAAGGGCGCGTTGCCGCCGAGCTCCATCGAGCATTTCTGCACATTCTCCGCCGCCTGCCGCAGCAGGATCTTTCCCACCTCGGTGGAGCCGGTGAAGGTGATCTTGCGCACGAGGGCGTTGCCGGTGAGCTCGGCGCCGACCGGCGCGGGATCATTGGTCGTCACCACATTGAACACGCCGTCGGGCACGCCGGCGCGCTGCGCCATCTCGGCGAGGGCGATGGCCGAGAGCGGCGTCAGCTCGGCCGGCTTCACCACCATCGTGCAGCCGGCCGCGATCGCCGCGCCGGCCTTGCGGCAGATCATCGCAGAGGGAAAATTCCAGGGCGTGATCGCCGCGGTGACGCCGATCGCCTGCTTCATCACCAGAATGCGCTTGTCGCGCGACTGCTGCGGGATGATGTCGCCATAGACGCGGCGGCCCTCTTCGGCGAACCAGTCGAGATAGGCCGCGCCATAGGCGATCTCGCCGCGCGCCTCGGCCAGCGGCTTGCCCTGCTCGGCGGTGATGATCTGCGCGAGCCGCTCCTGCTCGGCGAGCATCGCCTCATGCCAGCGGCGCATGATCTGCGCCCGCTCCTTGGCGAGACGGCCGCGCCAGCCGGGCAGCGCGCGCGCCGCCGCCTCTATGGCCCGGCGCGTCTCGGCCGCGCCCATGTCCGGGACCTCGGCGATGACCGCGTCGGTCGCCGGATCGCGCACGGCAAAGGTCGCGCCGCTGTCGGCGGCGACAAAGGCGCCGTCGATGAAAGCCTGCTGGCGAAAGGGACGGGGCTCTCTGGCGGTCATTTCGGCGCTCCGGACGCTACGAAGGGGCTTTCGAATACGGCGCCTTCGCCTCTCGACACAACATCCGCATCCGGCAAATCCGAAGGGACCGCCGGGCGCAGCGCTCGCGCTGCCCGAAATCCGGCGCTTTCCGGCCTTATGCGGCGCTCGCGCGCGCTGGCTTGGAACCATGGCGCGGCCTTGCGCGTCATCGGCGTGACGATGCGCAATCTAATATGGCTTCGCCGTCGAAAACCGACATAATCGCGGGGATTCGCGGCGCCGTCCGAGCTTGCGCCCGCCCCCGACGCCACCAGCGAGATCCGAACTTGGCCGATTTCCGCAGCTTTCTTCCGATGACGCGCCGCGGCGCGCTCTCCGCTCTCTCGAGCCTCGCCGGCCTCGCCGCGCCGGGCTGGATGATCCGCCCGGCGCCCGCTCGAGCCGACGCCGGAGAGACAGAGAGCTATGGCTTGTCGATCTTCGGCGAGCTCGCGGAAAAGGAGGACTTCCCCCATTTCGCCTATGTGAATCCGAACGCCCCCAAGGGCGGCGTGCTGGTGATGGAGCCGCCGCCGCCCGAGAAGAGCAGCTATGATTCGCTGAACCCTTACATTCTGCGCGGCAATCCGGCGGCGGGCGTCGGCCTCATCTACGATACGTTGATGACCTCGAGCCTCGACGAGCGCGACGCGCTCTATGGCCTCGTCGCCAAGAAGGTGCGCATCTCCGCCGACAAGCTCACCTACACATTTCTCCTGCGCAAGGAGGCGCGCTTCCACGACGGAACGCCGCTCACCGCGCATGACGTCGCCTTCTCGCTCGAGCTCTTGAAGACGCAGGGCCATCCGATGATCTCGCAAATGCTGCGCGATCTCGTCGGCGCGCAAGCGGTCGCCGACGACGTGCTGGTGGTGACGCTCGCGCCCGGCCGCGCCCGCGAGCTGCCGATCATCGTCGCCAGCCAGCCGATCTTCTCCAAGGCCTATTACACACAGCACAGATTCGACGAGACGACGCTGGAGCCGCCGCTCGGCTCCTCGGCCTATAAGATCGGCCCGCTCGATCCCGGCCGTTTCATCTCGTTCCAGCGCGTGCCGGACTATTGGGCCAAGGACCTTCCGGTCAATGTCGGCCAGGCCAATTTCGAGGCGATCCGCTTCGATTATTACGGCGACCGCAATGTCGCCTTCGAGGCGTTCAAGGCCGGCTCCTTCACCGTGCATGAGGAGTTCACCTCGGCGATCTGGGCGAAGGGCTACGATTTCCCCGCCTTCCGCGACGGACGCGTGAAGCGCGAGGAGATTCCCGATTACAACATCTCCGGCACGCAGGGTTGGTTCTTCAACACGCGCCGCAGCGTGTTCAAAGACCCGCGCGTGCGCGAGGCGCTCGGCTACGCCTTCGATTTCGAATGGACCAACCGCAATCTGATGTATGACTCTTATAAACGCACCAGCTCCTATTTCGAGAATTCCGATCTCGAGGCGGTGGGCGCGCCGACGCCGGCGGAGCTGGCGTTGCTCGAGCCCTTCCGCGACCGCGTGCCTGCGGAAGTGTTCGGCGAGCCGTTTCAGCCGCCGGTGTCGGACGGCTCGGGCCAGGATCGCGCGCTGCTGCGCAAGGCGGTCGATCTTCTCACCGCCGCCGGCTGCACGCGCAAGAACGGCGTGCTCTATTTGCCGGACGGCAAGCCGCTCGAATTCGAGTTCCTGTATAATTCGAGCATGTTCGAGCGGCACACCCAGCCCTTCATCAAGAATCTGAAGCTCATCGGAGTCAACGCCCGCATTCGCGTCGTCGATGCGGCGCAATACAAGGCGCGCCTCGACGATTTCGACTATGACGTGATCATGGAGCGCGTGCGCATCGCCTATTCGCCGGGCGAGGAGTTGCGCATCATGTTCAGCTCCGAGGCGGCGCGGACGAAGGGCTCGCAGAATGTGACCGGCGTCGCCGATCCGGTTGTCGACGCGCTGATCGAGAAGGCGCTCGTCGCCAATTCGCGCGAGGAGCTCGCCGCCATCTGCCGCGCGCTCGACCGCGTGCAGATCGCCGGCCGCTATTGGATTCCGCATTATTACAAGCCGACCCATTGGATCGCCCATTGGGACGTGTTCGGCCGTCCTGGCCGCTATCCGCGTTTCGACACCGGCATCGCCGCCACATGGTGGTGGGACGACGAGAAGGCGCGCAAGATCAATTACGCGGGGCGCTGACGCATGGCCGCTTATATCGCCCGACGCTTGCTGCTGATGATCCCGACGATTCTCGGCATCATGCTGATCTCCTTCGTCGTGGTGCAATTCGCGCCCGGCGGCCCGGTGGAGCGCGTGATCGCGCAGCTGCAGGGCTATGACATGGGCGCGACCTCGCGCTTCTCCGGCGGCGCAGGCGATGTCGGTCGCGCCGGCGGAGCGCAGATCGGCGCCGACGCCGGCTCCAAATATCGCGGCGCGCAGGGGCTCGATCCCAAATTCATCGCCGAGCTGGAAAAGCAGTTCGGCTTCGACAAGCCGGCCTGGGAACGCTTTCTGCTGATGGTGAAGAATTACGCCGTCTTCGATTTCGGCCGCAGCTATTTCCGCGACGAGAGCGTGCTGAAGCTGATCGGCGAGAAGCTGCCGGTCTCCATGTCGCTCGGCCTGTGGATGACGCTGATCTCCTATTCTGTGTCGATTCCGCTCGGCATCGCCAAGGCGGTGCGCGACGGCGAGCGCTTCGACTCCTGGACCTCCAATCTCATCATCATCGGCTACGCCATTCCGAGCTTCCTCTTCGCCATGCTGCTGATCGTTCTGTTCTCCGGCGGCTCTTTCTGGCAGATCTTCCCTCTGCGCGGTCTCACTTCCGATAATTTCGCCGAGCTCTCGTTCGTCGGAAAGATCGGCGATTATCTCTGGCACATCTTCCTGCCGGTCTTAGCGATGACGCTCGGCGCCTTCGCGACGCAGACGTTCTTGACCAAGAACTCCTTCCTCGACGAAATCCGGAAGCAATATGTGCAGACCGCGCGCATGAAGGGCTTGACCGAAAATCGCGTGCTCTATGGCCATGTGTTCCGCAACGCCATGCTCATCGTCATCGCCGGCTTTCCGGGCGCTTTCGTTCACGCCTTCTTGACCGGCTCGGTGCTGATCGAGACGATCTTCTCGCTCGACGGGCTCGGCTATCTCTCCTATGAGTCGATCGTCAATCGCGATTATCCGGTCGTCTTCGCCAATCTCTATATTTTCGCGCTGCTCGGGCTCGTGGTGAATCTCCTCTCCGACCTCACCTACACATGGATCGATCCTCGCATCGATTTCGAGACGCGCGAGGTGTGACGCATGAACGAGACCCGCGCTTTCTCTTTCGATCCGAAGCAGCGTCTCGCGCCGGCCATTCCCGGCGAAGGATGGCTGCGGCTGCGTCCGATCGACCGCCGCCGGCTCGCCAACTTCAAGGCCAATCGCCGCGGCTTCCTGTCCTTCTTCCTATTCATGACGCTGTTCGTCATGTCGCTGCTCGCGAATGTCATCGCCAATGACAAGCCGATCCTCGCTTATTACAAAGGCGAGCTGCTGTTCCCCATTTTGAAAGATTATCCCGAGGAGAAATTCGGCGGCTTTCTCGCGCGCACCGATTATCGCGATCCGGTGATCGAGAAGGAGATCGAGGCCAATGGCTGGATGGTCTGGCCGCCGATCCGCTATTCCTACAACACGCATAATCTCGATCTGCCGACGCCGGCGCCGTCGCCGCCCACCTGGGCTTTGAGCAAGGCGCAATGCGAGGCGGCGGCGGCCAAGAAGCTCGGGCCGGAAAATGTCCATTTCGGCTGCTCGGCGATCGAATGGAACTGGCTCGGCACCGATGATCAGGGCCGCGACGTCGTCGCGCGGCTGATCTATGGCTTCCGCATCTCCGTGCTGTTCGGCCTCATATTGGCGGGCGTCTCTTCCGTCATCGGCGTCGCCGCGGGCGCGGTGCAGGGATTTTTCGGCGGCCGCGTCGATCTCGTGTTCCAGCGCTTCATCGAAGTGTGGTCGTCGCTGCCGCAGCTCTATCTTCTCATCATCATCTCTTCGTTCCTGGTGCCGGGCTTTTTCGTTCTGCTCGGCATATTGCTGATGTTCTCCTGGGTCTCGCTCGTGCATGTGGTGCGCGCGGAATTTTTGCGCGCGCGCAATTTCGAATATGTGAACGCCGCGCGCGCGCTCGGCCTCTCCAATTTCCGCATCATCACGCGGCATCTCCTGCCCAATGCGACGGTCGCGACCTTGACCTTCCTGCCCTTCGTGCTCAACTCCTCGATCACGACGCTGACCTCGCTGGACTTCTTGGGGTTTGGCCTGCCGCCGGGCTCGCCGTCGCTCGGCGAGCTGCTGTTGCAGGGCAAATCCAATCTCCAGGCGCCCTGGCTCGGCCTCACCGGCTTCGCGGTAATCGCGCTGATGCTCTCGCTTCTGGTGTTCATCGGCGAGGCCGTGCGCGACGCTTTCGACCCGCGGAAGACGTTTCGGTGAAGGTCTCGCGCAGAGAATCAGAGACCCGGCGGCAAACGCCTTTTCTCATTCCATGGCCGCCGATCTTTCGCTAGAGTTGGAGCTGGATCTCGCACGGCGGCGCGGTCCCCAAATCCGCCGATCGGAGCTTCCCTATGATCAGACATCTCGCCGCTGCATTGATCGCGCTCACGAGCTCCGCCTTCGCGGAATCTATGCGCGGAGCCGAGGAGCTCGAGCCGCGCGATATCGTGTTCAAGGACGATCCGGCCTTTCCGAGAGGCGGGCAGACCGCGGTCGTTTATGGCGATCCGTCCAAGCCCGGACTGTTCATCATCCGCGCCAAGTTCCCGCCGAACTATCTCGTCCCGCCGCATACGCATCCGGTGTTCGAGTCGGTGACCGTCTTGAGCGGCTCCATGGGGAGCGGAATGGGCGTGACGGTCGACAAGGCGAAAGGCAAGATTCTCGGAGCCGGCTCCCTGCTTCTTCTCCCGGCGAACGATCCGCATTATGTCTGGTCGGGCGACGAGGAAACGATCATTCAGGTCGCGGCGGTCGGTCCTTTCGACCTCGTCTACACCGATCCGAAGGACGATCCGCGGAAGAGATAGACGAGCGGAGCGAGTTTGATGTCGTCGAGTCCTCTCGCTCGGGCTCATAAGAAAATCCCCACGCAACGCTTTTGAATGGAGTCGAGCCATGAACAAGATCGTCCGACCCCATTATCCGGCGGAAAACCTTCCCGAGGACTTGCGACGTGAGTTCGCTGGCGCACGGGACGTCACGATCACGATCGAAACAGAGCAGGATGACCAGCGGGATCGCCTCGCGCTGCTCGAGGCGTTGTTCGCGGCGAGACGACCGCCTTTCCGCACCATAGAGGAAATTAATGAAGACCTTCGGCGAGACCGCGACGATTGGGACAGGTAGCGCCCCGTGAGTCCACGCATCTATCTCGACGCGAATGTTTTTCATTTATTTCATCGAGGGCCACTCGTCCGTCGCCGATCCGTTGCGGGAGCTGTTCATGATGCTCGCTTGGAGTCCTCTCGCCGCATGGACGAGCGAGCCGACCCTCGCCGAGACCTCGCTCCTCCGCGCCGAGCCGATGCGCTTCCTCTGGCCGAGAAGCAGCCGAAATATCTCGACCTCCTCATTCACAGCAATATCGTCCAGCTCGTGCCCGTGGATCGCGACATTCTCGTTCGAACCGCCGAATTGCGCGAAGTCACGAGGCATAGGCTCGCCGACGCGATCCATGTCGCTTCGGCGGCGAGATCGGAATGCGCCTATTTCGTGTCGGGAGACGCTGACGCCAAACGCCTCCCTGATGGAATGACCTGGATTGCTCCCGACATCGAGGGTGTGCGAATGATTGTGGATGCCCTCGCATGACACTACGCCGACGTTTTCGCCGGGGCATTGACGCCTCGACGTGAGAAAGACGTTGCGGTGAGGCCGTGATATGGTCCTTGTGACTGGAGCCGTCCATGAAGATCGTCCGCGAACATTATCCCACCTCGCGCCTGCCCGAGGATCTGCGCGAAGAGATCGGAGACAATGCAATGGTCACAGTGACGATCGTGGTCGAGCCCGTGGAAGGGCGGAAGAGCGATTGGTTCTCGCGTCACGCGCACATCCAGCGTGACCATTTCAAATCGACCGAAGAGGTCAATGAATATGTCCGGTCTCTGCGCGACGAGTGGAGTCACCGCGAGAGATGACGACCCACTCCATCTGCGCCTTCGCATGACCCATTCCCCCCTCCTCGACGTCCGCGACCTCTCCATCGCCTTCGCGCAAGGCGGCAAGGAGACGCTCGCGGTCGACAAAGTCTCCTTCTCGCTGGAACGCGGGCGCACGCTGGCGCTCGTCGGCGAATCGGGCTCCGGCAAATCGATCACCGCGCTCTCCATCGTGCGGCTGCTGCCGCCCGCGGCGATCCATCCTTGCGGCGCGATCGATTTTTCCGGCAGGGACATTCTAAAGCTCTCGGACGCCGAGCTGCGCGCCATTCGCGGCGGCAAGATCACCATGGTGTTTCAGGAGCCGATGACCTCGCTCAATCCGTTGCATTCGATCGAGCGGCAGATCGGCGAGATCCTCGAGCTTCACGGCGCGCGCGGCGCGGAGAAGATTCGCGCCCGCGTCGTCGAGCTTTTGGAGGAGGTCGGCATTCCCGATCCGACCGAGCGGCTCGGCGCCTTTCCGCATCAATTGTCTGGCGGCCAGCGCCAGCGCGTGATGATCGCCATGGCGCTCGCCAATCGTCCCGATCTCTTGATCGCCGACGAGCCGACCACGGCGCTCGACGTCACCGTGCAGGCGCAGATTCTCGCTCTGCTCGAGCGCGTGCAGAAGACCTATGGCATGGCCATGCTGTTCATCACCCACGACCTCGGTCTGGTGCGGCGCTTCGCCGACGAGGTCTGCGTGATGCAGCATGGGCGCATCGTCGAGAAGGGCGATGTCGAGACGGTGTTCTCGGCGCCGGAGCATCCCTACACCAAGGCGCTGCTCGCCGCCGAGCCCAAGGGCGCGCCGCCCGAGGAGGATGTGAACGCGCCGGTGCTGGTCGCCGCCGACGACCTCAAGGTCTGGTTCCCGATCAAGCGCGGCTTCATGCGTCGCACGGTCGGCCATATCAAAGCCGTCGACGGCGTCACGCTCGCGGTGCGGCGCGGCTCGACCGTCGGCGTCGTCGGCGAATCGGGATCGGGCAAGACGACGCTCGGCCTCGCTCTGCTGCGGCTCATCAGATCGGATGGCCCGATCCTCTATCTCGGCGAGCGCATAGACGCGAAGACCGTCGCCGAGATGCGCCCGCTGCGCCGCGACATGCAGATCGTCTTCCAGGACCCTTATGGCTCGCTGTCGCCGCGCATGTCGATCGCCGAGATCGTCGCCGAGGGCCTCGGCGTGCAGATGAAGGGGCTCTCGCTCGATGCGACGCGCGAGATCGTCGCGCAGGCGCTCGCCGAGACCGGGCTCGATCCGGCGATGATGGATCGCTATCCGCACGAATTCTCCGGCGGCCAGCGTCAGCGCATCGCCATTGCGCGCGCCATCGTGCTGAAGCCGAAATTCATCGTGCTCGACGAGCCGACATCGGCGCTCGACATGTCGGTGCAGGCGCAGATCGTCGATCTCTTGCGCGATCTTCAGGTGAAGCACCAGCTCGCTTATCTCTTCATCAGCCATGATCTCAAGGTGGTGAAGTCGCTCGCCGCCCATCTCATCGTGATGCGCCACGGCAAAGTGGTGGAGGAGGGGCCGGCGGTCGACGTGTTCGCGGCGCCCAAGAGCGACTACACGCGAGCGTTGTTCGCGGCCGCTTTCCGCATCGAGACCGATAATCACAAGGCCGACCCGGCCGCGTGAGCGGGGCGGCAAGCTCCTTGCCTTATCGGCCGGAGCGGCCGAAGAATGGCGACGGGCCGCCGCCCGAGGAGAGACGATGTCATGAGCCGGCTGCAAGACTGGACCGACGAAGCCACGCCGATCGATTTCATCGACAAGGAGAGCTGGCCGATCCACGCCGAGATGCTGCCCCCGCCGATCGCCGCCTTCGCAAAAGCCTGCGGCTTCGACGGCAAGGCCGGCGCGCATCTCCTCGCGCCCGGGCCGGACGGGGCGCCGGCGCTGGTCCTCTTCGGCGTCGAGGCGCCGAGCGCGCGTCATCGCGATCCCTTCCTGCCCGGCAAGCTGGCGAGCCTGCTGCCGGCGGGGCTCTATCGTCTTCGCGACGGCGTCGACGACCCGCAAGCGGCCGCGCTCGCCTTTCTGCTCTCGGCCTATTCCTTCACTCGCTATCGCGAGCGCAAGAGCGAGCCGCCGCGCCTCTGCGCGCCGAAAGAGGCGGATCGCGCCCGCATCGAGCGCATCGCCGCGGCGATCTACCTCGGCCGCGATCTCGTCAACACGCCCGCCAACGACCTTTGCCCCGCGGCGCTCACCGAAGCGGCGCTGCAGCTCGCGGCGAGGCATGGAGCGCAGGCGCGCGTCATCGTCGGCGACGCTCTGCTCGCCGAGAATTTCCCGCTGATCCACGCCGTCGGCCGCGCCGCCGCCGAGCCGCCGCGACTCGTGGACATTACTTTCGGTCCCGAGACTGCGCGCAAGGTGACGCTGGTCGGCAAGGGCGTGTGCTTCGACAGCGGCGGCCTCGACATCAAGCCGGGCAGCGCCATGCTGCTGATGAAGAAGGACATGGGCGGCGCCGCGACGGCGCTCGCTCTCGCCGATATGCTGATGGGCGCGAGGACGCCGCTGCGGCTGCGCGTGCTGCTGCCGATCGTCGAGAATGCGATCTCGGCGAACGCCATGCGCCCGGGCGACATTTATCCGAGCCGTAAGGGCCTCTCGGTCGAGATCGGCAACACCGACGCCGAGGGACGGCTCGTCCTCGCCGACGCGCTGGCGCTGGCGAGCGAGGAGGCGCCCGATCTCTTGATCGACTTCGCGACTCTGACGGGCGCCGCGCGCGTGGCGCTCGGGCCCGATCTGCCGGCGCTCTACACGGGCGACGACGCGCTGGCGCAGGAGATCGAGGCGCATGGCCGCAAGCTCGGCGATCCGGTCTGGCGCCTGCCGCTGTGGGAGCCATATGAATCCCTGCTCGACGGCAAGGCGTCCGATCTCGTCAATGTGTCGAGCGGGCCGCATGCCGGCTCGATCACCGCAGCCTTGTTCCTGCGGCGCTTCGTTGCGGCGCCGGAGCGCTGGGCGCATTTCGATCTCTTCGCCTGGAACGCCTCGGCCAAGCCCGGCCGGCCGGAGGGCGCCGAGATTCAAACGGCGCGGCTGCTTTTCGATCTCATCGAGGAGCGCGCTGCACGCTGGAGCGCGAAGAAGAATTGAGCGACATATTCGACAAGCGCCTGACGCCGGCGCGCCCCGATCTCGCGGCGAGCCATCTTCAGGGGCGCGTGCAGGCGGCGCGCTTCGTCGAAGGGCGGCGCATGCAGGTGAAGGAGGGCGTCGCCGATGTGAAGAAGGAGCCGCGCCCCGATGCGCGACTCGACACGCAGGCGCTCTATGGCGAGATCGTCACGGTCTATGACGAGGAGGAGGGCTGGGCCTGGGCGCAGCTCGAGCGCGACTCCTATGTCGGCTGGCTGCCCGCCAATCTGCTCTGGAGCCGCATCGAACGCCCGACTCATCGTGTGCGCGTTCCCCGCACCTTCGTGTTTCCGCGGCCGGATATAAAGGACCCGCCGCTGCTCGCTCTGCCGCTCGGCGCAGGGATCGAGATCGTCAGCGAGCGCGATCGCTTTCTCGTCGCCGCGGACGGCGGCTTCATCTATTCCACGCATCTCGCGCCGCGCGAACAGCGCTTCGCCGATTTCGTCGCCTTCGCCGAAATGCTGATCGGCGCGCCCTATCTCTGGGGCGGCAAATCCTGGCTCGGGATCGACTGCTCCGGCCTCGTGCAGACCTCGCTCGCCTTCGCCGGGATCGAGGCGCCGCGCGACACAGATCTGCAGGAGAAGGCGCTGGGCGAAGCGTTGCCCGAAGGCGCGCCGCTGCAGCGCGGCGACCTGATCTTCTGGAAGGGGCATGTGGGCGTGATGCGCGATGCGGAGACGTTGCTGCACGCCAATGCGCATTACATGCAGGTCGCGAGCGAGCCCTTCGCGCCGGCGCGCGCGCGCATTCTGGCGAGCGGCGCGCCGGTGACGAGCGTGAAGCGATTGGGGTGAGGGCTATTGGTGTGATTCAGCCCATTTGACAGGGTTGGAAAGAGCGAGCCTGAAGGCTCGCGGTCCAAGCGCGGCCCTGGACCGCGAGCCTTCAGGCTCGCTCTTTCTCGAGGCCTATCAATTTCGATGAAGCAGGCCATTATGGCCCTGTGAGCCAGCGGAACGCGCGCAACAAGAAGGCTCGTCCGTCTTTTTCGATCGGCTCGCCATGGGCCATCAATAGTTTTTCTGTCGGCCAAGCGAGAATGTGCTCGAGAGAATGGCGCGCGGCGCGGCGGTCGATCATGGCGACGCGGAATTTGCGCGGGACCGATGGCTCGGGGCCGGTCATGAGATCGAGCCGCGCGACGATGGCGCGCCAGCCTGCGAAGGCGTCGGGCGGAAAATGCTGGATCAAATCTGTGAAGAGCGTGGCGCCGCTCCTGCGATGAAAGAACACGATTTCGGTCGTGATGAGATTTCCCGTCACCGCGACATGCTCGATTTCGTCCGCCCATGCGGGCGAGCTGTTCGGGAGATCGGCGTGGAATTGGATATCGCTGCGCTTCTCGCGCAGTCCCGGCGGCGCATAGAGCGCGGCGTCGGGGTAGGCGCGTCGCCAATCGTCGAGAAACAAATGGTGCAGCGCATTGGGGGCGATCACGTGACGCGTCGCGCCGAGGGCGTCGACTTCTCTGCGCAGCTCGCCCGACAGCGCGATCGGCGACCAGATGAAGAGATCGCCATTGGATAATCTGATGACCGCCATTCGCGTCGGATAATGAAATCCGGCGACCTTCACTGTCGGTCCATTCGCAATCCAAATGTCTTCGCCAAAATGCTCGAGCATCGACATCTCCCGAGGGAGCGAAGGCTCGCTCCCTCGGGGCTGAGAATTAGCACATTTCGAGACGCTGATCGAGGCGGCCTCAATGCTTCTTGGCGGAGCCGCGCGTCGTTTCGCTCTTGCCCTTCGGCTTTTTCGTCGCTTTGTCCTGCTGTCCTTCTTCGCTCTTCATGGCGGCGGGGTTGATCGCGCCTTCGGCCAGCTCCGACATTTCCTCGTCCCAGCGATGGCCCTCGTCGAGCGCATGCTGCATCGCCTTCGCCAGTTCCTCCTCTCGCAGCTCGCCGGCGATCGCCTTCACCGTGCCCCAGGCCGCGATGCAATAATGCTCGAGCTTCTGCGCGCCGGCGATGATCACGGCGTCTTTCATCTCCTGAGAAGAAACCTCTTCGGCCGTCTCCTCGCATTCCTCGATCAGGCCGCGCGCCGCCTTGTTTTCCACGCGGCCTTTGCCGTCGAGCTTTTGCAGCGACTTGCGAATGTCGCGCATCACCTGCTCGCCGGCCTTCAAACGACGTTCGAGCAGATTGCTGAGATCGTCGTCCTCGATTTCCTCCAGCTGCGCCTGAATGGCCTTCGCCGCCAGCGTTTCCGCATCCTGAATGCTCTGGAGCTCATGTACCAGGAGCTGCTGTGTCGTTTCGATCGGCATGGATATCTCCTCTCCTTTTGCCGTCCGCTCGAAAGAGCGACCTCGCCACAATGGTCGAGCGGAACGACAGTTCCCGCTTTCGTCGCATTAAATGGCCGCGCCGCGCGCCGCGATCTTGCCGCATCGCCGCGAGCCTCCAATTCTGAGGTCGAGCGAGCGAGCAGGAGACGTCCATGGACGACAAGGATCGACCTCCCACCAGCGATCGGCTACGTATCGACATCGATCACGGCCTCGCCGCAGATAAGGTTGCGGCGCCCGATCCCACTGCGGCGCCGCTCGGCACGGATGACGAAGCGGGAGGCGCGCCGCCGACGGCCGAGCAGCGCGCTCTCGCCGCCGCTCATGAGAATCGCGCGCGCTACATGCAGCAGAGCGATACGCGTCTCCTCGCGGGCCGCACGCTCGCCGTCGTGCTGTTCGCCGTCGTCGCGATCGCCAGCCTGCTGCTGCTGATCGCGACGCGCTGAGCGTGGGCGATCAATGGCGCTTTGCGGGAGTCGCCTGTTCGTCGACGCGCGACTCGAGGCGCTGCATGAAGGTGCTGAGATCGCGCGCCTCCTCCTCCGTCAGCTTCACAGTGGCCGAGCCGGCGCCGCCGTCGAGCGGGATTTGCCCGACGACATCGTCGAGGCGCTTCCATTCGCCGCCCGAATTCCAGGGACCGTCGCTGTCTCCGTTTCCCTGCGAGGCGTTGACATAGAGATCGGCGAATTGACGCTTGCCCGCGAGCTTGCCGGGCGGGAAATTCTGCTCGATCGAGTAGAGCGCCTTCTCGAAGGATTTTTGATGCGCGATCTCGCGCGTCATGAGGAAGGACAGCGTGTCCTTGACGCCGGGATCCTCGGTGACGTTGATGAGGCGCTCATAGATGATCTTGGCGCGTGACTCCGCGGCGATGTTCGAGCGCAGATCGCAAGCGGGATCGCCGATCGTGTCGATATAGGCCGCGGTCCATGGCGCGCCCGACGAATTGGTGAGCGCCGGTCCGCCGCCATAGAGCAGCGCCTGCGTATGGCTGTCGCCGCCCTGCGTCAGCGAGCGATAGAGATCGGCCTCCGAGAGGCTCGCTTCGGCGAGCTCGCCTTTCACGCCGCGATTGAGCATGGCGACGATGCTGCCGATGATCTCGAGATGCGAGAGCTCCTCGGTCGCTATGTCCAAGAGCATGTCCTTGCGGCCCGGGTCCTCTTCCGCGAGGGCCTGGGTGAAATAGCGCATCGCCGCCGCCAATTCGCCCTGCGGTCCGCCGAACTGCTCCAGCATCAGGCTCGCGAGCACCGGATTCGCCTCCGATACGCGGACCGTATATTGCAGCTTCTTATTGTGCATGAACATGACGCGTCTCCTGTCGCGATCCCACGCGCCGAAGCGACCGCCCGGCCTTGTCGGCGTTCGCATTGAGAGCCCAGATAACCATAAATGTCGGGGCTGGTTCCAAGCGCCGGCAAAATATCTCGAAGACGAGCCTTGCCTCAGCAATCGCTTTTCGGACCGTCGTTTCAACGGATTCGGGCCGGCGGCTCTGGCGCACCCGCGGCTCTCGGGCGTTGGCTTGACAGGCTGATTTTATACTAAGATACAGGTTGCGAGCGTAGTCGCCATCGTATGGTGGCGTCAGCCATGATCTCGCGCCATGTCGAAAGTGGGTAGATGCGAACATGATGATGATGTTTTTTGGCGACTCTCACTCGCGACAGTTTCAATCCGACAATCCAGGAACCTGGGCGCATGTTTCATTTTCCGGCGCGACTATGAAAGGACTGCGGCGCGACAAGTCCAAAGTCGGGCATAGCCGCGCGATCCGAACGATGTCGATGATTCCGGTGCAGAAGACCGTTTTCATCATGCTCGGACAGGTCGATATGGATGTGACTTTCTATCGTGACGTCGCGACGCGCGGCGCGTTCGACGAGACGGAGTTCTTCACCGAAAGGGCGATGATCTATCGCGCCTTCGCCGACGGCCTGCTGATGATGGCCGAGCCCTTCATCACTCATGTCTGCATTCTCGGCCCGCAGGTCACGACGCTGGACGACGACGTGTTCGGCTCCGCCACGGCGGCGCTGGCGCGCGTGCCGGAGGAGGATTTCAAACGCGAGGTCTATAAGATCGATTGCAGCCATGTCGAAAGATGCCGGCGCGCGAAGAGGTTCAACGACATCGTCGCCGATTGGTTCAGCAATGAGGAGAAAGTGTCGTTTCATCGCATCGACAACGACATGGTGGATGAAAATTATTTAATTCGCAAAGAGTTCATTCGGCCGAGAAAAACAGATCATCATGCGCGCAACGATATGACCCTGCCGCTCTGGCAAGACCGGCTGCAAGATTTCGTGCCGCGATACAAGCATATCGTCGCGAGACGGCACGCTCACAAGCTGGCGTTGGCGGCCAAGGCGAGCGCTCCGGCGCCGGCGGTCGAGGCGCTGGCGCTCGTCGGCGAGCCGGCCGCTGCGGTCCCGGCGAATGAGGCGGCGCCGCGGGATGAGAACGCTGTGCAAGCTTGGCTGAAGCGCTGGGGTCGCCAAGCTTAGTCGAATGGATTGGTTCGTCGAAATCGATGGAGGTCGCGAGCAAGAGCGAGCCTTCAGGCTCGCTCTTTAAAGGCTGTCGGACCGCGAGAGCGGCCGGCTCACCCCGGCTCCATCGCCTCCAGCTCGGCGATCAACCCCTCGATCATCTCGAGGCCGATGCCCCAGAAGGCGGGATCGCGCGCATCGAGGCCGAAGGGCGCCAGAAGCTCGCCATAGGGCTTGGCGCCGCCCGCCTCGAGCAGCGCGAAATAGCGCTCGGCGAAGCCCGTCTCGGCCTTCTGATAGACGCCATAGAGCGAATTCACGAGGCAATCGCCGAAGGCGTAGGCGTAGACATAGAAGGGCGAATGCACGAAGTGCGGGATATAGGCCCAGAAGGACTCGTATCCGTCGCTGAGCCGGATCGACGGCCCGAGGCTGTCGGCCTGCACGCTCATCCATAATTCGCACAGCTTCTCGGCGGTCAGCTCGCCCTCCTTGCGGGCGATGTGGACCTTGCGCTCGAAGCTGTAGAAGGCGATCTGCCGAACCACCGTGTTCAGCATGTCCTCCACCTTGGCGGCGAGCAGCGCGCGCTTCTTCTCCGGATCGCTGGTTCCGGCGAGCAGGGCGCGGAATGTCAGCATCTCGCCGAACACCGAGGCGGTCTCGGCCAGCGTCAGCGGCGTCGGCGCCATCAGCGCGCCCTGCGCGCCGGCGAGCACCTGATGCACGCCATGGCCGAGCTCATGCGCCAGCGTCATCACATCGCGCGTCTTGCCCTGGAAATTGACCAGCACATAAGGATGCACGGAGGGCACGGTCGGATGGGCGAAGGCGCCCGGCGCCTTGCCGGGCCGCACCGGCGCGTCGATCCAATTGCGCTCGAAGAAGCGCGAGGCGATCTCCGCCATGCGCGGCGCGAAGCGCGAATAGGCCGAGAGCACGATGTCGCGCGCCTCGTCCCATGCATAGACATGGCTCGGAACCTGCGGCAGCGGCGCGTTGCGGTCCCAATAGTCGAGCGCCTCCTTGCCGAACCATTTGGCCTTCAGCTTGTAATAGCGATGCGAGAGCTTCGGATGCGCGGCGACGACGCTCGCGACCAGCGCCTCCACCACCTCGGGCTCGACGCGATTGGAGAGATGGCGCGCGTCGGCGACGTCGTGAAAGCCGCGCCAGCGGTCGGAAATCTCTTTGTCTTTCGCCAGTGTGTTGGTCACCAGCGCGAAGGTGCGCAGATTGGCCTTCAGCGTCGCGCCCACTGCGAGCGCCGCCTCGCGCCGAATATCTTCGCTCGTGTCCTGCATCAGATTGAGCGCGGGCTCGAGCGTCAGCTCCTTGCCGCCGACTTGGAAGCGCAATGAGGCGATGGTCTCGTCGAACAGGCGGTTCCAGGCCGCGCGGCCGGTCATCGACTTCTCGTGGAAGAGACGCTCAAGCTCGTCGGAGAGCTCATAGGGCTTCTCCTTGCGAATGTCCTCGAGCCAGGGACGCCAGCGCGACAGCGGCGCTTTTTCCGCGGCCGCGTCGAGCAGGGCGTCGTCGAGACGATTGAGCTCGAGCTGGAAGAACAGCAGCTGCGTCGAAATGTCCGTGATCTTGCCCTGCATATCGCCATAAAATTTGGCGCGCGCGGGGTCGCTGGTGTCGCCGCTGTAGACGAGGCCGGCATAGGACATGATGCGGCCGAGAAGCTCCTGTAGCGCCTCATAGCGGGCGACCGCCTCGCCGAGCGTCTCATTCGCCGCAGCGCCTTCGGCGAGCGCTTGCAAGCGGCCGCGATAGTCGGCGGCGAAGCTCGCCGCGTCGCGCTCGGCCGTCGCGAGATCGGCTGTGAGCGCGGGACTGTCCATCGCCGGATAGAGATCGGCGAGGTTCCATTCGGGAAGTCCGCCGCCGCCGGGGGCGGGAGCGTGCGCCTCGGCGGCGTCCCGGACGATATCGGCGGCGAAGGCTGAGCTTTGCGACATGGCGCGAACCTAAGGAGTTGAGTATGGGAAGGGTTTATCCGAATATCGGGTCCGAACGGAGAAAATTGCAAGCCCGGCCGGATGCGTTCGGCCTCCCGCATCGTCGGCGAGGCGCTGCGGGCGTCGCGGCTTTTTCGAGCCTGTGCGAGCCGCGGCGATGATGTTAACGACGCCTTTACCCTGATCCAAGAGCATGGGCCGAAAGCTGCGTCGGCTCGCGTCTCCAGGCGGGCGGACGCCGCAGCCGCGTCTCGCGCCTGCCGAAGGCGATAAAAATTCAAGAGGGTCAATGTCTTCCACGATACTCATCGCCGATGACGATCCCGTTCAGCGCAGGCTTCTCGAGGCCGCGGTGCGGCGGTTCGGCTATGACGCCGAGACGGCGGAGGGCGGCGAGCAGGCGCTGGCGCGGCTGACGCGGACGGGCGCGCCGCCCGTCGATCTCCTGATTCTCGATCTGGTCATGCCCGATCTCGACGGCATGGGCGTGCTGACGCGCATGCGCGACCTCAAGATCGCCATTCCCGTCATCGTGCAGACCGCCAATGGCTCGATCGAGACGGTGATCTCGGCGATGCGCGCCGGCGCCAATGATTTCGTGGTGAAGCCGGTCGGCGCCGAGCGTCTGCAGATCTCGATCAAGAACGCGCTCTGCGCCGACGCTCTCGCCGGCGAATTGCGCCGCATCAACCGTCGCACCCAAGGCTCCCTGACCTTCAAGGACCTCGTCTCGCGCAGCGAGGAGATGACACGCGTCATCCGCCTCGGCGACCGCGCCGCCCGCTCGGGCATTCCGGTGCTGATCGAGGGCGAATCGGGCGTCGGCAAGGAGATCGTCGCCCGCGCCATTCAGGGCGGCTCCGACCGGCGCGGCAAGCCGTTCGTCACCGTGAACTGCGGCGCGCTGCCGGCTAATCTCGTCGAATCCATCCTGTTCGGCCACGAGAAGGGCGCCTTCACCGGCGCGACCGAGAAGCACGCCGGCAAGTTCCTCGAGGCCAATGGCGGCACGCTGTTCCTCGACGAGATCGGCGAATTGCCGCTCGAGACGCAGGTGAAGCTGCTGCGGGCGCTGCAGGAGGGGGAGATCGACCCCGTCGGCGCCAAGCGTCCGGTGCGCGTCGACATCCGCCTCATCTCGGCGACCAATCAGAATCTGATCGAATTGGTCAAGCGCGGCCAGTTTCGCGAGGATCTCTTCTACCGCCTCAACGTCTTCCCGATCACCATTCCGCCGCTGCGCGCGCGCCGCGACGATATCGGCGATCTCGCCCGGCGTTTCGCCACGCGCTTTGCCGCGGAGGAGGGCAAGAAGCTGCGCGGCGTCACCCATGAGACGATCAGCCTGCTGTCCAGCTATGACTGGCCCGGCAATGTGCGCCAGCTCGAGAACGCCGTGTTCCGCGCCGTGGTGCTGGCCGACGGCGACGAGCTGACGGTCAACGAGTTCCCGCAGATCGCGGCTCATGTGGAAGGCTTCTCGGTGCGCCTGCCGCCGCTGCCGGCGCCGGCGCCCGCCGCCTCCGCGCCCGAGCGCGAGATCGTGCGCGTCGAGATTCGCGATCCCAATGTGATGTCGCTGCTCGGTCAGCACGGCGAGATGCGGCGGCTCGAGGACATCGAGGCCGAGGTGATCAAATTCGCGCTCGTCCATTATCGCGGGCAGATGTCGGAGATCGCGCGGCGGCTCGGCATCGGCCGCTCCACCCTCTACCGCAAGATGAAGGAATATGGCCTCGGCGACGCTGAGGATCAGAGCGTCGACGCGGCGTAAAATGATGCAATTTTAGGCGGGTTGCAGCTTGCCCGGCGCCGCCCTCGTCGCCATTCTGGGGCCAGCCGCGGGCGCAGAGGGGCGCTTCGCGAAACTGTCCGAAAGGTCCTGAGGCAATGGCCGAACTTTTTGATATCCCGGTGAAGACCATCGATGGCGAGACCAAGACTCTCGCCGAATACGCCGGCAAGGTGATCCTTATCGTCAATGTCGCGAGCCGCTGCGGATTCACCCTGCAATATACGGGTCTCGAGGCGGTCTGGAACGAGAACAAGGACAAGGGCTTCGTCATCCTCGGCTTCCCGTGCAACCAGTTCAGCAATCAGGAGCCGGGCACGGATGAGGAGATCAAGACCTTCTGCTCCACCCGCTTCGTCGTCACTTTCCCGCTGTTCAGCAAGATCGAGGTGAATGGCGAAAACGCCCATCCGCTCTATCGTCTGTTGAAGGAGAAGGATCCTGCTTCGTCGGACGACGTGAAATGGAATTTCACCAAATTCCTCATCGACCGCAGCGGCAATGTGGTGAAGCGCTTCGAGGCGACCAACACGCCGCGTTCGATGGAGCCCGATATTCACGCGCTGCTCTCGGCGTGACCGCTGCGGACGGCGCAGAGTCGACGTGCGGCGAGGCTCAGCCTCGCCGCCGCGATCTTTTTTCAAGAGGCGCGCCGTCATGACGTCGGTTTATGATTTCGAGGCTCGGGCGATCGATGGAGCGACGCGCTCGCTCGCCGAATACGCCGGCAAGGTCCTGCTGATCGTCAATGTCGCCGGCAAATGCGGCTTCACGCCGCAATATGCCGGGCTCGAGGCGCTGTGGCGCGCGCTTCGCGAAAAGGGGCTGGTCGTGCTCGGCTTCCCCTGCAATCAATTCGCCGGCCAGGAGCCGGCGGCCGAGGCCGAGATCGCGCAGTTCTGCTCGGCGACCTATAACGTGACCTTTCCGCTGTTCGCCAAGATCGAGGTCAATGGCGCGGCCGCGCATCCGCTCTTTCGCTTTCTGAAGAAGACCGCGCCCGGCCTCCTGGGCTCCGCGGCGATCAAATGGAACTTCACCAAATTTCTCGTCGATCGCGCAGGGACGCCGGTTCGGCGCTATGCGCCCTTCGCGACGCCGGCTTCGCTCACTGCCGACATAGAGGCGGCATTGGCGGCGCGCGCATGAGCGGCCCCTCCTCGAGCGACCCTTGCGTCGAGATCGCGCGCCGTGGCGACGGCGGCGCCCGGGCGGTCGCCTTCGATGTCGTCGTGCGCGAGGCGAAAAGCGAGACGCACCATCGCGTGACCATCTCGCGCGAGCTGGCGCAAAAGCTCGGCGGCGGCGTGTTCGACGCGGAGCAATGCCTCGACGCCGCCTTTCGCTTCCTGCTCGACCGTGAGCCGAAGGAGCAGATCCTCGGCCGTTTCGACGTCAGCGTGATCTCGCTGTATTTTCCCGAGTTCGAGCGCGAGCTGCCGAAATATTTGGGATGAGCGCGCGACGGATGGCGCCGTCCCGCGAGAAGTGGCGGTCCGCTTCATCGAATTCGATGGGTCTCGAGAGCGAGCCTTCAGGCTCGCTCTTTTAGCCCCGACGAATCGGCTGAATCACGCCATCTGCCTCCCCCGCCTCGCGTCGCAAAGCGGGGGAGAGGAAATCACCGCACCAGAATATTCTTGAACTGCCAGGGATCCTCGAGGTCGAGGTCCTCGGCGAAGAGGCCGGGGCGACCCTCGAGCGGCGTCCAATCGGTGTAGAAGCCTTCGACCGGGCCGAGATAGGGGGTCTGCACCTCGAGGCAGCGGCGGAAATCGACCTCGTCCGCCTCGACGATGCCGGCGGTCGGATTCTCGAGCGCCCACACCATGCCGGCGAGCGCCGCCGAGCTCACCTGCAGGCCGGTGGCGTTCTGATAGGGCGCGAGCTCGCGCGTCTCCTCGATCGAGAGGCGCGAGCCATACCAATAGGCGTTCTTGGCGTGGCCGTAGAGCAGCACGCCCAATTCGTCGATGCCGTCGACGATCTCGTTCTCGTCGAGAATCGTCCAGCTCGACTGCATCTTGCCGGCGGCGCCGAACATCTCGTGCAGCGACAGCACCGCGTCATTGGCCGGATGATAGGCGTAATGGCAGGTCGGCCGATACACGACCGCGCCCGAAGGGTCGCGCACGGTCAGAAAATCGGCGATCGAGATCGACTCGTTGTGGGTGACGAGGAAGCCATATTGCGGGCCCGGCGTCGGCGTCCAGGAGCGCACGCGCGTGTTGGCGCCCGGCGACTTCAGATAGATCGCGGCGCCGCAGCCGGCGGAATGCGCGCCGGCGATCTCCGGCAGCCATTTCTCATGCGTTCCCCAGCCGAGCTCGGCCGGCTGCTGGCCCTCGGAGACGAAGCCCTCCACCGACCAGGTGTTCACGAAGACGTCGAGGGGCTTGGGCTCCTTGGCGCGCTGCGTGTCGCGCTCGGCGATATGGATGCCCTTGACGCCGAGCTTGGCCGCGAGATGGCCCCAATCGGCGCGGGTCTTCGGCTCCTCGACCTGAAGGCCGACATCGGCGGCGATGTTGAGCAGCGCCTGCTTCACGAACCAGGACACCATGCCCGGATTGGCGCCGCAGCAGGAGACGGCGGTCGGCCCGCCCGGATTGCGGCGGCGCTCTTCCAGCACGGTCTCGCGCAGCGCATAATTGGTGCGCGCCTCGGTCCCGAGCTTCGAATCGAAATAAAAGCCGGTCCAGGGCTCGACCACCGTGTCGACATAGAGGCAGTTCAGCTCGCGGGCGAGCTTCATAATGTCGAGCGAGGAGGTGTCGACCGAGAGATTGACGACGAAGCCCTGGCCCTCGCCCTTGGTGAGCAGAGGCGTGAGCACCTCGCGATAATTGTCCCGGGTGAGGGCGGCCTGCTGGAAGGCGATGCCGCGAATATCCAGCATCTCCCGGTGCGTATCGACAGGGTCTATGACGGTGAAGCGGCTCTTGTCATAGTCGAAATGGCGCTCGATGAGCGGCAAGATGCCCCGTCCGATGGAGCCGAAGCCGATCAGCACGATCGGGCCGGTGATCTTGGCGTGGACGGGCCATTCTGTCATTTCGTCACTCTCCGGGTTCTCGAGAATTTGTGCGCTGCGTTACAGCAAGAGCGGCAGACATAATCAAGCCCGGAAAGTCGCGTGAATGAGTAGATGACAGGCAGAGGAGCCAGACATGACCATCGTCTTGGACCAGAGCGAGATCATCGCCGACCGGCGCGCGGCCATCGCCGCTCCGGCGGCGTCGCTCGAATTGGGCTTTGGCTTTCATCCCTCGCCCTTCGGCGAGGCGCTGCTGATCGCCGGGGAGCATGGGCTCGTCGGCCTCGGCTTCGTCGACGGCGAGCGGGAGACGGCGTTGGACGACTTCCACCGGCGCTGGACGAAGGCGCGTTTCGTCGCCGACGATGCTGCGACGGCGCCGCTCGCGCGGCGCGTTTTCGATCCGGCCGGATGGCGGACCGATCGGCCGCCGCTCGCGCCCATGGGCTCGCCCTTCGACCTCGCCGTGTGGCGGCTTCTACTCGACATCGCGCCCGGCGCCACCGCGACCTATGGCGAGATCGCACGCCGTCTCGGTCGTCCGAGCGCGGCGCGCGCCGTCGGCGGCGCGGTCGGGCGCAATCCGATCGCCTTCGTCGTGCCCTGCCATCGGGTGGTCGGCGCCGGGGGCGCGCTCACCGGCTATCATTGGGGGCTCGCGCGCAAGCGAGCGATGCTGGCCTTCGAGCGCGCGCCCGGTGGAGAAGAGCGAGCCCGGCGCTAACCTCGCCGCTCGGGCCGGGCGAAATGCGCCTCGGCCTCTTTCATCAGCCGCTCCTCGTTGATCTTCCAATAGCGCCACAGCGCCACGACGCCGATGACGGCGCCGGCGAGGCCGATCCAGCCGATGGGCCCGGCGATGCGGTTGATGGCGACGCCGAACACATATCCGCCGAGGCCGAACAGCAGCGACCAGCAAATGCCGCCGGCGGCGTTGTAGAACAGGAATTTTAGGGGATCGAAGTGGTTGGCGCCGGCCAGCACGGCGGCGAGGATGCGCAGCAGAGCGACGAAGCGGCCGAAGAAGACGATCGCGCCGCCCCAGCGCATGAAGAGATATTGGCCGAGCCGCAATTGCGGCGGACCGACGCCGACATGGCCGCCATAGCGCATCAGCAGATTGACGCCGAACTCGCGGCCGATCCAGAAGCCGATGTTGTCGCCGATGATCGCTCCGGCGGCGGCCGCCAATATGATGAGGTCGATGCGCACATTGCCGGAGTGGCCGGCGTAGATCGCGGCGCCGACCAGCATGGTCTCGCCGGGCAGGGGGACGCCGGCGCTCTCCAGCGCCACGACGACGAACACGGCCCAATAGCCGTAGGTCGTCAGGATCGCGACAATTTGCGCTTCGTCGATCAGCTCGAGCCATCCTCTGCAGTGGCGCGAGCGCCAGCATCGCGCGCGAGCCTGTCTCGTGCAAGTCGAGGCGGAAGACGTCGCGTCAGAAAGCCGAGACCCGCGCCTGCCCGAGACGCGCGATCGCCTCGCAGGAGAGTCCGCCGCGCCGAAACACGGGCGTGCTTTCCTCTCCCTGCTCCGAGAACAGCGCGCCGTCCTCGAGCGCGGCCTCGACCACATGCCGAAGACCGTGCAGAATCGGCTGGTCGCAGCCCGAGACCTCACGCGCGAGCTCGGCTCTCGTCCGATCATCGGCGCGCAGAGCGAAATCGCGCATGATCACCGCCACGAACCGGCCCTCGCTGACGCCATTCTCCCGCGCCGCGGCGCGCACCCTCTCCGCGAAGGCGCCGCCGATGCAGAAGGTCGCGGCCTGAGCGACCTTGTCGTTCGAACACGAGTGGATCAGATCGGTGACGAGCATGGCCTTCTCTCCGAATCCCGAACGAACCAGCGGCCATCGAACATGCCGGGGCATGAAAGAAATCCCGCAATCTGCGGCGGTTGGCGGGTCAGCTGCCGTGCTTACGCAAGAGCTGGACCATCTCGCCCGCAGCCTTTAGCTGGACTAGACGCCGCTAAAGGCGCGAACGTGGCGATAAGCCGCCGGAAAAACGCCTTCCTTCACCCCCGGGCTTCAGTCCCGGACGGAGGTTAAACGCATCAGCAAAAAAAAGGTTGCCGGCGATGAACCAAACTTCGGCGACGCTGTTATCTGAACGTCGCTTCGCGGCGTATCATCGGAGGGTCGGCGCGCGGCTCCGGCCGCGACGTCCCGAACGCAAGGTCGGAGAGGATGCATTCATGGAAAGACGCGCATTCTTGAAATTCATGATCGCCGGCGCAGGCGCGGCGGCTGTCGCCGCTTCGTCGGACGCGCTGGCGCTGACCACGCTGCCGGCGCCGGCGCCGTCCGCGGCGCCCGACCCGGATGTCGCCGTGGCGACTCCGGCCGACCTCGAGCAGGCGAAGATCGAAAAAGCTCAATGGGGCTATCGACGCCGTTATTGGGGGCGTCCCTATTGGGGTCCGCGTCCCTATTGGCGTCGTCGCTATTTCTGGGGTCCGCGCCGCTGGCGCCGCCGCCGTTACTATTACTGATCGCGACAGGGCGGCGGGGCGGGGCCCCGCCGCGGCGCGTCACATATTCGGATAATTGGGTCCGCCGCCGCCCTCCGGCGGGACCCAGGTGATGTTCTGCGCCGGGTCCTTGATGTCGCAGGTCTTGCAGTGCACGCAATTCTGCGCGTTGATGACGAAGCGCGGATCGCTCTTCGTCGCCTCCTCGGCATAGACGACCTCATAGACGCCCGCCGGACAATAGAGCCGCGCCGGCTCGCCATAGATCGGCAGGTTCGTCTCGATCGGAATCGAAGGGTCGGCGAGCTTCAGATGGACCGGCTGGTCCTCCTCATGATTGGTGTTGGAGACGAACACCGAGGAAAGCTTGTCGAAGGCGGCCTTGCTCGCGAGCTTCGGATAGGAGAGCGGCGAAACCTCCTTCAGCGGCTTCAGGCTCGCATGGTCCGGCTTGCCGTGCTTCAGCGTGCCGAACAGCGAGGCGCCGAAGAGCTCGTTGGTCCACATGTCGAAGCCGAACAAAGGCGCGCCGACATAGGTGCCGAATTTCGACCACAGCGGCTTGACGTTGCGGACCGGCTTCAGATCGCGGCCGATATCCGAGCCGCGCCACGCCTCCTCATAAGCATCGACGACGTCATGGGCGCGGCCCGTCTCGATCGCCTGCGCCACATGCTCGGCGGCGAGCATTCCCGACAGCACGGCGTTGTGCGAGCCCTTTATGCGCGGGACATTCATGAAGCCGGCGGCGCAGCCGATGAGCGCGCCGCCCGGGAAGACGAGCTTGGGCACGCTCTGCCAGCCGCCCTCGGTCAGCGCCCGCGCGCCATAAGAGATCCGCGTTCCCCCTTCCAGCGTCGGCGCGATCATGGGATGCGTCTTGAAGCGCTGGAACTCGTCGAAGGGAGAGAGCGTCGGATTCGAATAGTTCAAATGCACGACGAAGCCGATCGACACATAATCTTCCTCGAAATGATAGAGGAAGGAGCCGCCGCCCGTGTCCGAGGCGAGCGGCCAGCCGAAGGAGTGCTGCACAAGGCCGGGACGGTGCTTGGCCTTGTCGATCCGCCACAGCTCCTTGAGGCCGATGCCGAATTTCTGCGGCTCGCGCCCGTCGGAGAGGCCGAATTTGCCGATGAGCTGCTTGGCCAGCGAGCCGCGCGCGCCCTCGGCGATCAGCGTGTATTTGCCCCTCAGCTCCATGCCGCGGGTGAAGCTGTCCTTCGGATGACCGTCGCGGCCGACGCCCATATCGCCCGTCGCGACGCCCAGCACCTCGCCATTGTCGCCATAAAGCAGCTCCGCGCCGGCGAAGCCCGGATAGATCTCGACGCCGAGGCCTTCCGCGCGGGCGGCGAGCCAGCGCACCACATTGCCCAGCGAGCCGACGAAATTGCCGTGATTGCTCATGAGCTTGGGCATCAGCGCGTTGGGGATGCGAAAGCCGCTCTTTTCGCCGAGCAGATAGAACTGATCGTCGTGGACCTGCGTCTTCAACGGCCGCTCGGGGTCCTCGCGCCAATCCGGCAGCAGCCGGTCTAGGCCGATCGGATCGATCACCGCGCCGGAGAGAATATGCGCGCCGGGCTCCGAGCCCTTCTCGATGACGACGACGGAGAGGTCCGGCGCGATCTGCTTCAGCCTTATGGCGGCGGCGAGGCCGGCCGGGCCGGCGCCGACCACCACGACGTCGTAATCCATGGCTTCGCGCGGGGGGAGTTCTTCAGTTTCGGCCATCGTCTTTCCCTGGAGCGAAATTTCGAACGAGAGCGATTTCACGTTTTGGCGAAAGAGAAAACCCCTTCCGCGACGATTCGACGCCCGATTTTTGGCCTCTGCGCCCGCCCGGCCGGGCGTTGACCATGCTGTGGCCGGGACTTAAGGGATCCGGCATGGAGAGCGAGCCTCTCGACGTTCTCACCTTCTCCCGCGAGGCGGCAGAAGGCGGCCCTCGCGTCAGCGAGGGTCGGATGAGGGCTTTCGGGCCGGTGCGCTGCGTGTTCGGGTGAGTTTGGAGTAATGGGGCTGGAGCGGACGGACCCTCATCCGACCCCGCTTCGCGGGGCCGCCTTCTCCCGCGCGCGGCAGAAGGCCGCGCCCTTCTTGCTCGAATGGCGCAGCACATGAACCGCTGGCTCCCGTCCCTCGCGCTGCTCGTTCTCGCTGCGGCGGCCATTTGGGGCTTTCGCTCCCATGACGCCGAACAGCGCGCTGGCTTCCTCGGCTATGTCGAGGGCGACCTCCTCTATATCGGCCCGGTCGAGGGCGAGCGCATCGCGGCGCTGCATATCGAGGCCGGCCGCGCCGTCGCGGCGGGCGATCCGCTGTTCACGATGGCGACGCCCGTTCTCGACCAGCAGCGGGCGGAGGCCGAAGCGCGCCTCGTGGAGATGCGCGCGCAGCTCGACAACCGGCGCGCGGCCATGAACCGGCCGCAGCAGGTCGCCGTTCTGCAGGCCGCGGTCGAACGCGCCCGCGCCGGGCTCGATCTCTCCGCGGCCGAATATGAGCGCAAGCGCATTCTCTTCTCGCATGGCCACGCGCCCAAGGCGGCGCTCGACCAGGCCGCCATGGCGCAGGGCCGCGACAAGGCCGCGCTCGTCGAGGCCGAGCGGCAGGTGGACGCCGCCCGCATGCCGAGCCGCAATCAGGAGATCGACGCCGCCGAGGCGGCTATCGGCATGGCGCGCGCCCAGATCGATCAGATCGCGACGCGCATCGCCCGCCAGACAGTGGCCGCGCCGGCCGCCGGCGTGGTGCAGGACGTCTTCTTCCGCGTCGGCGAGATGGCGAACGCCGGCCAGCCCATCCTGTCGCTGCTGCCGCCCGCAAATCGCAAGATTCGCTTCTACGCGCCGCAGTCGCGACTCGCGCGCGTAAAGCTCGGGGGCAGGGTGGAGATTTCCTGCGACGGCTGCGAGGCCGGCCTCTTCGGCCGCATCTCCTTCATTTCCGCGCGGGAGGAATTCACGCCGCCGGTGATCTTCAGCGACGAGGAGCGGGCCAAGCTCGTCTTCAAGATCGAGGCGAGGCTCGAGGGCGCGGCGCTGGATCTGCCGCTCGGCCTGCCGATCACGGCGCGGCTCTCGGGGGGTGGTGTGCCAGAGGATGCGGCGCCGTGAGCGCGCCGAACATCGCCATAGTGGCCGAGGGGCTGACCAAGAGCTTCAATGGCCGCAAGGTCGTCGACAATCTCTCGATGCGAGTCGAGCGCGGCCGCATCCACGGCTTTCTCGGGCCCAATGGCAGCGGCAAGACGACGACGATCCGCATGATCTGCGGCCTGCTGACGCCGGACTCTGGACACGGCTCCTGCCTCGGCTACGACATCCGCACGCAGCAGAATGCGATCAAGCGCAAGGTCGGCTATATGACGCAGCGCTTCTCGCTCTATGCCGATCTCTCGATCCGCGAGAATTTGGAGTTCGTCGCCCGCATCTACGGCCTCGACGCCCCGGCCGCCGCCGCGGATGCGGCGATCTCGCGCTGCGGTCTCTCGGGCCGCGCCGAGCAGCTCGCCGGCGAGCTCTCCGGCGGCTGGAAGCAGCGCCTCGCGCTCGCCGCCTGCATATTGCCCGCCCCCGAGCTGCTGCTGCTCGACGAGCCCACCGCCGGCGTCGACCCCAAGGCGCGCCGCGATTTCTGGGACGAGATCCACCGGCTCGCCGGCGAGGGGCTGACGGTGCTGGTCTCCACCCATTACATGGACGAGGCCGAGCGCTGCCATGAGATCGCCTATATCGCCGATGGGCGTCTGCTGGCGCAGGGAACGACGGCCGAGATCATCGCCCGCTCGGGCTTGTCGACTTATGTCGTCACCGGCGAGGGGCTCGGCGCCTTGGCGGCGCGGCTCCGCGCGACGGAGGGCGTCGACATGGTGGCGCCTTTCGGCATGGCGCTGCATGTCGCCGGCCGCGATGCGGAGCGCCTCGCCGAGATCGCGCGCGGCTGCGCGGGCGGGGCGCAGAGCTGGGTTCGCGACGAGCCGTCGCTCGAGGATGTGTTCATCGATCTGATGACGCATGTCGAGAAGGGGCGGCGATGAGATTCGCGTCGTCCGACCTGCGCGCGGCGCTCGTGCGCATCCATGCGATGTTCGTCAAGGAACTGATTCAGCTGCGGCGCGATCGCGTGACGCTGGCGATGATCGTCGGCATTCCCTTCATCCAGCTGCTGCTGTTCGGCTACGCCATCAACGCCGACCCCAAGCATCTGCCGACGGCGCTGCTGGCGCAGGACGACGGGCCGCTCGCCCGCTCGTTCGTCGCCGCTCTGCGCGCCACCGATTACTTCGACATCGTCGCCGCGGCGAGGGATGAAGCCGACGCCGATCGGCTGATCCTCTCCAACAAGGTGCAGTTCGTCGTCGACATCCCGCCGGATTTCGGCCGCCGCCTCGTTCGCGGCGAGCATCCGCCTCTGCTCGTCATCGCCGACGCCACCGATCCGACCGCCACCTCCGGCGCCGTCGCCGCCGTCAATGGCGCGGCGGCGAGCGCGCTCTCGCGCGAGCTGACGGGGCCGCTCGCGCATCTGGCGCAGGGGCCGCCGCCTTATGAATTACGCGTGCATCGCCGCTACAACCCCGCCGGCGAGACGCGGCGCAACATCGTGCCCGGGCTCATCGGCACGATCCTCACCATGACGATGCTGATCTATACGGCGCTGTCGGTGACGCGCGAGATCGAGCGCGGCACCATGGAGGCGCTGCTCGCCATGCCGGTGCGCCCGACCGAAATCATGCTGGGCAAGATCGCGCCTTATGTCGTCGTCGGCGGCGTGCAGATGGCGATCATCCTTCTCGTCGCCACGCTGCTCTTTCATGTGCCGATCGTCGGCTCGCTGCTGCTGCTCGGTCCGCTGACGCTGCTGTTCATCACCGCCAATCTCTCGGTCGGCTACACATTCTCGACGATCGCCGTCAATCAGCTGCAGGCGATCCAGATGACCTTCTTTTTCTTTCTGCCGAACATGCTGCTGTCGGGCTTCCTGTTCCCGTTCCGCGGCATGCCGCTGTGGGCGCAATATGTCGGCGAGGCGCTGCCGCTCACCCATTATCTGCGAATCGTGCGCTCGATCATGCTGAAGGGATCGGGCTTCTTCGACCTCACCGCCGACACGCTCGCGCTCGGCCTGTTCACGCTGGCGGCGATGGGCCTCGCCATTCTGCGCTTCCGCCAGACGCTCGACTGACGTTGTTTCGAGACATCCGCGAGGCGTCAGCTGTCCGCGCTCTTGCGGCCCGGTTTGGAGGGGCTCTCGCTCCCCGCCGTCTTGGCGTGCGGACCACTCGACTTCTTGCCGCCTTCGCGTCCCGCCTCGGCGGCGAGATTGCGGTCCTTCGAGAAGCTGCGCTCCTGAGCCGGAACGCTCTGCCCGCCCTTGCGTCCGGCCTGCGCGGCGAGATCATGATCTTTCGAGAAGCTGCGCTTCTCTGCGGGAACGCTTTCGCCGCCTTTGCGGGCGATCTCGCGCTGCTTGGCTTCGTCCATGGCGGCGAAGCCGCGCTTGGCCGCCTCGCGCCCGGTCGGCTCCCGAGCCTGACCTTTCTGCATGGTCCTTCTCCCGATCGCCCCGCTTCTCCCACAACCCGCGCCCGGCGCGAAAGGTTCCCACGCCCGCATGTTCGAAGCCCAGAAAAAACAGCTGTATTTCCCGTGCGTTGCGCCGTGAGGCGGCGGCCGCGCGGCAAAGGTTGCGGAAAGGGCGGCGGGAGCTGTTGACAAGGCGAGGCCGAGGCCCGTATGAGAGCGGCGGGCCCAGGTGGCGGAATTGGTAGACGCGCTGGTTTCAGGTACCAGTGGTGAAAGCCGTGGAGGTTCGAGTCCTCTCTTGGGCACCATTCGAGTTCTTCGCCGATATGGCGAGAGCTCGACACGGGCGACCGGTCGGCGCCTCGCGCATGTCTTGCTCTCGAGCACGTCTCCCCCGCGCGCCCAAATCTCGCGCCTCCCTTCTCGACGAATATGTTCAACGCCAGCGCTCAATCGGGCGTGGCGCGGGACAGCAGATCGTAGATCGTCCGCGTCAATTGCTCGATCTCCACCGGCTTGCCGAGACGCACGCTGTTCGCGAGCGCGGTGCGGTGCGCCGGGACCAGCGATCCGCCTCCGGTCAGGATGATCGCCGGCGCGTCGCGATTGAGCAGCTCGCGCAGCCGCATCACGACCTGTGATCCGGTTGCGCTCTTGCGCAGGAAAAAATCGCTCACGATGAGATCCGGCGCGACGCGCTCGTCGACGATGCGCGCGGCGGCCCCATCGCCATCGGCCGCCGCCACGACGGTGAAGCCCTCGAGCATGAGGGCGAGCTCGAGCGATTCGCGAACGCCCACGTCGTCGTCGATGAGCAGGATCACCCGCCGCGTTTCCGTGATCGGCGAGGGCCCCGCGGCCGCGCTTGCCTGCGGGCTCCGTCCAGACGCGAGCGGGGCTGGCAGCGGCGCGTCGTCCGCGTGGCGCCGTGGAAGCGAGATACGAATCGCGGTTCCCGTCTCGTCGGTCGATTCGACGTCGATCGCGCCGCCATGGGCTTCGACGATCTGCTTGCAGATGAACAGGCCGAGACCGAGGCCGCGCGTGCGGTCGCCGCTGCGAAACGGCTCGAACAGCACGTCGCGCAGTTGCTTGGGCAGGCCGCAGCCGCCGTTATGCACCTCGAATTTCACCCAGGCCGGCGCGCGGCCGTCGACCCGCACATGCACATGGCCGCCCGGCGGCCCATGCTCGACGGCGTTGCCGACGAGATTGGACACGAGCTGCAAGAGCCTGTCGGCGTCCCAGACGCCGCGCGTGTCGCCGCTATATTCGACACGCAAGAGACGCCGATGCGCCGAGAATTCATCGACGATCTGCTCGACGACGAGGCTCAGCTCGGTGGGCGCCCGGCGAATGGTCAGCCCGGCGCCGGCCCGCATCTGCGTGACGTCGAGGATTTGCGCGATCATGCGCGCCATACGGTCGCCGCTCTGGCGGATCGATTCCAGCGTCTTGCGCGCCTCCTCGTCCTGTGTGAGCCGCATCGTGCGCTCGGTCGCCGTCTTGATCCCCTGAAGCGGATTGCGCAGATCATGGCCGAGAATGGCGACGAACATCTCGCGCATCCGTTCCGCCTGCAGCAGCTGTTGCCGCTGCCGCTCGAGACGCACGAACACATCCACCTTGCTGCGCAGGATCTGCTCGTCGATCGGCTTCCACAGATAATCGACCGCGCCGACCTCATAGCCTTTGAACATTCGCGACGTCTCGCGCGAGCCGGCGGTGACGAAGACGATCGGCACGTCGCGGGTCTTCTCGACGCCGCGCATCAGCGTCGCGAGCTCGAAGCCGTCCATCTCCGGCATCTGCACGTCGATGATGGCGACCGCGACATGATGGGCGAGAAGAATGTCGAGCGCGGCGCGGCCCGAGAGCGCGGTCGCGATCACGAAGTCGTCGCATCTCAGCATCGCTTCCAGCGCCAGGAGATTATCCGCGGAATCATCGACGATGAGAACGACGGGGCGCTCGCCCGCGGCGTTCTCGTCGGCGTCGTCGATCAGCGGCGGTGGGCGGAGCGATCGATCCGATGGCGTGTTCTCGACGGCCTTCATCATCTCACCCGATAAATCTGCTCATGACTCGAAACGAGCTCCAGGAAGCCGGCATGATGTGAGAACGCCAGCGTCTCGCCGTGGCCCAATCCCAAAAAGCCGCGCGCGCACAGCGAATCGCGAAACAGCGCGACGCAGCGATTCTGCAGCTCCCGATCGAAATAGATCAATACGTTTCGACACGAGATCAGCTGCGCCTCCGTGAAGGAGGCGTCGGTCGCGAGGCTGTGGTCGCAAAAGCAGATGCGGCTGCGCAGCAAAGGCGCGACAGCCGCGCGCGCGCCGGAAACAATGAAATAGTCCGATATGCTCGCGCGGCCGCCCGAGGCGCGATAGCTCGCCTCGAAAGGGCCCATGCGCCACGCCTCATAGGAGCCGGCGCGCGCGACCTCGAGACTCTCGGCGTCTATGTCGGTCGCATAGACGAGCGAGCGTCCGAGCAATCCTTCCTCGTGAAGGAGGATGGCGATCGAATAGGCCTCTTCGCCGGTCCCGCAACCGGCGATCCAAATCCGCAGCGACGGATAGGTGGCGAGGTGCGGCGCGACGATTTCGCGAAGAAACCGAAAATAGCTCGGGTCGCGGAAGAGATCGCTGACTTGAATCGTCAAATGGCGAAGCGACTCGGCGAATGCGCTCTTGTCGTGAACCACGCGGTCGAGCAGCTCGGTGATGGTCGCGCAGCCGAGCGCCGAGCGCGCGCGCGAGACGCCGCGACGCAGCGACGAGCGCGCATAGCCGCGAAAGTCGTATTGGTGGACGCGATAGATGGCTTCGAGCAGAAGATCGAGCTCGATCTCCGAGGTTTGTTGCGATCGAGAGCCCATTACTTCGGCATCCATACGCGCATCGACGAGAGCAGCTTCTCGACGTCGATCGGCTTGGCCACATAATCATTGGCGCCGGCCTCGAGGCAATTCTCGCGGTCGTCCGACATCGCCTTGGCGGTCAGAGCGATGATCGGCACGAAGGCGAATTCCTTGCGTGCGCGAATTTGGCGGATGGCCTCCAATCCGTCCATCTCCGGCATCATGATGTCCATCAGGATGAAGTCGATCGACGCTTCGCGGTCGAGACATTCGAGCGCTTCTCTGCCGGTGCGCGCGATCAGCGCCTTGGCGCCTTCTCGCTCCAGCATCGCCGTCAGCGAGAAGATATTGCGGACGTCGTCCTCGACCAGCAGGATGCGGCGGCCGTCGAGCGCCGACTCGCGGCTGCGCGCCAGCTCGAGCATATGCTGCTGCTCCGGCGAGAGCTTCGACTCCGCCTGATGCAGAAACAGCGTCACCTCCTCGATCAACCGTTCGGGCGAGCGCGCGCCCTTGATGATGATCGATCGCGACAGGCGCCGGAGCTCCTGCTCCTCGTCGATGGTCAGCGAGCGCGCGGTGTAGACGATCACCGGCGGCAGGCTGTGGCGCTCGTTGCGGCTGAGCTCGCCGAGCAGCTCGAAGCCGCTGACCCCCGGCAGCATCAGATCGAGAACGACGCAGTCGAATCTCTGATCGCGAAGCTTCTCGAGCGCTCCTTCCGCCGTCTCGACCGCGACGATGTCGGTTCCTTCCGTGGCGAGGAGATCGATCAGCGCGTCGCGCTGCATGCCTTCGTCCTCGACGATCAAGATCGACCCGCGTTCGCGCGAGAGCCGCTCCTCGAGGAGGCGGAACGCGCAGACGAGATGCTCGCGCTTGGCCGGCTTCAGAATATAGCCGACCGCTCCCATCTCCAGCGCCACTTGCTGATAATCATGCACGGAGACGATATGGATCGGCGCATGGCGCATCGCCGGATCGCGCTTCAGCAGCTCGAGCACGGTGAGGCCCGAGCGATCGGGAAGGCCGATGTCGAGCACGACGGCTTCCGGCCGGAACGCGCTCGCCAGCCGCAACGCCTCGTCGGCCGTGCCCGCGACGATGCATTTGAAGCCGAGCTCGCGCGCGAGGTCGCGCAGAATTTGCGCGAATAGCGGATCATCTTCCACGATGAGGACGAATCTGCGCGGGTCGTCGATCGACGTGCGATCGTCCTCGATCGCCGGCGCAAAAGCTTCGACCGATGCAGGCGGAGGCGGCGCGGCGGCGGGGCGGGGGCTCTCGCCGCCGGAACGGCGTTCGCGCGAAGCGGGAGCAGCAAAGTGAAGGCGCTGCCTTCGCCGGGGGCGCTGCGCAGCCGCAGCTCGCCGCCGAGCAGCGCGGCGAATTCGCGCGAGATCGACAGGCCGAGTCCCGTGCCGCCGAATTTTCGATTGGTCGAGCCGTTGGCCTGTCGAAACGCCTGGAAGATGACCTCGTGCTGATCGGCGGCGATGCCGATGCCGGTGTCCTGCACCGTGAAGGCGAGACGCCTTTCGTCGTGCGGCTCGACGGTGAGCCGCACCCGTCCCGCTTCGGTGAACTTCACCGCATTGGAGAGGAGATTGGATAGGATTTGATGAAGGCGTTGTCCGTCCGCCTCGATGGTCTCGGGACAGCGCGGGTCGACGATGATGCGCAGCTCGAGCTTGCGCTCGGTCGCGAGCGGCTCGAAGCGGCGCTCCAGCGCGTTCGCCAGCGGGATGATCGGGATCGGCTCCAGCTCGAGATCGATCTTGCCGGCCTCGATCTTTGAGAGATCGAGAATGTCGTCGATGAGCGCGAGCAGATCATTGCCGGCGGAGGTGATGCTCTGCGCATATTTCACCTGCTCGGCCGTCAGGTTCTTGCTCTTGTTGTCGGCGAGCAGCTTGGCGAGGATCAGCGCGCTGTTCAGCGGCGTGCGCAGCTCATGCGACATATTGGCGAGAAATTCGGATTTATAGCGGCTCGCGCGCTCGAGCTCCGTCGCCTTCTGCCGCAACGCCACTTCCGTGGCGAGCAGGCTCTCGCGCTGCAGCTCCAGCGCATGGGTGCGCTCCTCCAGCGTCTCGTTCACCTGACGCAGCTCTTCCTGCTGCGCCGTCAGCTCCTCGCCCTGCGCGCGTGATTCTTCGAGCAGCTCCTCGATCTTGGCGCGCGATTGCGCGGCCTCGATCGCCTGCGCGACGCTCGCGGCGACGATGTCGACGAGCTCGAGCTGGCGCGGCGTGAAGCGCGCGAAGGCGCCGAGCTCGATCGCGCCGCGCACGACGCCGTCGTGGATCAGCGGAAAAATCACGAGCTGGCGCGGAAGCGCGGCGCCGGCGCCCCATTGGATGCGGATGCTGTCCTCGGGGATATCGGTCACGATGATGCGCCGCGCCTCCAGCGCGGCCTGGCCGACGAGCCCCTGGCCGAGCTCGATCGTCGCGGGCGCATCGGCGCCCGCCGCATAGGAGCCGGCGAGGCGAAGCGTCGAGCCGCCCGACTCTAGCACATATTGCACGCCCACTTGCGCGTCGAGCGAACGGCAGAGCAGGGAGAGCACGCGCTGCGACAATTCGCGAAGGCTCGGATTGCCGCTCATCGCCCGGCCGAGCGCGGTCTGCGTCTCGGCGATCCACACTTGCCTCTCGTTGCGCGCCGCCGCGTCGCGGAGCGCGCGCGTCATCGCCTGCAGCGAGACGCCGAGACGATCCTTCTCGCTTCGCGGCGCCGGATCGGCGGAATAGTCGCCCTTGGCGATCAGCTCCATCTCGCGCGCGATGTTGCGCAGGCTGCGCACCATGTCGTTCAGCGTCGCGCCGAGTAAATCGTCGGTTCCGGAGGGCGCGATGCGATGATCGAGATCGCCTTCGGTGACCGCCTGCATCACGCCGGCGATCTCGTGCAGGCGCGCGCGATGCGATTCGAGGCTCTGCGCCGTGCGCGCGCCATAAGTGTCGACGACGACCGCAGAGTCGAAGGAAATGAGCCTGCGGATCGAGAGCGCTGCCGACGGGCGGGCGGAGAGGCGCGCGTCGGCGTCGATCGCGCGCAGCATCCAGGCGGAGACGAACTCCATCGCCAGAAGATAGATCAGCAGGCCGAGCTCGATGCGCGCATGCACCTGCCCGATCAGGCGTCGCCGCTCGACATAGGCTTCGTCGACCGTCGCGCCGAGAAAATCCCGCCAGTAATCGTGCTGCTGGCGCTTCAGCCGCGCCAGCAGCTGCGGATCGGAGAGAAAGCGCTCGAATTCGGGAAAGGTCTCGAGCCAGACGTAGAAATCGTCGATCAGCTCGGGAATCCGCGCGATCAAGACCTCGCCGACGAAACGGACGTCCTCGAAGGTCGCCTCGTCCAGGCCGTGCGACGTTCGGAGCGCGGCGTGATCGATGAGGAAATTGGCCTGGGTTCCGTCGCTCGACATTTGCTCCATGCCCGCTCGCGTCTCGCCCGGACCCGACCGCAGCGGGATCGCGGAGCCGGCGCTCGAAATCGATCGTCGAGTGGTGTCGTGATCGTGGGCTTCGCCAAAAGTCGCGGAGAAAGCCGTAGGTGTCGATGCCGCCGAATGGTCAATTTTGTATTTATGGAGGCGGCTCGCGTCAATGGCGGAGCTATGGGCGACGGCCGTCGAGGCCGAGGCGCGCCTCGACCAACGATGCGTTTCGCGTCGTTTTTTCCACGGTGGCCGAAAGCTCGCGGTTTTCTCCTGTCGCGCTGCGGCAAGCGCATTAATTTCGCATATTGCGCGGTCGTCGCCTGCGAGAGTATCGACGGAGCCGCAGATTTCTTGCTGAACCGAAGCGATGAAAGGCGCGTCCATGGCCAATACGACGGCGGAGCTCGAAGCGCTCCTGATGCAGCGGTCTCTGACCGACCCCGGACTGCTGGCGGCGGCGGAGGCGTCGGCGGATTATCGCATCCTGCCCGACGCGACGGTGATCAAGATCGGCGGACAGAGCGTCATCGACCGCGGCCGCGCGGCGCTCTATCCGCTGGTGGACGAGATCGTCGCCGCACGCAAGACGCATAAGATGCTGATCGGCACGGGCGCCGGCACGCGCGCGCGCCATCTCTATTCGATCGCGGCGGGGCTCGGACTGCCGGCCGGCGTGCTGTCGCAGCTCGGCTCCTCGGTCGCCGATCAGAATGCGGTCATGCTCGGCCAGCTGCTCGCCAAATATGGAATCTCCGCGGTCGAGGCCGCCGGGCTCTCGGCGGTTCCGCTCTATCTCGCCGAGGTCAACGCCGTCGTCTTCAGCGGCATGCCGCCCTATCATCTCTGGGTCCGACCGGCGGCCGAGGGCGTCATTCCGCCCTATCGCACCGACGCCGGCTGCTTCCTCATGGCCGAGCAGTTCGGCTGCAAGGCGATGATCTTCGTCAAGGACGAGAAGGGGCTCTTCACCGCCAATCCCAAGACGTCGAAGAGCGCGAAATTCATCCCGAAGATCTCGGTCGAGGAGATGAAGGCCAAGGGCCTGCATGACTCCATTCTCGAGTTCCCGCTGCTCGATCTGTTGAATACCGCCCGCCATATCCGTGAGGTGCAGGTCGTCAACGGCCTCGTTCCCGGCAATCTGACCCGCGCGCTCGCCGGCGAGCATGTCGGGACCATCATCACCGCGAGCTAGAAGATCATGACCGACACCGACAGCATCAAGCACGTCGCCTCGCCGCTCGCGCGCCAGACCCTGCTCGACGGCGATCTCACCCGCCCGGTCGCCGGGCGGCGCCCGATCCGCCTTCTGCCATGGCTGCAGGTGGTGAAGATCGGCGGCCGCTCCATCATGGATCGCGGCGCCGAGGCGATTCTCCCCATCGTCGACGAGATCCGCAAGCTTCTGCCCGAGCATCGTCTGCTGATTCTGACAGGCGCGGGCATTCGCGCCCGCCACCTCTATGGCGTCGGCCTCGATCTCGGCCTGCCGGTCGGCTCGCTCGCGCCGCTCGCCGCGAACGAGGCGGGCCAGAACGGCCATATGCTCGCCTCGCTGCTGGCGCCGGAGGGCGTCTCCTATGTGGAGCATCCGACCATCGCCAAGCAGCTCGCGATTCATCTGACCGCGGCGCGGGCGGTGGTGGGCAGCGCCTTTCCGCCCTATCACCACTACGAGTTCCCGATCTCGCGCATCCCGTCGCATCGCGCCGACACTGGCGCCTTCCTGCTCGCCGACGCCTATGGCGCGGCCGGGCTGACGATCGTGGAAGATGTGGACGGGGTCTATACGGCCGATCCCAAGGGGGCGGACGGGAAAAAGGCGAAGCTCATCGCCGAGACCACTGCTGCCGAGCTCGCGAAGCAAAAGGCCCCGCTGCCCTTCGACCGCGCGCTGCTCGAGGTGATGGCGACCGCGCGCCATATCGAGCGCGTGCAGGTGGTGAACGGCCTCGTCCCCGGCCGCCTCACCGCGGCGCTGCGCGGCGAGCATGTGGGAACGATCATCCACACGAGCGCGAAAGCGGAGTAGGGGGCGCGCGACGAGACCCCTATTGTGAGGAGCGAAGCGACGAAGCGATCGCGGGGCCGCCCCGCGACGCTGGATTGCTTCGCTCCGCTCGCAACGACGGTCCCGGCTTGCGCTGGCTCATGCGTCGAGAATCGGTCGAGGCTCGGCTCCTACACCGGCTTCATATTGCACAATAGGAATTTGACGATTTCCGATTTGTGCGTGGCCAAGGCCGCGTGATCCTCGTCGGAAAGCTCGGCGGTGCGCGAGGCGCGGACGAAGGCGTCGCAATAGAGCCCCAGCACAACGCCCTTGCTCGCGAGATTTTCCATGAACGTCTCGACATCGAACGCCGCGACGGCCGTTTTGCTTCTGGCTCGAATGGCCCTCATCCTATGCTCCTGCCCAATATGTCCGACCCGAAAAACGCACTGCCAATATCGACGTTCTACCCGAGTCCGTAGCCGCCGGAAAGCGTGAAAACATCGGCGCTTTCCGCAGCATGGCGACGCCCGAGCCGTGATAGGGATCATTTTTCGCGCGGTAGAGGGAGACGTCGCTCATGACTCGAGTCTTTTCGGGAAGCTGTCACTGCGGCTCGCTCGGCGTCCGCCTGCGCACGACGCTGGCGCCGAGCGAGTTCGTTCCCCGCCGCGATTCCTGCGGGTTCTGCCTGCGCCACGCCGCCCGCGTGATATCCGATCCGAAGGGATGGCTGGAGATCGCTGCGCCGCGCGAGGCGACGCCCTATCGGTTCGGAATGGGAATCACCGATTTCCATCTCTGCCCGCGCTGCGGCTGCTTCGTCGCGGCGAGCTGGATCGATGGCGATCATCTCTTCGGCGTCGTCAACGTCAATGCGCTCGACGAGCGCGACGCTTTTTCGGCGGCGCCGGTGATCACGGATTTCGACGCCGAGACGCGTGCGGAGCGCGAGGGGCGGCGTCGGCGCGGATGGACGCCGGGGCGGCTGGCGCGGTAGCGGGCCGGTCCTCGATCGTGGCTCGGCTCACCCGTAAGGACAAACGCTTAATCGAACTCGACACGACAAACGACATTCTTTAATCTTCCCGAAAGCAAGTGATGGGATGCCGAGAGACATTTCTCCACGGCATACCGCGTATGGGAAGCTTCAAAGTCATGATCATGGACGATGGGAATGCCGACGTCGGCAAAAGAAGCGAGCGGGCTCTGCTTGAGTTCGGGTCGGCGAGTCTCGACCGCCGGTCGTTTCTGTTCGGCTCTACCGTCGGTCTCGGCGCGCTGGGGCTCGCCGGTTGCGTGGACACCGACGGCATGCGCCGCGCCGAGGCGGCAAAGCTCTACGCGCCGGTCCCGAGCGAGAAATTCCCGATACCGGCTGTCGATGTCAGCAAGATGGACCCGAAGTATTTTCGCCAGACGGTGCGCTACGACTCCAAAGAAGCGCCCGGCACGATCGTCATCGATCCCGGCAAATATCATCTCTACCGCATCGAAGGCGACGGTGTGGCCACGCGCTACGGCGCCAATGTCGGCCGCTCCGGCTTCCTGTGGAGCGGCGAGGTCTATGTCGGGCGCAAGGCCGAATGGCCCATTTGGACGCCGCCCAAGGAGATGATCGCGCGCCAGCCGGAGGCGCGCCAATATGCCGGCGGCATGCCGGGAGGTCTGGACAATCCGCTCGGCGCCCGCGCGCTCTATCTCTATAAGAACGGCGTCTACACGGTCTACACGATCTACAGCACCAGCGACCCCGAGACGATCGGCGCCGGCATCACCAGCGGCTGCACCGGCCTCCTCAGCCAGGACATGATCGACCTCTATGCGCGAACGCCGATCAAGACGAAGGTGATCATGCTGCCCGCCTAGCTCTCCTGCGTCACTTACCGATATCGTGATGTAACCCAATGTAAACGGGGCCGTCATTGCGCGCGAAGCGAAGCAATCCAGAGCCGCGCGGCCGCTCTGGATTGCTTCATCGCTTCGCTCCTCGCAATGACGCCGCCCCAATCGTTGCGGCTTCTCGTGACGCGGTAGAACGAGGCAAGCCGCCGGCCGCACGAGGGGACGGGGAGTGGGGGGATTAAAGCCTTCGCTCCACGGCCGCCCTTCGAGACGCCGCCTAAGCGGCTCCTCTGGACGAGGGTCGGGGATCTTATCCTTCACTCGATCCCTCCCATTCTCTCCCTCCTTGCTGCAGCGCTCCCTATTTCATGTTAGACAGAGCGCCTTATCGCCACGCCGGCCTTGAACCGGACGCTGCGGAGCAGACCTCATGTTCATCCAGACCGAGTCCACCCCCAACCCTTCCACGCTGAAGTTCCTGCCCGGACGGCCCGTGCTCGCCGCGGGCGCGCGCGAGTTTCGCGATGCGCAGGCCGCCGCCGCCTCGCCGCTCGCCGGCGCGCTGCTCGCCATCAACGGCGTCGAGGCGGTGATGTTCGGTCCCGATTTCGTCTCCGTCACCAAGGCGGACGCCGAATGGGCGCATCTGAAGCCCGCCGTGCTCGGCACCATCATGGAGCATTTCACCTCCGGCGCGCCCATTGTCCTCGATGAGGGCGAGGCCGCTCCGGCCGAGTTCTTCGATCCCGCCGATGCGGAGCTCGTCGCGACGCTGAAGGAGCTGCTCGTCACCCGCGTGACCCCGGCGGTGGCGCGGGACGGCGGCGACATCGCCTTTCGCGGCTTTCGCGACGGAATCGTCTATCTCGCCATGAAAGGCTCCTGCTCGGGCTGCCCGTCCTCCTCGGCGACCTTGAAGAACGGCGTCGAGAATCTGTTGCGCCATTATGTGCCGCAGGTGCGAAGCGTCGAGCAGGTGTGAGACCCGCGTTGATCGGCGCGCGAAAAACGGCATAATCGGCGCCGATGAAACTCCTCGCCATCGACACGGCGCTGCCCGCCGTCTCCGCCTGCGTGATCGATTCCGATGTCGCTGCGCCACTCTCCTGCGAGTCGGCGGCGATGGAGCGTGGCCATGCGGAGGCGCTGCTGCCGCTGCTCGAGCGCGTCGTCGCGGCGGGCGGCGGCTTCGCCTCGATCGACCGCGTCGCCGTCACCGTCGGCCCCGGCTCCTTCACCGGCATCCGCATCGGCCTCGCCGCCGGCCAGGCCATTGCGCTGGCGCTGCGCGTTCCCGTCGTCGGCGTGTCGACGCTGGCGGCGCTGGCGGCGCCGCATATTCTCGAGCCTTTCGACGGCGTGGTGGCGGCGGCCGTCGACGCGCGCCATGGCCATGTCTATGTGACCGCCTATGGCCCTGACGGGCGCACGCTGCTGACGCCGCGCCGCGTCGGCGCGCATGAGGCGCTGCGGGCGCTCGGCGACGGTCCGCTGAAGCTCGTCGGCTCCGGCGCGCCGCTGCTCGCCGCCGAGGCGCGCGCCTCCGGCGTCGTCGCCGAGATCGCCGATGCGCGCGCCGCGCCGGACATCGCCCTCGTCGCCCGCCTCGGCCTCGCCGCCAATCCCGACACGGCCCCGGCGCGTCCGCTCTATCTGAAGGCGCCCGACGCCAAGCCCCAGGGCCGCGGCGCCGCCGACGCCTCCATCGGCGCCTGAGCACGTCGGATGTATCTGTTGTCGAACCTCTTTCCCAAGCCGCGCTTCGCCATCCGCCCGATCGGCGCGGAGCACGCCGCCGATTGCGCGCGCCTCCATGCCGCCTCCTTCGCCTTTCCCTGGTCGAAGATCGATTTCGAGACCATGCTGACCGAGTCGAATGTGCTCGCCGACGGGGCCTTCAACGACAAGCTGCTGAAGGACGAGGTCGGCGGCATGGCGCTCTCGCGGCTGCTGCCGCCGGACGCCGAGATTTTGACCTTCGCCGTCGATCCGAAGCGTCGCGGCGCGGGGCTCGGCCGCGAGCTGCTCGCCGCTCATCTCACCAATCTCGAGCGCGGCGGCGCGCGCCTCGTCTTCCTCGAGGTCGGCGAGGACAACGCCGCGGCGCTGAAGCTCTATGAGCGCCTCGGCTTTCAGACGATCGGTCGGCGCGAGAATTATTATAAGCATCCCTCCGGCGAGCGGTTGGCGGCGCTGACCATGCGCTGCGAGCTGTGACGGCGCGCGCTCTTCGCCTCACCAGTCGTATTTCAACGTCGCCAGGAACTGACGGCGATTTCCGTACAGCACGGTGTTGTCGTAGAATCCCGCTGAATAGTATTTCCTGTCGGCCAGATTGCTGACGTTGAGCGCAAGGCTCGCGCCGCCGAGATCGGGATGCAGCGCGCCGAGGTCGAAGCGCACAGCGGCGTCCACCAGCGCATAATCGGGGATGGTCTCGGTGTTGCCGGAGTTCTCGGAGGTTCCGACATAGCGGACGCCGAGCCCGAGGCCGAGGCCTTCCAGCGCGCCCGATTTGAAGCGATAGTCGCCCCAGGCCGAGGCCGTCTGGCGCGGCACGCCCTTCGGGCGCAAGCCGACCGAACTGGTCGCCGAGCCGACCGCGGGATTGTCCTTGGTGATCTCGGCGCCGATGAGCGCCCAAGACGCGATCAGGCTGAGCTCTTCGGTCAGCTCCGCCTTGCCTTCGAGTTCGACGCCACGCGAACGGATCTCGCCCTGCTGCACCGTGAAGCCGCTGTAGAGCGGGTCATTGGTCGAGACATGCTGCTGCGTGATCTCATAGAGCGATGCGGACAGGAAGCCGTTCCAGCCGTCGGGCTGATATTTGACGCCGACCTCATATTGGATTCCGGTGGTCGGCTCGAAGGCGCCGCCGCCGCGCTCGGGCGCATAGACGCCCGTGACGGGCTGAAACGATGTCGCATAGCTGGCGTAGGGCGCGACGCCATTGTCGAACACATAGCCCAATCCGGCGCGGCCGGTGAACGCCTGATCGCGCGTCGTCTGCGTGCTGCCCGCGAGATTGTCGATCTCCGTGCCGACGACCCAATCGTGACGACCGCCGAGAGTGAGAATCCATTTGTCGTAACGCAGCTGATCCTGCACATAGACGCCGAGCTGCCCGACATTGCTGCGCCCGTCCACCCAAGGGTCGGCATAGACGAAATTCGTCGTCGGATAGACCGGACTCAGCACGTCGATGGTGAGCGTCGTCAGCGAGTTCCGCCGTGACTCCTTGCCCGTGTAATAGGCGTAGTCGAGGCCGGCGAGCAGAGTATGCGACACCGGGCCGGTGGCCGCTCTGCCCTGAATATTGGTGTCGATGAGATATGTGTTGGTGCTCTTGGGCCGGTCCTGCAGTCCGACCGGATAATAGTGTCCGTCGACCAGCTCCACCGGCCAAGCGGCGCTGTAGGCATAGCGAAAATCGACCTTCGAATGCATGTAGCGTGCGTTCTGGCGAAGGCTCCAATCCGCATTCAGCTCGTGGTCGAGCCGGTATCCGATCGATATGTTCTCGACATTCCAATTCGACTGGCCCGGAACGCCGAGATAGACGTTCGTGCCGATGATGCCGAGCGCGCTGCGGGGAATGCTCTGCTCCGCCGCGCTCATCTTCAGCTTGAAATAGCTGGCGAGCAGCGTGATCTCGGTCTTCTCCGCCGGCCTCAGGGTCACCGACGGGGCGAGGTAGAGGCGGTCGTCCGGCGCATGATCGATCTGCGTGCCGGCGTTTCGGAACAGGCCGGTGAAGCGGTACAGCGCATCGCCGCTCGAATCGACCGGCCCGCCGAAATCGACGGCGATCTGACGGCGGCCGTAGCTGCCGGTCTGCAGCGCGATTTCATGCAGCGGAGCCGCGGTCGGCCGCTTGGTGGTCAAATTGACGAGTCCGCCGGGGGACGTCTGGCCGTAGAGAACCGACGACGGCCCCTTGACCACATCGACGCGCTCCAATCCGAACGGCTCGAAATTCGTGTCGTAATTGTTGAAGCCCGCGCGCAAGCCGTCGCGGTAGACGCCGAACAGTCCGACGTCACGGAAGCCGCGCAACGAATAATCAGGCGCGCCCGGACCGCCGGGATAATCGACGACGGCGATGCCGGGCGTGTAGGCGACCGCCGCGGCGAAGTCCTGCACGGCGCGCTGGTCGAGCTCCTTGCGGGTCACGACGGAAATCGTCTGCGGCGTCTCGATGAGCGGCGTGTCGACCTTGGCGCCGGCGACGCTGCGGGTGGCGACATAGGCGCGGCCGGCGCCTTCCGCGCCGACGTCGATGACGTCCAGAGGCACGGCGTCGCCGAGCGCCGCCGGCGGGATCGCGGCGCTGCGCCCGGTCAGCGTCGCGGTCGTCGAGCCGGTGAAGCGCACGCCGAGCCCCGTGCCGGCGAGCAGCGAGCGGAGCGCCTGCGCCGGCGGCATGGCGCCGGACACGGGCGTGGACGTCAAGCCGTCGGCGATGCGCGAGGGGTAGCCGACCTGCCAGCCGGTCGCCCGGATGAAGGCGTCGATCGCCGCCGGCAAAGGCTGCGCCGGGATGGCGAAGGAGACCATGCGGTTCTGCGTCGGCGCCGAGCCCTGCGCGCGCGCCGTCGTCGCGACGAGGGCCCCGGCGCAGAGGATCGTCGTCGTCAGGAGCAGGGCCGTCGGGCGCCGGACGCCCGCCGACTGTTTCTCCGCTTTCGTCCTGGAACTCACGATCATCTTGACGCTCCCGTCTTCTCGAGCGGGCCGCGACGATCGCCCCCTGCGATCACGCGCCCTGCTCGTGAAGACCGCGAAGGCGTCGCGATCTCACAAAAATTTACGCGCTCAGCGTAGAATGATGACGCCGCCGGGGAGCGTGGTCATCGTCGCGCCGGCGGCCTCGGCGAGCGATTCGACGATGAGGGCCGGTCGATCCAGCCGATAATTTCCCGAAACGGCGATTTGCTCGAGGCCGCGACGCAAGACGAAGATCCGTCCCGGATAATAGCGGCGGATATCGTCGAGCACTCTTGCGAGCGGCTGGTCGTGGAAGCTGATCCGACCCTCGAGCCAGGCCAGCGACCGCGCCGTGTCGACGTGCGTCACCGGCGACACGGCCCCGTCCGTCACCGCGACGGTTTCGCCGGGCGCGAGCACGGCATGGTCGCGCGGCTGCGCGCGCCGCGCCACATCCACGGAGCCCCGGCCGAGCACGACGTCGTCTTCCTCCGCATCGAGCTTGACCGAGAAAGCGGTGCCCTTCACCACGACCTGTCCGAAGCGTCCAACCACCTCGAACGAGCGGCCGCGATCGGGCAGCACGTCGAAATAGGCCTCGCCGCGCAGCAGGCTGACCCGCCGCCGCCCCTCGGCGAAATCCAGCGCGACGGCGGTTCCGGTGTTGAGGGTCATCGATGAGCCGTCGGGAAGCGCGATCCGCTTCTGCTCGCCGGCGACGGTGAGATGATCGGCGCGCAGCCGCAGCAGGAGTTCCGGGACCTGCGCCAGAGCGAGTATCGCCAGGACCGCCGCCGTCGTCGCCTTCCGGGCCCGGGCGCGCCGCCGTGAGGCTCGCCGAGGCGCGACGAAGCCGGTCGCCGCCGCGACATTGCGGGCGGCGAGAAGCAGTTCCGGCGCGCCCCAGGCCGCGACGACTTTCGAGAAAGCTTCGCCGCGGCGTGGATCGCCCTCCAGCCAGTCACGAAACGCCCGCGCCGTCCGCGCATCTCCTGGCGCGGCCTGCAACCGGACGAACCAGTCCAGCGCCTCGGCCATCGAGGGATCGTCGATCGTCTCCGCAGCGCTCGGCTCGGGACCAGGATTTTGCGTCATTCGGCTCGCCGGCGTCTCGCTCGAGGGAAGGGCGGGGAGAAGCGATGCCCCATCAATTCCTATGACGTCGCACGGGGACCATTCTCACAAAAATTCCCGTCGCGCGGAAGCCGAGTGGTGGCGTGGATGTCGCCGCGGCGCCGGCCACGTTCAGTCGCGTTCCAGCCGCGCCATGACGCTCATGCAATGCGCCATCGCCATTCGCACGTCGTTATAGACGGTGTTCGCGGACACCCCGAGATGCTCGGCGATGAGCGGATAGGTCCAGCCCTCGATGCGGCTCAGCAGCAGCGCCGTGCGGGCGCGCGCGGGCAGGCGCAGCAGCGCTTCCTCGAACAGCCGAAGCTGCTGCTGATCGATGAGCGTCTTCTCCGGGGATGGCGCGTCGCAGGGCACGCAGAGCACGGCCTGCGGATCGGCGACCGGACATTCGACGCCGGCGCGTTTGCGGAGCCGCAGCGCGTGATCGAAGGCGATATGGCGCGCGGTCTGGAACAGATAGGCCTTGGGATTGTCGACGGCGGCGCGCGGCGCGCTCGATAGCAGGCGAAGAAAGGTCTCCTGCGTGGCGTCGGCGGCGTCCGCCCAGTTTCGGAGGCGTTGCAGGAAAAAGCGATGAAGCCGCCTCTCCTCCGAACGCTGCAGATCACGCACCAACACCCCGAGCATTTCGGGATCTCCTGACAGCCCCGGGGCGCTTCGCCTCGTTGGCGAGCTCGCCTGCCCCGCCATCTCGTCGACCGGAGGCGTTCGCCTCGGGCAAAGCTTAGCGTGGCGGAAAAACCGATACAATTTGATTAGTTTGAATAGTTTCTAAGCTTTCGTGCGGGGCGCGGCGGCGCGGCGCAGACGGTCGGCGATCGCCTCGCCGAGGCCATGGGCGGGAATGGGCGCCACGGCGATGTGATCGGCGCCGCGGGCGTCGAGCTCGCGCAAATGGCCGAAGAGATTGGCCGCCGCCTCCTCGAGATCGCCCTTCGGCGAGAGATCGACAATCATCGCGGCCGCATCGGCGCGCGCGCGGAGCGCGCCCGCGAAATCGAGCCCGGCCTCGCCCTCGCGCAGCGCGCTCGCGTCGAGCCGCAGGCGCGCTCGGGGCGCATAATGCGAGGCGGTCATGCCCGGCGCGACCACCGCGGCGGCGGCGCCGGTCGTTTCGAGCGGCCGGCCCAGCAAGGCTTCCAGCGTTTCGCGCGCGAGAGCGCCCGGCCGCAGCAGGCGCGGCGTCTCGCCGACGAAGGAGAGAATCGTGGATTCGACCCCGCGCTCGGCGCGGCCGCCGTCGAGCACGAGATCGACGGCGCCGTCCAAATCCTCGATGACATGGGCGGCCGTCACCGGGCTCACATGGCCGGAGCGATTGGCGGAGGGCGCCGCGATCGGCCGGCCGGCGGCGCGAATGAGCGCGAGAGCGACCGGCGCCTCCGGAACCCGCAAGGCGACGCTGGCGAGGCCGGCGCAGGCGAGATCGCAGACCGAGCCCGCAGCCACGCGCGGCGCGACGAGGGTGAGCGGGCCGGGCCACAGCGTCTCTGCGAGGCGGATCGCCGCTTTCGGCAGCGCCGCCTCGGCGAGCGCGGCGTCGAGATCGGCGACATGGGCGATGAGCGGATTGAAGCTCGGCCGACCCTTGGCGCGGTAGATGCGCGCGACGGCCGCCGGCGAGGTCGCGTCGGCGCCGAGCCCATAGACGGTTTCGGTCGGAAAGGCGACGAGGCCGCCGTCACGCAGCAGGCGCGCCGCCCGCTCGATCGCGGCGGCGTCGGCCGGCGCGAGCGCGGTCATCCGGCGCGGCCGTCATAGGGCGGCGTCGGGATCGCCATGTGAGCGGCCCGCAGCGCGCGCGACCAGCTGTCGCGCAGATCCCGAAAATAAGCATCGCCGCCGTCGACGCGCGTCGATATGTCGGCGCGCAGCGCATCGCGGCGCAGAAGCGCGATATCGATCGGCAGGCCGACCGAGAGATTGGAGCGGATCGTCGAATCCATCGAGATGAGTCCGATCTTCAGCGCGTCCAGCACATCTGTGTCATAGCCGACCGCCCGGTCGAGGATCGGCTTGCCATATTTGTGCTCGCCGATCTGCAGATAGGGCGTGTCCTGCGTGCATTCGATGAAATTGCCGGCGGTGTAGATCATGAAGAGCCGCAGCGCGCCGCCGGCGATCTGGCCGCCGAACAGCAGCGACACGTCGAAGCTGACGCCCGCCGCCTCGCCGCTCTCGCCGGCGATGGCGTGCGAGCGGCGCACGGCGCGGCCGACGAGCTGCGCGGCCTGCAGCATGCCGGGCGCCTTCATCAGCGTCTCGACCTCATGGGTGTCGGGATTTTCCAGCCCTTCCACGAGGAGATTGACCGCGCCCTGCGAGACCGAGAGATTGCCGGCGGTGGCGAGCATCATCACCCGCTCGCCGGGCCGCTCGAAAATGTGCAGCTTGCGAAAGGTGGAGATATTGTCGAGCCCGGCGTTGGTGCGCGTGTCGGCGATCATCACGAGGCCGTCGCGAACGAGAATTCCGCAACAATAGGTCATCGCCGCTCCGGAACTGCGCGCCGGAACCGCCCGGCATGACGCGTCAATCTAGCGCATAGCCGCGGCGCGCGCCGCTGGCAATCGCGCCGAGGAATAGATTTCGCGCCGGCGCGGTTGCAGAGACGATGGTTTTCGCTATAGGAGCAGGACTCCCCGGAGCGCCGGACGGCGGCGGGGCCGGTAGCTCAATGGTTAGAGCCGGCCGCTCATAACGGTCTGGTTGCAGGTTCGAGTCCTGCCCGGCCCACCAGGAAATTCAAGGGAGCAGGGGAGGCTGTCGCAGCGTTCGTTACGACGGGCCACCGTTTGGACCACCGAAACGCTCAACGTCGCCCGATCGCCAGCGCCGCTTCATCCTGATAGTCGGGCGCGAGATGGCCGTAGTGATTGATGATCATCTGCTCGCTCGTCCCGAGGAAGTCGGCGACCTTGCGGGTCGGCAGTCCTTTCGCGACGAGCCATGACGCAGCCGAATGGCGCAGCGTGTAGGCGGTCACGCCTGATTCCAGCTCGGCGAGCTGCACGGCGCGCGCCAGGGCGACCTTGACGCTCGCGACGGGAGCGCCGTTGAACGTCACCACATGGCCTCGCTGTTGGTCCATTCGACGCCAACGCGCAAGATGTGCAGCGAGGCGCGGCGCCAGCTTCACGCTCGGCTGCCTCTTATTGGTCTCGACCTTACCGTCGGCGTGCCGTAAGCATTCGCCGTGGGCCGCAGGACCGTCGCGTCAGCGCTCTCGAGGCAACTTCATCTCTTTGTGGATTTTGATGAGTTCGACGAGGTTTTCGATGCCGAAGTCGGTGAATGCCAGGATCTCGAGGTCGCCGAGGCCATAGACCCAGATCACGCCATCCTCGGGCTCCATTTCATTGGCGACGTCATGGAGGAAGTCGACGCTTTCGCTGAGCTGCGCAGCGATACGATCGATGGTCGTGACGTGAGAGACCTTGTTGACGTGCATGGTCAGGCCGCCAGCGCCGGCGCAGCTTTATCCTTCTGGCGCCAGTTCCACGGCAGCAATTCATCGAGCCGATGCGCCGGATGCGCGGCGATGCGCGCGAGGACGTCGGCGAGCCAGGCCTGCGGATCGACGCCGTTCATCTTCGCTGTGACGATGAGCCCATACATAGCGGCGGCGCGCTCGCCTCCACGGTCAGACCCGCAGAACTGCCATGATTTTCGTCCCAGAGCAATTCCCCGCAGTCCACGCTCGGCTGCATTGTTCGAGACGCAAACGCGCCCGTCGTCGAGGAACAGCGTGAAGGCCGGCCATCGCTTCAGCATATATTGCATCGCTTTGGCAAGATCATGTCCACGCGAGAGCTTGGCGACCTGTTCGCGCATATAGCTCTCGAGCGCGTCGACGAGAGGTCGGCTCGACGCTCGGCGAACGGCGAGGCGTTCTTGCGCGCTCTTGCCGTTGATCGACCTCTCGATCTCGAACAGCGCATCGATGCGGCGCACGATCTCTATCGCGATCGGCGACAAAGGAATCTCCTTTTTCCCCGCCGCCTTGCGACGGACGTTCGCATCGATGTCGGCCATGACGAAGAACGGGCGCCGCGCGTGCGCCCAACACGCCGCTTCGAGAATCGGACCAGGCTTGCGCTCCGCTGCATACAGCTTGTTGTAGCCGTCATAGGCGTCCGCTTGCAGAATGCCGGAGTAGTTCGCCAAATGGGTCTGCGGATGTTCGCCTTTGCGATCACGCGAGTAATAGAAAATCGCAGCGGGCGGTCCGGCGCCGTCGAAGGGCGCATCGTCGCGCACATAGACCCAGCAGCGGCCGGTGTCGGTTTTGCCCTTCGCCAGCACGGGCACGATCGTATCGTCGCCATGCAGGCGCTCGGCAGAGAGAACATGCTCTTCTATGAGAAGGCGCAGTGGCTCGAGCGCGGCGCAAATGGAGCCGATCGCATCGGCCATGGTCGACAAAGCGATCGGCGCGCCTTCGAGCGCATAACGATCCGCCTGACGGTTCAGCGGCTGATGCTGGCCGAACTTCTCGAAAGCGATCATCGCCAAAAGGCTCGGCCCCGCCCAGCCGCGCGGAACGACATGGAATGGCGCCGGCGGCTGCGTGATCTTCTCGCAGTCCCGGCAGGAGAACTTTTCCCGCACGGTCTCGATCACTTTCCACTGACGCGGCGTCGTCTCCAATGTCTGCGTCACATCCTCGCCGAGCTTGCGCAGGCGCTGGCCGCCACAGCAGGCGCAGCTCGTCGGCGCCTCGATCACGACGCGCTCGCGCGGCAGGTGTTCCGGGAAGGTGTTGCGCTCCGGCCGTTTGCGCGCGAAGCCGGCGACCGCCGTCGTCTTCGCGACCGCCTGTTCCGCGGCGATCTCGTCTTCCGTCGCGCTCGCTTCCAGCTCTTCGAACATGAGCGCCAATTGCTCGAGAAGACGCGCCGACCGCTCCGATTTCTGCCCGTATATCTGGCGCTCCAGCTTGGCGATCTGAAGCTTCTGCGCGGCGATCAGCGCCATGTCTTCCGACGCCTTCGCGCGCGCGACGGCGAGCTCGGCTCTCAGCGCGGCGTTTTCGTCCAACAGGGCTTTGCCGATGGCGTCCATATAGCGAGTGAATCACAAATCTTTCGATTTGTGGCGCCCCAAAATGCGTCCGACCCCAGCTTTTTCGCTCATCCCGCGCTTGCTGGACGCCATGTCGATTGCGGATTTCGCCAATCAATTCCCTCGAGCATATAGGCCATCTGGGCGGCCGAAATCGACACCGCGCCCGCGCTCGCCGAGGGCCAGATGAACTTTCCACGGTCGAGCCGCTTGGCGTATAACGACAGGCCGAGCCCGTCGTGCCAGAGGATTTTTGCGAGATCGCCGCGGCGCCCGCGGAAAATGTAGAGGTCACCGGCGTGAGGATCGCGTTGCAACTGCTCTTGAACCTGAAGCGCCAGGCCCTGCATGCCGCGTCGCATATCCGTATGGCCGGTGGCGATCCAGACCCGGCAACCCGCAGGCAAGGGAATCATGAGCGCAGCGCCTTCAAGGTCGCAGCGATCACGGAAGACGGCGCCGTGGCGCTGATCTTCACACGCACGTCGTTCAGCTCGACTTCGACGACGCCGGCCGCGGATTCTTGCAGCGGCTGTTCCTGTGACGTCGCCACTCGCGGAGCGGGCTCGATGATCACCGGCGAAAATCCGCACACAGCGGCGCTCGCCTCCCGCTGCGCCGCGCGCCGCCATTTGTAGACGAGGCTCGTGCAAACATCCTCGCGCCGCGCCACATCGGCGACCACCGCGCCCGGCTCGGCGATCGCCGCCAATATCCGCGTCCGGTCTTCGTTTCTCCATCGGCGCCGTCGTTCGCCGCCCGTGATCAATGTCATCCGACCCATGCTGTGCAGCTTGCCTCGCTCATAAAGCCGACTTAGCTGCGCAGCTTCGCTCTATTCCATCGATTTTGAAAAGGCGGCCCACGGCGTAGGGATACGGCGTGCCGATGGAAAATCCCGTTCTCGATGTCGATCCAGGATCTGGCCGGTCCGCGCTCCCAAGACGCAGTCAGAATCGCCCCCGGGCGCGAGCCCGTGTAGAGGCCGAGGATGAGGAACCGACAAAGGTGCCGCAGAGGGCGCTTGTCGGTCTGCGCGCCTTCCTGAACCTCGCGAGTGCGCCAGCAAATCCACAAGAGCCGCGCAGCTTCGTCTCGCGTCAACCAGCGCTGTCGCGCCTTGCCTCGTTCAGGGAGAACCACACGCACAACGCCGCGGTGATATCCTTCTTTCGCATGATGATTGATTGCAGAGCGCAGATCTTCGAGGTCGCGCTTCGCTCCTCCACCCTTGCCACGATTGCCGCCGGGGCGTTCGTCGCATCCCTTGCCGTATCGGTCCGCAGCATATTCACGACAGAGCGCGCCGGTGATCTCGTCGAGCCGCCTATGTCCGAAAAAATCCAAGAGCCGATCGCACCGCTCGGCAGTCTTCTGCGGACGGGCATGGCCTGGCGCGACGTCATCCAGATAGATTTTGATCACATCTGCAATGCGAATCTCAGACAGACCGCGCTCTCGCCTTGCCGGCGCGTATTTCGAGGCGATGTAGCACGCGAGTCGCCTTTCAGCTTCCTCGCGCTCTCCCGCGCCGCATCCAGTGCCAATTTGTCTGCCTGCGTCCTTGATGAACCATCTTGCGGCCTTGACGATGGCTCCAGAGCCATCTCTACGGGCCGGTCGCAACCATAGATGGGCTCCTTTGCTGGGACGCGGCACAGATCGAACATCCTTTCTATTTCGGCAATCGAAGTCCAGTCCTTCCCGGCGACTCGCCATATGACGAGCAAACCTTGCTTCGCCTGTTTGCGGAGAGTCGCGGGGCTGATGTTGTAGCGGGCAGCTGCTTCACGTAATCGAAGCCGCGCGTTGATATCGATAGTGTGGGGGAGCTGTGTCATCTAAGCGTTTATAGCGACGAGAGCACGCGATGCACAAAATTCGTCGAACGATGTTTCGGCTTCGTCGACCAACCCGATGCGACAAACGGCAAAATTTTTTTGGAATTTCGCGGCTGTCCGCACCGCCTTCGCTATAACGCGCTTGTGAGCGGTTCGGCGTCCAGCCCCCGCGCTATTTTCCTCGCGCCATGGAGATTTCGAGCTTGGATGAACCCGTCGGTCCAACCCTTCGCCACATTCTTCGCAGTCCTCCATCGAAGATGCGCACTGACGTCGCCGAATGGCTGAACCAATGGCGCTTCGATCGATTCATCACCCTCGCCACGAACGACCCTGTGACGTTCGATGGCCCGCATCGCGGACCCGCTCTCATACGAGATCGACTTCGCGCATGGGACGCCCGCATCAATAGGAAGCTAATTGGACCGAAATGGAGACAGCGCCGCGAAGACCGCATTCGAGGCTTCTACTTTTTGGAGAAACCCGTCAGCAATCCCCATTGGCACGGGCTCGTCCAATTCTTCCCGCCTTGGCCGGAATGCCGAGAAGAATACGAGCTCCAATTTGATCTCTGTTCTCCGGAGATCTGGAAGCAGCTCGTTCCGACTGGAACCGTAGATATACAAAAGATCGTTTGCCAGCGTAGAGTGATAGAATATGCTGTAAAAAGCTTAGATAATAATATATCATATAGTAATTTCGTTATCCCTGACGAATTCTAAAAAATAGGGGCCGGGGATTGACTTGGTTTGCCGCTTGCGACGCTCGGGCGACCCTCTTCTCGGAAATTTGCAAAACCACTGCGGCGTTAGTAGGCTGCAATGGTGTCCTATTGCGGTCAATAGGTGTTGAGAATGCAACACTGAGTTAGACAAAAACGCGATACCTGACACTGACTTTAGAATGCACTGCATGAGCGGACGTGATAGAGCGTGCCACTACCTACATATAGAGATTGCAACGAACATAGGTAAACGGAAATCACAATACGCTTAACACGCCGGTTTTTGTAAATATACTAATATAGTATTAATTTGAAATGACGAAGCTTAACAACTAGCATATGGTTAAAAATCCATTTATTTCGTGCATATGTTAAGCAAGTTATCGATTTTAAGTTAAGACGGCACCGAAAATGTGTAGACGCCTACACCCGTCATTCGGCCAATGTCATCTAGCGACTCATGATAACTTAAGAGAAAGCTCCGGGTCAGGACGGGCTTGCCGAACAAATATCCAAATATACAGTGCCGCATAAATGATCTGGCATATTGGAATAGCAGCGCTGTCTGATTATTTCATTTCGGAGTAGCCTCGGATATCGTCTCGATAGGAAAATACTACCCAAATAGCATATGTGTCGGCTGCCTTTCACGTCCAATCTCTCACACCCCGGCTACGCAGCGCCTGTGCCATCAAACGCCACGGTTCCAGGGTCGCCCCGAGACGAACACCACGCACCGGCCACCGCCCAATATCAACGGGCATGACGGTCAGCTCGCCGGCGCTGGCGCCCATGATGCGATCGTCTCATCCACCTTGGATTTGACCATCTTCCTCGCCACGTCTCGGTTCATTCCGCTCGCGAGCAGACCTTCATATTCCGTGAGCGTATGCCGGACGTAGCAATCCATCGTGATGCCGACGGCTTTTCCGATGTTCGCTTCGATCCAGGCTCGACCGGCAACCCGAGCCACAATGGCGCCTCGATGCTTCGACGGACAATTTGGATGGTGTAACCGCATGTGCTTCAGCACCTGCGGTATTTTGAACCGGGACCTATCAGTCGAGCGCAAGTTAGTAGAGTCGGCCATTTTTCACCGCAAAAATGGGCATTTTTCGCAGGGCGAATAATTCATAAATAGCACATAACATCTAAAATCAACATATATTTTTATATGTTTAAAGAGTGTTATGTTTTGCTATTATCTCCGCTATCGTATGTTAAGTCAGTAATGACTTATATTTGATAATAAGTATATTTTCTGTATATGAATTTGTGTGCGGTATATTTCAGCTTCTGTTCTAAATAGAGGCGCGTCTTCCATCGGTGCTTGGAAGGTGTTCGAAAACAAACTGATATGTTCGCCTCACTTTTTCGTCCCATATTTTCCTGTCATAAGCCAGCTCTTGCCGGATCGTCTCTCAGACATCTGCTTTTTCCGCCTCGCACAGTCGCCAGTCGATTATGAGCTCTTCTCGCTCGAGCTTGGCGAGCAGTGAGCGGGCGATCTTCACGTTCATCTCCTCGGCCTTCGTCGGTCTCGGCTCGGACGGGTGAGGATGTCGAAGACTGCCAGTTCCTCTTCGGTCGGCCCCTCTTGGAGGTGACGCCGCTCTTCCTCGTTCAACGCCCGGGCGAACGCCATGAGCTCCTCGAACAGAGGCATCAGATAAGCGACGCCCCGCGCCTTGAAAGCGTCCTGTGTTGGCGCGGCGAGGCGGGCTGCTGGGCCGCGACTTCAGCTGCTTCTCTGCCTCGGCGAAGCACCCGTCGGCATAGCGCAGGAACAAGAGGTCGAGCACCGGGCGGGAATATTCGGAAGGCTTCAAGCCAGAATTCGCCCGCAGCTGGTCGGCCACCGACCGCAGCCGCCTCTCCGTCTCCGCATCGTCCGAAGCCATATGGCCCCCGCAACTCGCTCGCGGCCATCTTGCCCGTGTCCAGCCGGAAAGCAATATGGTCGAAGAGGCAAGTCTGGCCGAGCCGAAGCGTCCGCTCCTCGACCTGCTGGTGAGGTTATCGAAAGCCCAAAAAGGCGCGCCGGAGGCATGGCGACATAAGGGTTTTTGTAGCCGGCTGGAGCAACTGCGCAAGCGAAGTCCTAGAAAAATCATAAAATATCCTGGGGGATGCAGCCTGGGACCAGCGCGGCGCGCTCGGCAATCCCTATCACCATCCCGTTCGTCACGAGATCGCATCTCCCTCCGCACGATGGAAGGCTTTGATAGTTTGACCGTCGCTTTTTAACGAGCACGGCTAGGCTACTCCGGCTCAAGCATTTGCCCGGCGATCAGAATGAAGTCAAGAACGCTGTAGGGCGTTCGTAGAGACGATCGTAGTGCTTGCGCTACCATGCTAGTGCTTCGGTAAAATAAACGAATGAGCAACGCTTATAGGCCCAGTAAACGACATGCCCACATTGGGGCCCCGCCAAGAAACGCGGTAGGGTGAAGACCTCAGCCTCTTTCGCGGCGGAGTCCCTGACTCCTACTAGCCGCGAACGCCGTAGAGGCTCGTCTTCGCAAGTGACGCCGAAACTCACATAGCCGGGAGCAGAGGGGGGTGCGTTCCGTAATTGCAAGTCGATAATAAGATATATATCTATTCTATTTAATAGAACTATATACTATCGAGTTGCAATAACGGAACGCATCCCCCTCGCGGCTCCCAAAAATCCCGGTTCATGCCCGGATGAGGCCTCGGAGAAGAATCTGGTTTGCCACGCGATGAAAAACACAAACGCAGCCGCGAGCCGGTAGAGCGATGAATAGTCGCGGCGCTACCTCCCCAGCCCGGGAGAAAAAATAACGCACATGTGACGCTTATTCGTGCAGCAAACAGCTATCCGGGGTCAAGGAAGCCTGTAGGTTTTGGGAGTTCAGTAGAGCGACAAGGAAACCGGGTAGATTCCGAGCGCGAGCCTCCACCGAATACGACGATCACGCTCCAGAAGTAAGGGGGACGGCCCGAATTTGATAGAGCTGGCAATCTCGGACGCATCCCCTCGGCCTTCAAACTTCGAAGTCGGCGAGCAGAGCATCGATCCGGTCTTGGTCCACACTGCGAGCACGAGCGATCGCTCGGTGTGGAACCTCCGCCACCCCTCGGTCGATCACAGACGGCTGCCAAGGTCCATCCGGTCCTTCCAGCTTTCCGATCAATGTCAGCCGATTGAGAGCCCATACGCGTGTCTGGCCGACCCGATTGGCCAGGAATACGGCGCCGACGCGACTCGAAGGTTTGGCGCGCTGCGCATGAATATATTGCACCCACACGCTAATGATCTCTTTTTTACGACCACGGAGCGCCCGTCCTCGTGGATGCTGGCTCGCGGTGAATTCGCAGAGCGACTGATATCGGTTAATAATCTCTTCACGCGTGATGCGCACTGTATCGAACCGTCGTCGGCTTTCGTGTAAACGACGGCTATGGAGGAGCGACCAAGCTCGCGAACGCGCTTCCCCTCTCAATCTGCCATCGAGATTGGAATCAACCAATCCGCGTTCAATGGCGATGGCGGTCAGCTCGGCTTCGATTTCCGGAGTTGTCGACGTCCTTCTCCTCGCGGGCATTCGCACGCTTTCTTTGTGGCGCAAGTTAGAATGGTGAAGCCGATCCTTGGTGAACCATATCGCAGCTAAAACGTCCATGGAGCCACTCCCCGTCAGTTGAGCAACTGAGGTTATAGCGGGCCGACAGGCTGGCGCGTTTTCGCGCTGGGGCAGCCGCAGGATAACCTTGCCCTCGCCATGGCTGCGACCCGCTCTTGCTGACGAGGCGCATCAATGGTCCCGCATCCTCCTCACAAAGCCAACGAGGGAGCCTGGTTAGATCAAATATACTCTTGAACAAGCTTCGCGATTGTGATCTAATATTCAAGCCTTACGCGCAGCGCCAAAGCCAACAGCCAAAGCACCGCCGGTGACAATCGGCTCGGTATCAATCGTCGGGCAAAGACGGCAGGGTTGATATCTAAATCGCGCTACTGTGGGATGCTCCAAAGCGCTCGGATAGTCCTTAAGTTGAAGATCGACGGAGCCGGGGTGGCGAATAACCTCGTAAAGCAGTCAACAGGCACATGGCTTCCGCTGGCGCATGTGTGAGGGGCGTAGCGAAACTTTAATAGCCGAGGGTTTTCTTCTACGAGAGTCCTTGTTTTTCCTCGGTGAAGTTTTGTTCGTTACGTAATCTCTCTCCGGTAAGCCGGACGGAACTCCCAGACCAAGTTTTAAAGCGCTTCGGCGTTTTTTTAAAACCTTGGCCTGGGAGTTTCGTTCGTCCGGAGGGTTTATATTTATAAGTTTTCTTACTTAAACGCCGCGGCGACAAAAAGAGCCGCCGCGGCGGTTTTTGTTTTTTCCAATTTTCCGCGGGATTTAATTGACCACAAACTCTACCGGCTCCGACATAGCGTTTGACGAAGCAGGACGCGCTCGCACCTCTGCGGCCTTTCGGGGCCTTAAATGGAATTCAAATAGCTCGGACGGATCATTAAATTTTACCCGTTTTGCGATAGCCGTCCGGGAAACTCGCGCGTTCGGTGAAAGTAGACCTGTGTCATGGACTCTACTCTGCCGGGCCACGCCACGGAAAATGCAATTTTGTCGATCTACGCATTACCAAACAGCCACCCGTGCTTGTTTGATCACGGCCTCCCCCAGCTCTCCTCCATAGCGCGTCACTCCGAACCGTTGACAAATAAGCCGCCTCCGAAATGTCGGTCGCGGCCGATCAAAATTGGTCCTGGAACGGCTCGAGAAAATCGCAGAAGCGCGGTTCCCGCCAGTCCCCCGCGACCGCCGCCGACCTCGACGATCGATATCTCGGGCCTCGGCAGGCCGTTACGTGCTCGTTCGCTGCCGAGATCCTCGGCGAACGCCAGGCGCGCGTCGCCACGCTTCTGGTGTCGCAGAACCCTATAGCGGGTGGCGCTCAGCCACTCTCGCGACGGCGCGAACACGGGGTCGACACGAGGATCGACGGACGCCGGCGACAGACGCAGCAATCCGGCGACGCCGGCCCGTAATTCGATGAATCCGCTCATGGCGCTTTCGAGCCGTCGCCAGTTCTCGGTCTCTCCCGACCGCCGATTTCGCCGCTCGAGCAAATGGGGCGCGAGGATCAACAAGCGACGGCGAGCCTCGTCGAAAACGCAGGCAATATGCTGATGAGCGCCTGAGCGAGCGGGATTCCCATCCTCTTCGTGGCCCGTGAAAAAAAGGGGCAGCTCCTTTTCACTCGGCAAACGGGGCGTTCGCGCCATTATGGCGCGACGTAGAGCGCGGGCGACGTCGATAGGGTCGGCACTCGCCGAGAGACCGCCGTCGATCGAGAACGCGAGCACGCCGTCCGAATGGGCTGCCTCGGGCGCCATGAGGCCGAGGCCGAGCCAGCGGCCGTCGCCGATGACGAGCGGCCCAAAAACCGGAGCAGCGAAAGTAATCTCGACATGCCATAATTGCGCCGGCTCGAATCGCGCGCCCGCGAAATTCTCGGCGCGTGCGCCATTGGCGTCGAAAGGCTCGCGCTGAACTCGAATGGCGAGAGCCGTCTCATGGACGCCTTCATGGCGAAGCGCATCCCGCACGGCGTGCGCCGCCGCCGCTTCCGCCTCCGAGCGAGCGAAGCCGCCGCCTCGTCCCCATCTTCGGCCGACGGGTAGAGCGGCCGGCGTCACGCTGCGCCAAACCGACGCCGCCTTCTCTCCTTCGGCCGCGTAGCGCCTGAGCATAGTGCGGTCCGAAGCAGGAACGAGCGACCAGCTCATCCCCTTGTCCGGGGCGCCTTTCGCTTCGTCTCTTCCCGAGAAAGCCCACTCGATGTCGTCGACGGGCAAGGGACAATTCGCGGGAACGGCGACCAGGACCCGGCGAATGGCGCGGTCGGCATGAACGAAACCGACCGAGGGAAGCGGAATGATCCTGATGCGGCTCGTCTTGTCGGCATCGGTCGCGCCACGGCCGACGAAGACGGGCTCGACGAGCGCGGCCCGCGGCGGCGGAAGCGCGCGGCACAGCCGAGCGGCCGCGGCGTCGCGAAGCGTGACGACGAGAGTCGCGGTCTTGGTGAGCGGCTGCGGCGCGAAGAGCGGATCGCTCTTCTCCACCTCGATGCGGCGGATGTCATAGAGCAGAAGCCGCGCCGGGCTGTCATAGCCGATGATACGAATAAGTGGCTTGGGTGGTTGCGCGAAGACGCGACCTCCCGCGCTTCTTTTGCCGGCGCCGACAGCATCGAGAAAACGATGGCGGAAGGCCTCATGGCGGAGCATGAGGCTGTCGAGGGAGCCATTGGTCGGGCAGGCGAGAGGCAGCGCGCCGCGCGTCGGGGCTGGATAATGCGCGCGCCCTTCGAGATCGAGGCGATGCGTCGCTTCATCGTCCAAGATCACAGCCTGCGCATGCGCCATGTCGACGCCGCGGCCGAGCTGATAGAGCCGCTCCGCGATCGAGCCGATCTGCGCGGCGAGAGCGTGCGCAGGGTTCTCATCGAAGGCCCAGAGATAATGCAGCGGCGCGTCGGCGTCGAAGTAGCGCGGCTTGATCGTCTTGCCGACTCGCAGCTCGCCGACGCGCGTCGGATCGCCGTCGACCGCGTCGAGATCATTATTGGGCACGAAATTGACGAAGCCCGCGCCCTCGCGCGCCGGCGGCGCGAAGATGACCGGCGGAGCGAGAGCTTCGAGCCATCGCAGAGCGCGAATATCGTCCTCATGGAGCCGCGCGCCGCGCGCGGCTCCGGCGACGAGCGCCTGAAACAGCCGCGCGGGGGAGGGCGGCCATTCCGGCCGGCCGTGATAGCGCCCCTCGACGAAGCGCACGGTCACGAGAAGAGCGGGCATGGGCGCGGCCTCAGGCGGTCTCGGTTTCCTTCTCGGCCTTTTTGGCTTTTTTATCCGCCTTCTTGGCGTCTTCCTTAGCGCGCCCCTTGTCGAACGAGACGATGCGCGGCGATGCGACGCCGAAGGCTTTCGCCGCGTCGCTGGCGTAAGCGAGCGCCGCATCGCCGGCGAGATCGATCTCGACGCGCGCGCCATTGCGATCGATTCGCCTCCACCGCGCCGGCGCGTCGATGTCCGGAACGAGCAGGCAACCTTGACGAAGGAAGAGATCGAGCGGCGCCGTGGCGGCGACGAGCGAAAGGCCGAGAATATAGCGGCGCAGGGCTTCGCCGTTTTCGCCCTGCAAGCGTCGCAAGGCGACGAGATTGACAGTCACGTCGCGGCGGATCGGCCCGCGCGCGATGACGCCGCCGGGCGCTTGCCCTGCGGGAACATGAACGAAGCCGCGCTTGGCGAGCGGGCTCTTGGGATCGCCCTCCTGCTTGGCCTTTTCCTCCTCGCCGAACACGTCGAGCGTGGAGTAGTCGACCGCGGGATTATATTGCGCCGAGCGGCGCAGCACATCGACGTCGAAGGCGCGGATCGTCGATTGCACGATACGCGGCAGCTTCGCCTGCGTGTCGCGCGAGTCCCATACGCCGAACACGAGCGAGGTCGGCGAAAGCCGCGCAATGGCCGAGGAATCATTCGCGTCATGGAACAGCTCGAAGGCGTCATGCGCGCTCTTGCGGAGATCGAAGCCGTCCGCTGCGCCGATGCAGCGCACGATGGCGTCGCCGAGCCTGTGGCCCGCCTCGAGGATGGAGATCGATTTCTCATTGCCATAGGCGATGTCGATCTGCGGCACGAGATGGACGTAATCCGGCTGCTTGAAGATCGGCTCGATGCGATTCGCCTGCGCGCCGACGCTGTCGATGGCGGCGACCTTGGTCCCATCGCCGAGCGTGTCGATATTGTAGCCGATCTCCGCATAGGTCGGCGGGAAGATCGGCGCATCCGCGCCTTCGACGGGAAGCAGCTTCTGCTCGAGATGCAGGGCCACCGGCCCCTTCGGATCATTCGCCCAGGAGTCGAGAATGCGCGAATCCAGAACCGTCATTGTGGCGTCTCCTCGACGTGGGTAATGCAGCGAGCTTGATTTTCCTGCCCCGGCCAGCCGAGGCGCATCAGAAAGCTTCGCCGCCGGAACGGAAGCTCGGCGCCGCCGAGCGCGGCGCGCAGAAGCATGGCGTCGACGCGGTGAGGCGGATCGTCGAGCGTCATGACGCCATAGCGATAAGTCAGCTTGTCGATCCGCTGCGGCCGCGCGTGAGTGAGACCGATCGCCGCGAGCAGTTCGACGAGCGGATAGCCGACCATCTTAACATCGGTGTGATCATTGGGCGAGAAGCCCGCGTCGAGCGGGATATAGTCGCGCCGCCAGTCCAGCCGAAAGCTGCTCGACTGCGGCGCGGCGGCGGCGAAAGGGTCGGCGAGGTCGATCGTCATGCCGCTCTGAACGAGCCCGAGCGCGTCGCGCGCGAGAGCGGCGCCCGGATAGCCGCCAGCGCCGGCCCAGAATTTCACATTGTCGCGCCGCGTCGCATCGCCCCAATAATCGATAATAATCCCCCTTTCGCCGTCGCCGAGCAGCGCGGGAAGGGTCGCCGGGCTGTTGGGGTCGGAAAAGGGAAAGGCCTCGCCGCGGCGAAGGCGCAAAGTCTCGACGTCCCACTTCTCCGTCGAGTTCCGCGAGCCCTCGGGGGCGAGCGCGTGCGCTTGCGCTCGTGAGAGAAAACCCACGACCTCGGCGAACGCATTCTCCGCGCCCTTCGCGCGCAGCAGAAAGCGCGCCGGGCCGTCGCGCCAGACGAAGCCGCCTTCGGCCTCGCCGAGCAGGGTTTCGGCCGCCTCGAGAAAGCCGAGGCAGGCGAAGACCTGGCCGGGATTGAACAGATCGACGGGAATTTCAGCGGGCGCTCGCATCGCCGCCTCCCGCTTCGTTCTCTCGAGAGGCCTTCTGATCCGCCGCGCGCAACAGCGCCTCCCACCAGGCGAGGCCCCAGGGACCCCAGCGCTTTTGCAGCCGCGCGAAGCGCAGCGCCACGCGGCGCGCGCGCTCCTCGAGAACGGAGGGCGGCCCGTCGTCGCAGCCGCGCGTCTCTATGACCGGCCGCGCGCGGCCGTGATGCGCGGCGACGAGATGCAGCACGAGATCGCGATGCTCTTCCGACAGGAGGCGAATCGTTTCGTCGGTCTCGGCGCGGCCCAGAGAGCCGAACTCATGGCGATAGCCGTCGAGAGTGGGCTGATGGATCGGGCCGCGCGTCTTCGCGAGCTCGGAGTCGAGCCCGAAGTCACGGCGATCACGCGCCGCGTTGAACGCGCGCTGCCAGCGGTCGGCGCGCTTCCCTTCATCGTGCAACCTACCCGCGAGGGAGAGGGCCTCGCTATAATGCGGCGGCAGAGCGAGCGCCGCGGCGATGGCGTGCGCCGTCGTCTCGACGCAGGCCTGATGAACATCGAGCGTCTGCGGAGTCGTGCGAATAGAGCGCGCATCCTCGCCGCCGCCGCCGCCGAGAGGTTCGACGACGAGAGACTCGCGCGCCTCGCCATCGCCGTCGACCATTTTCGGAAAGCGATAGTCGCGCGGGCGCGTCGTCGCGCCGTCGTCGTCGCCGGTCTGCGCCCGCACGCGAAAGCCGATGATTTCACTCCATTCGGAATCGTCGTCGGCGCAGATGATCGGCGTATCCGCATCCTTGCCGAGCGCGCCGAAGTCGGACAAGCCGCGCAACCGCGCATCGAGCACGAGCGTGTGGCCGATAATGTCGCGCTCCAGCGCCTCCATCTGTCTCTTGTCGCGCGGCTTCGCCAGCTCGGACAGCGAATAGGCGGTGAAGCCGTCGCGCCCGCCGAGCGCGAAGCAGACGATATCGTTGTCGGCGGGAAGATCGTCGTCGTCCTTTCGCCGCACATTCTGAGTCGCCGTCGCGCGAGCCCGCAGCCAGTCGAGAACGCGCCGCGTTTCCGCCTCGAGCAATTCGCTCGCATGGGGCGGCGCGACCTCGAAAAACTTGTCGACCTCCGCCGCATATCGGCGCGGATCGCGCGGCTTGTCCTCGCCCACGGCGCGTCGCACGGGAAGCCATCGCCGCCACAGCAGCGTCGTCTGCGGCTCCTCCTCCTCGATCCAGCCGCGCAACCAGGGCGCGATCTCGGGCCGGCCCTCATGCGTCTCGAGCGAGGTGAGCGACCAAGCGTCGACGAGCGCACGGGTGAGCGCCGGGCGCAATGGCTCGGGGGTCGTCGCCTTCGTCACGCGGTCGGTCGATTGTCGCGCCAGCACGCGCAAGGCGCCGGGAGATGCGTCGAAGCCGTCGCCGAGCTTCGGCAGATATTCGAGCGCTTCTCGCGCGCGAAAAGGAAGCCGCGCGCGCTCCTCCTCCGCCGTCGGCTCCTTCGGGTTCTTCGGCGCGGGCTCGTCGGCGTGGCAGAAGACGAGGACCTCCGACGACGCGCGCTCGCCGCGGCGATTGACGCGGCCGAGGCGTTGCGCCATGCGCTCGAAGGCGACGAGGTCCGAGATCATGTGATCGGCGTCGAGATCGACGCCGACCTCGCCGGCCGATGTGGCGACGAGCACGGCGGGCTTCGTCTCGCCGCGCGCGCCGATGAAGCCGAGCTCGGTCAGACGCTTTTCCGTCGCCTCACGCTCGCGCATGCGGCGACCGCCGGTAAGCGTCTCGATCTCGGGGGCGGCAGCCTCAGCTTTCTTCGCGAGCTTGCCCAGCGCCTCGCGAACGCCGTCGGCGCTCGGCTCGCCCTTCTTCTTCTCGCGCCGATCGCAGAAAACGACGACGCGCGCGGGCTCTTTGGTCGCGAGATCGAACGCCGCCTGCGCGAGCTGCCCGTCCGGATCGGCCGCGAGCTCGCGGAAGACGAGGCGCTTGGCCGCCCTCAGGCGCTTTTGCACAGCTTTGTCCTCCCGCTCGTCCTCGAGCGTGAAGGGCGCGCGATCGAGGCGCCGAGCATCGGCGCGCAGCGTCGCCGACAGCGGCAGCAGGACGAGGCGGCGGACGAGCCTCGCGTCGTCCTCGTCTTTCGGCCAGAGGGCGGCGTCCGTCTCTATGGCGCGCAGCAGATGCGCGAAGGGCGGAACGAGATGCGCCTCGTCGAGCAGCACCAGCGTATCGACGCCGAGAAAGCCGGCATGATAAGGCCGCATCTTGCGCGAGACGCCATAGCCCTCGAACAACAGCCGCGAGCCGATCATGTCGACGGTGCCGACGACGATCGCCGGCGCGGTGGGATCGTCGAGCCAGGCGCGATTGTCGGCGAATTGTCCGCGCAACGTGGAGATGGGGAGACGCCCGTTCCCGAGCCGTAGGCCTTCGCGCAAGGCGGCGGCCTCGTCGCTCGCGAGATTGTCGCGCAGCTTCTCGGCCTCGCGCGTCGCCTGATCGACGACGGCCCGTCGGTCGACGACATAGACGAGCCGCCGCGGCAATGGCGCGCCATGCGCCCGCGCGATCAGCCACAGTGCCATCACCGAGGTCTTGCCGAGCCCCGTCGGCACATCGACGGCGCTGGGGGTTTTGCCGTGGGCGAAGAAATCGTCGTAGAGCCGCCTCTGCCAAGAGAAGGGCGAATGGCCGGTCAGAGTGTGGAAATTAGCCTCGAAGGACATGAGAAACCCGGACGGCTGCAATGACCGCGAGAAAGCGCGCACATTCGAGCGCGACAAATGGCCGAGGTCAAGGAGGGCGCGCTGATGATTCACAGGCGAGCGGCCTGCGCATGAGCGCAAGCCGCCGAAAGTTCTACGCGAGCCTCACCGGCAATTGTCCAGGGCGAGCAGATTGTTCCTCCAAACCCCGTCGGCCCGAGTCTGGATGAATTTTCGTTTCGACACGCCTTCGCGCACCTCGACGTAGACTCGCTTGCCGCCCTCATCGACATAGTAGCGGCGCAGACGACTCTCGATATGCGCGATTACCGTTTCGACCGGCTCACGCCATCGACCTCCGACACTGTTCGGCCCACCGACCTGGGTAATGTGCTCATGCGTGCTTTCGCGGTGAGGCTTGATGACGCAATCGATCCTGAATTCTTGCATGATTTTTCCTTTCAAGTTCAATGGCCTTGCCGAAAAATCACGCCGTGATAGTATGCAAGCGTGCTTACCAAGCATCTATCCCGGCGGGCCCTGCGGCCACAGTCGGGCTAACGGCGCCATGTTCCCGCATGGCGCCGTTTTTCTTTTCGACGGAGCCAAGCTACAGGAGTCGAATCGACTTGTCTACGACGTTCATTGAGACGAACAGCGGTATGTCGCTCATTCCACCCATTAGATCCATTGACCCTATTACGTTGATGCCTCACATAAAATGTGGCCGGGCATCTCCCGGGCGCACGCCCGGGCCTCATTGAAGCGTCTCAATGAAAGTCGTAACGTGACACGCTAATGCAAATTGCCCGGTGTGCCTCTCGCATCTTAGGGTGCGAGAGGCACCAGCATTTTTCTCGTCTGAGGCCCTGAGGTATGTCTGCGCTCACCATCGACACCCTCGCCGTCGCGCAAGCTCTGCGCAAGCGGGGCTTCACGGAAGATCAAGCTACCGGCGTCGTGGAAGCTATGGTGAGCATCGACGCCGGCGCGCTCGCCACCAAAGCGGACGTGCGCGATCTCGAGGTCAAGATGGAAAAGATCGAGACGCGGCTCGAGGGAAGAATCGACTCCAGCGCCGCCAACCTCAAGGTCGACATCCTCCGCTGGCTCGTCGTCACGCAGATCGCCCTCGGCGGCTTCCTCTTCGCGGCGATGAAGCTCACGCGCTGACGCCCGAGCCGGCCCGCCTCTCGCACCATCCTGCGCGAGAGGCTTTTCAATGACCGATTTCGACACACGCAAGACTCCCGCGCAGGGCGAATTGCCCCTGCATGCGCCGCCCGCCGTGCGCGACGAAACTCTCGTCCCGGCGCGCATGATCAACGAATGGCTCTATTGTCCGCGCCTCGCTTATCTCGAATGGGCGCAGGGCGAATGGGCCGGCAACGCCGACACCGCCGCCGGCAAGCGCGCCCATCGCGGCAGCGACAAGGGCCGCGCGCCCGCGCTTCCGGCGCCGGAGGCGCTCGAGGAAAAGCCGTTCAAGACGCGCCGTCTCGCGCTCGCCTCCGAGACGCTCGGCCTCGTCGCCGAGATCGACGCGCTGGAGGCGGAGGACGGCTTCGTCGTCCCCGTCGACACCAAGGTCGGCAAGCGCCCGCATGTCGCCGAGGGCGCCTATCTGCCGGAACGGGCGCAAGTCTGCGTGCAGGGCCTGCTGCTGCGCGAGGCGGGCTATCGATGCGAGGAGGGCGCCCTCTGGTTCGCCGAGAGCCGCGAGCGTGTGCGCGTTCCCCTCGACGAGGCGCTGATCACGACGACCTTGCGCGCCGCCTCCGAGCTGCGGCTCGCGCTCGCCTCCGGCCGCACGCCGCCGCCGCTCGACGCTTCGCCGAAATGCCCGCGCTGCTCGCTGCTGCCCGTCTGCCTGCCGGATGAGGTGAACTGGTTCCGCAAGGGCGCCATCCCGCGCACGCCGCCGCCGCCCGCGAGTCCGGCGCTGCCGGTCTATGTGCAGGTTCCCGGCGCGCGCATCGGCAAGAAGGACGCGACGCTCGTCGTCGAGATCGAGGGCGAGGAGAAGCGGGTCGTCGCGCTCGACGAAATCTCCGAGCTGGCGCTCGCCGGCCCGGTCAGCCTCTCGACGCCCGCCATGCACGAGCTGTTGCGTCGGGAAATTCCGGTCGCCTGGATGTCCTCCGGCTTCTGGTTTCTCGGCGCCACGGGAGGGCAGGGGCCGCGCAGCGCGGCGACGCGCACCGCGCAATATGCGGCGGCGGCCGATCCCGCGCGCCGTCTCGGCTTCGCGCGCGATCTCGTCGCGGCGAAAATCCGCAATCAGCGCACGCTGCTGCGCCGCAATTGGCGCGGCGAGGCGGAGAAGCGCGCCGCGCCGCTCGACGCTCTGACCGGCCTCGCCGATCGCGCCGCCCTCGCCACTGACGCGAGCCTGCTGCTCGGCCTCGAGGGCGAGGCGGCGGCGGTCTATTTCCGCAATCTCCCGCTGCTGTTCACCGACGCCGTGAAAGCCTTGCCGGAATTCGCCTTCGAGCGGCGCAACCGCCGCCCGCCCGCCGATCCGGTCAACGCCTGCCTGTCGCTCGCCTATGCGCTCTTGACCCGCAGCGTCACGGCCTCTCTGACCACTGTCGGCCTCGATCCGTGGAAGGGCTTTTATCACGTCGAGCGCCCGGGCCGCCCCTCGCTGGCGCTCGATTTTCTCGAGCCGTTCCGTCCGCTGCTCGCCGATTCCGCCGTTCTCACCGCGCTCAACAATGGCGAGGTCTCCCCCGGCGATTTCGTCTATGGCGCCGGCGGCTGCAATCTCTCGACCAAGGGACGGCGCGCGCTGGTCGAAGCCTATGAGCGTCGGCTCGATCAGGAGACCACCCATCCCGTGTTCGGCTATCAGCTCTCGATGCGCCGGCTGCTGCATGTGCAGGCGCGGCTGCTGGCGCGCTTCCTGCTCGGCGAGATCGCGAGCTTCCCCCACATCGTCCCCCGCTGAGTCCCGAGGCGACACAAGAGGCGACACATGGCTCTCCCTCGCCGAACCAATTCGGAACATTCCTACATCGTCGCCTATGACATCGGCGATCAGAAGCGCTGGCGCCGCGTGTTCAAGACGATGAACGGCTATGGCCGCTGGGTGCAGCTCTCCGTCTTCCATTGCCGGCTCGACGGGTCGCGACGCGCGCAGATGGCGATGACGCTGGAGACGCTGATCGATCCTCGTGAGGATCACATATTGATCATGGATCTCGGCCCGGCGGAGGATGTCGATTTCGCCGTGGAGAGCCTCGGCAAGACCTTCGCGCCGATCGAGCGACGGGCGATAGTCATCTGACCCGGTTCACGCTAAGCTGCCGAAGGCGCGCGAGCGCTCCGACGGGGCGGATTCGCCGGGGAGCGCTCGCGCTTGTCGCAATTGGTTGTTTTTGCAAGGCTGTTTGTCATCGTGAGCACCTCGGGCCGACGCTCTGGCGACGGCGGACGAGCGGCGGCGATCCACCGCTCGCAAACGAAGGTCTTCGGGCTTTCGAATCCGCCGGCTGCGAGCAGGCGGTATTTCCGGGCTTCACCGCCCGGACCTCATTGAAGCCCGCAGGTGAGCCTGCGGATCGCGCGGTGCCTGCATAGTATTTCCGGGCTTCACCGCCCGGACCTCATTGAAGCCCGGTGAACGTGCCGTGAATCATCCCGTAAAACATGATGTATTTCCGGGCTTCACCGCCCGGACCTCATTGAAGCATAGAATCCCTTATATCCATCCGTCGGGTCGCCGAGTATTTCCGGGCTTCACCGCCCGGACCTCATTGAAGCACAACAAGTCTCTTGCGTTTGGAGATGCGGGACAATGCGTATTTCCGGGCTTCACCGCCCGGACCTCATTGAAGCGCGGAGATCGCCATCACCGCGCCGATCGACGCCGCCGAGGTATTTCCGGGCTTCACCGCCCGGACCTCATTGAAGCGGGTAGAGAGAGCCCTTCCGCTCCACGATCTTATATGTATTTCCGGGCTTCACCGCCCGGACCTCATTGAAGCGTGGTAAGCCTGCGATTTGGTGCCCCGGCGCTCGATGTATTTCCGGGCTTCACCGCCCGGACCTCATTGAAGCCCGAGACGGCGGCGGACGATTCGGACCCCACGCCGCGTATTTCCGGGCTTCACCGCCCGGACCTCATTGAAGCTTCATCGAAGATGTCCGCATCAGGAACCCGCACGCAAGGTATTTCCGGGCTTCACCGCCCGGACCTCATTGAAGCGTGTTTACGCTTGTGTCTCTCATAAGAAGCTATACTCGGGTATTTCCGGGCTTCACCGCCCGGACCTCATTGAAGCGGGCGCGACGGATCGATCGGGTTGACCTTCTCGCCGGGGTATTTCCGGGCTTCACCGCCCGGACCTCATTGAAGCATCCCCAGGAGCAATGTCGCGGTCGTTCCTGTCGCGTATTTCCGGGCTTCACCGCCCGGACCTCATTGAAGCGATGGAGGGATAATAGGCACGCGATGTAGCGACTGGTATTTCCGGGCTTCACCGCCCGGACCTCATTGAAGCGATCCGTAAGCTCTGGGGCCGCATGCGCCTCGGCGGCAAGTATTTCCGGGCTTCACCGCCCGGACCTCATTGAAGCTGACGAACTGCTCTCCGATACCAACCTCTTCGGCGGTATTTCCGGGCTTCACCGCCCGGACCTCATTGAAGCAGGCGGCCAAGGACGGTATCTTTGAGAAGTCGATTCCCGTATTTCCGGGCTTCACCGCCCGGACCTCATTGAAGCTGGCTGTTCTTCGTGATGATCATCATCTCGCCGACAGGTATTTCCGGGCTTCACCGCCCGGACCTCATTGAAGCACGCCCTCGGATCGTGCCCATGCATCCGCACCCTCGTCGGTATTTCCGGGCTTCACCGCCCGGACCTCATTGAAGCAGCTCATAGACGGCTTCGCAGCGCAGATCGTCGCTCGTATTTCCGGGCTTCACCGCCCGGACCTCATTGAAGCGTCACGGGGATATCTGCGGTCTTGCCGCGGACGGCGTATTTCCGGGCTTCACCGCCCGGACCTCATTGAAGCTCGATCTTCGGATCGAACAGCTCGACCCCGTAGTCGTTGTATTTCCGGGCTTCACCGCCCGGACCTCATTGAAGCGTCATCACCCGATTGCCCGTGCCAGTCGCAGCAAGTATTTCCGGGCTTCACCGCCCGGACCTCATTGAAGCGCAGGGTCCGCAGACGTCGCTTTCAGGTTCGTCGCGTCGTATTTCCGGGCTTCACCGCCCGGACCTCATTGAAGCGACGCGCAGCTTTCTCATGCCATCGCCGAGTTGAATGGTATTTCCGGGCTTCACCGCCCGGACCTCATTGAAGCACGATGGGCCGCCATGCGATTACGCATAGCGCAACCGAGGTATTTCCGGGCTTCACCGCCCGGACCTCATTGAAGCCACGAGGCGTAAGCTCGCGCGGGCCGGACGGACGTTGTATTTCCGGGCTTCACCGCCCGGACCTCATTGAAGCCTTGGCGTAGGTGAATGACCAAATCTCATCGCACTGAACGTATTTCCGGGCTTCACCGCCCGGACCTCATTGAAGCCTCGGGCGATGTTAGCCCAAGTTCCTGCTTCACCGCCGTATTTCCGGGCTTCACCGCCCGGACCTCATTGAAGCGATAGGCTCTGAGCCCGAGGCCGATCCGCTCGGCCATAGTATTTCCGGGCTTCACCGCCCGGACCTCATTGAAGCGCGGCGGCTGCGACGGCGGCGGCTTCCGCATCGAGAGGTATTTCCGGGCTTCACCGCCCGGACCTCATTGAAGCTCCCCGGTGCCGCGGGAGACATTGGCGACCGTCGCGGAGTATTTCCGGGCTTCACCGCCCGGACCTCATTGAAGCGTCGAAGAAGGAACGACCTACGGCAAGACCCAGTGGGTATTTCCGGGCTTCACCGCCCGGACCTCATTGAAGCCTCGCCTACGGGCTCGAGGATCTCGTGATGCAGCTGGTATTTCCGGGCTTCACCGCCCGGACCTCATTGAAGCCCCGCCACAGCGGCGGCGCGTTCGGCCATGATTCTCCGCCTCGACGAAGCAAGCGTCGCCACAGCGCAGAGGCTGGGCTTCGGGACGGAATGTTCGGAAGCACAAGAGCGTCCGTCACACGGGCGTCGGTGCTGCGAAAGCCCAATAAGGGGAGCCGGCCTGGCGCCGCCGCCGCGGTTTTCGTAGCCACGCCGAGGTATGGATGTCTTAGAAAACTGCTCGATTCCTCACGGGGGTCGCGCCTGTGCTCGGAGCGCGGGCGGCTCCTGCTCCCGGCGCCTCGCGCCGCCCCGGCCCAACGCTATGGCGCAGAGAGCGCATCGGCGATCGTCGCGGCGACGTCGTCCGCGAGCACGACCCATGTCACCGCTCCTCGCGGATGAACATAGGGGACCGGCCGAGCGAGCGAGACCACATCGGCCAATACCCAAGGGATGCGCCAGCGGCCCTCGAAGGCGGCTTTCTGGCGCTCGGCCGGTATGCAATGTCTCGCCTCTGCGGCGGCATACGCTTCGAGGGATACGATCGCAGGCTCGCAGCCGATCAGATCGGCGAGGCCCACCACCAGACCCGATCCTTTCCGGATCAGGGCGAAGCGGCCGCGATGCGTCGTCCTCGAGGAGCGCATCTCCCAGCTCTTGCGGCCGGAGAGGATCGCGCCGATCCATGGCTCATCGACGATCAACCCTTTCATCGTCTCCCTTCCTTCGCCTCATGCAGTCCGCTCGCATCCGTCCGTCGCGAGAACGAGCGCGCGCGATCGAGAGAGGAGGGGAGGGCCGTCCGGCTCGGCAATGGCTCGGACGGCGCTGCCTATCACCTCTCGTCGGTCGACGAAAGCGCATCGCCTTCTGTCCGACCGAATGCGTGAAACGACGCTCCGAGAAGGTCTTGCATCGATATTCGACGCGCTACGGGACGCTGGAAGATCGCCATGGATCGACGATCGCGACTTCGCACCCCTCGAAATCGCGGACATTCCGCGTCGCCACCGCAGCTCCTCGGGCGCGGGCGATGGCGGCGATCTGGCAATCGGCTTCCATGATCGGCTGGCCCGCCGCCCGACGGGCCGCGGCGATGGCCGCATAAGCTTTGGCCGCACCGCTGTCGAATGGCAGGATGCGGCCCGCGAAATCCTCGCTGATCATGATGTCGATGGTGGCGGTCAGGCTATCGCGGCGCTTGCCGGCGGGAAGAATCGCCGCGCCCGTGCGCAGCTCGGCTTCACTCACCGCGCTGAAAAACAGCCTGGTCGAGTCCTGTGCGGCGAACCAGTCCAGGACCGCCTTCGCCGGCTTCGATCGCATCAGCTCGGAGACGACATTGGTGTCGAGCAGGATAACGGCGTCGCTCATGAGAATGACGGCGGCTCGCGCATCGGGCCGCGCGCGGGAAGCTCCAGCTCCACGCCGCCGATGGCGGCGAAGCGAGCGTGAATGGCCTGACCGAGATTCTCGGGCGCTACGACGCCGCTCACCGCTCGCCGTAAAATTTCGCGCGCTTCTTCCGCATCGTCCGAAGCCATATGGCCCCCGCAACTCGCTCGCGGCCGTCTCGCGCGTGTTCAGCCGGAAAGCAATATGGTCGAAGAGGCAAGTCTGGCCAAGCCGAAGCGTCCGCTCCTCGACCTGCTGGTGACGTTATCGAAAGCCCTACAAGGCGCGCCGGAGGCATGGCGACATAGCGATCGTAGCGTGCTACTGTTTGAAATTGCGACATTTTTTGAGGGGAGCTCGATAAGCGAACGTTGTCCGAAAGTTGCAAGATCGAATGTCAGTAAACAGACAGCGCTTTATCCGATTACAAACAAATAAAAAATTATTGACAGGAGGCTCCGCTTCGCCTGGTTATATAACCACACTACCTAATGAGACGCCCGAATGCAGATGCGCTCCCTCAACCCATTCTTGCCGAAACGCGCGAAGAGTCAGTCGATCCGTTGGCGAACCGGTCCTTCTGCTGGAAAGACGGGCATCGTTATCGAGCCTGCGTCGCCCGTCCCAGTTCAGACGATCGCGCCGGCTCCGGACGTCGACTATCGAAAGGACCCGCGCGGCCGCAAGCCCAAGCTCTGCGCCGGGGAGAAGCCTGCGCCACGCGCCGACGAAAGTCGCGATCCGGCGCGTCCGCGCTATTTCTCGCCGCCGTCCTATCCGGACGCCGGCAAGATCGACTTCTGCAGCGGCGGTCTGCACGGCCGCAGCGTCGCCAGCTGGGCGTCCGCGCTCGACATGATTCCGCTCGATCACGGCCCGGTGGGCTGCGGCGCCTATGGGCAGAGCCTTCGGCTGCGCGCGCCCGGCTTCGCTCAAGGGATCGAAAGCTTCAGTGCGCTGCATTTCTGCACAGATCTTCGCGCGGACGATCTCGAGGACGGCGGCGACGAGCGGTTGCGACGCGCTATGAGCGAAGCCGTCGAATTGTTTCCGCTGGCGCGCGGCTTCGCTGTTACGAGCGAGGACCCCGTGGCGCTGCTCGACTCGAACGTGAAGGGCATTGCGAAAATCGAGATGCGGCGAACGCAGAGGCTCGTGCTGCCTCTCGACACCTACAAATCTTGGGCGGTCGAGACAGCCGCCGCGCTGCAGTCCGCCTCCCGGATCTTCAGCCGCCCCTCCTCGAAGAAGATGCACGTGGCTCTGCCCTACGCGCGCGAAGCGCCGGCGCTCGTCTGGATCGTCTCCAAGCTGCTCGCCGATATGGGCATTGAAACGGTTCACGAGATCACGCAATCCTCGAGCCTAGATCTCGCGCGCATGAAGGATTGCCGCTTCATCATCGGCTTCGCAGGCGCCGTCGATGTGATGGACGAGGACATGCGCGGCGGCTATGCGGATCTTTTGCGTCAATGGCTCTCGACGCCGATCATCTGGACCTGCTTCGAGAGTCCGTCCATGACGACGGCTTCGTTGCGCGCGATCGGTGAGCGTCTTGATCGCCGAACCGCGCGCCGCGCCGAGCAGACGATCGCGCGTGGAGAGGCGCTGGTGCGCGCGACCATCGAGCGCTATCGCCCGCGTCTGCGGAACAAGCTCATGTTGCATTTTCGTCCGATGACGGAGACACAGCTCGAGCCCTATCGTCTCTTGGGACTGCGCATCGGCGACGCCTCCGGCTGGATCGGCAAGACGGGCAAGCGCCGAACGCCGCGCCTCAGATGCGACGCCGATCATCCCGACGAAGCGGCGATCGACTCCTATCTCGCCGAGGCCAAGCCCGATCTCGTCCTGCATTTCGGCGACGGCGAATCGCGCGGCGAATATGAATGGCGAAAGCGCGCGCAGGTCGCTCTGCCCTTCTCTCCCTTCTTTGATCGAAAAGGCAACGCCTTCTGGGGTTACGACGGGTTCGCCTGTCTCGCGGAGGCGCTCGATAAAGCGACGAACGCGACCTGGCGACGCATCGTCGCGACGCCCTGGAAACAGCGCGCCTAATTTTTCAGCTCCACAAAAACCCGGAATATGATCGCTGTCGTCACGGCATCGACGACACGCGTCTGTTCGCACGAATCTTCGAGAGGTGAGAACATGGCCGAGAAGCATCGAACGAGTAGGTCCGACGCCGAATTCCTCCGCTTTGCGCGCTTCGCATGCGTCGCCGCATCCTTCGCGAGTGTCACGACGATCGCACGCGCCGAGAGCCGCCGAGCGCAGGATGCGGACGGTCCGACATCGCTGCCGCCGATCGACGTCGCCGCGCCCGTGCGCACGCCCGACCAAGCGTTGCAGAGCGACGGCTCGGCCGCTGACGGCTATGCAGCGTCGCTTATTTCCGGCGTCGGTCCCTTTACTCAGAGGCGCATCCTCGACACGCCGCTCAATGTGAGCGTGCTCTCGCGCGAGCTCGTCGACAATCTACAGGTCTACACTCTCACCGATCTCGCGAAGGTGTCGCCCTTCCTCCAGAATTACGTGCCCGCGAGCTATACCGATTCGGCTAGCGTGACGATACGCGGCTTCGGCACTGCGAGCTTTGGCTCGAGCAGCGGCGTCATGCAGACACAGGACGGATTCAAGACGCTCGGGTCCAATGTTCAGGACCTCGAGGACAAGGAGCGCGTCGAAGTCGTGACGGGCGTCACCGGCTTCTTGAACGGACAAAATGCGCCAGGCGGCATGATCAATTTCGTGCAGAAGCGTCCCACCGCGACGCCGCTCGCCAATGTGACTCTCGGCGCCTTCAACAACTCGTCCGGCTATGTCCACGGCGACTTCGGCGGGCCAGTTCCGGGACATCCGGAACTCGGCTATCGCGTCAATATCGTCGAGCAATATGGGCCGACTCAAATCTCCGATCAGACGATCAACCGCCAGCTCGTCACCGCGGCGCTCGACGTTCATCTCGGCCCCGACGCGCTCTGGCAGATCGAAGCCGGCTACCGCAACAATCTCATCCATGCCCTCGAAGCGTCCTGGGGAGCCTATTACGACACGCCCAACTATCCGGGGGCGCCTGATTCCTCGCGCGATTGGAGTCAGAAGTGGACCTATAATCACAAGCAGATCGCTCACGCCGACACGACGCTGGCCGTGAAGCTCGCGCCCTTCCTCGGCTCGCGAACCGGCTTCCGCTTCGCGGATCAGCAGTCCTCCTTCCTCGCGACCGAGAATGACTTCGTCTCCGCCGACGGCGCCTATGATCAGACGGTCTGGGCCTCGGACGGGTTCCACACCTCGAGCATGTCGGCCTATCAATATCTCGACGCCAAATTCGACAGCTTCGGCGCGGCTCATACGCTCACCGTCGGCGTCAACGGCGTTTCGCAGAATTTCACGGTTCCGCGCAATTGGTGGTCGGAGGACACGCCCTATTATCCCGGCGCCAGCAGCGTCTTCGCCGGACCTGTCTATATCGCGAAACCTGCTTACTTCAACAGCGTCGACGCATCGGCGCAATTGCGGCAGACCACCCAGAATTTCAATCTTTTTATCGGCGATCAGATCGACATCACGCAATATCTGACAATCATGGCCGGCGTAACACAGGCCACGGTCAAGCAATACACCTATAATCCGCAGACCAATGCGCGACAGTCCGCCTATGACCGTTCCGCATGGGTTCCGGCGGCATCGATCCTCGTGAAGCCCACCGACTGGCTCTCGACTTACTTCTCCTATCTCGAAGGATTGGATCAGGGACAGATCGCGCCCAACAACGCCACCAACGCCGGCGTGGTTCTGCCGCCGACGCGGTCCTCCAGCTATGAGGCGGGCGTGAAAGCCAAGCTCGGCGGCGCGCTTCTCACTTTCAACTATTTCGACACGGAGCGCGGCTATGCTTTCACCCGCTTCAATGGCGACGGCACGCGCACGCTCGTTCAGGACGGCCGCGAACGCCACAATGGCGTCGAGCTGGGAGTTTCCGGAAAAATCCTCGAGGGTTTGACGCTGCTCGGCGGAGTGACCATCTTCGATCCGCGCGTCTCCAACGCCACCAACGCCCAGCTCGAAGGCAAGCGCCCCTGGGACGTAGCCAATCATATGGTGAAATTCTATGCCGAATATGATCTGCCCTGGCTCGCCGGCCTCACCATGACGGGCGGCGTCAACCATGTCGGCAACTTCTATTCGGACATCTACAACACGTTAAAAGTTCCAGCCTACACGACATTCGATCTCGGCCTGCGCTATCAGACGGTTCTCGCGGGAACGCCGTTGATCTTCCGCGTCAACGTCAACAATGTCGCGGACACGCACTATTGGCTGACTGACAGTTATCTCGGCGCGTCGAGAACCGCCGCCTTCTCGGTCGCTGCGAAGTTTTGACCGGTCATGCGCAGAGGCCTGCGAGGCGAATCGATCGAGGAGCCGCCGGCGAACCGCCGGCGGCTCGGCGGCGCGAGCCTGTGCTTTTGTGTCTGCCTGCCCTGCTTTCTCTATGCGCTAATTGGACCGAGCGTCGCGCCGCGCAAAGCCGGATCGAGCATTGCGAGCATCGCCGGCGCGCCGATCATGCTCGATGGACCTGCGCGGCGCGCGGTCATCTACGCACCCGTCGCCTGGCACTATGCGACGCTCGACGGCATCGAACATATCGCCGGCCTCCCTGTAGAAGGGGAGACGAACGAGCTGTCGCGTCGTCTCCTGCGTTTCGTCTTTCCAGATGCTAGCAGGCTCGCTCATGCGCCGACACGGGGGGAAAGCGCCATTCCAGGCGACCCCGAAGCTTTTCTCGCGCTACACGCCGACGCCGCGCTCTCGTGGAGCTGGATGGCGAGCGGACTGCGCGCGCTCGGCGCGCCGGTCGTGCCGCTCGACGCCGACCCCGCACGCACCAATGCGACGAACATGGAAGAGACGTGGCGTCTGCTCGCCGATGTCTCGCGACAACGACCACGTTTCGACGAGCTCGCTCGACGCTATCGGCGCGAGATGAACGAGGTCATCGCGACCGTTCCTCTATCTGGCGCCCCTCCGCGCGTCGCCTATTTCTATCAGCTAGAGCCCGTCGTTCTCGCCGTCTCCTGGACGAGAATCGCCTCGCTGCTCGAGATGGTCGGCGCGCAGAACATCGTCCGCACGGAGCGATTTCCACAGAAGGAGGAGCTCATGGCGCTCGCGCCCGACGTGGTCGTTCTATCGGGCTTCATCGAGAGCGACGCCGTTGCGAGCTTTCTCGCTGATCCGGCCTTTCGCTGCCTCCCCGCCGTCAGGACGCGCCGCGTCTATCGGGAGCCGATGGGCGGGGCGCGAATGGAGGGACTGCTCGAAGAGCCGCTGATGCTGCAATGGCTCGTGGAAATCCTCTATCCTGAAAAGATGGCGCCGAAGATGCGGGAGAAGTTCTCGCGCGCTTATGAGGAGGCGTTTGGCGTCGCATTGTCCGAAGCGGCGCTCGACGAGGCGCTGAGCCTCGAGGAAAATGCGCGAGCGCGCGACGGCGAGCGCTTTGCGCGGACACCGGAAAACGAGAGACGTTGAAATGGGGCGCGAGATCATCATCACCGGCATCACCCTGCACGCGAATGGAACGACCTGCTATCATCATTGCCGCTATTGCCAATTGCGTTCCTACAAAACATCGGGCGTCCTCTTCCCGCGCTATCTCGCGCTCATCGAACGCTTCGTCGCTTGGCGCGCCGCGCATCGTCCCGACTTTGAGATCTGGCCGTGGTTCGGCAATAGTGACGATCATGACGACGAGACCCTGGAGGGAGTGCAACGCATCGACGAGATGCAGAATTGGGTCTCACGTAACGCTCTGCTCGGCGGCGTCGCCCATCGCACGCGAACAGAGATGCGCGAATGGCTCGAGAAGCGACGCCGACTTGGCGTCGACACGATCGTCGCGACCTTCAGCGGTCATGGCGACAAACATGATTATTGGAACAATATGCCCGGCAATTATCAATTCCAGATGGAAACGCTGCGTCTCGCACGCGATATGGGCTTTCGCCTCCAGCAGCGGGTGATTCTGCTCCGCGACAACCTGGCCTCGCTCGAGGCGTTGTTCGACGAATTGGACGGCGTCGGGGGCGCGGATAGCGAACGCTGGTCTCTTCCACTGTTCTATTCCGGCTTAGCGCGGCGCCTCGAAGCCGAGCGGCTGACGCGAAGCGATTTCGAGATGCTCTCGCCCCGGGTCAGAGCCAGCCTGCGCTCTGATTACGCAAATTGGCGAAGCGAGCGGGAATGGATCGAGTTCGTCCGCTCGACGCCCGCGGAAGCCGAGGAAATGGCTGTTGATCTTCGCCTCGACGAAGAGGCGCTGAGCTGGGCCGAGGCCCGCTCGTGCGAGGAGGTCGTGGTGGAGCTATCAGAAAAATGGCGCACCGCTTATCATGCGGCGCCATCGCGACAAGAACTCTGCCTCGTGTCCGGCGACGAGCGGAACGACAGAGTCTATTTCAATGTCGGCCAGATGGAGAAGGCTTGGTTCGATCGCTATCGAACCACCGGCAACTGCGATTTCGATCTGCGCTCGACGCATTTCTTTTGAATGGCTTCGAGCGCTCTAGATTGGTGTCGAGCAGGATAACGGCGTCGCTCATGAGAATGACGGCGGCTCGCGCATCGGGCCGCGCGCGGGAAGCTCCAGCTCCACCCCGCCGATGGCGGCGAAGCGGGCGTGAATGGCCTGACCGAGATTCTCGGGCGCTACGACGCCGCTCACCGCTCGCCGCAAAATTTCTCGCGCTTCTTCTTCCATCGAATGGCCATGCTCGGCCGCTCGCACGCGCAGGCGACGCATCAAATCATCGTCCAGATTACGGATAGTGATGCTCGCCACGACGGCCTCCAGAAGGACCTGTCGGCAAAGTAAGCAATGATTGCATCGCAATCAAGCTCGACCCGGCCTCGATGGAGCCGGTGACGCCAATCCGACGCCCCACGGGCCACCGATTGACCACCGATAAGCCGGAACTAAAAGCGAACGGAGCCTCGCGAGACCGGCAGAAAATCAACGGTTTCGAACGCGATCGCGCACTGTCCCACCGCTCATAACGGTCTGGTTGCAGGTTCGAGTCCTGCCCGGCCCACCAATAAAAGCATTGTTGTCGCGATCATTACCAATCTCCGCGGCGCGGCGCGGCGGCGGTCAAATGTCGCTCTGCCCTTCGACCGGCAAATCGGCGGCGCCGAGCGCGACGAAGCGATCGAGCAGCCAGGCGGCGGCCGGTCCCGGCGGAGCCTCGCGCCGCCAAATGCACGAAAAGCGATAGAGGCCGCCCGGATGATCCGGCATGGCGAGCCGCACCAATGCGCCCGACGCCAGATCGCTCGCGACCATGTACAGAGGCATGTTTCCCCAGCCGACGCCTTCGCGCAGCAAGGCCTGCTTGGCGCCGAGATCGGCGAGCCGCCAGCTGCGCGGGCTGATCACCGAGAAGTCGCGCCCCTCGGTGAAGCGCGAGCGATCGGTCAGCACGAGCTGCGTATGCTCGCGCGCAGCTCCCGGCGGTATGTGCGCCATGCGTCCCAGAGGATGATCGGGAGCGGCGACAGGCGCCAGCGCCACCGATCCGGCCGCTCTGCTCTCGATACCCTCGACGCCGAGCGCGAGCGGACCCGACACGCCGATCATCGCCGCGCCGTCCCGCACCATCGCCGTCACCGCGCCGAGCGCCTCCATATGCAGCCGCAGCTGCACCGTCGGAAATTGCTGCGCGAATTGGCGCAGCACGCCGCCGACCCGCTCCGTCGGCAGCATCACATCGACGGCGAGATCGACCTCCGCCTCGAGCCCATCGAGGAGGCCCTTCACCTTGGCGCGCAGATCGTCGACGCCGCGCGTGATCGCCCGCGCCTCCACCAGCAGCGCGCGTCCCGCCACGGTGAGCCGCGGCTTGCGCGTCCCTTCGCGTGCGAACAATTCTATGCCGAGCTGCGCCTCGAGATTGGCGATCCCATAGCTGATCACCGACACGGCGCGATTGAGCCGCCGGGCCGCGCCGGCGAAGCTGCCGGCGTCGACAATGGCCAGAAAGATCGTCAGCTGATCGAAGCTGGGCGCGCCCGGTTGCGTCACTTTTCGACTTTCTCGAATAGTTCGACCGAAATTATCCGACTGAACAGAAGGGCCCGCAACCCTTAAATCCCGTCTCCACGACAGCGGCCGATCACGCGACAGGAGATTTGCGAGATGATCGAACTGAGACCCTTCGCCAGCCTCGGCGGCGCCGATCACGGCTGGCTCGACGCCAAGCATCACTTTTCATTCGCCGGCTATCATGATCCCGAGCGAATGCATTGGGGCAATCTGCGCGTCTGGAACGACGACACGATCGCGCCTCGCTCCGGCTTTCCGACGCATCCGCATCGCGACATGGAGATCGTCACTTATGTGCGCGAGGGCGCGATCACGCATCAGGACAGCCTGGGCAACAAGGGCCGCACCGCGGCCGGCGATGTGCAGGTGATGAGCGCCGGCTCGGGCGTCGCGCATTCCGAATATAATCTCGAGAATGAGACGACGCGGATCTTTCAGATCTGGCTGTTGCCGAGGGCGCTCGGCGGAGCCCCCGGCTGGGGCTCGCGGCCCTTCCCCGAGGGCGAGCGATCGGGCCGTTTCGTCACGCTCGCCTCTGGATATGAGGCGGACGATGACGCGCTGCCCATCCGCGCCGATGCGCGGGTCGTCGGCGCGACGCTTCTTTCCGGCGAAACCGCGGATTATCCGCTCGGCCGGGACCGCAAAGCCTATCTCGTTCCGGCGCGCGGCGCCGTGCGGATCGACGATGTGCGGGTGAACGCGCGCGACGGCGCCGCGATCAGCGATGTCGAGGTCCTGCGCGTCACCGCGCTGGAAGACAGCGAGATCATTGTCGTCGACGCCGTGTGACCATCGGCCGACGCCGGCCTTCGACGATCGCGGCGGACGACGGCGGCCGCGTGAACTCCAGCGCCAGAGTGAGGCCCAGGCCCGGCGCCGACGATGAAGACGTCGGAGGCGGGCGTCCCGATAATGTCTAGTAATAGCTATATATGTCCGCCACAGGCGCAAGCGCCGAACGCATCTTTCGATCGCGTGAACGCTGGAGCCGCAGGCGACAGGCCGGGTTTCGGGCGATATGTCCTCGACGGCCGCGTTGATCGGTCAGAATCGTCGACGCGAAATTTCGCGCGCTCGGGTCGGGTGAAGAAACGACGGAATGCGTTACGTGACCATGCTCTCCGACGCGAATGAAGTGACAGCCTGCGTTGTTGCGTGCATACTCGCCTTCCGTCTCCGTCGGGCGATCATTCGGTGAATGCCAATATGCTCATTGCGTTCCTCAGTCGCTTCAGCGTCGCGACGAAAATAACCGGCGGCTTCGGCCTGCTCGTCTGTCTGCTGGTCTCGGTCGCGACGGTTTCGTATCAGGGGCTGACCAGCGCCAGGCGGGATTTCGTCGAATACAGAAAAATCGCGCTACAAAACAATGCGCTGTCGGATCTTCAGAGCAGTCTCGACGAAATTCGCCTGAGAGCCGGCGATTGGCTCCTCGATGCGAGAGACGACTCGGTTCGTCGCCTGCGGGCCGAAGCCGATCGCCTCGGCCCGCTGGTGACGGACGCGATACGGCAATTCGAGCGGAATCGCCCAGCGCTCGACACTCTGAAACGCATCGAGGCCGACGGTCGCGACTATGTCGCGACTTTTCTGCAGGTCGTCGCGCTCTCCGCGCCCCGCGCCGTCACACCGAATGAGAATGACGCCGCCGGCTCGACCGAACGCGAGCGGGATCGGCTCGCTCGTGATCTACGCGATCGATTGGGACCCACGATCGAAGGGGCGGTCAATGCGCTGAAGCGCGCCAATCTCGTCCATCAGGGCGATCTCGGGCCGCAAGCGACGAGCGATGTCGAGCAGACCGCGACAAACGCCGTGATCGGCTCTGTCATCGCGATTCTTCTCGGGCTCGTCACGGCGGCCGTGGTGAGCACGGCGATCGTGCGGCCGATCACCGCCATGACGAAGTCCATGCGTCGACTGGCGGAGGGCGATCTCTCTGTCGCGATTCCGGCGCGCGATCGTCGCGACGAGCTCGGCGTGATGGCGGCGGCGCTGCAATTCTTCAAGGAGGCTTTGATTCGCCGCGAGCGGCGCCGCGCGCTGAATGCGGAGCTGGCGGAGCTCTCGATCGCCTTGCAGCTCGCGGCCTCTCCCGCCGCCTTCGCCGACGCGCTGTTGAATTTTCTCGCGCCGCAACTTTCGATGGGGCTGGCGCTCTTCTATGTTCGCGATGCGGGCGGCGAGACGTTTCAGGCTGTCGGCGGCTATGCCTGCGATCCGGGCGTCGCGCTGCGGGAGTCGTTCGCGATCGGAGAGGGTCTGCCCGGCCAATGTGTCGCCAGTCGCCGGACGATCATCGTCGAAGGCTTGCCGACGACGACTCGCGTCATCGGCTCGGGCTTGACCTCGGGCCCCCCGGATATCGTCGTCTGCGTGCCCGTCAGCTCGGCGGAAGGCGTTCTGGGCGTCCTCGAATTCGCCCGTTACGGCGCGTTCGAGGACAGCCACAAGGAGCTGCTCGACCTCGCCATGCCGATCGTCGGGCTCAATCTCGGCCTGCTTCAGCGCAATTTGAAGACCGTCGCGCTGCTCGAGCGAACGCGCCTGCAGGCCGAGGAGCTCCGCGCCCAGACGGATGAATTGCAGGCGTCGGAAGAGGAGCTGCGTCTGCAGAGAGAGGAGTTGCAGATCGCCAACGACCGATTGGTGGAAAAAAAGCAAAGGCTCGAAGCGCAAGCCGAGGATCTGGCGGCGGCGCGACGCGACGCCGAACGTCAAGTGGAGGAGCTGGCCGAGGCGAGCCGATACAAATCGCAGTTCCTCGCCAATATGTCTCACGAGCTGCGCACGCCGCTCAACAGCATTCTGATCCTCGCCGATACGCTCGCCGACGACGACGAGCTCGACGCCGAGCACACCGAATCGGCGAAAGTCATCGGCGAAAGCGGCCATCATCTCCTCGCGCTCATCAACGACATTCTCGATCTCTCGAAGATCGAGGCCGGCAGGCTGGAGCTCGTCGAGGAGAGCGTCCGCATCGACGACGCCTTGGCGTCCATCGCCAGGACGTTCGCCGCCCCGGCCGACCGCAAGGGCGTCGCTCTGACGGTGGAGACGGCGCCGGGTGCGCCGTCCGTCATTCGGGCCGATGGGCGGCGTCTCATTCAGGTCTTGCTGAATCTGGTCGGAAATGCTGTGAAGTTCACTGATCGGGGAGAAGTCCGCGTCACGGCGTCGCCGATGGACGGCGGCGTTCGTTTCTCGGTGTCCGACACCGGCGTCGGCATCGCTCCGAACCAGATCGAATCCGTGTTCACCGCCTTCCAGCAAGTGGACGGCACGACCTCGCGCCGCTACGGCGGCACCGGCCTCGGGCTGACGATCAGCCGCGATCTCGTGACATTGATGGGCGGCCGCATCGAGGTGCAGAGCATTCTCGGTCAGGGCAGCGTTTTCTCATTCATTCTTCCGAACGGCGTTGCCGATGATGCGCGTGCGGCCGTCGACGAGAACATGATGGCGAGACCAACGCCGCCATCGGCCGTCACAGAAATGGAAGTCGAGCCTGGCGAGCGGACCATTCTGCTCGTCGAGGCGGATCCAGATCTCGCGGCCCTCCTCGCGGAGCTCATTTCGGGGCGTGGCTATCGCGTCTCCGTGGCGAGCAGCGGGGCGGCCGCGCTGGCCGCCGCGGCGCGGGCTGCGCCATCCGTTGTTCTCCTCGATCTCGATCTTCACGATATGTCCGGCCTCGACGCTCTGCGTGGCCTGAAATCGGCCGCGAACGGCGCCAAGCTGCCGGTCGCGGTCATCACGGGCGACGCCGAAGCCGCCATTGCGGCGAAAGCCGCCGGCGCGCTCGAAACGGTCGACAAGCCGGTCAAGCGCGACGATATTTTTGCAGCGCTCACGGCGATGATGGAAGCGCGCGTCGCGGCGTCGGGACGCCGCCGCGTGCTCGTCGTCGACGATAGCGCCAGCGACGCCCACGCGCTGAGGAGGCTGTTTCGACGCGACGCCATCGACATCGTCGTCGCCGGCTCGGGCGACGAAGCCATGCATCGGCTGACGGACACGCATTTCGACGCGGTGATCCTCGATCTGATGCTCCCCGATATGTCCGGCTTCACTTTGCTCGAGCGCGTGCATGCCGAGCCGGGCGCGCATCCTCCCGTCGTCGTCTATTCGGCGCATGATCTGACGACAGAGGATATTTATCGGCTGCGCACTTTCGCCGAGAGCATCGTCTTCAAGGGGCGCGCGCATAGTCGCCTTCGCGAGGAAGTGCTCCAGGCCATCGAGGAGCCGAACGGCGATCTCGTCGTCATGGACGCTCCAACATCCTCGCGCGGTCGCCGCGTGCTGGTCGTCGATGACGATCCGCGAAATCTTCTGGCCTTGTCCAAAGGGCTGCGCGCCAACGGCTTCGATGTCGAGGTCGCCGCCGACGGCGCCAAGGCGCTGGCGATGCTGACCGATGGAGCCGTCTTCGATATCGTGCTGACGGATATCATGATGCCGGATATGGATGGCTATGAGCTGATACGGCGCATGCGTTCTCTTTTCGCCCGCGTGCCCATCGTCGCCGTCACCGCCAAGGCGATGCCCGGCGACGCGGAACAGTGCATTCGCTCGGGCGCCACGGCCTATCTCTCCAAGCCGATCGATCTCGATCGCCTATTGACCGCCATGGACCAATGGCTGATCTGACGCTGACGCTCGCGAGCCGTGGCGCGATCGAGGACGTCGAATTGGCGCTGGTTCTGACGGCGCTGGAGCAGCGCTGGGGATATGATTTCACCGGCTACGCGCAGTCGGGCGTCAAGCGGCGTCTGACCCGCCTGTGCGAGACGCAGGGCGTCGCGCGCCCGCTCGATCTTCTCGCCTCCCTGTTGTCGGACGAGGGCGTCGCGCGGACGATTATCAATGGAATGTCGGTTCCGACATCGGAGTTTTTTCGCGACCCGGACGTCTGGCGCTATCTGCGCGAGGTCATCGCCCTCCAATTGGACAGCTTTCCGCGCATCAACGTCTGG